>NZ_CP054691.1:1873516-2498022 GCF_013348785.1 Gordonia sp. X0973
GGTCGACGGGTCGAGCACGAAGACCGCACAGACGTGCATCAGCTGCTCGGGGGTCTCGAGGTAGAGGAAGCTCGCGTCGAGCCCGCTCAGGCG
This sequence comes from Gordonia sp. X0973, assembly GCF_013348785.1. NCBI lineage: Bacteria > Bacillati > Actinomycetota > Actinomycetes > Mycobacteriales > Gordoniaceae > Gordonia > Gordonia sp. X0973. The sequence continues at coordinate 1,873,610 of NZ_CP054691.1, forward strand.
TTCCATGACGCCAAAGCCTAATCGTCAGTGCTCGCGTCGACTGGTGATATGCCACAGGCCGCAGCGACAGCGGTATACGTCGAGATCGGGAGTCCGCAGCCGCCCGGCGCGCATCACGGCGACGGCCAGCCAGGCGGCGTCCTGGTCGTCGTAGGCGGTCTTGTCCGGAGTCGGGCACTCCTGCACGGCCGGTCGATCGGCGGCCTCGTCACGGACCGCGCGCCGCCGCGCGGAGGCACCGCTCGTACGGGCCTCGATCTGCCGGTAGTAGCGCTCGAGTTCGGCGTCGTCGAAGGCGTTCATGACATGTCGAGTCTGCCACCGACCCAATGTTTCGGGTGACCGAAACTCTTTGTTAGCATGACCGTATGGGTGTCACAACAGAGTTGACGGTGGGCGAACTGCGCAGCACCGGCCGCCGCCGCTCGATGCTCCTCATGCTCGGACCCGCCTTCGTCGCCGCGGTGGCCTACATCGACCCGGGAAACTTCGCCACGAACTTCGCAGCCGGGTCGGGATACGGCTACCAGCTGGTCTGGGTCGTCGTGATGGCCAACGTGATGGCGATGCTCGTGCAGTACCTGTCGGCCAAACTCGGCCTGGCCACCGGCCTCAACCTCCCCGAACTGTGCCGCCGCGAATACGGCCGGCGCACCAACGTCATGCTGTGGGTCCAGGCCGAGATCGTTGCCATGGCGACCGATCTCGCGGAGTTCGTCGGGGCCGCGATCGCGCTGAACCTCCTGTTCGGCATGCCGATGCTGCCCGCCGGGATCGTCACCGCGGTGCTCTCCTTTGCCATCCTCGCCCTGCGCAACCGGGGTTTCCGCGCCTTCGAGCTGGCCATCATCGCGCTGCTCGGGTTGGTCGCGGCCGGGTTCGGCTACCTCGTGATCCGGGCCGGCGACTATCCCCCGCGAGAACTGATGCACGGCCTGATCCCCGACCTGTCCGGTGCCGGCGCCCCCGCGTTGGCCGTCGGAATCATCGGGGCCACCGTCATGCCGCACGTCGTCTACCTGCATTCGGCCCTGCACCAGAACCGCATCTCCGCCGACACCGACGCCGATCGACAGACCCTGCTGCGGTACAACCGCGCCGACTGCCTCATCGGCCTCGGGGTCGCCGGCCTGATCAACCTGGCGATGCTGGCGATCGCGGCCTCCCTCTTCCACCGCGGGGGCGGATCGGAGGTCTCCGACCTCCAGCAGGTCCACCACGAGCTGGGCACCCTCCTCGGCGGCGGCGCGGCGCTCGCCTTCGCGGTCGCACTACTCGCGTCGGGATTGTCCTCGTCGAGTGTCGGCACGCAGTCGGGCCAGGTCGTCATGAGCGGGTTCATGCGTCTGCGCCTGCCGGTCTACCTGCGCCGCGCGATCACCATGGCGCCCGCGCTGCTCCTGCTGGCCCTCGGGATCGACACCACCCAGGCTCTGATCTTCTCGCAGATCGTCCTCTCGTTCGGCATCCCCTTCGCCCTGGTGCCGCTGCTGCTGCTCAGCCGGCGCCGCGACGTCATGGGTGCGCTGGCCAACCGCCCGCTCACCACCGTGGCGATGGCCGTCGTCACCACCGTGATCATCGTCCTCAACGTCTACCTGCTGGCGGATACCATCGCTGGATGGATCACGTAGCGGCGATCGACCGCATTCATCCGGCGCTGATCGCGACGATCGTCTTCGTCATCGCCAGCGCCAACCTGATCGCCCACTACGGCCACGGCCGAGCCGTCTTCCTCGTCATCCCCACGACGGCCGTGCTGCTCGGTGCGGCTGCGCTGATCAGCGGATTGAAATGGCACGACCTCGGCGTCACGCCCTCCCAACTGCGCAAGGGCCTGCCCTGGGCCGGGGTCGTCGTGGCGGTCGTGGTCTTGATCATCGCCGTCGCGGTGGCCATCGGGCCGCTGCGCGAATTCTTCCTCGACGACCGCTGGCGATCGGGACGCACCGCACTCTTCGCCGCCTTCGTCGTCATCCCCTTCCAGACCGTCCTGCCCGAGGAGCTGTTGTTTCGCGGCGTCCTGCAGGGATCGTTGATGCGGACCTGGTCGGTTCCGGTGTCGCTCGGCGTCGGCGCCATCCTCTTCGGCCTCTGGCACATCCTCTCCTCACTGAACCTCGCCGGCGGGAACAAGGGCCTGCACGAGGTGTTCGGCGGGGGTGATTTCGGCCGGATCGCCGGGGTGGTCCTCTCCGTCGTGGCGACGACCGTGGCCGGCCTTGTCTTCGGGTGGCTGCGGTACAAGACCGACAGTCTCCTGACGCCCATCGCGCTGCACTGGGCGCTCAACGCCACCGGAGCCCTCGGCGCCGCGCTGGCCTGGCGTTTGTAGGCGGTGAGGCGCACCGGCGACACGGGGTGGGCGTTGAACCACAAACTCGGTGAAGGTGTGCCACAGTAACTCTCATGAGCAACGACGAGAACACCGTGCCGACCCCGGGCGACCCGACTCTTCCCACCCCGACCGGAGAACAGAACGCGGTCGAGGAGCCGAAGCGCAAGAGCTTCGGCGCCACGGTGAGCAGCATCATCAAACGGGCGCTGCTCGCCCTCATCGGCGTCGCCGTCTTGATCGTCCTCTACTTCGTCCTGCGCTCCGTAGTGCCGCGCCAGTGGGCCGATTTCGTCCGCGACTTCACCGGCGGCCACGGTCTGACCTGGGGTGTCGTCTTCGGTGTGGTGTTCACGCTGGTCCCCATCGTGTGCCTGGCCATGGCCGTCGCCTCCTGGGACAAGCTCAAGCACACCATCGGCGTCGTGTTCCTGCTGGTCGGGATCGTCTTCGCCATCCCCAACCTGCTCACCCTGGCCGTCAACACCAGCAACCCGACCACTCCCGGCCCGGCCTGGGAGGCGAAGAACACGCTCAACGGGATCATCGGCTTCCAAGGCGCGACCCTCGTGGGCGCCATCATCGGCGGCGTGATCGGCCTGGTGATCGTGTATTACATCGTCAAGTACAAGATGCGCGGACGGAAGATCCGGGCCGCGCAGGCCGCCGCCCACTCCGACGCTCCGGTCGAGAAGTAGCTTCATTCGCGCGATGGTGAGCGCGCTGGCCTAGCACCTCACCGGGTCTCGATACCGTTTCTCGGCTAGCGCCTCGAATCGACTCGACCACCCAAATGTGGGCGAACGACCGGCGACGGTGGTCGAGTGCCGAAGATGGTGGTCGCCGACCGGCGACGGTGGTCGAGTGTCGAAGACGGTGGTCGAGTGCCGTAGACGGTGGTCGAGTGCCGTAGACGGCGGTCGAGTGCCGTAGACGGTGGTCGAGTGCCTTCGAGGCGCTAGCCGAGAAGGCGTATCGAGACCGCGCTAGCCGAGAAGGCGCGCTACCCATCGCGCATCCGCGCGTTGATCCACGGCACGGCGGCACCGACGAGCGCTCCGGTGACCAGCGAGGCGACACCGAGGGTGAGGAAGAAGGGCGTCTCGTGGTGCTCGTCGTATTTGCCGGCCAACACCCCGGATAGCGCCGATCCCAGGGCCACGGAGAGGAAGAACAGCGCCACCAGTTGCGACTGGAATGCGCGGGGCGCTACCCGCGTGGCCAAGGAGAGCCCGACGGGCGAGAGCATGAGCTCGGCGAAGGTGAACAGCGCCAGGATCCCCACCAGCCCGAGGATCGGGGCGCTTCCCGGACCGCCCCCGGCCATCGGCAGGAAACACAGGAACGCGACCCCCATCAACGACGTCCCGATCGCGAACTTCGCCGGTGCCGACGGTTGCGCCGGCCCCAATGCCGTCCACATCGCGGCGAACACCCCGGCGAACACGATGACCAGCACGGGGTTGATCGACTGCACCCACGCGGCGGGCACCTCCCACCCGAACACCCTCCGATTCAGCCGAGAGTCCGCGTACACGGCGATGGTCGTGAATTGCTGCTGGTACAGGGCCCAGAACACCACCGACGCACCGAACAGCGGGAGGAACGCGAGGACGCGCCTGCGCTCGCCGGGCGAGATGAGCGGGCTTCGCAGGATGTGCGCGAAGTAGGCGATGGCCGCCAGCGACGTCACCACGGCGACAACGGTGGCGAGATTCGACGCCCGCAGCCAGCCGAGGACGGTGGCGAGTACGACGGCGCCGACGACCCCGGCGGCAACGGCGATCCACCGGCGCCGTTGGTCGCGCGGCAGCGGATTGGCGACCTCCACGCCGATGCCGCCGAGTTGACGACGCATCGCTATGTAGCCGGCGAGGCCGAGCGCCATGCCGATCGCGGCCAGACCGAATCCCAGATGGAAGCCGACGCGACTCTGCGCCGCGCCGGTCACCAGTGGTCCGAGGAATCCGCCGATGTTGACTCCCATGTAGTACAGCGAGAAACCCGCGTCGCGACGTCGATCGTCGGGCGCGTAGAGCTGCCCCACCATGACGGTGGAACTCGTCTTGAGCGCCCCGCTGCCGAATGCGACTGCGACGAGCCCGGCACCGACCCCCGCGACACCCGGTATCAGTGCCAGGCAGAGGTGACCGATCATGATGACCACCGCGCCGCCGAACAGGGTGCGTTCCGGGCCGAGGACGCGGTCGGCGAGCCATGCGCCGACGATCGTCGACAGGTAGACCAAGCCCCCGTAGGCGCCGACGATGCTCACGGCCGACGACTTCGGCAGCCCCAGCCCGCCGTCGGCGACCGAGAAATACAGGTAGTAGGCGAGGATCGCCTGCATGCCGTAGAAGGAGAAGCGCTCCCACGTCTCGACGCTGAACAGGGTCGCGAGACCCCAAGGGTGGCCGAAGAACCGGCGGTTCACAGTTTGGGGACGACGGAGAAGACGAGCAGGCCTTTCGGCACACCCTTCGCGCGAAACCTCTTGCGGCGCAGGACGAAGCGCTCGGGATCCACCTGGTCGACGACCGCCTGGCTGATGTAGACCTCGCCGGACCCGGCGGCCGCCCCGACGCGGGCGGCGATATTCACGTCGACGCCGAGGAAGTCGTCGCCGACCGACCGGGGCATTCCGGTGTGCAGGCCGACGCGCAGTTGCGGACGGTAGCCGTCGACCTCGACGGCGTTGACCGCGGTGATGGTCTCGAAGGCCGCGAGGATGGCCTGCTCCGCGTCGACGAAGACCGCCATGGTCCCGTCGCCGAGATTCTTGACGACCTGTCCGCCGCGGCGCCGGACCACGGCGGCGGTCGCCTCGTCGACGGCGCGGATCAGCGCCAGGACGTGGTCGTCGCCGGCGTGTAGCGCCCACGTGGAGAAACTGACCAGGTCGGTGAACATGATCGTGGCGGGAACCGCGCGATCGATCCGCTCCCCGACCGCCTTGCGACGACGGGTCAGCGTCTGCCAGATCTCGACGCCCGCCAGACCGAGTTCGCGCATCGCGCTGGGCTGCTCGCCGTGGGCCTGCTCGATCAGCCGGGCGATCCGATCGCTGGGCCGCTCGGCGGCACCCGTCACGGGTTCGGGGATCAGATTGCGCGCCGCACGGGCCAACGACACCGCGCCCTCGCTGGAATCGGTGCGGGCGATCAGGTCGGCGGCGCGACGGGCGACAGAGGCGTCCGTCGGAGCCGGCGCCTTCTTCTTCGGTTTCGGGGTCTGCGCGGCACTCATCGCAGGCGTTCCGCCGCCACGGCCAAGTCGACGAGAGTCTGCGCCAGGCCCCCCAGCTCCGTCGCGTCGGCCTCTTCGCGTACCGCCGTTGCCATGTCCTCGGCCGCGCAGCGCAGTTCGAACAGCCGGTCGGCCAGGTCGCGGACCTCTTCGGGCCGCATGATCACGGCGTCTTCGGGAATAGCGGTGCCCGCGGTGAGCGTTCGTTGTTCGTAGGCCCGCTGGCGGCAGGACCGTCGACAGTACTTGCGGCGACGCCCCAGCGTCGTCGCGTCGACGATCTCGCGGCCGCACCACGCGCACGCGACCTGGCGTTCTCGTCGCTGTGCGGTCCCGGCCGTCATGGTCGCCAACGCTACCCGATGCGATAGCGCGGAGTCGGTACCGACGCCGCCGTGACAGCGCGCGGATCGGGTGCGTTGCGACTCGCGTAGACTGGGAGGTCGCGCACGCACACTTTGGGAGAGGAAGCCACCATGGCGGATCGAGTACTTCGCGGAAGCCGACTCGGAGCAGTCAGCTACGAGACTGATCGCGACCACGATCTGGCCCCGCGCCGCATCGTCCAATACAAGACCGACAACGGTGAGATCTTCGACGTCCCGTTCGCCGACGACGCGGAGATCCCCTCGAAGTGGCCGTGCAAGAACGGCATGGAGGGCACCCTGCTCGAAGGAGCGGCCCCCGAGGAGAAGAAGGCCAAGCCGCCGCGCACCCACTGGGACATGCTGCTGGAGCGCCGCAGCGAGGAGGAACTCGAGGTCCTGCTCAACGAGCGCCTCGACATCCTCAAGCAGCGCCGCCGCGGCTGACGACCTTCGGTAAGGTCCAACCGGACGGCCCCGGGGTGCGGGCTATTTCTTCCCGCGCCCCAGGCGGCTGTCCATCCCCCACCGGGCCACCTGCAGGAATGCCTCGGTGATGACTCCGCCGTCCATCTTCGACTCGCCGATGGCTCGCTCGGTGAACGTGATCGGGACCTCCCGGAGCACGAATCCCCCTTGGATGGCCCGCCAGGCGAGGTCGATCTGGAAGCAGTAGCCGGCCGAGTCGATGGCGTCGAAGTCGAAGCTCTCCAGAACCTCGCGCCGATACGCGCGGAATCCGGCGGTGATGTCCCGGATCTTCGATCCGAGGGCCAGCCGGGCGTAGGTGTTCGCACCGCGCGAGAGGAACTCGCGTCGTTTGGGCCAGTTCACCGTCGAACCGCCCGGCACGTACCGCGACCCGATGACCAGGCCGGCGCCCTCGTTGACCGCGTCGAACAGCCGGTGCAGTTGCTCGGGAGCATGCGACCCGTCGGCGTCCATCTCGACGAGAACCCGGTAGTCGCGCGCCAATCCCCAGGTGAAACCGGCCAGATAGGCCTTACCCAGGCCGTCCTTCTCGGTGCGGTGCATGACGTGGATGCGCCCGGCCTCGTCCTCGGCCGCGAGCTTGTCGGCGACCTCACCGGTGCCGTCGGGGCTGGAATCGTCGACGACGAGCACGTGTACGCCGCCCAGCGAGGTCAGCAGTCTCTCGACGATGATCGGCAGGTTCTCCCGCTCGTTGTACGTCGGGATGACGACGAGGGCGTTCTCCCCTGCCGTGCCGACCACCGCGTGCGCCGACGCACCCTGTCCATCGCTACTCATCGAGCTCCTTCACTTGCTCTCCGGGCACCGACGGGGCGCGCAGAGGTTTCCGACTGAATCTAGTATGCGTGGCCAGGGCCGCCAAAAAGGCCATCAGTGCGAGAACACACACGACGATCGCGGGCACCCCGCCCAGTCGGCTCGCCGGCGTCCGCTCGGTGCGCAGGGGGACGCGATCGACGAGCGTTCCCGGGGTGAACACCCCGGTGCGCGCGGAGACGGCGCCGTCGGGGCCGATAATCGCACTCACCCCCGATGTCGCGGCCACGAGCACCGACCGGCCGTCCTCGACGGCGCGCACCTGGGACATGGCCAGCTGCTGGTAGGTCATCGCGGACTTGCCGAAGGTCGCGTTGTTCGTCGGCACGATGAGGACTTGGGCGCCCTGTTCGACGGAGTGACGCGCGGCGCGGTCGAAGGCGACCTCCCAGCACGTCGTGATCCCGGCGACCACGGTGCCCGAACGGGTCGGTATCCGGACGACCGACGGGCCGTGGCCGGGGGTGAAGTTTCCCGCCATGTCGGCATAGGAGGAGAAGTGCCGGAAGAACCCGCGCCACGGCAGGTATTCGCCGAAGGGCTGGATGATGTGCTTGTCGTAGCGGTCGACGATGCCGCGTTGCGGGTCCCAGACGATCACCGAGTTGGTCGGGTTGCCCTCACCGTCGGTGAGGATGGTGCCGAGCACGATCGGCGCTTTGACCGCCCGGGCCGCGAGCTGGATCTGTTCGGCGGCGTCCGGGTTGTCCACCGGGGAGATGTCCGAGGCGTTCTCCGGCCAGACGACGAAGTCGGGTTGGGCGACGCGTCCCGCGGCGATGTCGGCGGCCAGCAGAAGGGTTTCGCGCACGTGGTAGTCGAGCACGGCCCGCCGCTGGGCGTTGAACTCCAGACCCAGCCGCGGAACGTTGCCCTGGACTATCGCGATGCGCGCCGAGGCCGGCGACAACACCCGGTCCAGGCTGGTCGGGGTGACGAGGATGGCCGACAGCGGTGCCGCCAGGGCCAGCAGCACCGTCGCCACGGCGGTGACCACCCCGGCCGACAACACGCGGGGCTCCTCGTCGGCGGGCCGCGGATCGCGCCGCCAGGCCCGCATACCCAAGACGAAGAGCCAGGCGACCGAGGCGCCGAACAGCGCGACGCCGAACGACAGCCCGGTCGTCCCGATCACCGACGCCAGCGGCAGCAACGGCCCGTCGGCCTGGCTGAACGCCGCCCGCCCCCACGGGAACCCGCCGAACGGGAACATGGACCGGACGGTCTCGACCAGGGTCCAGCTCGCGGCGAACCAGACCGGGGCCAACGGCAGCCGCATGGTCAGCGTGCCGATCATGCCGAACACCGCGGTGTACGCCGCGAGCACCCCGGCCAAGGCGAGCCACGGCAGCGGGCCGACGTATTCACCGATCCACGGCAGGAGCGGTACGAAGAAGCCGAGGCCGAAGACGAATCCGAGGTAGGCCCCGTCGCGCACCCGCAAGGCGCCGGTGCCCAGGACGACGGCGAGGACGCCCAGCGAGACCACCGCGAGGAACCACAGATTGCGCGGCGGGAAGGCTCCCCACATCGCCAGCCCTGCGACGAGTGCCGCGGCCGGTCGGATCAGCCTCGTCATGCGTCCCCCGCCGCCGGGGAGAGCGCACCGGAGTCGTACAGCACCGTCTCGCGATGCACGGTCCGCACACACGTGGGTGCCTTCGCCCCCGGCGAGACGTCCGGCAAGGCGGGGACCCGTGATCGCGGATCGGTGGACCACCGCTGCACCTTCGCGTCGGAACCGGCGACGACGAGCTCGTCGACGTCGAAGACGGCATAGCTCGCCGGCGCCCCCGGCACCAGCGTGCCGGTGAGCCCGTCGTTGCGCCCGGCGGCGCGCCACCCGCCACGGGTGCAGGCGCCGTATGCCGCTCGGGCCGAGATCGCCGACTCGGGTCGGTGGTGGCCGACGGCGGCGCCGACCGTCGCCCACGGGGATACCGGTGTGACCGGTGAATCCGACGAGAAGGCCAGCGCCACCCCGGCTTTCGCCAGTGCGGCGAAGTCGTTCATCGCGGCGGCCCGCGCCGCGCCGAGGCGCTGCTCGTACAACTGTCCCGGCCCACCCCACGCCGCGTCGAAGGCGGGCTGCATCACGGCGATCACACCGCAGGAGGCCAATATCCGCGCCTGATCCGCGGACACCATCTCGGCGTGTTCGACGCGGTGCGCGCACGCGGCGACGGCCGGGGTGCCGATCTCGGCGGTCAGGCGGGCCAATGCGTCGGTCACCGCTGTCATCGCCGCATCGCCGATCACGTGGAAACCCGCCTGTCGGCGCAGCTCGGTCAGCGCGCGCAGATGGGCGTACACGGCATCGGTGTCCAGATAGCGGTTCCCGCCGGTCCGCGGATCGTCGGCATAGGGCTGCGACAGCCAAGCCGTGCGCGAGCCCAGCGAACCATCGACGAAGAGGTCACCGCCCAAGCCGTGGGCCTGCGAGGTCGACAGGAGGTTGCGGGCGTGTTCGACGCTGGTCGCCGCCTCCCCCCACAGCCCGACGATCTCGACGCCGATGCGATCGACATTCTGCGCGTCGAGGGCGAGGACCTCGGCGAAATCAGCCGGCCCGGCGATGTCCGGGCCGCCGTTCTCGTGGACTGCGACCACCCCGAGGGCGGCCATCGAGTGCAGGGCACGTCGGCGCGCGGCGGCGCGTTCGTCGGCGCCGAGCGCGGCCTGCGCGGCCGTGCGCACGCGGTGGTGGGCGTCGGCGGTGAGCGGGCCGTCGGCGTCGAATCCGCCGAGTCCGCGCAGGTCGCCGGCCCGGGCGCGCAGTGCCGTGGAGGCCAATGCGCTGTGCTCGTCGACGCGGACCAGATAGGCGGGTCGGTGCCCGACCGCCTCGTCGATCTCCGCGACGGTCGGCGGCAGGCATTGGTCGGAGTCCGCGTCGTCCCAGGTGGACTCGTCCCAGCCGAACGCCCAGACGAGCTCGTCGGCCGACACCGCGCTCGCGTGGTGGGCCACTACCCGCAGGAGATCGGCCCGGCTGTGGACGCCGGACAGGTCGAGCCCGGCATCGGCGAGACCCGTCGCGGTCAGATGAACGTGCGAGTCGACGAATCCCGGTCCGACGAACCGGCCCTCGAGGTCGATGATCTGCGCCCCGGGATGCATCCTGCGCCCCACGTCGTCGTAGCCGACCCACACGACGACGCCGTCGGTAACGGCCATCGCGGTCGCGTCCGGGTTGGCGGGCGTGTGAATCCGGCCGCCGAGGAGCAGCTGCGTAGACATGGGGTCAAGTCTGCCGTGTCGGCAGAACGCTTCAGTGCGCGGGCGGCAGTTGGCGTTGGAAGACGGGAGTGCCGTCGGTCGTGTCGACGACCTCGCCGTCGATGACATCGCCGCCCAGGAACACGGTACGGGTGCCCACGGCCGACACCAGGCCGGCGACGCGCTTGGCGCCGAAGGCGGTGACGACGGGACGTGCCACCCGTCGTACCGGGCCGGCCATCAGCACGACGCCGAGCACCGTCGTGACGATGCCGGGCAGGATCACGAGTACCGACGACAGGCCGAGCAGGGCCGTGTCGGGCAATGGCTCGGTCGGCCGGATCTCGTTGCGGGCCGCGCGGCCCAGGTCGGCCACCACCCTGCGGCCGCGGGCGACGAGGAATGCGTAGCCGCCGACCGCGGCGCCGAGGGTGATCAGCAGCGCCCAGCCGAAGCCGAGCCACGCGGTCAACCCCGCGAAGGCGGCGATTTCCAGCACGACGTACAGCAGAATGATCCAACGAATCCGCATGGGGGTTCCTTCCGTCTACTCACTCAACGTCGCAGTTGCCCATTTTGCTCCCACAGCGACTACCTTGGGGATCCGTGCCCTCCATCACAACGTTCTCCAACGACGGCCTGACCTTCGACGTGCGGGACTCCGGTCCGGCCGACGGCGAGCCGATCGTCCTACTGCACGGTTTCCCGCAGCGCGCCACGTCGTGGGACAAGGTCGCGCCGATTCTGCACGAGCGCGGGTTCCGCACCATCGCGCCCGATCAGCGCGGATACTCCCCTGGCGCGCGCCCGAAGGGCCGCAAGGCCTACTCGCTGGCCCATCTGGCCGGTGACATCGGGGCGCTCATCGACGAGGTCGGCCGGCCCGTCCACGTCGTCGGCCACGACTGGGGCGCCGCGGCCGCCTGGGCCACGGCGGCCGCCTATCCCGACCGGGTGAAGAGCCTGACCGCCGTTTCCGTCGGGCATCCGATGGCCTTCATCCGCTCGATGGGCAAGAGCAACCAGATCCTGCGGTCGTGGTACATGCTTGCCTTCCAATTCCCCGGCATCCCGGAGCGAGTCCTCTCCTCGCAGTCCCGTCAGGCGCAGGCGCCGATGAGGCGGATGGGGATGAGCGACGAGATGATCTCGCGCTTCCGCAGCGAGATCGTCGCGGACGGGGCGCTGCGCGGGGGCCTCGGTTGGTATCGCGCGCTTCCGCTCTCGTCGCCGCAAAGCATGGTCGGGAAGGTGACGGTACCGACGACGATGGTGTGGAGCGATCGTGACTTCGCCCTCGCCATGACCCAGGCGACCGATTCGCAGCGCTACGTCGACGCACCCTTCGATTTCGTGCAGATCGACGGGGCTTCCCACTGGATTCCCGAGGAGCGCCCACAGGAGCTGGCCGAGGCGATCGTCGCGCGGGCGGAATCGAGCTAACGCCCGTAGGGGTGTCAGCTCTCCGCGCGACCCTCCAAGTCACCCTCGGTTTCCAGATAGATCCGGCGCAGCTCGTCGAGCATCTCCGGCGGCGGCGCCTCCCACAGGTCGCGCTGGGCCGCCTCGAGGAGGCGCTCGGTGATGCCGTGCAGCGCCCACGGGTTGGATTTCTCCAGGAATTCGCGGTTGGCCTCGTCGAGGACGTAGGACTCGGTGAGTTGCTCGTACATCCAATCCGCCACGACGTTGGTCGTCGCGTCGTAGCCGAAGAGGTAGTCCACCGTGGCGGCCATCTCGAAAGCGCCCTTGTAACCGTGGCGCTGCATCGCCGAGATCCACCGCGGATTGACCACGCGGGCGCGGAAAACGCGGGTCGCCTCCTCGGACAGAGTGCGGGTGCGCACCGCGTCCGGGCGGGTGGAGTCCCCGATATAGGCCTCCGGATCCGAACCGGTCAGCGCGCGGACCGTCGCGACCATGCCGCCGTGGTACTGGAAGTAGTCGTCGGAGTCGGCGATGTCGTGCTCGCGGGTGTCGGTGTTCTTCGCCGCGACGTTGATACGACGGTAGGCGCTGCGCATGTCGTCGACGGCCTCCTTCCCGTCGAGTTCGCGACCGTAGGCGTAGCCACCCCAGGCGGTGTAGACGGCGGCTAGGTCCTCGTCGGAGCGCCACTGCTGCGAGTCGATGAGCTGCAGCAGTCCGGCGCCGTAGGTGCCCGGCTTCGACCCGAAGACGCGGGTGGTGGCGCGACGGTCGTCGCCGTGGTCGGCCATCGCCTCGCGGACGTGGGCCGCGACGTAGTTCTGCTCGTCGGGTTCGTCGGCGGATGCGGCGAGGCGTACCGCGTCGTCGAGCATGGTGACGACGTGCGGGAAGGCGTCGCGGAAGAAGCCCGAGATACGGACGGTGACGTCGATGCGCGGCCGGCCGAGTTCGGCGGCGTCGACGAGCTCCAGGTCGACGACGCGGCGCGACGCCTCGTCCCACACCGGTTCGACACCGAGCAGAGCCAGCACCTCGGCGATGTCGTCGCCGGAGGTACGCATCGCCGAGGTCCCCCACACCGAGAGCCCCACCGAGCGCGGGTATTCGCCGTGGTCGGCGAGGTAGCGCTCGAGCAGCGAATCGGCCATCGCGCGCCCGGTCTCCCAGGCGAGGCGGCTGGGCACCGCTTTGGGATCGACGGAGTAGAAGTTGCGGCCGGTCGGGAGCACGTTGATGAGCCCGCGCAGCGGCGAACCGCTCGGGCCGGACGGGATGAAGCCGCCGGCGAGTGCGTGCAGCACCCGCGGGATCTCCTGGTCGGTGGCGCGCAGCCGCGGCACCACCTCGCGGGCGGTGAATTCGAGGATGTCCGCGACACCTTCGGGTTGACCGGCTGCGATGTCGGCGACGGCCTCGGCGCTCCACCCGGCCTTGTGGCAGCGCTCGACGAGGTCGCGCGCCTGCGCCTCGGCCGCGTCCACCGTCTGCGTGCGGTCGCCGGTGTCGGCGTCGGCATTCTCGGTGAGCCCGAGCGCTTCGCGCAGCCCCGGCAGCGCCACCGAGCCACCCCACAGCTGGCGGGCGCGCAGCATGGCGAGCACCAGGTCGACCTCGCCCTCGTCGACGGGCGCCTGTCCGAGGATGTGCAGCCCGTCGCGGATCTGCACGTCCTTGATCTCGCACAACCAGCCGTCGACGTGCAGCAGCATGTCGTCGAAGACCTCCTCGTCCGGCCGCTGCGCCAACCCCAGGTCGTGGTCCATCTTCGCGGCGGTGAGCAGGGTCCAGATCTGCTGGCGGATGGCGGGCAGCTTCGCCGGGTCGAGGGCCGAGATGTTGGCGTGCTCATCGAGCAGCTGCTCGAGCCGGGCGATGTCGCCGTAGGACTCGGCGCGGGCCATCGGCGGGATCAGGTGGTCGACGAGGACGGCGTGGGCCCGACGCTTGGCCTGCGTCCCCTCCCCCGGGTCGTTGACGAGGAACGGGTAGATCAGCGGCAGCTCGCCCAGTGCCGCATCCGTGCCGCAGGACGCGGACATCCCCAGCGTCTTGCCGGGCAGCCATTCCAGGTTGCCGTGTTTGCCGAGGTGGACGGCGGCGTCGGCACCGAATCCCCACCCGTCGGCATCCGGTCGCGACGAGAGCCACCGATAGGCCGCCAGGTAGTGGTGCGACGGCGGCAGGTCGGGATCGTGGTAGATCGCCACCGGGTTTTCGCCGAAACCGCGCGGCGGCTGGACCATGAGGACGACGTTGCCGAAGGTCATCGCGGCGATGACGATGTCACCGTCGGGGTTGGCGCTCCGGTCGACGAAGAGTTCGCCGGGCGCCGGTCCCCACTTCTCCTCGACGGCCTCGCGCAGATCGGCGGGCAGGGTCGCGAACCACCGGCGGTAATCCTGCGCGGCGACGCGGATCGGGTTGGCGGCGAGCACCTCGTCGGTCAGCCACGCCGGGTCCTGGCCGCCCGCGTCGATCAGGGCGTGCATCAGGGCGTCGGAGTCGTCGTCGGCCAGACCAGGGATCTGGGCGGGGTCCCCGATGTCGTAGCCCGCCTCGGCGAGCGCCGTGAGCAGCCGCAACAGCGACTTCGGCGTGTCGAGGCCGACGGCGTTGCCGATGCGGGCGTGCTTCGTCGGATAGGCGGAGAGGATCAGCGCCAGCCGCTTGTCCGCGTTGGCGAGGTGGCGCAGCCGGGCGTGGCGCACCGCGATACCGGCGACCCGCGCACAGCGTTCGAGGTCGGGTTCGTACCAGGGCAGCCCGTCGTCGTCGAATTCCTTGAACGAGAACGGGACGGTGATGATCCGGCCGTCGAACTCGGGCACCGCGACCTGGCTGGCGACGTCGAGCGGGGAGAGCCCGTCGTCGTTGTCCGCCCACTGCTCGCGCGATCCGGTGACGGTCAATCCCTGCAGGATCGGGATGTCCAGCGCGGCCAGGCGCTCCACGTCCCAGGCCTCGTCCTCCCCACCCGCCGATGCCTGCGCCGGTGTCGTGCCACCGGCGGCGAGCACCGTCGCGACGAGCGCGTCGGCCGTGCCGATCAGCTCGATCAGATCGTCCGGCGCGGTGCGCAGCGAGGCGCAGTACACCGGCAGCGCCCTGGCGCCGGCGGCCTCGATCGCGGCGCAGAGGGCATCGACGTAGCGGGTGTTCCCGGCCAGGTGCTGGGCGCGGTAGTAGAGAACGGCGATGACCGGACCGTCGGCCGGGGCTGCCACGGATTCGCGCTCCAGCACCCCCCACATGGGCGTGACCTCCGGCTCGCCGAAGCCGAGCCCGGTGAGGAGCACCGTGTCGGAGAGGAAGTTGTGCGCGTTGACGAAGTTCTCGACGCCACCGGCGGCGAAGTAGTTGTGGACCTGGGCGGCGACGCCCGCGGGCACGGTCGAGCAGGCCATCAGATCGGGGTCGGGCTGCTGCTCCCCGGAAAGCGCGACGACCGGTTTGCCGGTGGCCAGGACCGCCTCGATCCCCTCCTCCCAGGCCCGGCGACCGCCGAGGATGCGCACGACGATCAGGTCGGCGTCGCGCGCCAGGTCGGGGATCTCGTCGACGAGGATGCGCGACGGGTTGGCCCCGCGCAACGGCGCACCACTGGCGGCCGCGGTGATGAGGTCGGTATCCGAGGTGGACAGCAGCAGGATCACACCGCCCACCCTATGGGAGGCCGACCACGGGCCCGAACGGTCGTAGGCTTATCCACGTGGCCCCTGCCCAGCCCCGCACCGGTGCCGACCGCTGTCCCGGCGTGCTCAGCACGCATGACGCGCTCGACGGTGCCTTGGCGCGCGTCCGCCTGCCGGGTGGTCGGATCAGTCCCGAACAGCTGTCCGCCGCCGCGGCGACCGCCAGCGCGCACGGCGACGGCTTTCTGGAGCTGACGAGCCGCGGGAACCTGCAACTGCGCGGGCTGCGCGATCCGGATGCCGCCGCCGACGCCCTCCTGGGGGTCGGACTCGGATCGGCGGGCGAGGCGGACAAGGTGCGCAATATCCTCGCCTCGCCGCTGGCCGGACGGATCGGCGGGCACGGCGGCGTCGACGACGTCGTGGCCTCCCTCGACGCGCAACTACGTGCGGGGTCGGTCACCGGGCTCTCCGGACGATTCCTCTTCGGCATCGACGACGGCCGCGGTGACGTCGTGGCCCATCGCCCCGACGTCACCGCGGTGTGGCGGGCCGATGGCGCCGCCGATCTCCTCGTGGCCGGGCGGGTGCTCGGCGGTCTCCCCCGCGACGACGTCGTGCGCAGCCTCCTGCACGTCGCGGTCGAGTTCGCCAATGCGGCCGGCGGGGCGTGGCGGATCGACGAGTTGGCCCCGCCCGAGCGGGCCGCACTGTTCTCGGTCGTCGAAGCCGTCGTCGGCGGCGCGGGAACAAGAGCTGCCGAGTCCGCGCCTCCGACGGCCGCCGCGGGTGAGGACGAGCATGAGCCGCTCGTCGGGTGGCTGCCGCAGGACGACGGGCGGGTGATGCTCGGCGCCGTCGTTCCCGGCGGTCGGCTCCCGGCACGTACCGCCGAGTTCTTCGCCGCCGTGCAATCGCCGATCATCGTCACGCCGTGGCGGGAGATCCTCCTGGCCGACCTCACCGAGGGCGTGGCCGAGGCCGTCCTGCGGGTTCTCGCCCCGATGGGTGTCATCTTCGACGCGGCGTCGCCGTGGGTGCGGATCAGCAGCTGTGCGGGCCGGCCGGGCTGCGCCAAGTCGCACGCCGACGTACGAGCCGACTCGGCCGACTACGCGGCATCGAACTCGCCGGAATCGCGCGAACACTGGGTGGGGTGCTCGCGCGGATGTGGTTCGCCGACCACGGCGCACGTGCGGGTGGAGGCACAATCCGACGGCACCTATCGTCGCATCGTTATGAGTGGCCACTAGGCTCACCAGCCATGGCCGAGTATCTGCGCGACGGCGCGGCGATCTACGAGAGATCCTTCGCGATCATCCGCTCCGAAGCGGACCTCACCGCCTTCGACGACGACCTCGCGACCGTCGTCGTCCGCATGATCCACGCCTGCGGCCAAACCGACCTGCCGGACGACATCCGTGCGACACCGGGGCTGGTCGCGGCCGCGCGCGGCGCATTGGAGTCCGGTGCGCCGATCCTCTGCGACGCCTCGATGGTCGCCGCCGGGGTCACCCGCAAACGCCTGCCCGCCGACAACGACGTTGTGTGCCTGCTGGGTGATCCCCGGGTGCCGGACCTGGCGGCCGAGCTGGGCACCACCCGTACCGCCGCTGCCGTCCACCTGTGGTTGCCGCGCCTACAGGGCGCGGTCGTCGCCGTCGGCAACGCACCCACGGCGTTGTTCGAACTGCTCGACCTCATCGACCAGGGGGCTCCCCGCCCGGCGGCAATCGTCGGGGCCCCGGTCGGCTTCGTGGGCGCCGCCGAATCCTGCGAGGTACTGGCCGCACGGACCGACGTCGAATTCCTCACGGTCCTCGGTCGCCGCGGCGGGTCGGCGATCACCGCCGCGGCGCTCAACGCGTTGGCCAGTGCGAGCGAACGATGAGCGGCACGCTGTACGGGGTGGGCCTCGGCCCGGGTGACTCGGAACTGGTGACGGTGAAGGCGGCCCGGCTGATCGGGGCCGCCGATGTCATCGCCTACCACTGTGCGCGGCACGGGCGGAGCATCGCGCGCCGGGTCGCCTCTCCCTACCTGCGTGAGGGACAGATCGAGGAACGGCTCATGTACCCCGTCACCACCGAGACGGTCGACCACCCGGGCGGATACGACGGTGCGATGGCCGACTTCTATGCCGAGAGCGCCGAGCGTCTCGCCGAACATCTGGCGGCCGGGCGCGACGTCGTACTGCTGGCCGAGGGGGATCCGCTCTTCTTCAGCTCGTATATGCATATGCACAAGCGGCTGACCGGAAGGTTCGCCACCGAGATCGTCCCGGGGGTGACCTCGGTGTCCGGGGCCAGCGCGGCGCTGGGCATCCCGCTCGTCGAGGGCGAGGAGAACCTCGTCGTGCTGCCGGGCACCGCCCCCGACGGCGATCTGGTCGCCCATCTCGCGAGCGGGTCGGCGATCGCCGTGCTCAAACTCGGGCGCACCTTCGACCGGGTATGCGCTGCCCTGCGGGCCGCCGGCCGGATCGACGAGGCCTGGTACGTGGAGCGTGCGACGACCGACGAGCAGAAGATCGCCCGCGTGGTCGACGTCGATCCGTCGACCGTCCCGTATTTCTCGATGATCGTGGTGCCCGGTGCGACGAACAATCCGCTGGCCCCGCAGGGCGCCGAAGAGGGCGGCGGGGTGACCGTCGTCGGCCTGGGCCCCGGCCCCGTGGCCCAGCAGACACCGCAGGTCCGCGCCGCGATCGCCGAGGCCACCGACCTCGTCGGCTACACCACCTATCTGAACCGCCTGACCCCGCGACCCGGTCAGCAGGTACACACCAGCGACAACCGGGTGGAGTCCCAGCGCGCCGAGTTCGCACTCGACCTGGCCCGTCGCGGCCGGAAGGTCGCGGTCGTCTCGTCGGGCGATCCCGGCGTCTTCGCGATGGCGACCGCGGTGGCCGAGGTCGCCGCGGAAACGGAATACGACCACGTGCCGGTGACGGTGTTGCCGGGGGTGACCGCCGCCTCGGCGGTGGCCGCCGCGTTCGGCGCCCCCCTCGGACACGATTTGGCGCTGATCTCGCTCTCGGATCGACTCAAGCCGTGGGAGGTCATCGAGAAGCGGATCAGCGCCGCCCTCGACGCCGACCTCGTCATCGCGATCTACAACCCGGGCTCGATCAGTCGCAACCACCAGGTCGCCGACCTGAAAGCGTTGCTGCTTGAGCGGGTGCCCGGGGAACGGGTGCTGCTGCTGGGCCGCGACGTCGGCGGCCCCGGGGAGGCGCTGACGGCGACGACCGTCGCGGATTTCGATCCCTCGGTCGTCGACATGCGCACCCTGGTGATCGTCGGGTCGTCGACGACGACCGTCGCGGAGCGGCCCGGCGGGCGGCTGGTCTTCACCCCGCGGCACTACGGGGACTGATCCACGCCCCGCTTGATCCAGGCCACCGCCTCGTCGACGGTCGACACCACGGTTTCGCAGGATTCGGCGGGACGGTCGACCACGATCACCGGTAGGCCCAGTTCACGCGCCGCCACCAGCTTGGCCTCGACGAGCCCTCCCCCGCTGTTCTTGGTGACCAGCAGGTCGATGTCGTGGTCGACGAGCAGCGCCCGCTCCTCGTCGAGCCCGTAGGGCCCGCGCGACCGCAGGATCTCGCGGTGCGGCGGGAGTGGGCCCGACGGCGGGTCGACGACGCGGATCAGGAATTCCTTCCCGTCGATCGCGGCGAAGGCGCCGACGTCCTGACGTCCGGTGGTGAGCATGACCCGCCGTGCATCCGACTCGGCCACCGCCCGCGCGGCCGCGGCGATGTCTGGGACGACGACCCAGCGATCCCCGTCCACGGGTGTCCACGCCGGGCGCAACAGCCGCAGCAGCGGGATCTCGGCCTCACCGCAAGCCGTCGTCGCATGCCGGGAGATCTGTTGCGCGAACGGATGCGTCGCATCGACGACGGCGCTGGGCCGGTGCTCTCGCAACCAGGTGACGAGGCCGTCGACGCCGCCGAATCCGCCCGAGCGGACCTCGCCGACCGGGAGCCGCGGATTCGCCACGCGTCCGGCAAGTGAGCTGATCACCGGCACGCGGTCGGCGACGAGGCGCTGTGCCACTTCGCGCGCCTCACCGGTACCGCCGAGGATCAGAACCGCCATTCGGCCAGCCTAGTTCGCCGAGTTCGGTGTGAAATGATTGCGTTCATGTCGGACGCTCGTTGGAGCCGCAACGGGCGTGACCGGCCGCTCACGACCCGCCTCGGCAGCGGGAAGGACAAGTGGGTTCTCGCCATCTGCCTCGTATTCGTGCTAGCCGGGCTGGCGATGGCCTTCTCCTTCTTCTTCGCCAATCCGGCGCAGTGCGACAACAAACCGATGGGTCCCGACGATCGCTGCTCTTCGACCGGATCGATCTTCTCGAGGGGCTACCGCGAACGACTCGTCACGCCACCACCGCCGCTGCCCTACGACCTGCCGATCCAACGCCCCGCCGGCCGGACGATCGACGAGCAGCGCGGCACGAATCGCAT
Organism: Gordonia sp. X0973; assembly: GCF_013348785.1. Lineage (NCBI taxonomy): Bacteria > Bacillati > Actinomycetota > Actinomycetes > Mycobacteriales > Gordoniaceae > Gordonia > Gordonia sp. X0973. The sequence goes on from NZ_CP054691.1 coordinate 1,893,632, forward strand.
ACAGGGGTACGCCGCTCTCTTCTGCACCGGCTTCTTCGGGTTCGGCGGCGTCGCGCTCTTCCTCAGAGCACGTCGCGACTATCGGGCCGATCCTCGGGACCGAGATGATGCTGATCCTCCCCGCGACGGCTAGCGCCCCGCAGCTTTGATACGCGGGCCTGCGAATACAGATAGCTGTCGGTGGCCCCCGGATGGGCGGCCAGCACGCGCCCCACGAAGATGACCGCGGTCCGCACGATGCCCGCGTCGGCCAGCGCCGTGGGCAACTCGCTCAACGGGCAGCGGAGAATCTGCTCGTCGTCGCGGCTGGCGAAGGCGACGGTCGCGGTCGGGCAATCGGAGCCGTAGAAGGGCACCAAGGCGTCGACGATGGCGTCGGCTTGCCGGGCGGCGAGGTGGAGCGCCAGTGTGACTCCGGTGGATGCGAGTTCGGCGAGGGTCTCCCCCGGCGGCATATCGGTGGAGAGCGTCGACACCCTCGTGATGAGCAGGCTCTGTCCGACACCTGGAACTGTGAGCTCGGCACCGAGCGCGGCCGCCGCCGCGGCGAAGGCGGGCACGCCGGGCACGATCCGCGTGGCGACGCCGCGCTCGTGCAGCAGGCGCTGTTGTTCGGCGACGGCAGAGTACAGCGACGGATCGCCGGAGTGCAGCCGCGCCACGTCCTGTCCGCCACGGTTGGCGGCGACCATGCGCTCCACGATCTCGGCGAGCGGCATCCGCGCGGTGTTGACCAATTCCGCCCCCGGCGGACAGCGATCGAGCATCTCGGCGGGGACGAGTGATCCGGCGTACAGGCACACCGGGCACCGTTCGAGCAGTTCAGCGCCCCGCAGGGTGATCAGGTCGGGCGCACCCGGACCGGCACCGATGAAGTAGACGGTCATTTCCGTGCCGCCCACTGCACGATCGCCCGCGCGGGCCGCCAGCCGCTGACCCCGCCCAACGGTTCCACCTCTTCGACCGCGACGCGGCGCAACACACCGCCATGCGTCTGCGACAGTTCGACGAGGAGTTGCTGCGTGGGGATGCTGACGGCGTTGGCGACGAAGATTCCACCCTCCGCCAACGCCGCCCAGAGTCGGTCCGAGAGCGCCCGGTCCAGTCCGCCGCCGACGAACACCGCATCCGGCGTCTCGTCGCGGCCCGCGACTGCCGCGGCCGCATCTCCCACGACGACGGTGAGCCGGCCCGCCACCCCGTGTCGAGCCGCATTGGCCTCGACCCGCGCGGCGCGCTTCTCGTCGCGCTCGAAGGCGATGACGCGGCCCGTCGGGTTCACCCGCAGCCATTCGATGCCGACGCTGCCCGATCCGGCGCCCACATCCCACAGCAGCTGCCCCGAAACGGGTGCCAGCGCCGCGACGGTGAGCGCCCGGATCGGTTGCTTGGTGAGCTGACCGTCGTGGTCGAAGGCATCGTCGGGCAGACCCGGCGCCAGCGATTCGGATGTCGTCGACGGTTCCCGACAACCGAACTCCAGCGCGACGAGATTCAGTGGGTCGATGTCGCGCCCGTCCCAGGAGGACACCGCCACACGGGTCATCCGTTCCGCGTCCCCCCCGAGTTGTTCCAGCACGATCATCGTCGAGTCGCCCCAACCGGATGCGTGCAAGGCGTCGGCGATCTGGGCTGGCGACGCCGCGTTCCGGGACAGGACGAACAGCCGCCCGTCCGCGCGCGCGGCGGCCAGGACGTCGTCGACGGTTCCGGTGACCAGCGAGACGACCTCCGTCGAATCCAGCGCCCAGCCGAGGCGGGCAGCGGCGAGGCTGACGCTCGACGGGTGCGGCACAACGCGGACCCGCGGCGGCCCCGCCACGGCGATCACCGTCGTGCCGAGCCCGTGGAACATCGGGTCTCCGGAGGCGAGGAGGTGGATCGGCGACGACCCCGGATCGGCGAGCAGCTCCCGCAGATGGGCACTCATCGGGCTGTGCCACGGAATCCGGTCTGCGGTCACCTCGTCGGAAAGCAGGCCCAACTGCCGCGCCGACCCGTAAACCGTTGTGGCGCCGAGCAACTCGCGCCGCGCCGCGCCGGTGAGCCCGTCCCAGCCGTCGGCGCCGATACCGACGACGACGAACGCGGGCTCGGTCATCGCGGCATCCGGCGCCAGAGCGAGCGCGGTAGCAGGCGGAAGACGAGGGCGGTGGGCGCCATGGCCCAGGGCACCCACACCACCCACTTGCCGCGACGGTAGGCGCGCACCACGGCGTCGGCGACCTGATCGGCGGTCCGCGACATGGGGGCCGGCTGCACCCCGCTCTCCATCAGCTCCTTGGTCATGGCACCGATGACGAAGCCGGAGCGGACCAACAGGAGACGGACCCCGGTGCCGTGCAGCGCGTCGGAGAGGCCCGACGCGAAGCCGTCGAGCCCGGCCTTCGTCGACCCGTAGACGTAGTTGGCCCGGCGGACGCGTTGACCGGCGATCGACGAGAAGGCCACGATGGTGCCGCTCCCCTGTTCGCGCAGTTTGTTGGCCAGCAGGGTGATGACCGAGACCTGGGCCAGGTAGTCGACCCGGGCGATCTCCAGCGCGTGTTCGACCTCGGCTTCCGAACGGGCCGCGTCGCCGAGGATGCCGAATGCGACGATCGCCGCCTCGACCGGGCCGCGCGAGACGAGTTCGTCGATCAGCGCCGGGTGGGAGTCGGTGTCGTCGGCGTCGAACTCGACGGTCGAGACCTGCGTCGCCCCCGCGGCCAGCAGCGCGGCCGTCTGCTCGGCCAGATCGGCGCTGCGGCGCGCGGCGAGGACGACCGGGTGCCCGGCGGCCAGCCGCGTGGCCACCGCCAGGCCGATCTCGCTGCGGCCGCCGAATAGCAGGATTGATCCAGTCACGGCAGCCAGTATCGCACCCCGGATCCCGGTCGGGGGCCGCGAAACCCCCCGACTAGCGTTGGCGGGGTGAGCGGACCCGACGACCTGACTAGCGACGCGTTGACCTTCCTGACCGAACGCCACCTGGCGACCTTGGCGACGACCCGCACCGACGGTTCGCCGCACGTCGTCGCCGTCGGCTTCACCTACGACCCCGACGAGCGGTTGGTGCGGATCATCACCCGCGACGGCAGTCAGAAGGTGCGCAACGCCGATCGTCGGGGGCGCGCCGCGGTGACCCACGTCGACGGCCCGCGCTGGTTGACACTCGAGGGCGTGGCTTCGGTGTCGCGGGACCCGATGCGGATTCGCGAAGCCGAACGGCGCTACGGCCTGCGGTATCGGGAGCCGCAGCCGAATCCGCGGCGCGTGGTCATCGAGATCCCCGTCGACCGGGTGATGGGATCGGCAGTTCTGTTGGGGCGTCCTGCGCCGTCTCGGGACTAGGGTTGGGCTGTGTCCACCGCCACGAGCGCCTCGCGATTCCCCGCCGCCGTCTACGGCCGCCGGTTGGCGCGCGCCGCCGCACTCGCCGACCGCGCCGGTGTGGCCGCGCTGATCATCACCCCCGGCCCCGATCTGGCCTACCTGATCGGGTCGCATGCGCAGACTTTCGAACGCCTCAGCGCATTGGTGATCCCGGCGACCGGCGGGCCAATCCTGGTCACCCCACGCCTCGAGGTCGCCTCCTTCGCCGAATCGGCTGTCGACGAACTGGGGGTCCGCTTCACCCCGTGGGTCGACGGGGAGGATCCCTACGCGCTGGCCTTGACCGGCCTCGTGTCGAATCCCGTTGTCGCGGTCTCGGACTCGATGAGCGCGGGCCACTTGATCCCACTCATGTCGGCGACCGGAACGGCGCCGCTGCTGGCCACCGACATCCTGCGCGACCTGCGGATGATCAAAGACGAGGACGAGATCGCGGCACTGCGCCGTGCGGGTGCCGCGATCGACCGCGTACACGCGCGGATGGGTGAATGGTTGCGGCCGGGTCGGACGGAGGCGGTCGTCGCCGCCGACATCGCCGCGGCCATCGTCGACGAGGGACACCTCGAGGCGGCATTCGTGATCGTCGGATCCGGCCCCAACGGCGCCGACCCGCATCACGAGCAATCCGATCGGGTCATCAGCGAGGACGACATCGTGGTCATCGACATCGGCGGTCCGGTGGCGCCGGGATACAACTCCGACTGCACGCGCACCTACTGCTTCGGCGAACCGTCGGAGGAGATTTCCCGCGCCTATGCGGAGTTGGCGGCGGCACAGGCGCTGGCGGTCGCCGCGGTGCGCCCCGGAGTCACCGCCGAGTCCGTCGACGCCGCGGCCCGCGACCACCTGGCCGCCGTCGGACTGGCCGACCGGTTCATCCACCGCACCGGGCACGGAATCGGGCTGTCGGTCCACGAAGAGCCGTACATCGTCGCCGGCAACAGCCTGGTCCTGGCGCCCGGAATGGCGTTCAGCATCGAGCCCGGAGTCTATTTCGACGGGGTGTGGGGCGCGCGGATCGAAGACATCGTGATCGTCACCGACGACGGATGCGAGTCGGTCAACCACCGCGACCACGCCCTGACCCGCCTGCCCGCGCAACCATCGAAGGAGCACTGAGCATGAAGCTTTCCCTGTCCCGAACAGCGGTGGCCGCCGCGGTGCCGATACTCGCCCTCGGGCTGACCTCCTGCGGTCAGATCAGCTGGCACCGGTCGGGTGCCAGCCCCAGCGACAAGGTGACGGTGACGAAGACCGTCGAGGCCCCGACCGACACCACGACGACGGCCGCGCCGAGCACATCGGAGACACCGGAGCAGATTCCGCCCAACGGCTCGGGTGCCTACACCGCCGTCGCACCGTCCGGCTTCCAACTCAACCCGCCGACATCGGTCGCGAGCTATTCGTTCAGCGTCCCCAGCCGCAATATCGCCTGCTTCGTCGGGACGGAGTTCATCTGCGAGATCCACGACGGGCCGAATGATTCCCCCGCCGACTCCCGCTGCGGCTTCTACGACGGCGACTCCGAGGTGCGCGTCCGGATCGTCGGCTGGTTCAAGTACGACAGGCCGCCCTGCTCCACGATCCTGCAGGGCGTGTGGCGCGACCCCGGCCCGGTCCTGAACTACGGCGAATCCGTCCACTTCTCGGTGCCCGGTGCCGAATTCAGCTGCTATTCGACGACGGAGGCGCTGTTCTGCACGGGACCGGAGAATTACGGCTTCAAGCTGTCGCGCACCGAGTTCTCCCGGCAGCAACTGGGCTGAGCGGTGGTACGGAGATCTGCGTTGCTGTTGATGTCGCTAACCGACACGAACAGCAACACATCGATATAGCTCCGAGCCAGTGGGTTACCCGAGCGCCGCGCGGAACTCCTCCGACTCGTAGAAGGACGCGAAACGGCGTCGGACCAGTGCATCGAGGAAGCCGCGCTCGTGGAGCCGCTCGAGAACCGGCGGGCCGAAGCGCATCGCCTCCTCGATCAGGTCGTCGCGGAAGACGCCGAGTTCCCCCAGTAGTTCCGACAGCGGTGTGTCGCCGTACTTCTCGAAGACGTATTCCACCGCCTCGTCGATGAGCCGGCGTACGAACGGCGTGGTGCGGAACTCCTGCCAGAACTCGAAGATCAGCGCGACCACATCATCCACGTCGTCTTCGGTGAGCACGTCGCGGAAGGCGCCGAGCGATTCGTCACGGTGGCTGCGCCACGCGTCGCGCACCGAATCGAGCAACAGGTCCTCGGCCTGGTCCTCGTTGCGGCGCAACACGAAGCCCGCCCCCGACCGGGTCGCCCGCTCCACCACGGCGTCGATCACGGGGCGGGCGGGGCGCACGGCGGTGCGCAATCCGCGGACGGCGTGGCCGCGCAGCCACGCGACCGGATCCTCGACGTCGGCGGTTCGCCGTCCGTCATCCGGATCGTCCACCGCCGCGCCCACCGCGCGGGTGACCACCTCGACCACGGTGTCGACGGTGGCCGGTCCTTCGAGCACCCGCCGCAGCACTCGGCCCGTGACGTCCAAATCGGCGACGGCGGTGGCGAATTCGTCGAAGTGACGGTCGTCGAGCAGGTCGCTCACGCGGAAATCGTCGTTGACGCTCGAGCGATACAGGCGCCGCGCGACCTCGCCGACCAGCTCCGGGATCGCACCCTCGACGGGGATCTGGACGGCGTACTTGCGCGCGACGTCCTTGACCGGCTCGGCCGAAATCGCCTGGGCCAGGGTGAGCCGGTCGGCCAATTCGAGGAAGTGGTCCACCTCGTCGACGACGGACTTCTCGAACTCGGCCGGGTCCAGTAGCTTCCGTAACTCGTGGGCGGTGTGCGCGTCGAGCAGCCGAGCGGCGATCTGGGCGGTCTCGTCGGGGTTCGACATGGCCAACAGAATACGGGCGCTAGTCGACGTGCTTGACGATGCACGCCTGGTCGGCGATGTCGCAGGCGTCGTGCGCACCCGACTTCGAACTCTCCCGCTGCGCGACGACGTATTGGCCGGGCTGGCCGAACGCCTCTCCCCGGTAGACCTCGGCGCCGGTCTTCGACGCCAGCTCGTTGGCGCTGTCGAGGCTGGTGAACGAGCCGAATTGGGCGTACCAACCCGACGAGGCTGCGCTGGCATCGCTGTCGTCGCCCGACCCACTCTCGGTCGAGCTGTCCGGGCTCGCCGAGCGCGACGGCTTCGCCGTCACCGTCGTCGTGGTGGTGTCCGTTTCGGTGACGGTCACCGACACCGTCGTCTTGTTGTCGGCCGCGTAGTTCTCCGACCGTCGCGCACGGCTGTCGTTCACCGCCCACAGGGTGCCGGCGACGGTCGCGGTGACCACGAAGACCGTGAGGCCGACGACCGAGGCGAGCACCCACGGGTGACGACGGGGCCGTTCGACCTCGTCGAAACCGTCGTCGGGTTGCTCGTCCTCGGGTTCGGGCAGGGGCACGCGACCGGAGTAGGCGCCCGGGAACGGACTCGGGTTGTAGGCGCTGTAGGCGGTCGTGCTCGGCGGTGGCGGCGGGGCCTGCGGCGGAACGGGCACGGCACCCGAACCGGGCGGCACCGACCAGGATCCCGAACGGGGCACCCCCGGCGGCCCGGCCGGGACGCTGCCCGATCGGTGTCGGCCTCCCCCGGTATGCGGCCCGGTCGGCGGATTGAACGTCATCGCGTCACCTCAGAGGACCGTGTATCCGAGTTCGATCGCGGCGGTCGCGATCCCGGCGTGCAATCCCGGGTGCGACAACGGCAGCGAGAGCTCCGGCCGCTCCGGCAGCGCATCCGCGCCGCGCTCGAACAACGCGACGCACGGCCCGCCGGCGAAGCGTCCCCGGTACGCGATTCCATCGATCTCCTCATAGGCCTGGTGAATGGCTCGCGACCATTCTTGCGCAATACGGTGCGGAGCCGAATCCAACGCGTATTGCGCCCCGGCCCGAGTCAACCATGCACCGCGTCCGATGCCGCCGACGTCGAGCAGTCGCACTTTGCGGGTGAACCGGGCCGCGGTCAGGTACGGCGAGCCGTGGAAGCGGTCGATGAGCCGCGTCTCCTGGAAGACCTCGGCCAGCGCTCCGCGCGGCTCGGCGGCGCCGTACCAGATCCCGTGTTCGGGGTGGATCCCCAGCGGTCGCGGCTGGTGGTCGAAGCGCAGGACCGGCCCCCACGTGCGCGGATAGTTCCACGGCAGCACGTTCTCGCCGGAACAGGCATGAACCCGCCAGACGATCTCCGACGGCAGGCCGATGACTTCTTCGCGCCGCAGCCCGAGACCTTTGAGTTCCTCGACGCTGGGCGGCCCGGTCAGACCGTCGCCCACGACGCCGCATCCACCAGGTCGAGCACGCGCTGCAGTTCCTCCTCGGAAACCGGTGCGCGACTCAGATAGTCGGCGATCGACTGTGCGTTGCCGTTGCGCCGCGTCAACGACGGTTGCGGCACGGTCAGGATCTTGTGCACTTCGAGCGGGTGGGAGTCCGGCCGCAACCGGGCGATCACCTCGTCCATATGCGGCACCACCCCGTGGGGGGTGAACTGCGCCGACGGCATCAGCCGCCGATCCCCCCACAGGAAGGACCACAGGGTCCGGGCCGCGATGCGCTGGCGCACCCGGGCCGTGGAGACGCCGAGGCGCTCGGCGACCTCGCTGACGGTCAACGATTCGGAGATGACCTGTTGCAACTGGACGTCGCGCTGCACGGTCATCACGGCGACCGCACCCGGCTTCTCGTGGAATCCGGCGTCGGAGAGCAGCTTCTCGTCGTGATACGAGACCGACGCGGTGGCCACCCCGGTGTCGGCGGCGAGGGTCTCCAACACGCCGACGAGCGCCGCGCGTTCGACGCTGAGCCCGGTGACGGCGTGGAGCGCGTCCTCGAACGCCAGCTCACCCGACAGATACCGCGTGATGGGCTCATAAGACGATGCCGACGTCATGCCGTTCCCCCTGGTCGAATCGCTATCGACTTACAGTAATTAACACGCTAGCACTCCTCACCACGGAATTCCGTGACGGCGCCGCCCAGGCCGCTGGCCCGGGCCACGCGACGGTCGACCGCGGCGCGCAGCCATTCGGCGGTCCCGACGATCCGCACGCGACGGCGGGCGCGGGTGATCGCCGTGTACAGCAGTTCACGGGTCAACAGCGCCGACTCGGCGGGCGGCAGGACCACCGTCACCACGTCGAATTGGCTGCCCTGGCTGCGATGGATGGTCATCGCCGCGGCCGGCACGGCGTCGGCCAGCTGCGACGGGTGCAGTCTGACGATCTCCCCGTGTTTGTCGAAGGCCACCACCACGTCGTCATTCGGGCCGTCGGATGCGTCGGCGGCGATGACGACGCCGGTGTCCCCGTTGTAGATGCCGATCCGACGGTCCGACGACGTCACCAGCAGGGGGTCGCCGACCTGCCACCTCCCCCGCCGCCGGGGTGCGTCGCGCCACGAGTCGACGGTCCGCGACCACCCGGCAACGCCGTAGCGGCCGTCCCGGTGGGCGCACAGTATCCGGTAGGAATCCAGCGCGGTGACCGTCGCGCGCGCGTCGCCGGCCGCACCCGCCGTCCGCAATCGTGTCAACCATCCGACGGTGTCGCGCGCGATGGCGTCGAGTTCCTCTGGCGCGACCAGCTCGATGTGCTCTGCGCCGTCGGCCTCGATCAACTCCAGCACCCGGTCGGCGTTCCCGGCGTTGACCGCTTCGGCGACGTCGCCGATCGCCGTGCCGTACCGGTAGCCCCAGCGCAGCGTGACCACCCCGTCGGCGAGCGCGATCTTCTCGGCATCGGAGAAGTCCGACGACGCCAATCCGGCCAGGTCGGCGAACCCCGCCGGTAGCGCGGCGGTCGACGACCGGGCCCGGTCGGTCAGGTCGCTGAGCACCGCGCCCGCCTCCACCGACACCAGTTGGTGGGGATCCCCGACGAGGATCAGTCGGGTGTCCGGGCGGACCGCCGCGAGCAGCAGACTCATCGCGGAGACGGACAGCATCGACGTCTCGTCGACCACCACCACGTCGTAGGGCAGCCGGTTGTGCGGCCCGTGCCGCACGGTTCCGTCGCGCCAAATCCCGAGCATCGCATGCACCGTCTGGGCCCGGGCCGCTTGCGCCTGCCCGCCGAGTTCGGCGGCCTGACGGTTCAACGAGGCCTGCAGCTGCGCCGCCGCACGGCCGGTCGGCGCGCACAGGCCGACGCGGATCGGGCCGGCGGCGATGCGTTCGAGCACGGCGAGGATGCGGGCCACCGTGTGCGTCTTGCCCGTTCCCGGGCCACCGACGAGCACCGTGGTCCAGGAGGTGGCGGCCAGCGCAGCCGCCGCCCGCTGCCGGTCGTAGGCCGGATGCTCCTGGCCGCCCGGCTCCCCTCCCGGCCTGTCGAAGACCGCGGCGATCGCCGCAGCCGCCGCCACGAGGTCGACCTCGGGCCTGGTCGATCCGCGGGCCTCGATCACCTGCCGGATCGTCCATTCCTGTTCAAAGTATTTGCGCAGGTAGACCAGTGGACGGCCATCGGAATAGGCCAGCGCGAGGGGGCGTAGCGGACCCAGTTTCCCGCCGACGACGAGAGCGCTCTTCCTCAGCGCATCGACCATCGCGTCGACCGACGGCCACGGCAGCGGGTTCGCCGGATCCGGGTCCAGCGCGGACACGTCGTCGAGCGCGACACAGATGGACCCGGTGCGCACGGCCCGCACGGCGAGAGCCGCGACCAGCAGCACGTGGTCCGCCGCGGCGTCATCCGACAGTGCCGCCAGTCGGCGCGCGACCTGCACGTCGGCGCTGGTCAACACCCCCGCCTCGTTGAACGGCCGCAGGAATCCGGTTTCGCCGACGGCGATGTCGGCGCCGCGGGGGTCCGGCTTCGCGCCGACGGCCTCGACTCCCGTGGTGCCGGTCATGAACGCACCCCGGCGAGGAGGTCGGACAGGTCGACGACGAGCCGGAACGGGACGTGCCAGGTGAAGACGCCGCAGCCCGCGGAGGTATCCGGGCCGACCATGCCCCGGACGAATTGGTACTGCACCGGCCCGAGATGGGTCTCCGGCGCATACCCGGGCAGCCGCCAGCGCAGATAGCGGTGCAACGCCACCGAGTAGAGCAGCGCCTGCAACGGATAGTGCGACGCCATCATCTCCGCGGCCATCGCCTCGGTGGAGAAGACCTCGGCGACCAGATCACCCGGCTGGATCCGGTTGGTCTTGTAGTCGACGATCACGAACTTCGGCTCACCGGCGCCGCGGATCCGCAGCACCGAGTCGATGCTGCCGGTGAGGAACCCGTGGAACCGTTCGTCGGAGACGACGGCCACCTCCTCGGCATAGGGACGCAGCGGATCGTCGGCGGGCAGGTGTCGGCGCATGAGTGCCGCGACCGACGCCAGATCGAAGCCGCCGTCGGCGTCGGCAAGCGGCAGCTCGAACTCCATCTCGCTGAGTCGGTCGGCCGGTTTGACCGACCACAGGTCCGCCGCGCCTCCCACACCCAAGCCCAGCGGCGTCGTCATCACCCCGATCAGCGCCCGCGCCAGCGCGTCCACGTCGACGTCGAAAGCCGAGCGCCGCGCCCCCACCTCGCAGAGCTCGCCGATGTGGGCCGACATGTCGGGCGCGTCGGTGTCGACGTATTCGAGGACCTCGTGGACCAGCGTGCCGAAGCGCGCGCCGAACGGCATCCCGTTCATCAACGACGGCGTGCCCGTCGGAATCGGGGCCGTGCCGTCGGCCTCGGTCTGATCGTCGGCGGGCTCGTCGAGAAGCTCGCCGTCGCGCACCACCCGCTCGTCGGGCTCGCTGCCCACCGTCGGCTCGGCGACCGCGACGGCGTGGGCCGCCTCGTGTGCCGCGCGCACGATCGACGAGTACGAACTGCGTCGATAGCCGGTGTCGATGCTCCGGCCGAACTCCGCGACCGACAATCCCTCGCCGTCGCCGCCGACCGGAGTCGGCGGATGCCAGCGCGGCTGCCGACCGTGCTCGCCGGCGTGTTCGACGACGATGCCCGGGTGGAAGCCGGCCACATCGCGCAGCACCGATTCCTCACGCGCATCGTCGAACAGCGGCACCGCGTCGGGGATGGGGAGGCGTCCTCCGGTGCGCGCCGCGGCGGCGCGCTCGACGGCGGTGAACAGGACGCGGTGCAGCGCGCCGCCAGGGGTGGTGGTGCTCGGCGACCACCAGGCCACCACCTGCGACCGCGCCCGGGTGAGCGCGACGTAGAGCAGGCGCAGCTCCTCACCGGCGGCCTCGGCCTCGGCCCGGCGGAAGCGCTCGTGATAGCCGGGGGCGGTCATCCCGCCGACGTCGAGGTGGCGCACCCCGTCGTCGTCGTGGAAGGTGAAGGTCTTCGGCTTCGACGGCCGCACCCCGTCCCAGCCGAAGGGGACGTACACGACCGGGAACTCCAGCCCCTTGCTCGCGTGCACCGTCATCAGCTGGACGGCGGCGGTGTCGCGGTCCAGGCGTCGAGTCTGGTTCGAGCGGCGCTGCCGGCCGGCGCTGTCGGCCACGCATTCGCCCAGCCAGGCGGTCAATCCGGTGAGTCCACAGCCGGTCTCGGCGACCTGTTCGCCCATCAGCGAGGCGATCTGCAGCAGGTCGGTGAGCAGGCGCTCCCCGTCTGCCAGCCGCAGGACGCGCTGGGCCACCCCGCGGTCGGCGACGATCTGCGACACCATCGCCGACGGACCGCCCGCGTCGAAAGTGTGCGCCCATCTGGCCAGGTCGGCGGCGAGGTCGCCGACCCCGGCCTCGCCACCCGCGTCCAGCTCGGCCGGGGTGCGCCCGAGTAGCGGCGTGATCGCGGCGAGCCGCACCCGTCGGGAGTCCGACGGCTTCTCGAGCGCGGCCAGGACATAGGCCCAGTAGCGCGCGGCATCGGTGGCGAAGACGCTCTGCCCACCGGCGACGACGGTGGCGATGCCGTGTGCGCCCAAGGCCCGTTGCAGCGGCTCGATGGTCTGGTTGGTCCGCAGGAGCACCGCGATATCCCCCGGCTCGATCGGCCTCCGCACCCCGTCGGCACCGACGATCCGGGCCGCCGAGGCGAGTGTCGCGGCGATGTCGTCGGCGACGTCGGCGATCACCCGCTCGCGGACGCCGGGCACGAGCGGTGTCGTACCGTCCTGGGTGTGCTTGGTGAAGTCCCGGCGAGTGAAGTACCGCAGGCGCACGGGTGGCGCGCCGACGATTCGGGGCTGCTCCCGACGGGCGCGCACCGGGTGTACCACGATGCGCTGATCACCCAACTCCGCGTCGACGAGGATCTTTCCCAACGCGTCGACCAGCGGGCCGTCCGAGCGCCAGTTGTCGGTGAGGCTGCGCTGCTCCTGCGCGGCCCGGGCTGCGGCGAGGTAGCTCAGCACCTCGGCGCCGCGGAAGGCGTAGATGGACTGCTTGGGATCACCGACGAGGATCATCGGCCGGTGGCCGTGGAAGCACCGGCGCAGGATCTCCCACTGCTGCGGATCGGTGTCCTGGAACTCGTCGACGAGGACCACGTCGTAGCGACCCCGGATCCGTTCGCAGGCCGCGGCCCCGACCTCCGGGTCGGTGATGGTCTCGTAGAGCCTCCCCTGCAGGTCGTCGTAGGTGCGGATGCGCGACCACCGCTTGCGCGTGCGCACCCGGTCGCGGACGGCGGTGGCGAAGCGCACCCAGGAGATCCCGCCCGCGGCGTTCTGGTCCACCGGGGCGAGCAGCGTGGCGGGGTTGCGCACCGCGTCGCGCGCGACGACCTCGGCGGCGGCGAACGGGAAGTCGTCGTCGGGTTGCCCGGCGAACCGCTGCAGGTAGAGGTCGCGCCCGGCCTCGCGCGCCAGGTCGTCGGCGTCCTCGACGAGCGCGTAGTGCTGGTCGCGCTCCCCCAGGAAGCCGAGCACCGAGAGCATCCGGTTGCAGAAGGTGTGCGTGGTGGCCATCGTCGCGGCGTCGAAGTCCGACAGCGCGGCCAGCAGGTTCTCGCGCCGCCGCTCCACCTCCGCGGCCGTTCCCCGCGCGAGCAGCGCCACCAACTCGTCGTCGGCCGATGGCGCCGCTTCGGCGTCGGCCAGCGCCTCGGCACACTCGCGCAGCCGGATACGGGTGCGGTCGCGCAGCTCCGTCGACGCGGCATTGGAGAAGGTCGCCATCAGGACCCGGGAGATCGGCGTGCCCTCGGCCACGAACCGCACCGCCAGCGCCGCGATGGCATAGGTCTTGCCGGTGCCCGCGCTCGCCTCCAGCACCAGGGTGCCGGCCGGCAATGGGTCGGCCAGGTCGAATGCGCGCGGGCTCACCTGGTCTCCTCCTGGCGGTTCAGGGGGGCGAACAGCAACAGTGCCGCGCGCAGGAACCCGGGCAGATCGCGGCTTCCGGTCCACGGCGTGTCGATGGCGAGATCGGCGGGGACCGAGCGCGCACAGTCGTCGAAGGTGACCGGTGCGTCGGGGTCGCCGGTCAACAGCAGCGACACCGCCGCGTTCTGCACGAAGCGGTCGTACTCGAAGCGGCTGCGAGCGCGGTTCATCGCGGAACCGGGGTCTCCGGAGTTGCCGTAGGTCTGCGACGCGGTCTCCGCGGCGTCCAGCGGCAGGGCGAACGGCGAGTTCAGGCCGGCGTCCCGCAGGGCGACGAGCGCGGCGAGAAGGTCGGCCGCATCGTCGACGGGGGTGTATCGGCGCACCGCGATGCCGTGCCCCTGACTTCCGATCACACACGCACCGGCGACCGAATCGGATGCCCCCGCGGCGAGCGCGAGCAGCGAAATCCAGGTCTCCAGGCGCTGTTTGGCGCGGATCGACGAGTACGTCACGGTCACCAGGCCGTTGTCGTACACATCCGGCACGGTGCCGTACAGGCGCCGCCCGCCGGGTAGGTCGACGCGGATGTCGACGGTCCGCGCGGCCCCGGACCGCTCGACCACGGCCCGTTCGGCCAACGCCTGCGCCTTCGCCGAGACCGGCGACAGCGCCTGCATGCCGAGTTGGAAGGGCGGCAGCGTGCCGCGACGGAATTCCGCGGCGCGGGCGTCGGCCGGGTCCGCGCCCCGCAGCAGCGCGGTCAGCAGCCGGTTCCCGACGCCCCAGCGCTCCAGCCCGTCGAGGTCCACCGACAGCTGATCGGGCGCCGATTCCGCCGGGCGCGGGACCGCGATCCCCAGGCGCTGCCGGATGAACCCGTCGGCCGGGTTGACCAGGAAGGCCACCAGATCGGCGAGGTCGACGTCACCGGTCGGGCGCGGCGGCAGATCGCCGGCCATCGTCGGCCACGGGTCGCCGCCACCGCGGCCGGCCGCCACCGCGGCCAGCGCCCGCGCCCCGGGCAGCAGCGTCCGGTCGTACGAGAACGGCTGCGCGCCTTGGAAATTCGGCACGTCGAAGGCATGCAGGGTGTGCGACGTCACCGCCGCCGCGGCCACCTCGGGACCGGCCAGGGCCGTCACCGAGTCCAGCAGCTCGCTCACCACCACCGACGGCGGCACCGGGGAGCCGTTGATCGGATCGGCGCCGGTGTAGAAGACCAGCAGGTGGTCGCGGGCCGCGGTGATCGCGTCGAGGAAGGCCTGTCGGTCCTCGTCGCGCGCGCTGCGCTCCCCGACCAGCGGGGCGACGGCGAGGATGTCGTCCCCATCGACCCACTGGGTGCGCGGGAACGCCTCGCCGTCCATGCCCAGCAGGATGATCGCCCGATGCGGCACCGAGCGCATCGGCACCATCGAACAGACGGTGAGTTCCCCGGTGCAGAAGTTCGAGCGGGTCGGCGTCGCCGCCACCAGGTCTTCGATCAGGTCGCGCACATCCGACGGGCTGAGCGTGAGTTCGCCGGTCAGCGAGTCGCGCACCAACCGCACCGCCTGTGCCCGCTGCCATTCCGATTCCCGGTCCGTGTCGGTGAGCAGGTCGACGGCGTCGGTGAGGAGTTCCGCCCAGTCCCGGCCGGAACGGGAATCGCCGATCGCCGCGAACAACGCACCGACGCGGTCGACGTACTCGGCGAAGCGGCCGACGGTCTCCGTGTCGCTGGAGTCGATCCCGCCCAGCGGCAACGCGGTGCCCAGCCATTGGCCGTCGGACTCGTCGGCGGCCACCGACAGCAGTATCCGGTTCACGCCGGCCTCGGCGGTGCCCTGCGGAAAGCCGGCCAGACCGTAGCGGCGGCGCTGCACTGCGTCGACCCCCCATCGGATATTGGCGCGCTCGGCCCAGGTCGCGAGGCTGTCCAACTCGTCGTCGGTGAATCCGAACCGGCGCCGGACGGGCGGCGTCGCGGCCAGGTCGAGGAGTTCGCTGACGGTGACCCGGCCGACGCCGAGCGCGATCACCCGCAGCAGCACGTCGAGTACGTCGTTCGTGGCGAGAAGCCCCCGGTCGGCCAGCCGGACCCGTAGGCCGGCCGCCTTGTGCGGCGCGCCCTCCGACGAGAAGGCACCGTTGATCAGGGGCGCGAAGTCCTCGATGTCCGGACACATGACGAGCACGTCGCGCGGTTCCAGCGTCGGGTCGTCGTCGAACAGCCGGAGCAGCCGCTCGCGCAGCACCTCGACCTGCCTGTCGCGGCCGTGGCAGGAGTGGAATTCCAGCGAGGTGTCGGCCCGCAGCCCGACCGCCGCCGTCGCGGTATCGGTCCGCAACGCCGTCTGCAGCGCACCCAGCAACGTGCTCGGTGTTCCGTCGGCGGCGGCGTGGTACTCGTCGTGGTCGATCGTCGCGCCGAGGGATTCCTGCAGTTCCTGCACGTCGCGCGACAGGCTGGCGAGCAGCGCATTGGACAGCCGGGGTGCGGCGCGCCGAGCGCGCGGGCGCGGTCCGGGGGCGGGCGCTGCAGCGACGGTGCTCCACAACTGCGGGCTGGGATGCGGGAGGTACAGGCCGACGTCGCGGTGGCGCGCGATCCCGTCGAGCAGTTCCCGGAGCATCTGCGGGATCCGCGTCGGGCCGAAGATCGAGAGCCGCTCCGGCAGGTCCACCCGATCGGGTTCCTCGCGCAGGGCGCCGAGCACCTCCGGCAGGATCTCCGCGAGATGCGGCCCGCCGACGTCGTCGCGGACCCTCCGCCACAGCAGCGGCTGCCAGCGCTGCGACTCGTCGAGCGCGACCTCATCACCGTCGACGCGGGCGCCGCTCACGTCGTCGCCGCGCGCCCACGCCGCGACCATCTGCGGACGCTGCCAGCCGTACGCGGCGAAGAGCCGGGCGATGGTCGTGGCCGTCGCCAGTCTGCGCCCCGCCCACTCGTCGTCGCCGGCCGCCTCGAGATGGCGCGCCAGCATCGTCAACGCCGGATCGGCCAGCGAGTCGTCCAGCGCGGCGAGCACCGACCACAGCAGGTCATCCGCCTGCCACGCCTGCGCGTCGACCCCGTGCGCCGCAGTCAGCGGATCGGTGACCCGGGACAGTAGTCGCGCGGCGGTCAGGAAGTCGATGTTCGCGGCAATGCCGTCACCGGTGCCACCGCTGCCGAGCGAAACGGCCAATTGCTGGGCCAGCCACCGCTCGACCCCGTGCGCGGCCACCGCCACGACCTCCGGCCGCATCGGATCGGCCAGCGGTGCGGCCATTGTCGCCGCCAGCACCTCGACCAGGGTGTCGGCGCGCTCGGCGCGGTGGACTGTCAGCATCACCGGGATAGTAGCGCCGTCCCCCGACAGCACCGTCGCCGCCGCGAATTAGGCTGCCAAGGGTGACCACAACTGCCGATGTCTTCGAAATCCCGCTTCGCTGGGGCGATATGGACGCACTCGCACACGTCAACAACGTGCAGATCGCCCGGCTCTTCGAGCAGGCGCGGGTGGAGGCCTTCCACCGCTGGTTCGGAGAGCAGCGCCGCGGGATCCACCTGCTGGTGGCGAGGCAGGAGATCGAGTACCGCGCGATCCTGCACTACTCCCCCGAACCCGTGCGCATCCACTGCTCGATCAGCAACCTCGGGCGCTCCTCTTTCGAATTCGGCTACGAGCTGCGCGACGCGAAGGGCACCGTGTGCGCGCTTGCCGAGACCACGGTCGTGACCATGAACTCCGCGGGGTCGACCGAACCGGTTTCCGACGCGATCCGCGCGATCCTCGACGAGCATCGGGGCGATCCGGTCGAGTTCCGCCGGCGCCGCGCACACTGATCCGTTTTCTATCCGACTCCCCGCGTGGCTCGTCGCTCACGGGCGCCGGAGCCGTTAGAGTTCCCACGTGATCATCGACACGGCGCGCCTGTGGTTGCGCCCCGTGCTTCTCGACGATGCCCCGGCCATGGTCGCCCTCGATGCCGACCCGCGGGTCATGCGTTTCGTCAACGGTGGGTCGCCGACGCCCCGGGCGCAGATCGTCGACTGGACGATCCCCCGCGCCCGCGCCGAGTACACCGCCCACGGGACCGGTATCCGCACCCTGATCCTCAAGGACACCGCGGAGTTCGCCGGGTGGATCGAGTTGCGACGGCCGCGACACAGCAGCCGGACCGAACTGGAGCTCTCCTACCGCCTGCCGCACCACCTCTGGGGTCGCGGCCTCGCGACGGAGGCGGCCATCGCGATCCTCCGCGCGGCGTTCACCGAGCACCGCGCCCAGCGCGTCTTCGCCGGCACCTCGCCGCAGAACGCCGCGTCGCGCAAGGTGCTGCAGAAGATCGGGATGCGCCGGGTGCCCACCCTGCTCGACGACGACTACGAGGTCGAGTACGAGGTGCTGCGCCACCACTGGGAGATGCACACCGCGACCACGTCGCGCATCGACCTCGTGACGGCGGCGGGCGTCGACACCGCTGCGACGACCCGGCGCGGCGCCGTCGTCGGGCGTCATCGCCTGCCCGACGCGCTAGCCGGGGCATGAGGCGATAAGGTCTGGGGGTGACCACGAGTGACACCGCAACCAGCCCCGCCCGCCACCGCGTCGTCATCATCGGCTCCGGATTCGGCGGGCTTTTCGCAGCGCAACGACTCAAGAAGGCCGACGTCGACGTCACGTTGATCGCGCGCACCACCCACCACCTGTTCCAGCCGATGCTGTACCAGGTCGCGACGGGAATCGTGTCCGAGGGCGAGATCGCCCCCGCCACGCGGATCATCCTGCGCGACCAGCGCAACTCGCAGGTCCTCCTGGGTGACGTCTTCGAGATCGACGTCAACGCGCAGACCGTCACGTCGCGACTGCTCGAGCGCGTGACCGTGACTCCCTACGACAGTCTGATCATCGCCGCCGGCGCCGATCAGTCCTACTTCGGCCACGACGAGTTCGCCGAGTACGCGCCCGGTATGAAGACGATCGACCACGCGTTGGAATTGCGCGGACGCATCCTCGGCGCCTTCGAGCAGGCCGAGCTCTCCGACGACCCGGCCGAGCGCGAGAAGCTGCTCACCTTCGTCGTCGTCGGCGCGGGTGCCACCGGCGTCGAGATGGCCGGGCAGATCGCCGAGATGGCCGACCGGACGCTCAAGGGCGCCTTCCGCCACATCGATCCGACGAAGGCGCGCGTGATCCTGCTCGACGCGGCGCCGGCCGTCCTCGCTCCCTACGGCCCCAAACTGAGCGCCAAGGCGCAGCGGCGCCTGGAGAAGCTCGGCGTCGAGATCCAGCTCAACGCGATGGTCACCAACCTCGACTACGACGGCCTCGAGGTGAAAGACTCCGACGGCACCGTCCGCCGCATCGAGGCCCAGTGCAAGGTGTGGTCGGCCGGCGTGCAGGCCAGCTCGCTGGGCAAGGTCCTCGCCGAGCAGACCGGCGTCGAACTCGACCGTGCCGGGCGGGTCAAGGTCGGCCCCGATCTCACCGTCCCCGATCACCCCAACGTTTTCGTCGTCGGCGACATGATGGCCGTCGACGGGGTGCCCGGCGTCGCACAGGGGGCCATCCAGGGCGGGCGCTACGCCGCCGACGCGATCAAGGCCGAACTGCGCGGCCAGACCCCCGACCAGCGCAAACCCTTCTCCTACTTCGACAAGGGCTCGATGGCCACCATCTCGCGCTATGCCGCGGTGATGCAGGTCCCGATCCCGTTCACCAAGAAGAAGTTCGAGACCGAGGGCTATTTCGCGTGGCTCGGCTGGCTGATGCTGCACCTAGTGTACCTGGTCGGCTTCCGCAACCGCCTCAACACCTTCATCAACTGGTTCTTCGCGTTCACCACGCGCGGACGCACCCAGCTGGCGGTCACCGAGCAGCAGGTCTACGCCCGCACCGCGATGGGCGCGCTGTCCGAGCTCGAACGGCGCGAGGCCGAGGAGATCCAGGAGAAGATGGCCCGCGCCCAGCGCAGACAGGGCGCGTAGTCGCCTATCTGACGCCTATGCCGAGGTTTACTGTCACTATGCCGCAGTAGACCTCGGCACAGTGCATTTCGGGCAGGGTTTGAACACCCCTTTCCAGCCCAGATCGGTCAGCAACTGTGCGATCTTCTCAGCAGTCACGCAGGGACGCTCCACCACCTGACCCCAACCGATCCTCTGTGACTGCAGGCTCGCGTACACCGCGGCGTCGAGGTCGCGCTCCAGATCCGCGTCGCGCGACCGAGCGTCGTCGTGGCCGAACCGTCCATCCAGCTCGATGATAAGTCCAGCCTCCTCGTACAGCACGTCACGAAAGCCGTGGCGTCCCACCGTCGTCGGCGCTTGCCGACGCCCCTTGGGCAAGCCGTGCGGCCGCTCGACATCAGCGAGATAGCGATGCTCGAGTACTGAACACGTTCCGCCGGCAATGTCGCCGAGCAACCCGTCGAGGAATGCTCGACGTCGGCAGCGTTCCCGCGACGCCATCGCTTCGCGAATGCGAGCCGGCGTCGTCGTACGCTCCCGGACCACCTCAGCAAGCACCGCGATTGCTCCCATCTCGGACTCCGCCGCCGCAGCAACATCCAACGCCGCATGCTCGATCCGTACGTGCGGCGGGTTTCGGTGCCGCGCCACCCGCTCGTCCAGCTGCGCATACCGATGCACCCTGACACCGGACAGACGTGGGGCGAACGCCTTCCTGTCGATCGCGACGTGAATCGCACCGGCCGGCGGACGTATACCCATCAGGCAGAGCACCGACTCGTGACTGAGCACGGCCCCCGGGACGGCGAGCACCGCGACCCACGCCCATTGCCGCCACGAGGCAGTACCAGTGTGGGTCAGATACACGCCCGAGCTCATCCGCACCCACTCCCGACGGTGCAGTTTCCGTCGCACCTCCCCCTCGGTGAGGCCACAGTTCAGAGCCTGCTGCCGTGTGATCACGCCATCTTGGGTGAACAGAACACCGGCGATCCGCTCATCATCGAACACGTTGCTGGCCATGCCGCTCAGTGTCGCCGACGCCATCCCTCACCCGCCGCGGTCAAACCCACGACGACGCCCGCCCTGTGGACAGCGGCGAACTGTTGGCAACCGCCGATAACAATCGCCAACGTTCGCCTACGCCGAGGTTTGCTGTCGCCATAGCGCAGTAAACCTCGGCATAACCCCCTTCGACGAGCCGCTCAGATGTTCTGCAGGCGCACGCGCCCCTGGGCCAGCAGGGTGCCGTCTTCGAGGGTCATGTCGACCTGCCACAGCTGCTGGCGCTTGCCCCGGTGGATCGGCACCGACCGCGCGACGATCGTTCCCTCCGGCACCGACTTGATGAAATCGGTGCTGTTGTTCACGCCGACGGCGCTGCCGCCGATCCCGGTCTCCTGCAGCCACAGGAAGCCGGAGATGCTGGCGACGCTCTCGGCGATGGCACAGTAGACACCGCCGTGGACAATGCCGAACGGCTGGTGATGATTGGGCGTGATCGGCATCCGGGCCACGACGCCGTCGCCGGTCCCCTCCTCGATCTCCATGCCAAGATGGGCGTCGAGTCCGGTCGGGCGCTGCGGGTCCTCGCGCAAGAGCTGCTTCTTCTCCGTCATATCGACAGGCTAACCCCGGGCCGTTCCGCCGGGGTGGTGTGAATCGGTGGGAATACAGCGGCAGGCCCCACGTTCTCCTACTACGTGGGGCCTGCCGTGCCGTGGATCGGGGGTCTCTGCAGCCCTCAGGACACTCGCGCGATCAGCGTAATTAGTAATGTAGGCTAGCCTTACCTAGTTGTCAAATCGCCTCGCAAAGAACCCGCGAAACGCGTCAGGAGCACCAGTGACCACAACGATCGACACCCGTCCCACTCCCACGCAAAGCACCCGTTCGCGAATCGGTAGTATGAAAAGGATGAATGCGTTGGGCGATCTCGAACGGGCGGTCATGGACGCGCTCTGGGACTCGACTGCCCCGCAAACCGTGCGCCAGGTCCACGAATCCCTCAATCAATCCCGGCAGCTCGCCTACACGACCGTCATGACCGTGCTTCAGCGACTGGCGAAGAAGGGTCTCGTCACCCAGATCCGCGACGACCGGGCGCACAAGTACCAGGCGGCCCACCATCGCGAAGACCTGGTGGCCAGCCTGATGGTCGACGTCCTCGACTCCGCCGACGCCCCCGGATCCCGCGAGGCGGCGCTCGTCTCCTTCGTCGGCCAGGTCAGTGCCGACGAGGCCGAGGCGTTGCGCTCCGCACTCGACGCCCTCGCCGTCAGTGAGGCGCGCCGCACCGAGAAACGCACCGATCCGACGTGACCGCGGTCGCGTTCGGCCTCCTGTGCCTGCTGCTCGTCGGCCCCGTGCCCGAGTTGCTCTCACGCGCACGATGGCCCATGCGCGCTCCGCGGGCGGCAATCGCACTGTGGCAGGCCATCGCGCTGGCCGCCGTCCTCTCCGCCTTCAGCGCCGGACTGGCGATCGCCGCCAACCTCCTGCGCCCCGGCCCCGACGGCACCCCGACGACCAGCATCACCGCCGAGATCGACCGACTCGGTTGGCCGCTCTGGCTGCTCTCGGTCGGCGCCCTCGCCGCGACCCTGCTGGTCGGCGCCCGACTCGTCGTCACGACGATCCGCGTCGGCGTCCGGACCCGCGCGCGGCGATCGATGCACCGCCGCCTCGTCGACCTCACCGCCACTCTGGACGAACCCGTCGTCTGCGACGACCACCCGCTGCGGGCGCGCTACGTGCGCCGCCTGGCCGTCGACCATCCCCTCGCCTACTGCCT
The DNA here is from genome assembly GCF_013348785.1 of Gordonia sp. X0973. Lineage (NCBI taxonomy): Bacteria > Bacillati > Actinomycetota > Actinomycetes > Mycobacteriales > Gordoniaceae > Gordonia > Gordonia sp. X0973. The sequence continues at coordinate 1,916,005 of NZ_CP054691.1, forward strand.
CCCCGGGCGCCAACGCCGCGTCGTGGTGACCGACGGGGCGGTGGAGCGCCTCTCCGACGACGAGCTGCGCGCCGTGCTCGCCCACGAGCGCGCGCATCTGCGGGCGCGCCACGACCTGGTGATCGAGGCCTTCATCGCGCTGCAGGCCGCCTTCCCCCGATTCGTCCGCAGCAAATCCGCACTCGGGGCGGTCGAACTCCTCGCCGAGGCCCTCGCCGACGACCAGGCCGTCGCCAGGACCAGCCCGACGACGCTCGCCCGCGCGCTCGTCGCCGTTTCGGACTCCAGCGCACCGGTCGGCGCGCTCGCCGCCGGCGGCTCCACCACGGTCGCCCGCATCAACCGTCTGGCCGTGCCGAACTCCTCCTGGACGGCCCTGCTGGCCTATGCCGCGGCCGCCACCGTCCTGGTCGTCCCGACGATCGCCGTCGCCGTCCCGTGGCTCGTCGAGTTGTCGCGGATCCTCGGCGGCTAAGCTGACATCCATGACTTCTTCCTCGTCCGGCGCTCAAATCGGGGTCACCGGCCTCGCCGTCATGGGTTCGAACATCGCCCGCAACTTCGCCCGCAACGGCTATACCGTTGCGCTGCACAACCGATCGATCGCCAAGACCGACGCCCTGATCGCCGACCACGGGGGCGACGGCGACTTCATCCGCACCGAGACGATGGCGGAGTTCGCGGCCGCTCTCGAGCGCCCGCGCCGCGCTCTGATCATGGTGCAGGCCGGCGACGCGACCGACTCGGTCATCGAGGAGCTCGCCGCGGTCTTCGAACCGGGCGACATCATCATCGACGGCGGCAACGCGCTCTACACCGACACGATCCGCCGCGAGGCCAGCCTGGCCGAGCGCGGTCTGCTGTTCATCGGCGCCGGCATCTCCGGCGGCGAAGAGGGCGCCTTGCTGGGCCCCGCGATCATGCCCGGCGGCCCCGCCGAGTCGTACCGGGCAGTCGGCCCGATGCTGGAGAAGGTCGCCGCCCAGGTCGACGGCGAGCCGTGCTGCACGCACATCGGCCCCGACGGCAGCGGCCACTTCGTCAAGATGGTGCACAACGGCATCGAGTACGCCGACATGCAGCTCATCGGCGAGGCCTACGACCTGATGCGCAAGGTGCTCGACCTGCCCGTCGAGAAGATCGCCGACGTGTTCCGCGAGTGGAACGGCACCGAACTCGCCAGTTACCTCATCGAGATCACCGCCGACGTGCTCGCCCAGGTCGACGCGAAGACCGGCAAGCCGCTCGTCGACGTCATCGTCGACGAGGCCGGTCAGAAGGGCACCGGCCGTTGGACGGTGAAGTCGGCCCTGGACCTGGGCATCCCGGTGACCGGGATCGCCGAGGCCGTGTTCGCCCGCGCCCTCTCCAGTTCCCGCGCACAGCGCGACGCCGCGCAGGGCCTGGCCGCCGGCAACCTGGCCGCCGCCCCGACCGACGCCGCGGCCTTCATCGACGACATCAAGGCGGCGCTGTACGCCTCGAAGGTCGTCGCATACGCCCAGGGCTTCGACCAGATCGCCGCCGGCAGCCGCGAATACGGCTGGAACGTCGACCCCGGCGCCCTCGCCACGATCTGGCGCGGCGGCTGCATCATCCGGGCCCAGTTCCTCAACCGCATCCGCGAGGCCTATGCCGCGGACCCGGAGCTGCCCAGCCTGCTGCTGGCGCCGTACTTCCGCGAAGCCGTCGAATCCGGCATCGACGCCTGGCGCCGGGTCGTCGCGACCGCGGCCACGATGGGCGTGCCGGTGCCGGCCTTCGGCTCGTCGCTGTCCTACTACGACGCACTGCGCGCCGAGCGACTCCCCGCGGCACTGACCCAGGGGCTGCGCGACTACTTCGGCGCCCACACCTACCGCCGGATCGACGCCGACGGGAGCTTCCACACCCTGTGGAGCGGCGACCGCTCCGAAGTGACCGCCTGACCCCGACCCAAGGACGCCGATGCGTTTCCACGCCGGGCACCGCCCGGATTACGACCTGACCTACGACGACGTCTTCATCATCCCGAACCGGTCCGACGTGACGTCGCGGTTCGACGTGGACATGAGCACCGTCGACGGCAGCGGGACGACCATCCCCATCGTCGTGGCGAACATGACCGCGGTCGCCGGGCGGCGGATGGCCGAGACGGTGGCCCGCCGCGGCGGGTTGGTCGTCCTGCCGCAGGACCTGCCCATCGCGGCGGCCACCGAGCAGATCGGATATGTGAAGTCGCGCGACCTCGTCGCCGACACCCCGGTGATCCTCTCCCCGGAGGACTCGGTCGCCGACGCCGCGGCGCTGCTCACCAAGCGGGCCCACGGCGCGGCCGTCGTCGTGGACGCCGCGGGCACTCCGCTCGGCGTGGTTTCCGCGGCCGACTGTGCCGGCGTCGACCGGTTCAGCCGGGTCCGCACCGTGCTCGACACCCACTTCACCGTGCTGCCGGCCGGGACCGACCCGCGCGCGGTGTTCGACGCCCTGGTCGAGCACAACGCCGAGCTGGCGGTCCTGGTCGACCAGGCGGGACTCCTGGTCGGCGTCCTGACCCGGGTCGCCGCCCTGCGCGCCGGGATCTACTCCCCCGCGGTCGACTCGTCGGGTCGGCTGCGCGTCGCCGCGGCCGTCGGCATCAACGGCGACGTGGTGGCCCGCGCGGAGGAACTCGCGGCCGCCGGTGCCGACGCCCTGGTCATCGACACCGCCCACGGCCACCAGGAGAAGATGATCGCCGCACTGCGGGCGGTCGCCGCGGCGGACCTGGGCCTCCCGCTGGTCGCCGGGAACGTCGTCTCGGCGGTCGGCACCCGCGACCTGGTCGAAGCCGGTGCCACCATCGTCAAGGTCGGCGTCGGCCCGGGTGCCATGTGTACGACCCGCATGGTCACCGGTGTCGGGCGCCCCCAGTTCTCCGCGGTGGTCGAATGCGCGGCCGCCGCCCGTGAACTCGGTGCGCACGTGTGGGCCGACGGCGGCGTGCGCCACCCGCGCGACGTGGCCCTGGCCATCGCCGCCGGTGCGTCCAACGTCATGATCGGGTCCTGGTTCGCCGGGACCTACGAGTCGCCGGGGGAACTGCTCGCCGACGAGCACGGCCACTACAAGGAGAGCTTCGGGATGGCGTCCAAACGAGCTGTCGCCGCCCGCTCGGCCGACGACGCCGCCTATGACCGGGCACGCAAGTCGCTGTTCGAGGAGGGAATCTCCAGCTCGCGCATCCGCGTCGACCCGGTGCGGCCCAGCGTCGAGGATTTGATCGACCACATCTGCTCGGGCGTCCGCTCCACCGCGACCTACACCGGTGCCCGCACGTTGGCCGACCTGCACGAGAAGGTCGTCCTCGGCATCCAGTCGGCGGCCGGATTCGCCGAGGGCCGACCGCTGCCGGGCGGGTGGTGAGCGGGTGGACTGGGCCGACATAGCCACGACCACCGCGGCCGTGGTCGGATTCCTGGCGCTAACGGTCGGCACCGCGGTCTTCGTGGCCGCCGAGTTCTCGCTGACCGCCCTGGAGCGCTCCACGATCGCCGACGACGTCGCCACCCGCGGCGACCTGCGCTCCCGACAGGTGGAGCGCGCGCACCGAACCCTCTCGTTCCAGTTGTCCGGTGCCCAACTGGGCATCACCATGACGACCCTGATCACCGGTTACCTGGCCGAACCGGTGTTGGCCCGGTTCATCGACCCGGCGCTGCACGCGATGCACATCCCCGACGGTTGGCACCGCGGCCTGTCCACCGCCCTCGCGCTGATCCTCGCCACCTCGCTGTCGATGGTGTTGGGCGAGCTGGTCCCCAAGAACCTGGCCATCGCAGCCCCGTTGACCACGGCCCGTCTCACCGCCGCGCCGATGGTCGCGTTCTCGACGGTGTTCCGATGGGCCATCAACGGACTCAACGGGACGGCGAATTGGCTGGTCCGCCGCCTCGGCGTCGAGCCTGCCGAGGAATTGGCCTCGGCGCGTTCCCCCCAGGAACTCGCCTCTCTCGTGCGCAATTCGGCGCGGCACGGGGCGATCGACGCCGACACCGCCGAACTCGTCGACCGGTCGCTGCGCTTCGGCGACCTGACCGCGGAGGATCTGATGACCCCCCGCGTGCGCGTGACGACCCTGGGCCCCGACGACACCGTCGACGACCTGGTCCGGGTGGCCGCCGATACCGGCCACAGCCGCTTCCCGGTGTGCCACGAGGGCGACCTGGACAACCTGATCGGCGTCGTCCACATCAAGCAGGCCTTCTCCGTGCCGCATCGCGAGTTGCGCACCACCCGTCTGGGCACCCTGGTCTGGCCGGTCGCGACCGTTCCGGCGAGTCTCGACGGCGACGCCGTCGTCGAACAACTCGCCTCCGGCGGGCTCGAGGTCTGCGTCGTGATCGACGAATACGGCGGGACCGCCGGCATCGTCACCACCGAGGACGTGATCGAGGAGATCGTCGGGGCGGTGACCGACGAGCACGACGACGAGAACGAGGAGGTGACCGCCGACGGCGACGGCTTCCTGTGCTCCGGTCTGCTGCGCCTCGACGAGGTCGAGGACGCAACCGGGTTGCGTGCCGCCGAAGGCGCCTACGACACGCTGGGCGGACTGGTGATGTTCCTGCTCGGGCGGATCCCGGCCGTCGGCGACGAGGTCGTCGTCGATTCCCTCGCGCGCAACTCCGACGACGAGGAGGATCCCGGCCATTCGGCGGATCGCCCCGGCCCCGAACGGTGGTCGGCGCGGGTCACCGCGATGGACGGACGCCGGATCGACGCCGTGTCGTTGCAGCCGCTGCCCGTGTCCGACTCCGACGACGCGGGAGGCCGACGATGAGCGACTGGGTGGGCCTGCTCCTGACCGTGGCCCTGTTGGCGGCCAACGCGTTCTTCGTCGCCGCCGAGTTCTCCCTGATCTCGGCCCGGCGCGACCGTCTCGAGGCACTGGTGGACGACGGCTACGCCCGCGCCCGCACCGTCATCCGTGCCTCCGAGCAGCTCACGGTGATGTTGGCCGGCGCACAGCTGGGCATCACGATCTGCTCGATCCTGCTCGGCCGGGTCGGCGAGCCGGCCATCGCGCATCTGCTGGAGAAGCCGCTGGACTGGGCGTCGGTGCCGCACGCCCTGCTGCACCCGATCAGCTTCACCGTCGCCCTGACCCTCGTCGTCATCCTGCACATCCTGCTCGGCGAGATGGTCCCCAAGAACATCGCGCTGGCCGGGCCGGAGCGCTCCGCCATGCTCCTCGTGCCGATCCACCTGCTGTTCGTGCGCCTCACACGACCCGTCCTGGCCGGATACAACTGGCTGGCGAACCTGGTGCTGCGGGCCGTCGGCGTCACCCCGCGCGACGAACTCGACTCGACGGTCTCGCAGAACGAACTGGCGGTCATGATCGGCGACTCCCGCGACGAGGGGCTCCTCGACGACGAGGAGCACCAACGCCTGACCCGCGCCCTGGCCAGCGTCGGGCGCACCATCGCCGACGTGATGATCCCGCTGGACCGGGTCCGGTGGGTCGATGCCGCCCCCGGTCAGACCGGCCCCACCCTCGCCGCCGTGGAGGAGGCGGTCGCCGCCACCGGCTACTCGCGCTTCCCGGTGCGCCTGCCCGACGGCCAGGCGAGCGGCTATCTGCACCTCAAGGACGTCCTGGGGGTGATCGCCGACGACCGGCGCGGCCCGGACACCATCATCAGCGCCGAGCAGATCCGACCGCTGCCGGTGCTCTCCGCGGCGACCATGCTCGACGACGCGATGACCGACATGCGGCGCACCAGTTCGCACCTGGGAGCCGTCGTCGACGAGACCGGCACCACGGTCGGGTTGGTCGCCCTGGCCGACCTGGTGGAGGATCTGCTGGGCACGGTGCGCGACGCGACGCACCAGGTCTGACCGTGCGACGCGTCCCAGCGCCGCAGTGGCAGGCCGCGGCCGACGCGCACCGCGCACGGATCGACGCCCTGATCGGCGACTACCTGCATGACCGCAGGCACGGCGGGACCCATCCCGTCGTCGACTTCCTGTTCACCTACTACCCGTATCCGCCTGCCCAGCTGCGCCGCTGGCATCCGGGGTTCGGCGTGATCCTCGACGACCCGGACTCCCCCTCCGTTCCGGGGGCACCGCATCCCTATGCGGGGTTGCGCGGGTACGAGCGGGTCGTCGGCGGCGCACGGGTCGGCGACGACTATCTGCGCCAACGCGAACGCACGGTGCGCACCACCCGCGCCCTGCTCGACGCCACCGCGTCCCGCCCGGCCCGCTTCGGCTGCTTCGGACTGCACGAGTGGGCGATGGTCTACCGGACCGACGCGCCGCGCCACCGTCTCCCGCTCCGCCTCGGCGCCGACGGCACCGACGCCGTCGTCGAGGTCAACCACCTCGTCTGCACCCATTTCGACGCCTTCCGCTTCTTCACCGACCCGGCCCGCGGGCGCAACGTCGTCGAACTCACCAGGGAACGCCAACTCGCGCACGAACAGCCGGGCTGCGTCCACGCGACGATGGACCTCTACCGGGTCACCGCGAAACTGTCGCCGCTCCTGCACTCGCGGCTGGTGGCCGAGTCCTTCGAACTCGCCCATCGGGCGCGGGAGATCGACATGCGGGCCAGCCCGTACGACCTGACCTCGCTCGGCTATGCGCCCATCCGAATCGAGACCAGGGAGGGACGGGCCGAATACGTGCGCGAGCAGCAGGCGCTGACCGCCGACGGATCGGCGCTGCGGGCCCGACTGCTGGCCCGGCTCGACGCTTTGATCGCGCAGCTCCAGGGCTCGTCAGGGGCAATCGTCGACCCGCCCGGCGGAATGACGGCCTCGCTCGAATAACCGCTTTACGGGGGAGTAACATTGATGCCGCTGTTGCCCTGATAACCAGGGAAAACAATGCTAGATATATCCAATACGAAAGGCTGACATGTCTGATCGCGTCACCGTCCACGGACTCCAGGTCTCCCCGGTCCTCTACGACTTCGTCAACAACGAGGCGTTGCCCGGCACCGGTGTAGACCAAGACGCGTTCTGGGCCGGGGCCGCGGCCGTCATCGGCGAATTCGCCCCGCGCAACCGCGAGCTCCTCGCGGTCCGCGAAGACCTGCAGGCCAAGATCGACCAGTGGCACCGCGACCACCCGGCCGCCGACGGCAAGGTCGACTTCGCCGCCTACAAAGACTTCCTCACCGAGATCGGCTACCTGGTCGCCCCGCCGGAGGACTTCGAGATCAGCACCTCCGGGGTGGACACCGAGATCTCCGAGACCGCCGGCCCGCAGCTGGTCGTCCCGATCCTCAACGCCCGGTTCGCGCTCAACGCCGCGAACGCCCGCTGGGGTTCGCTGTACGACGCCCTCTACGGCACCGACGTGATCTCCGAGGCCGACGGCGCCGAGAAGGGCAAGTCGTACAACAAGGTGCGCGGCGACAAGGTCATCGCCTACGCCAAGAAGTTCCTCGACACCGCCGTGCCGCTGGAGCAGGGCAGCCACGCCGACGCCACCAAGTACGTGATCGACGGGGACCGGGTCAACGTCGTTCTGGGCGATGACACCCAGGTCACCACCTTCGCCGATCCGGATGCCTTCGTCGGCTACCGTGGCGACGCCCTCGCCCCGTCGTCGATCCTGCTGCGCCACCACGGGCTGCACGTCGACATCCTCATCGACCCGACCTCGCCGATCGGCTCCACCGACAAGGCGGGCGTCTCCGACGTCGTGCTGGAATCGGCGATCACCACGATCATGGACTTCGAGGACTCGGTCGCGGCCGTCGACGCCGACGACAAGGTGATCGGCTACCGCAACTGGCTCGGCCTCAACCGCGGCGACCTCGCCGAAGAGGTCGCGAAGGGCGGCAAGACCTTCACCCGCACGCTGAACCCGAACCGGAGCTACACCGCGCCCGACGGTTCGCAGCTGGAGCTGCACGGCCGCTCACTGCTGTTCGTCCGCAACGTCGGCCACCTGATGACCAACCCGGCCATCCTCGACGCCGACGGCAACGAGGTGCCCGAGGGCATTATCGATGCCCTGGTCACCGGCCTGATCGGCAAGCACGGACTCTCCGCCGACGGTCTGCAGAACTCGCGCACCGGATCGATCTACATCGTGAAGCCGAAGATGCACGGCCCCGACGAGGTGGCCTTCACCAGCGACCTCTTCGGCGCGGTGGAGAAGGTCATCGGCGTCCCGGCCACCACGATGAAGGTCGGCATCATGGACGAGGAGCGCCGCACCACGGCCAACCTCAAGGCCGCGATCCGCTCCGCACAGGACCGCGTCGTCTTCATCAACACCGGCTTCCTCGACCGCACCGGCGACGAGATCCACACCTCGATGGAGGCCGGGCCGATGGTGCGCAAGGGCGCCATGAAGTCGCAGACCTGGATCAAGGCCTACGAGGACAACAACGTCGACGTCGGTCTGGCCGCCGGACTGCAGCACAAGGCGCAGATCGGCAAGGGCATGTGGGCCATGACCGATCTGATGGCCGACATGGTCGAGCAGAAGATCGGCCAGCCCAAGGCCGGTGCCACGACCGCCTGGGTGCCGTCGCCGACCGCCGCGACCCTGCACGCCATGCACTACCACGAGGTCGACGTCTTCACGGTTCAGGACGAGATCGCCAAGCGCGCCCCGGCGCCGCTCGACGACATCCTCACCATCCCACTCGCCCCGAAGACCGACTGGTCCGACGAGGAGAAGCGCGAGGAGCTCGACAACAACTGCCAGTCGATCCTGGGCTACGTGGTCCGTTGGATCGACCACGGCGTCGGCTGCTCCAAGGTGCCCGACATCCACGACGTCGCCCTCATGGAGGACCGTGCGACCCTGCGCATCTCCAGCCAGCTCCTGGCGAACTGGATCCGGCACGGCGTCGTGAGCGCCGACGACGTGGTGGCGTCGCTGGAGCGCATGGCGCCGGTGGTCGACCGCCAGAACGCGGACGACCCGGACTACCGGCCGATGGCCCCGGACTTCGACTCCAACATCGCGTTCGGCGCGGCCAAGGAGCTGATCCTGTCCGGCGCCCAGCAGCCGAGCGGCTACACCGAGCCGATCCTGCACCGTCGTCGCCGCGAGTTCAAAGCGGCCAATGGGGCGTAGGTCGGCCACGCCGGGTCGCGGCCGGCCCCTGTTGGTCGCGATCCTGGTCGCCCTCCTCGTCGCCGGACTCGGGGTCAGTTGGTTCCAGGTCCGCGACCGGGTCGACCGCCAGGCCGATCAGGCGGCTTCGGCCTGTGTCGCGGGGAAGGCCGTCGTCCCGATCGCGGCGAGCCCCGACATCGCCGAGACGCTCGCCGAGATCGCCCGCCGGTACAACGCGACGCACCCGGTGGTCCGCGACCATTGCCTGACGGTCCAGGTACGACCCGTCGACGGGCGGGCGGCGTTGGCCGGCCTGCGGGGCACATGGGATGTCAAGGTCCTGGGCCCGCAACCGGCGGCCTGGATCCCTCAGTCGTCGGTATGGTCCGCCGAGCTCCTGAGCGACCGCCCGGCCACCGCCGAGGGGGCGCCGGATTCCCTGGTCACCTCTCCGGTCGTGCTCGCCGTCGACGCAGCATTCGCGGCCAAGGCCGGGACCAAGCTCTCCTGGGCGCGGCTCCCCGGTCTGGCCAAGCGCCGCGACGCGATGGCCGAGTTCGGTCTGCCCGCGTGGGGTGCGCTGCGGTTGGCGATGCCGACCGGGCCCGCCTCGGATGCGACCGCGCTGGCCGCGCAGGCCGTCGCCGCACAGTCGAACCCGCCGGCCGACGCGCTCACCGGCACCAAGGCGAAGTCGCCTGCGGCCGCCGCGGCGATCGAGGCGGTGCTCGCCGCGGCTCCCCCGGCGCGCAGCGCGGCGGGCGTCGTGGCCGAGATGGGCACCGGCGATCCGCGGCGCGGCATCCACGCGGTGCCGATCACCGAGCAGCAGTTGTTCGCCCTCACCCGCGAGGGCGACCTGGCCCAGAAGGTGCGCGCGTACTCACCCGCCGGACCGACCCCGATCGCCGACTATCCCGTCGTCCGGCTGTCCGACGAATCGGTGTCCGCCGTGGAATCCGACGGCGCGGCGCAGTTCATCGATTTCGCACGGTCGCCGCGGCAGGTGGCGCTGCTGGTGGCGCGCGGCTACCGGGCCGGCGACGCGACGCTGCCGCAGGGCAATGCCGCGGTCGCCTTCGGCCCAGTGCGCGACCCGCGCCTGACCGCCGAACCCGCTGCGGTCGCCGCCGTCAACCGCCTGGTGTTCAAGCGCTAGGTCGGCCAAGCCGCCCCCGTCCTCGACCCGTCCCCGTCTCAGTCGGCGAACGCCTCGATCGGCGGGCAGCTGCAGACGAGGTTGCGGTCGCCGAAGGCGCCGTCGATGCGGCGGACCGTCGGCCACGCCTTGGCCCGCGCCCCCGACGACGGCAACCCGGACGGGTAGACCGCCTCCTCGCGGGTGTACGGGTGGTCCCACTCCCCGACCAGGCACTCGGTGGTGTGCGGCGCGCCGCGCAGCGGGTTGTCGTCGACCGGCCACTGTCCGGCGCCGACACGGTCGATCTCGGCGCGAATCGCGATCATCGCGTCGCAGAAGGCGTCGAGTTCGGCAAGGTTCTCGCTCTCGGTGGGCTCGACCATCAAGGTGCCCGCCACCGGGAAGCTCATCGTCGGCGCGTGGAACCCGTAGTCGGCGAGGCGCTTGGCCACGTCGTCGACGGTCACCCCGGTCTCCTTGGTCAATTCGCGCAGGTCCAGGATGCACTCGTGCGCGACCCAGCCGCCGTCACCGGTGTAGAGCACCGGGTAGTGGTCGGCGAGGCGTCGGGCGATGTAGTTGGCCGAGGCGATCGCGCTGAGGGTGGCGCGGCGCAGCCCGGGCGCACCCATCATCAGGATGTAGGCGTAGGTGATCGGCAGGATCGACGCAGAGCCGTACGGTGCGGCCGAGACCGTGAGATCGTCGCCCAATTCGGGTGCCAGCGGATGCCCGGGCAGATGGGGTGCCAGGTGTTCCCGCACGCCGATCGGCCCGACGCCCGGTCCGCCGCCGCCGTGCGGGATACAGAAGGTCTTGTGCAGGTTGAGGTGGCTCACGTCGCCGCCGAAACGGCCGGGCCGGGCCACGCCGACGAGAGCGTTCAGGTTGGCGCCGTCGAGATAGACCTGACCGCCGGCGTCGTGGACGGCCGCGCAGATCTGGTCGATGGCCGCCTCGAACACGCCGTGCGTCGACGGGTAGGTGATCATCGTCGCGGCGAGTCGGTCGCCGTGTTCGGCGATCTTCGCGGCGAGGTCGGCGGTGTCGACGTCGCCGTTCTCCCGGCAGGCCACGACGACCACGCGCATCCCGGCCATGACGGCGGAGGCGGCGTTGGTGCCGTGTGCACTCGCGGGGATGAGGCAGATGTCGCGCTGGGCGTCGCCGTTGGCCAGGTGGTACCGGCGGATCGCCAGCAGCCCGGCGTACTCGCCCTGCGATCCGGCGTTGGGCTGCAGGCTCACGCGGTCATAGCCGGTGATGGCGGCCAGCCACTCGGCGAGTTCGCCGATCAACTCCCTGATCCCCGCGGTGTCCGCAGCGGGGGCGAAGGGATGCAGGTCGGCGAACTCGGGCCAGGTGATCGGTTCCATCTCCGTGGTCGCGTTCAATTTCATGGTGCACGAGCCGAGCGGGATCATGCTGCGGTCCAGTGCGATGTCCTTGTCCGAGAGCGAGCGCAGGTAGCGCAGCATCGCGGTCTCGGTGCGGTGGTCGTGGAAGGCCGGGTGGGTGAGGTAGTCCGACGTGCGGTTCTCGATCTCGGCGACCGCGGTATCACCCCCGTCGCCGATACCGTGTGCCCCGAAAGCGGCCAGCACCGTGCGCACGTCGTCCTCGGTGGTGGTCTCGTCGCATGCCACGGCGACGTGGTCGGCGTCGACCAGGCGCAGGTCGACGCCCCCGTCGCGCGCCGCCTCGACGATCTTGCCCGCCTGGCCGGGAGTCTGCGCCAACACGGTGTCGAAGAAGGAGCCGTGGACGACCGCGCTCCCCAGACCCGAAGCGATGCGCCCGGCCCGCTCATGGGTGCGGCGCGCGATGGCGCGCAGGCCGTCGGGGCCGTGATAGCTGGCGTACATCGCCGCGATGATCGCCAACAGCACCTGCGCGGTGCAGATGTTGCTGGTCGCCTTCTCGCGGCGGATGTGCTGCTCGCGCGTCTGCAGCGAGAGCCGGTAGGCGAGGTTCCCGTCGGCATCCTTGGAGACGCCGACCAGCCGCCCCGGCAGCTGTCGGGTCAGCGCGGTCGCGACCGAGAGGTAGCCGGCGTGCGGGCCGCCGAATCCCATCGGGACGCCGAAACGCTGGGTGGTGCCGAAGCAGACGTCGGCCCCCACCTCACCGGGCGGCGTGACCAGCGTGGCGGCCAGCAGGTCGAGTCCCACCGCGATCATGGCGTCGCGCTCGTGTGCGGCCGCCACCAGCGGCGCGGCGTCCACCAGACGCCCGGAGGCGCCGGGGATCTGCGTGATGACGCCGTAGAAGTCGCCCGGCGGCAATCCGACGCCGTCGAGGGCGGGATCGAGTTCGGCGACGACGATTTCGATGCCCAGCGGTTCCGCGCGGGTCTCGATCACCGCCCGGGTCTGCGGGAAGAGATCGGCGTCCACCACGAGGCGGCGGGACTTGTTCTTCGTGGCGCGCAGCATCAGCGTCATCGCCTCGGCCGCGGCGGTCGCCTCATCGAGCATCGACGCGTTCGCGACGTCCATGCCGGTCAGATCGGCCACCATCGTCTGGAAGTTCAGCAGCGCCTCGAGCCGACCCTGGCTGATCTCCGGCTGATACGGCGTGTAGGCGGTGTACCAGGCCGGGTTCTCCAGCACATTGCGCCGGATGACCCCCGGCGTGTGGGTGCCGTAGTAGCCGAGGCCGATCATGGATCGCCGGACCGTGTTGCGATCGGCGAGTTCGCGCAGCCGGGCCAGGGTCTGCACCTCGCTCAGCGGGTCGGGCAGCGCCGCCAATCCGTCCGGGACGGAGTCGGCGACCCGGTCGGCGATGTTCGACGGCACGGCGCGCTGTGCCAATTCGTCGAGGGAGGCGACGCCGATGACGTCGAGGATCCGCGCCAGCTCGTCGGCGTCGGGCCCGACGTGCCGATCGGCGAAGACGGGCGAGGCGACGGTGGAGGCTGCAGAGCTGGAATCTGCAGAGCTGGGGACTGGGGAGTTCGAAGACATGCGGTACGACTCTCTCGGGTGCCGGTGTCCTCTCCCTCTGTCATGGGGCCTGAGAGTTTGAACCGTCGTCGACGATCTTTCCCCGTGGGCGGATGGGCGAGCCCATCACTTTCCAGAGACGCCGTCAGCCCAGCGGTCCTGGATGCCTGAGAGATTGACGGAGAGGTGTTGCTCCTTCGGCGGTCACCGGGCGCGGTGACGCTCTCCCACCGGGTAGCGGCGCGAGGAAGAGTCTACCGGAGCGATTAGCCGGTTTTGCGCGCGCGGCGACGAGCGGCGAGCTCGTCCTCGGGCGCGGTCTCCGATTCGCCGCCGTCGGCGCGTTCGCCGGGGAAGTCGGCGATCGTGCCGGTGAGTTCGCGCATCGCACCGGAGACGGCGATGCCGAATACGCCCTGGCCGCCCTGCAGGAGATCGATGACCTCCTCGGCGGAGGTGCACTCGTAGACCGTGGTGCCGTCGGAGAACAGCGTCACCCGGGCGAGGTCCTCGACGCCGCGCTTGCGGAGGTGGTCGACGGCGACGCGAATGTTCTGCAGCGAGATGCCGGTGTCCAGGAGGCGCTTGACGATCTTGAGGACGAGGATGTCCTTGAAGGAGTACAGCCGCTGGCTGCCGGAACCGGCGGCGCCGCGGATGGACGGGACGACCAGCGAGGTGCGGGCCCAGTAGTCGAGCTGCCGATACGTGATACCGGCGATCTGGCAGGCGCTGGGCACTCGGTAACCGACGAGTTCGTCCGGGACCGTGTCACCGGGAAACAGTCCGGGAGCGACCTCGGTCAACGAACCCTGCGCACCCGTGCCCGACTCGGTCGGGGTCATGTCGTCGCCCACTGTTTGTCTCCTCGCCCATCTCTGGTGATCAGACTACGCCCGTCATGCCGGACGTCGCCCGTCTGTCTGGATAACGGTAGGCAAACCGGCGCAGAGGAGGCAACGCGACTCGCGGGTGACAAACCCTAAAGTTGAAGTAGAGATCGAACTGTGACCTTGGAGTGGGCGGATCAGGACTCGCCCAGGTTGAAGTCGTCGGGTGAGACCTGGTCCAAGAATTCCTTGAACCGCTCCACCTCGTCCTCCTTCATCCCCGATCCCTCGACCTCGTCCTCGTCGGGGATGACCAGTCCCGCCTCGACGAGGACCTCCTCGTCGGCGTGGATGGCCGCACCGGCGCGCATCGCGACGGCCACGGCGTCTGATGGCCGCGCCGAGACGACGACCGAGTCGGCGAACACCATCTCGGCGTAGAAGGTGCCCTCCCGCATGTCGACGATCCGCACCTGCTCGAGGCGTTGGCCGAAGGTCTCGACGAGGTCGACGATCAGATCGTGCGTCAGCGGGCGGGGCGGTTCGATCCCCTTCTGGTGCAACGCGATCGACGCCGCCTCGTTCTGTCCGATCCAGATCGCCAGGTAGCGCTCCCCGCCGATCTCGCGCAGGAGCAGCACCGGCTGAGCCGCGGGCGACTCGACCCGGATTCCGACGACCTCCATCTGACCCATACCGGCAAATCTACACTTCGCGCGGCTCAGTCGAGGATGTCGCGGACCGCCGCTTTGACCAGTTGGGTGTGCAGCGTCACCGACAGCGCCGCGATCTCGCGGACCAGTTCGTCGGCACGGTCGCGGGCGCCGGTCCCCTTGCCCTTGGCGATCGGCCCGGCGATCTGGCCGACGAGTCCGGCCTCGCGGTCGGCGGACACCTTGAACGCTCGCAGGTGCCGGGTCTGCAGGCCGTAGTTGGCCAGCGCGGCCGCGGCCTCCACCAGGCGCACGGCATCCTCGTCGAAGAATCCACCGGCCCCCGAGGCCAGCAGGCCGTTGCGCATGAGCTCGGTGATGAACCCGCTGTCGGCACCGGTACGCTCGATCAGCTCCTCGCGCGGGATCCGGCCCCCGCGCGCCCCGAAATCGGTGGCCGGAGCCACGCTCCCGCGGGCCGCCGACAACATGGTCACGCCGGATTCGCCGTCCATCGAGTCGATCTGCTCGCGGATGACCTTGAGCGGCAGATAGCGGTCGCGCTGAGCCGTCAGTACGAATCGCAGGCGCTGATAGTCCGCCTCGCTGAAACGCCGATACCCCGACGGTGCCCGTTCCGGTGTGACGAGCCCCTCGGATTCGAGGAATCGAATCTTCGAGATGGTGACGTCGGGAAAGTCGTCGCGCAGCCGTGCCAGAACCGCACCGATCGACATGGTGGGTTCATCGCGCTCCCGCGGCTCGGGCGCCCCGGTCACGAGCTAGCGGCGTCCCGCGGACCGGACAGGAACACCAGTCGGAATTTACCGATCTGGACCTCGTCGCCGTTGCCCAGAGTCGCCACGTCGACCGGCTCGCGGTTGACGTAGGTGCCGTTCAAACTGCCGACGTCGACCACCTGGAAATCGCCGTCCCCGGTGCGGAACTCGGCGTGCCGACGGCTGACGGTCACGTCGTCGAGGAAGATGTCGCTGTCGGGATGGCGCCCCGCGGACGTGGTGGCCTGGTCGAGGAGGAAGCGTGAGCCGGCGTTGGGGCCGCGCTTGACCACGAGCAGCGCCGTACCAGGAGCCAGCCGCTCGACGCCGAGGTCGGCCGGCTCCGCGCCGGACGCGCCCGATGCGTCGAGTTCCTTGATGATCTCCTCGCGAAACACCGAGGTCGTCTCCACCGGTGCCTCAAAGCCGTTGTCGTTGTCGCTCACCACTTCTCCTGTCGTCTTCCCCATCGTCGGCACACGAGGACACCATCGTCACCCATGCGCCGCGAATCAATTGCTCGCAGAAAATATCCGTTACCGATCCGGTGCCCCAAACCACCGCGACAAGCTAGTCCAAGCATAGCGGTGCGGCGCCGATCGCACGCCGTTCGTCGGCCCCCGGAGACGGGCCTTGCCCAAGTCGTTATCAACCGCCGGGGGGCGGATGCCTATCCGGCGATCTGGCTCCCGTAGGCCGCCGCGTCGAGCAGTCCGGCCAACAGGTCGTCCGCGGTGCCCGAGGCCACCCGCAGCTCCGCCAGCCATCCCGCGCCGTACGCGTCGGAGTTCACCAGGTCCGGCGAGGCCTCCAGCGCGTCGTTCACCGCGACGACCTCGCCGTCGAGGGGGCTGTAGATGTCCGAGACGCTCTTGGTGGACTCGACCTCGGCGAACGAGTCGCCACTGGTCACCGAGTCGCCGGCGCCGGGCAGCTGCACGAACACCACGTCGCCGAGCTGATCCTGCGCGTAGTCGGTGATCCCGACCCGCACGGTCGTCTCGTCGACCTTGCGCACCCACTCGTGATCCGCGGTGTAGCGCAGGTCGTCGGGAACAGTCGTTTCAGCCACTTGCCATCCCTTCGTCGGCGATAACGGTATCCGGTGCGCCGCGATTGTGCGCGCCCGGGGTCTTTCCCGCCCGCATCAGCAGCACCATCTGGTACCAGTACAGCGCCAATGTCCACAGGTAGAGCGCGACGCCCCAGATGAGCAGCGCCCACCCGAACGGCAGCGCGGCCCGGCCGAGCCAGGAATCGAGCTGGCCGATCAGGATCCACGGGAAGGCGCTCATCAACGCGAAGGTGGCCGCCTTCCCGACGTAGAGCGTCGGGAGCGCGACGACCCCGCGCTTGCGCAACAGCGGGACCTGCAGCGCCAGCAGCAGGTCGCGCGCGACGATGACCGCGATGATCCACCACGGGATGAAACCGCGGACGCCGAACGCCAGCGGGATCACCACGATGTAGATCCGGTCGGCGAGGGGGTCGAGCAGCGCGCCGAGCGAGGACGACTGGTCGAGCAGCCGCGCCAACTTGCCGTCGAGCCAGTCGGAGAAGCCCGAGGCCAGCAAGATGACGATGGCCCACCCGTCGGCCTTCGCCACGAGCAGGACGTAGAGGAATACCGGGACCAGCGCCAGCCGCAGCACGCTCAGCGCGTTGGGCACCGTGACGACCCGCTCGCCGGCGCGGTCCCCCGCCGATTCTTCCCCCGACACCTGGTCGCCCACCGTCTCGTCCCCGGACATCGGCGGCCTAGCGGAAGACGCCGATGATGCCCTGCAGCATCTTCGCGCCGCCCGAGGAGAAGAGGTTGTCGTGGACCATGTAGGTCCAGGTCGACGTGGAGCGGTGCCGGCCGGCCGAATCCAGGTCCACGCCGGCGTTGGTGATCGTGGCCTCGCGGAAGGTCTTGCGCGCCGCCTCGACCGCCTCGTTGGGGAGTTTGGTGAACTCGGCGAGGATCAGCCGGTGGAACTCGTCGAGCGGCGACTCGCGGCCGATCGCCCGCAGGTGGATGCTCGAGCGGACGTCGGAGACGAAGGCGAGGTGGTCGCTCCACGCCCGGTCGAGGTGGTAGAGCATGATCTCGCGCGCGGCCTGCTCCAGCACCTCCTTGTCGACCTTCTCGGTGACCGGGCCGAAGTCGGCGGTGTCGGGCGCGTCGTCGGCGTCCTCGTCATCCGCGGGTGCCGGCAGACGGCCGGCGAGCAGGCTCTCGTACCGCACCGGCTCGAGTTCGGCCAGGCTGGTGAGGGCCTCGTCCGTGCTCAGCAACTCCATCCGGCGCCCGACGATGATGTCGCGCTGCTGGTTGACCAGCTTGTTGTAGCGCCAAGTGTTCGAGTGCAGCTCCAACATGACGCCCTCGGCGACGCGCTGGGCCTGCTCGATGAGTTCGTTGCCGCGCGCGCCCATCGAACCGTCCGGCTCCGAGGACTCCGGGTCCCGTTTGAAGGAGAGGTTGCGCGTGACCAGCGGGTCTTCCAGTGACGAGAAGAAGACCGAGGTGCCGGGATCGCCCTGGCGCCCGGCACGGCCGCGCAGCTGGTTGTCGAGGCGCTCGGTGTCGTAGCGCCCGGTGCCCACGACGCACAGGCCACCGAGCTCGGCGATCTCGTCGTGTTCCTCGGTGGTCGCATCCGGCCCGCCGAGGCGGATGTCGGTGCCGCGGCCGGCCATCTGGGTGGACACGGTCACCGCGTCGCGCTTGCCGGCGTCGGCGATGATCGCCGCCTCCTGCGCGTCGTTCTTGGCGTTGAGGACCACGCAGCCGACGCCCGCCTTCTCCAGGAAGTACGCGAGCTCCTCGGACTCGGCGACGTCGTGGGTGCCGATCAGGATCGGCTGGCCGGTCTCGTGGACCTCCTTGAGGTATTCCACGAGTGCCTCTACCTTGTTGGCCTTGCTGTCGAAGACCCGGTCGGGCATGTCGACGCGGATGTTCTCGGTATTCGGCGGGATCTGCGAGACGAAGAGGTCGTAGAACTGGCGGAACTGCTCGCCCGCGGCGAGCGCCGTTCCGGTCATGCCGCAGACCTTGGGATAGCGCCCGATGAGTGCCTGGACGGTGATCGTGTCGATCACCTCGCCGGAGTCGGTCTGGTCCAGCTTCTCCTTCAACTCGACGGCGGCCTGGACGCCGTCCGGCCAGCGCTGCAACTGTGCGACGCGACCGCGCGAGGAGTTGATCAACTTCACCTCGCCGTCGCGCACGATGTAGTGCACGTCGCGTTCGAGCAGGTAGTAGGCGTACAGCGCGATGTTCGTGTGGACCAGCGTGGTGCCGACGTGGGCCTCGCTGTAGAGGTCGACGCCCAACTCGTCCTCGACGAAGGAGGCGCCCTCGTCGGTGAGGCTGATGTTGCGCCCCTCGGTGTCGATCTCGTAGTGCTTGTTCTTCATCCGCGACACGACGTCGGCGATCGCGGCGTCGGCGACCTCGCCGGTGGCCGACCCGGCGAGGATCAGCGGCACGAGCGCCTCGTCGACGAGGACGGAGTCCGCCTCGTCGATGATCGCGACATCCGGCTTGGGCGCGATGAGGTCGGCCTCCCGGACGGCCAACTGGTCGCGCAGCACGTCGAATCCGATCTCGTTGACCGAGCCGTAGACGACGTCGGAGTCGTAGGCGGCGCGACGGTCGGCGGCCGTCGACGACTCGGCGATCGCCCCGACGCTCACGCCGAACATGTCGAACAGCGGCTTCATCCACTCCGCATCGCGGTTGGCCAGGTAGTCGTTGACGGAGATGACGTGCACCTTGTGGCCGATGAGTACGTGGCCGATGGCCGCGATCGCCCCGGACAGCGTCTTGCCCTCGCCGGTGGCCATCTCGACGACGTCCCCCTCGAGCATGCGCAGCGAGCCCTGCAGCTGGACGTCGTAGGGCCGCAGCTGCAGCGAGCGGTCGGCCGCCTCCCGCACCAGGGCGAGGAACTTGGCGCGATCGACCAGGTCGGTGGCGATCTCCAGTTCCCGGGCGGCACCCGCGAACTCGTCGTCGTCGAGTCCGGCGGCCCAGTCGTCGTGCGCGGCCGCCTTCTCGATCAGCGCGACCGACTTCGACTGGTTGCGTCCGCTCTGGGCGCCGAGGATTCGCCACATCGTGTTGGAAAGCTTGCCCACCGGGTAATCCGTCTCCTGTGTAGATGGCGTTCACGCCGATCGCGTCAGCGCGATCGCGTCACGCCCAACGGTAGCGCACCACCGTGATCGGGTGACCGATTGCGGGCGCCGACGGTAGCGTTGACGACATGAACGCTCACTCGTCGACCGGCGCCGCCGCTCTGCTCGCCGCCGCCGCTCTGGGAAGTCTGCTCGTCACGGCCCCAGCCCAAGCCGTTCCGGGACTGAGCGGCCGCGCCTTCACCTCCACCTCGGTGAGCCCGGGCGCGATTCCCGGCGGCGGCCCGCTGAAGATCCGGTTCCTCGACAAGGACCGGGTCGGGCTCACCGCCGGCTGCAACCAGATGACCGGGATCGCCACCGCGCAGGGCGGTCGGCTGCACTTCACGCGTCTGGCCTCGACGATGATGATGTGCCCGCCGCCGCGCGACAAAGCAGATGCCTGGGTGCAGGCCTTCACCGCGAAGGCGCCGAACTACCAGCTGACCGGCAAGACCCTCACCTTGCGCACACCGACCACGACGGTCGTCCTCACCGAGGTCCAGGCGGCGCGCTGAGCCGACCGTCGCGCTGACCGCCGTCGAGCCGCGGCGTCGGTAGCATTGCCCGCTATGACCTCCCCGCGCGTCACCACCCGCATCGCCCGTGCCGCCCGCCGCGAGGAGATCGTGTACCTCGTCGCCCCCTCGGGCTACCCGAACTACGGCGACGAGCTCATCGCCTACATCTGGCTCGCCCACCTGCGGCGCACCCGGCCGCGGGCCACCGTCGTGCTCGACTGCCACACCCCCGGCCAGGCTTCGCTGCTGCTGCGCCACGCGAATCCGCGCGCGGTGTTCACCGACACGCTGTGGCGCCTGGCCGATCACGCGCGTGCCGTCGTCGACGGCGAGGTGGACGACGAGGCCGTCGACGCCTCCCGCCCCTGGGAGTGGGTGGCGCAGGCCGCCAGCCGGCTCGGGGTATCGCCCGGCCTCGGTGAGGGCGTCGACACGCTGCTGCACGCCTCCTCGCTGCACCTGCTCGGCGGCGGGTACGTCAACCAGCAGTGGCCGCACCATCTCGGGTTGCTCGCGGCGATGTCGGCCGTCGGCGCGCAGACCGGTGCCGACGTCGTCGCCACCGGCCAGGGCCTGCTGCCGCTGATGACCGACCCGGAGTGGTCGGCGCTGCTCGACGCGATCAAGGGCTTCGACGTGTTCGACGTCCGCGACGCCGCCTCGCGCACCGCCCTCGCCGACCACGTCGACGCCGGCTCGCTGGTGCACAGCGGCGACGACGTGTGGCTCGACCCGCCGCGCCGCGACTGGGGCGATCGCCTCGTCGACCAGGTGCGCAAACGACGCGGCGGCGCGGCGCTGCCCGACGACGGGGTGGTCCTCTGCGTCCAGTCCGACCTCGTGGACGATTTCTCCTACGACGGCGACGCCGGGATCGACGCATTGGCCGAGTTCGCCGCCGCCACCCTGGAACACTGGGCGGTGCCCGCCGAGCACGTGACGGTGGTCGAGGCGATGCCGGGGCGCGACTACACGGTCGTCAAGCACCTTGGCGACCGGCTCGCCGCCGCCCGGGTGATCCCCTTCCTCTCGGTGTGGCACGACGGCCTGCCCATCGGTCGCGGGCAGACGTGGCTGACCACCCGGTTCCACCCGCATCTGATCGCCGCCGCCGCCGGCGACAGCGGGGTCGCGATCATCACCAAGCCGGACTACTACGCGACCAAACACCAATCGCTGGTCGATTGCGGATCACGCTGGACCATCGCCGACGGGAGTGCCCTGCCGGCCCGCCCGCACGCCGGTGGCTTCTCCCCCGATGACCGCGAGCGCAACGTCGCGGCCAAGCGCGAATTGGCGGCGCGGATCTACCCGCCCCGCCGACTCCCCCGTCGCTGAACCACGGCCCGTTGGCCGAGTGGGCACCTCAACCCCGCCGAGTGGGCACCCAATTGCTATCGACTGGGCACCTCGCCAAGACCTCGCGGCGTACCGAACTGCCCACTCGGCGGGATCCGGGTGCCCACTCGGCGGGGTTGGAGTGCCCACTCGGCGGGGTCGGGGTGCCCGGTCAGCGGGCGGCGCGGGCGGCGAAGCGCTTGCCGACGCGGGAGACCTCGATGGGATGGTGGAAGGCGTCGCTGACCGTCCGGGTCGTCAATGCCTGGTCCACCGGCCCCGCGGCGGTGATCGCGCCGCGGGAGACCAGCACCGCGTGCGTCGTGGTCTCCGGCAGCTCTTCGAGATGATGGGTGACCAGCACCGACGTCATCCCCGGATCCGCCGCGGCCAGCCGGTCCATCGTCGCAAGGTACTGCTCGCGGGCCGCGACGTCGAGGCCCGTGGTCGGCTCGTCGAGCAGCAGCAGCCGCGGCTGCGCGATCAACGCGCGGGCGATCAACGCCCGACCGCGCTCGCCCTGCGACATCGACTGCCACACCGAGTCCCGGTGCTCGACCAGACCCACCTCGTCGAGCCGCGCGTCGGCGCGCCCGACCTCGTCGGCGGTCGGCTCCCAGCGCATCGGCAGGTCGATCGTGCCGGTGATCCCGGTGAGCACCACCTCGCGCGCGGTCAGCGGCGAGGACAGCCGGTGGCGCGGGTCGACGTGCCCGATCTGTTTGCGCAGCTGCGCCGTGTCGACCCGGCCCAGTCGTTGTCCGAGCACGTCGACCGTGCCGGAGGTCGGATGGGTGCGCGCGGCGCAGAAGCCGAGCAGGGTGCTCTTGCCTGCTCCGTTGGGGCCGAGCATCGCCCAGTGTTCCCCTTCGCCGACCAGCAGGTCGACGCCGCGCAGGATGTCGGTGCCGTCGCGCCGAAAGGTGACGTCGCGCAGTTCGAGCACGGGCGCGCCCGGCGTCACGGGCATCGGACGGTGAGGTGGAATCGTCGCTTCGTCGGGTTCGTCGGGTCGGCCCGGTTGATCCCGGTCGCCTCACCGCGAATCGTGTAGGTCTCGCCGGATTTCGTCACGGTGCCCTGGCCCTCGCCGACGCCCTGGGCGAACCCCATGGTCACCCCGTCGACGTCACCGAGTCCGACGGAGAGGACCTCGGGGCGCTCCGCGTCGGTGACGACAGCGGCGACCCCGGAATTCGGCCGGTCGGCCCCGACGCCGATGTAGCGCTTGCCGTCCTCGGTCCGGCAGGTGACCCGGTTCTTGGGCAGGTCGAGCGGCTTCCCGTCGACGGTGATCGTGGCGTCGCCGCCGACGGTCGGGGCATCATCCTTCGAGCCGCAGGCGGCCGTGCCGAGCACGAACAGTCCCGCAGCGACGGCGATGGTCGCCGCCCTGTGCATTCTTCCCATAGCCGAAGACTAGACGGTGAAGCCGAGCGCCCGGAGTTGCTCCCGGCCGTCGTCGGTGATCTTCTCCGGACCCCACGGCGGCAGCCAGACCCAGTTGATCTCCAGGTCGGTGCACAGCCCGCTGGAGACGAGCGCGGCGCGGGCCTGGTCCTCGATGACGTCCTGCAGCGGGCAGGCCGCCGACGTCAGCGTCATGTCGAGTTTCGCGATCGCCTCGTCGGTGACGGTCATGTCGTAGACGAGGCCGAGGTCGACGACGTTGATCCCCAACTCCGGGTCGACGACGTCGCGCATCGCCTCTTCGACGTCGTCGAGCTGCGGCAACGACGTGGTCGGTTCGCTCTGGGGCGCGGTGTCGGTCATGTCAATTCCTCTTCTCGGGTCGTCGTCTCGGGAGCGTCGGCCACCGCCTGGCTCAACGCGTCCTTGAACGCCATCCATCCCAGCAGCGCGCACTTGACGCGCGCTGGGTATTTGCTCACCCCGGCAAAGGCGATGCCGTCGCCGATCAGCTCGTCGTCGCCGGGGTCGGTTCCGCGCGATGTCATCATCGTGGAGAACGAGTCCAGGATGCGCATCGCCTCGTCGACCGGCAGGCCAACCAACTGGTCGTACAGCACCGACGTCGACGCCTGTGAGATCGAACACCCCTGGCCGTCGTAGGAGACGTCGGCGATCGTCGAGCCGTCCGGCGAGAGGGTCACGCGCAGGGTCACCTCGTCGCCGCACGTCGGGTTCACGTGGTGCACTTGTGCGCCGTAGGGCTCGCGCAGGCCGCGCCCGTGCGGGTGCTTGTAGTGGTCCAGGATGACGTCCTGGTACATCTGCTCCATGCGCACGGGTCAGCGGCTCCCGAAAAACTCTTGCGCCCGGCTGATCGCGGCGGCGAGCCGGTCGACCTCGTCGAGCGTGTTGTAGGCGGCGAAAGAGGCGCGTGCCGAGGCCGCGATGCCGAAGCGGCGGTGCAACGGCCACGCGCAGTGGTGGCCGACGCGGATGGCGACACCCTCGTCGTCGAGGATCTGACCGAGGTCGTGCGCGTGCACCCCGTCGACGACGAAGGAGACCGCGCCGCCACGGGCGACCGGCTCGGTCGGCCCGATGATGCGCAGCCCGTCGATGTCGCCGAGGGCCCTGAGCGCTGCCGCGGTGAGCTCGTGTTCGTGGGCGGCGACGGCATCCATGCCCAGCGCTTCCAGATACTCGACGGCGGCACCCAGGCCCACGGCCTGCGACGTCATCGGGACACCCGCCTCGAACCGCTGCGGCGGCGGCGCATAGGTCGACGCCTCCATCGTCACCGTCTCGATCATCGAGCCGCCGGTGAGGAAGGGGGGCAGCTGCTCCAGGAGCGCCGCGCGCCCGTACAGCACGCCGACGCCGGAGGGGCCGAACATCTTGTGGCCGGAGAAGGCGGCGAAGTCCGCGTCGAGGGCGCGGAAGTCGACGGGCATATGCGGCACCGACTGGCAGGCGTCCAGGACCACCAGTGCGCCGACCGCATGCGCGCGGCGGACCAGTTCGTCCACGTCGGCGACGGCACCGGTGACGTTCGACTGGTGGGTGAAGGCGACGATCTTCACGCTGTCGTCGAGTTCCAGCGAATCGAGGTCGATCCGCCCGTCGTCGGTGACCCCGTACCAGCGCAGTGTCGCGCCGGTCCGGCGGCACACCTCCTGCCACGGCACGAGATTGGCGTGGTGTTCGAGCTCGGTGATCACGACGGTGTCGCCGGGGCCGAGCGGCTTGCCGCCGAGGACGGCGGCCGACCGGTCGTCGGACAGCGCGTAGGCCACCACGTTCAGCGCCTCGGTCGCGTTCTTGGTGAACACGATCTCGTCCGGGCCGACGCCGACGAAGCGGGCGATCACCTCGCGCGCGTGCTCGTAGGCGTCGGTGGCCTCCTCGGCCAACTGGTGTGCGCCGCGGTGGACGGCGGCGTTGTGGTTGAGCAGGAAGTCGCGCTCCGCGTCGAGGACCGGCAACGGCCGCTGCGACGTGGCACCCGAGTCCAGGTAGGCCAGGGGCTTCCCGTCGCGGACCGACCGCGCGAGGATCGGGAAGTCCGCGCGCACGCCGACGATGTCGAGCGGCGAGGTCGGGAGGTTTTCCTGGGCGATGCTCACGGCCGGCCCCCTGTTACTTGGCCGACGCGCCGGTGAATCGCACGTAGCCGTTGGTCTCCAGCTCGTCGGCGAGCTCGGGGCCACCCGATTCGACGACCCGGCCGTCGACGAAGACGTGGACGAAGTCCGGCTTGATGTAGCGCAGGATCCGCGTGTAGTGCGTGATGAGCAGGATGCCGCCGTCTTCCTCTGCCTTGTAGCGGTTGACGCCCTCGGAGACGATCCGCAGCGCGTCGACGTCGAGGCCGGAGTCCGTCTCGTCGAGCACGGCGATCTTCGGCTTCAACAGGTCGAGCTGCAGAATCTCGTGACGCTTCTTCTCACCGCCGGAGAAGCCCTCGTTGACGCTGCGCTCGGCGAAGGCCGGATCGATCTCGAGGTCGGCCATCGCCTCCTTGGTCTCCTTGACCCAGTGCCGCAGCTTCGGTGCCTCGCCGCGCATCGCGGTCGCCGCGGTGCGCAGGAAGTTCGACATCGAGACGCCGGGCACCTCGACGGGGTACTGCATCGCCAGGAAGATCCCCGCCCGGGCGCGCTCGTCGACGGTCATCTCCAGCACGTCCTCGCCGTCCAGGGTGATCGTCCCGCTGGTCACCTCGTACTTCGGGTGTCCGGCGATCGCGTAGGACAGCGTCGACTTGCCGGAGCCGTTGGGGCCCATGATGGCGTGGGTCTCCCCCGACTTCACGGTGAGGTCGACGCCCTTGAGGATCTCGATGGGCTCGGCGTCGGGGTCGGTGGTGGCGACACGCACGTGCAGGTCGCGGATTTCCAGGGTGGTCACTGTCGGTTTCCTCGGGATTCTCTCGTCAAAGGGGAGCGGGATGCGGGGGTGGCGCTCAGGCGCCGCCGACCGCCAATTCGGCCTCGACGGCCTCGGTCAGGCGTTCGCGCAGGGCGGGCACCGGGATCTTCGCGATGACCTCGCCGAAGAAACCGCGGACCACCAGGCGCCGGGCGGCGTCCTCGGGGATACCGCGCGCCATCAGGTAGAAGAGCTGCTCGTCGTCGAAGCGGCCCGTCGCACTCGCGTGGCCCGCCCCGACGATCTCGCCGGTCTCGATCTCCAGGTTCGGCACCGAGTCGGCGCGCGCGCCGTCGGTGAGCACCAGGTTGCGGTTGAGCTCGTAGGTGTCGGTGCCCTCGGCCTCCGGGCGGATCAGCACGTCGCCGATCCACACCGTGTGCGCCTCGTGGCCGTGGCCCAGCGCCGGATCGCCCTGCAGGGCGCCCTTGTAGGTCACGTGGGAGCGGCAGTGCGGCTGCGAGTGGTCGACGAGCAGCCGCTGCTCGAGATGCTGTCCGGCGTCGGCGAAGTACAGTCCCCACATCTCGGCGTCGCCGCCCGGGCCGCTGTAGCGCACGCGCGGCGAGAGCCGCACCAGGTTGCCGCCGAGCGACACCGCGAAGTGCCGGAGCACCGCGTCCCGTCCCACCAATGCGTGGTGCGCCGCGACGTGGACCGCGTCGTCGGCCCATTCGTGCAGGTTGACGACGGTCAGATTCGCACCGTCGCCGAGGACGAATTCGACGTTCTCCGCGTAGGTGCCGCTGCCGCGCTGGTCGATGACGACCGTCGCCTTGGCGAACCGCTCCACCCGGATCTGGATGTGGCCGTAGGCGGTTTCGTCGACGCCGGGCCCGGTGACGGTCACGGCGATCGGATCGTCCACGACGGTCTCCGGGGCGACGGTCACGATGGTGGCCTGCGGGAACGACGAGAACGCCTGTGCCGCAACCCGGTCGAACGGTGCGCCGCCCTCACCGAGGCGCTCGTCGCCGCGGGTCACCGTGTCGACGGTGACTCCCGCGGGCAGGGTCGAGCCGGTACCGGCGACCTCCACGGCGGCGACCCCGGTCGCCGGCGCCGATCCGTTGTGCAGACCGCGCAGACGGCGGAACGGGGTGAACCGCCACGCCTCCTCGCGCTGGCTCGGCACCTCGAAGGCGTCCACGTCGAAGGAGGTGAACAGCTCGCCCTTGTTGTCGACGACCGCGGTCGCGACGGGCAACGTCGGGTCCGCCATCAGCCGACCGATCCTTCCATCTGCAGCTCGATGAGCCGGTTCAGTTCCAGTGCGTACTCCATGGGCAGTTCCTTGGCGATCGGCTCGACGAAGCCGCGCACGACCATGGCCATCGCCTCGTCCTCGGTCAGACCGCGGCTCATCAGGTAGAACAGCTGGTCGTCGGAGACCTTGGAGACCGTCGCCTCGTGACCCATCGTCACGTCGTCCTCGCGGATGTCGACGTACGGGTAGGTGTCGCTGCGGCTGATCTGGTCGACGAGCAGCGCGTCGCACTTCACCGTCGACCGGCTGCCGTGAGCGCCCGGGTTGATCTTGATCAGACCGCGGTAGGACGACCGGCCGCCGCCGCGCGCCACCGACTTGGAGACGATGTTGCTCGACGTGTTGGGCGCGAGGTGCACCATCTTGGAACCCGTGTCCTGGTGCTGTCCGGCACCGGCGAAGGCGACGGAGAGGACCTCGCCCTTCGCGTGCTCACCGGTCAGCCAGACGGCCGGGTATTTCATGGTCACCTTGGAGCCGATGTTGCCGTCGATCCACTCCATCGTCGCCCCCGCCTCGGCCTTGGCCCGCTTGGTGACGAGGTTGTAGACGTTGTTCGACCAGTTCTGGATGG
This sequence comes from Gordonia sp. X0973, assembly GCF_013348785.1. Taxonomy (NCBI): domain Bacteria; kingdom Bacillati; phylum Actinomycetota; class Actinomycetes; order Mycobacteriales; family Gordoniaceae; genus Gordonia; species Gordonia sp. X0973. The sequence goes on from NZ_CP054691.1 coordinate 1,943,621, forward strand.
TCGTGTAGCGGCAGCGGCCGCCCTTCTTGACGATGATCTCGACGACCGCGGAGTGCAGCGAGTCGGACTTGTAGATCGGCGCCGTGCAGCCCTCGACGTAGTGGACGTAGGCGTCCTCGTCGACGATGATCAGCGTCCGCTCGAACTGACCCATGTTCTCGGTGTTGATCCGGAAGTAGGCCTGCAGCGGGATGTCGACGCGGACGCCGGGCGGGACGTAGATGAAGGATCCGCCGGACCAGACCGCGGTGTTGAGCGCGGAGAACTTGTTGTCGCCGGCCGGGATCACCGAGCCGAAGTATTCGCGGAACAGCTCCGGGTGCTCCTTCAGCCCGCTGTCGGTGTCGAGGAAGATGACACCCTTCTCCTCCAGGTCCTCGCGGATCTGGTGGTAGACGACCTCCGACTCGTACTGCGCCGCGACACCGGCGACGAGGCGCTGCTTCTCCGCCTCCGGGATGCCGAGCTTGTCGTAGGTGTTGCGGATGTCCTCGGGGAGGTCCTCCCAGGACTCGGCCTGCTTCTCGGTGGACCGGACGAAGTACTTGATGTTGTCGAAGTCGATCTCGTCGAGATCGGCGCCCCAGTGCGGCATCGGCTTGCGGTCGAAGATGCGCAGCGCCTTGAGACGGGCCTCGAGCATCCACTCCGGCTCGTTCTTCTTCGACGAGATGTCCTCGACGACCGCCTCGGAGAGGCCGCGGCGGGCCGCGGCGCCGGCCTCGTCGGAATCCGCCCAGCCGTATCCGTACTGGCCCAGCGAGGCGATCGTCTCCTCCTGGGTCAGCGGCGCGGCTTGTGGTGTCGGCTCGGTGAGCGTCATCGGTGGCCTTCCTTCTTCCTCGGCGCGGGCTGTGCGCCGATCACTGTGGCTGTCGGTGTGGTCGGGTTCGGGAGCGGGATGTGCGTCGTACACACGCAGTCGCCGTTGGCGATCGTCGCGAGGCGCTGCACATGGGTGCCAAGGAGCTCGGTGAAACGTTGGGTCTCGGCCTCGCAGAGTTCGGGGAACTCCGCGGCGACGTGCGCCACCGGGCAGTGGTGCTGGCAGATCTGGATACCGCTGCCCACCTCCCGCGTGTTGGCGGCGTAGCCGGCGCCGGTCAGCGCGGCGGCGATCTGTTCGACGGTGGCGGGCACCTCGGCCGGTCCGCTCGCCGCGCCGACGTTCTCGGTCACGCGCGCGATCCGATCGTGGGCGAATGCGGTCACCGCTTCTTCGCCCGCGGCATCCCGCAGGGCGCGCAGCGCCGCGCTGGCGAGGTCGTCATAGGCGTGCGACAGCTTGCCCCGGCCGGCGGCGGTCAACTGGAACCACTTGGCCGGTCGTCCCCGGCCGCGGACCCCGCCGCCGAAACCCTGATCGGTCTGCGCGGTCTCGACCTCGGCCGTTGCCAACAGCGCGTCCAGGTGCCGACGGATACCCGCCGGACTGATCCCCAGGCGTTGCGCGATGTCACCGGCGGTGAGGGGACCGTCCGCGCCGAGCAATTCCACCACCGCGTGACGCGTGTGACCGTCGGCGCTGCCGCCGTCGGCGCGCCCGTTTCGACGGGGGGTGGTCATGCTTTTCACAACACAAGTGTGACGTAATTTCTTCCGCCCCCACAAGCAAGGGTCGCCTTACCCTTCGCCGGTCGCCAATCCGGTCCACGGACGGGACTAGAGTCATCTTCCGTGGTTTCCTCCGTGCTCGACTACCTCGGCCTCTCCCGGCGCCCCAAGCCGATCGCCGCACGGCGGCGCGACGGGGCCGGTCCCGAGCCCGACTTCGGCGCCACCGTGGCCGTATTACACGCGGACGAACCCGAAGTCGGCCCGCTCAACGCCGAAGAAGACAGGCGTCTGCACCGCATCAAGATCTTCGGCGCCACCGGGTCGATCCTGCTCCTGATCGGATCGCTGGGCACGGGAGCCATCCCGGTCAGCCAGAACCCGGTCGCCGGCATGCGCCTGCTGTCGCTGCCCTCCCGGATGTTCGGCACCGCCCTGACCCTGTCCATCAGCGGCACCCTCATGCTTGTGGTGGCCTGGCTACTCATCGGACGATTCGCCGTCGGGCGGCTGTCGGTCGAGGTGTTCCACGGGAGCACCCCCGCGCGTCGGATGACCCGGCGCCAGGCCGACCACACCCTGCTGCTGTGGATCGCGCCCATCATCATCGCCCCGCCGCTGCTGTCCAAGGACGTCTACTCCTACCTCGCGCAGAGCGCCATCGCCTACATCGGCAAGGACCCGTACACGGTCAGCCCGCTCAACGGACTGCCCCCCGACCACCCGCTGTACGAACTGGCCGGATCGGTGCCCAACATCTGGAAGGACACCCCGGCCCCCTACGGCCCGCTGTTCTTGTGGCTCGGCGAGCACATCACCGCGATCGCCGGCGACAACATCACCCTCGGCATCTTCCTGCACCGGATGCTGGCACTGGTCGGCGTCGCGATGATCGTGTGGGCGCTGCCGCGCCTGGCGCACCGGTGCGGCGTCTCCCCGATCGCCGCGCTGTGGCTCGGCGCCATGAATCCGCTGGTCATCCTGCACCTGGTCGGCGGTATCCACAACGAGTCGCTGATGCTCGGCATGATGCTCGTCGGCCTCGAATTGGGCTTGGCCGCGGTCGACTCGGCGAGATCGTTGCACCTGCCGGGTCGCCCCTGGCTGCCGTCGGGCACCGGATGGCTGTTGATCGCGGGTGCCGGGGTCATCGCGATGTCGTCGATGATCAAGGCGACCTCGATCATCGCCCTCGGTTTCCTCGGTATCGCGTTGGCCCGACGGTGGGGCGCCACCCTGCCGTCGTTGCGACACACCTCGTGGCGCCACTGGTGGGCCAGGTCCAGGGACAGCGTGGTCGCGCTGGCGAAGGCCGCGGGCGTCATGGGAGTCGTCGCCGCCGTCGTCATCGTGGGCATCTGCACCGGCACCGGGCTGGGCTTCGGCTGGACCGGGACGCTCTCGACCGGCGACATCGTCCGGTCGTGGATGTCGATGCCGACGGCGCTCTCGGTCGGCGCCGGCCGCGGCGGCCTCTGGCTCGGGCTCGGCGACCACACGCAGGCGATCCTGGAGATCGTGCGCCCGCTGGCTCAACTGATCGCCGCCGCCTTCATCGTCCGCTGGCTGCTCGCCGCCCTCGGCGGCCGCATCCACCCGATCGGCGCCCTGGGCATCTCGATGGCGACGATCGTCGTGTTCTCCCCCTTCACCCAGGCCTGGTACCTGCTGTGGGCCGTCATCCCGCTGGCCGCCTGGGCGTCGGACCGATGGTTCCGCATCGGTGCCATCGCCTCGTCGGCGCTCATCGCCACCGTGGTGATGCCGACCAGCTCCAACACCACCGGCATCGTCGTCGCCCAGGGCCTGCTGGCGGCGATCATGACCGCGGCCATCCTCACCGCACTCTTCTTCGAGGAACGGCCCAGGTGGCTGCCCTCCCTGGGTCGCTCCGGAACGGGCGAATAGGGTGACAAGGGTGTCCGACTCCCCCACCCCAGACGAAACCCATGCGGTATCGGTCACCGGACTGCACAAGGCATACGGCTCGCACGCGGCCGTCGACGGATTGGACCTGACGCTGCGGCGCGGCACCGTCCTCGCCCTCCTCGGCCCCAACGGGGCCGGCAAGACGACCACCGTCGAGATCTGCGAGGGATTCGCCGCGCCGGATGCGGGCACCGTCCGCGTACTGGGACTCGATCCGCACGCCGACAACGACGCGCTGCGCGCCAGAATCGGCGTGATGCTGCAGGGCGGCGGCGCCTATCCGGGCGCGCGGGCCGCGGAGATGCTGCGGTTGTGCGCCTCCTACAGCGCCAATCCTCTCGACACCGACTGGCTGCTCGACGTGCTGGGCCTGACCACCGTCGCCGACACGTCCTTCCGCCGGTTGTCCGGGGGCCAGCAGCAGCGCCTGTCGCTGGCCTGCGCCATCGTCGGGCGACCCGAACTCGTCTTCCTCGACGAGCCGACCGCCGGCCTCGACGCCCACGCGCGGATCGTCGTGTGGGACCTCATCTCGGCACTGCGCGCCGACGGCGTGAGCGTGCTGCTGACCACCCACATGCTCGACGAGGCCGAGCGCCTCGCCGACGACATCGTCATCATCGACCGCGGCAAGGTGGTCGCCGCGGGCACACCGGCGGAACTGACGTCGCGCAATGCCGGCGGTATCCACTTCAGCGCGGCCGCCGACCTGCCGATCGCCGACATCGCGGCGGCCGTCTCCGCGGCGGCCGAGTCGGACCTCACCGGCAGCCAGACCGCGACCGGCGACTACGCGATCAACGGACCGGTGTCCCCGGCCGCCATCGCCGCACTCGCACGGTGGTGCGAGCAGCACGACGTGCTGATCACGTCGCTGACCGTCGACAGCGTCAGCCTGCAAGACGTGTTCCTGAACCTGACCGGACGGGAGGTCCGAGCATGACCTCGTCCACGCCCTTCCCGGCGGGTGCCTTCACCCCCGATCCGCGGCCCGCGTCGGTGCCGGCCATGCTGCTGGCGCAGGCCTCCCTCGAACTGCGGCTGCTCCTGCGCAACGGCGAGCAGCTGCTGCTCACCATGTTCATCCCCGTCACCCTCCTCGTCGGACTGTGCGCGGTTCCCCTCTCGGTGGACGCGGGCGACTCGGCGGCCGCACGCGCACACACCTTCCTGCCGGTGATCCTGGCCGTCGCGATCATGTCGACCGCCTTCACCGGACAGGCCATTGCGGTGGGATTCGACCGCCGTTACGGCGCGCTGAAGCGCCTCGGGGCCACCGCCATCCCCCGCTGGGGCATCATCGCCGGCAAGTCCCTGGCGGTTCTCGTCGTCGTCGTGATGCAGATGGTGCTGCTCAGCGCGATTGCCGCCGCATTCGGGTGGCGCCCCAACGCCTCCGGCATGGGTTACGCGGCGGCCGCCATCGTCCTCGGGACCGTCATGTTCGCCGCCCTGGGCCTGGCGCTGGGCGGGACCGGCAAGGCCGAGGTCGTGCTCGCCGTCGCCAACCTGGTGTGGTTCGTCCTCGCGGGGCTCGCCAGCCTCGTCGTCCTGGGGTCACGGGTGCCGGATGCGGCTCGCTCGGTCGCGAAGGGCACGCCGGCCGGGGCACTCGCCGACGCACTGCGCTGCGCCGGCGACGGGCGGTTGGCGGTCGTCTCCTTCATCGTTCTCGCGGTCTGGGCGGCGGCCGGGGTCACGGCCGCGGTCAAGTGGTTCAAGTTCGACTAGCCGAATCCGCCCCTGCGCCGAGGTCTGCTGTCGCTATGCCGCAGTAGGGCTCGGCACAGCGGCCCGCTCGGCCTCGACGCGCGGACGCATCACCTGATACAGGATCGCCGTCTCGGCGACCACCGAGCAGGCCCCGGCGACGTGGAGGACCACGAGCAGCGCCGGGACGTGGGTGAAGTACTGCACGACGCCGATCAGCGACTGCGCCGCCGCGACGAGGAACACGATGCGCAGGCGGCGGGCGACCACGGCGTCGTCGCTGCCCCGACGGATCAGCAGTGCGGCCGCGACGAGTAGCGCGACGAAGACGACGACCAGCAGCCCGTGGACGAGCGAGAGCACCGGAATGCTGACGTGGAGGCGGTCGATCGCCTCCTTCTTGGTGCGGTCACCCGCGTGGGGACCGGCACCGGTGACGGTGACGCCCGCGGCCAAGGCCAGGGACAGCGCGACGATCGCGGCAGCTACCAGACGGCGCGCCGTCGGTGGCGCGGCGTCGACGCGCACACCGTCGTCGGGTTGGCCGACCTTGACGTAGAGGACGGCGGCCAGCCACACCATGGCGGCGGAGACGAGCAGGTGCGCGCCCACGACCCACCACCGCAGACCGGTCAGCACCGTGATGCCGCCCAGTACACCTTGGAACAGGGTCGACGCCGGGAGGATCCAGGCGTAGACGAGGATCTCCCGACGGCGTCGCGCCCGGCTGACGGCCAGCACGATCGCCGCGGCGGTCGTGATCACGATCCACACCGCGATCTGGCGGTTGCCGAACTCGATCGCCTGGTGCCACCACGGCACCTCCGAGGACGGGACGGGCACCAGCGACTCGTCGGAGCACTTGGGCCACGTCGGGCAGCCCAGCCCGGAGCCGGTCACGCGGACCACCGAACCGGTCACCGCGATCAGGGCCTGCGCCAACAGCGCGGCCAGCGCGATGCGTCGCTGGGCGGTGATTCCGGGTAGGGGCAACAGGTCTACGACGCGGTACCACGCGCGGACGATCGGATTGGCGGCCACGGAGGTCATACTACGCAGCGTCGTAGCACGGCTGGTCGGCGGTGGCGATCAGTCGAGGATCGCGGAGTTGCGCGCCTTCGGGAACCGGTGCTGGTGTGCCACCCAGCCGGCCATCTTCCGCCAATGCGACGGCTTCACCGTCGCACTCGACACCAGCTCGCGGTTCCACTCGTCGGCCAACGTCAGCCCGTCGACGGCTTCCACCACCGCTTTGGCCGTCGCCTCGTCGGCGACCACGCGATCTCCGAGGATGCCGCTGTCACCGCCGACGAGGGTGATGCGCACCCCGGCGTCGCCGACCGGCTGCAGCACCGCGGTGGCCGATCCGCCCTGTTTGGCCACATATCGACGGATGGAGCCCACGACCTCGCCGGGGGTTCGCACGGTCGCGTCAGCGGCTTTTTCGACGGTGTCCTCGCTCATGGGTCTAGATAGTACTGGCTGCGCCCCGGTGTAGAACTGGGGACATGCATGCGATTGTCGTCACCGAGCACGGCGGACCCGACGTCCTGGAGTGGCGCGAGCAACCCGATCCGCGACCCGGCCCAGGCCAGGTCCTCGTCGACCTCCGCGCGGCGGGGGTGAACTTCATCGACACCTATTTGCGCCGTGGCCTGTATCCGAGCAACCCGCCCTACATCCCCGGCTCTGAGGGTGCCGGGACCGTGGCCGCGCTCGGGGACGGGGTCACCGAACTCGCCGTCGGCGACCGGGTCGCCTGGTGCGACTCCCCGGCCTCCTACGCCGAGCTGGTCGTCGTCGACGCGGCTCGCGCGGTGCGGATACCGGACTCGATTTCCGACGACGTGGCCGCGACGATGCTGGTCCAGGGCCTGACGGCCGACTACCTGCTCGACGGTGCCGCGCACCCACGCCGCGGCGACACGGTGCTCGTGCATGCCGGTGCCGGCGGCGTCGGCTTGATCCTGACCCAGCTCGCCGTCGCCGCCGGCCTCACGGTCATCACCACCGTGTCCTCGGACGAGAAGGCGGCGCTCTCGCGCGAGGCGGGCGCCGCGCACGTGCTGCGCTACGGTCCCGACCTCGCCGCGCGCGTGCGCGACCTGACCGACGGCCGCGGTGTCGACGTCGCCTACGACGGGGTCGGTGCCGACACCTTCGAGGCGAGCCTTGCGGCCACCGCGATCCGCGGCACAGTCGTGCTGTTCGGCGCGGCCAGCGGACCGGTGCCGCCCTTCGACCTGCAGCGCCTCAACGCCGCCGGATCGCTCTCGGTGACGCGCCCGACGTTGGCGCACTTCATCGCCGACCAGGCCGAGTTCGACGAGCGCGCCAAAAGGTTCGTCGCGGCCGTTGCCGACGGGACCGTGACCATCCGCGTCGGGGCGCGCTTACCCCTCCGCGACGCCGCAGACGCGCATCGGGCGCTGGAATCACGGGGAACGACGGGGTCGATCGCGCTGATCGCCTAGTTCCTCCCGCACGAATCCGCATGTCCCGATGAAGTTTCGTCGGGAAATGCGGATTTCTGCGGGAGGAGGCTCGCGCCCCCGGTCAGGAGAAGTACGACGCGATGGTCGGCAGGTTGAAGACCGCGTCGATCGCCAGGCCGCAGAACAGGGCGGCCAGGTATTCGTTGGATTGCAGGAAGACCTTGAGCGGCACGACTTCCTTGCCCTGCCGGGTCTCCCGGTAGAGCTTCCACACGCGTTGCGCGAACCAGGCGCCGGCCAGGATCGCGATCGCGGCGTACACGGCCCCGGCCTTGGGGATGAGGACGAACGACGTCGCCACGGTGGCCAGCGTGTAGATCACCATCTGCCTGGTGACCTGCTCCTCGGTGGCCACCACCGGCAGCATCGGCACGCCTGCCGCCTCGTAGTCCTCGCGGTAGCGCATGGCCAGCGCCCAGGTGTGCGGCGGCGTCCAGAAGAAGATCACCAGGAACAACATCACCGGTTGCCAGTCCAGATGTCCGGTCACCGCGGCCCAGCCCACCAGGGTCGGCATGCAACCGGCGGCACCGCCCCACACGACGTTCTGCGAGGTGCGGCGCTTGAGGATCAACGTGTAGACGCCGACGTAGAAGGCGATGGTGATCATCACCAACACGGCGGCCAGCAGATTCGCGAACTGCCACAGGACGACGAAGGACGCGATGCCCAGGAGGATGCCGAACACCAGGGCGGCCCGGGGCGTGACGGCGTGGCGGGCCAACGGACGCCGCTGCGTGCGCCGCATCTTCTGGTCGATGTCCGCGTCGGCGACCATGTTGAGCGTGTTCGCGCTGGCCGCGCCGAGCCAGCCGCCGATCAGCGTCGCGACGACCAGGCCGAAGTGCACGTGACTGCGGTCGGCCTGCAGCATCACCGGGATGGTCGCGACGAGGAGGAGTTCGATGACGCGGGGCTTGGTCAGCGCAACGTAGGCGCCGAGCACGTCGCGGACCCGCCCGGCGAGCGACTTCTCCGGCGAGTGACCGGCCACCGGGCTGTCGACGCCCGCGCGTTCACTGCTCAACACATCACTCCGCTTGTCCGACTACCTGCTGCCTGCTGGCGATCCGCTCGCCGGGCCGAAAGGCCCGGGGCCGCACTACTACGGAGTGTAGACCCGGAGTCCCCGCGCCAAGGAATCGCCCGTATCGCGATCAGTTCGAGCGACGCGCCGAACATGGGAGTCTTCCTCCCCGTCTTCTTTATGGGCTACTCGGTTTCTTCGCCTTGCTGATACTCGGCGCGTACATCGCCACCCCTGACGAGGCACCTGCCGGCGCGAAGTATGTGTTGGTGGGACTACTTGTCGGAATCGCCGCGTGTTGGGGGCTGCTGAGAGTGTCTCGCCGGCGCGGTGCGGTCAGCATCAGCGCGCCGGGTCTGGCCATTGCGGCTGTCGCCTGCCTCGTTGTCTTCGTCGGTGGGCTCGTCGTCTTCAGCCTGGTGTCGCACTACGTTCATGTCCCCCGACCCATCGGACGAGCAGCGGTCTTGGCTTGGATACTCACCGGCCCAGCTGCGACCGGAACCGTCCTACGGGTGACAGCGGCGCGGACCCATCTGTTCTCCGCGAATGGGCATGGAGTGACGGTCCGGAACCGCCGACTCCCCTGGCCCACCATCTCAACCGTTGTCGTCGCGCCCGGCCGAAACCCCGGAACCGCAGAGTTGGGTGTCGCCGTCAACCGCCTGATACCCGATCCGTTGCCGCTGCTACCAGGCGAGAACCTCTCGGATCTTCCCTACCGGGTCGTCGTTCCCGCTGGCAGAGTCGACATGGAACAGCTCCGACGAATGGTCGAACAATCGGGGCAGCCCGGGGTCCTCCTCGTCGAGCGCACCTACGCGGGCAACGTCGTGCGCGGCACCTCACGCCCGACCAACTCGCCCTACCCTCCCTACCCGCGCTGATCCGGGGGTTGTCGGACTAGGCTGGTGGCAACCCCGTCACGCCCATTTCAGGAGAACGCACCACCGTGGTCCACGCCGACGAGATCGCCCTGCTCACCAAGCCCGCCCACCCCGCCGACTGGACCGAGTTGGACACGAGGGCGGTCGACACCGCGCGCCTGCTCGCCGCCGACGCCGTGCAGAAATGCGGCAGCGGGCATCCGGGCACCGCCATGAGCCTCGCGCCGCTGGCCTACACCCTGTTCCAGCGGACGCTGCGCCACGACCCGGCCGACCCGCAGTGGGTGGGCCGCGATCGATTCGTCCTCTCCTGCGGGCACAGCAGCCTGACGCTCTACGTCCAGCTCTTCCTCGGCGGCTTCGGTCTCGAACTCGCGGACCTCGAAGCGCTGCGCACGTGGGGATCGCTGACCCCGGGCCACCCCGAGTACCGCCACACCAAGGGCGTCGAGATCACGACCGGCCCGCTGGGCCAGGGCCTGGCCTCCGCGGTGGGCATGAGCATGGCCTCGCGCTACGAGCGCGGCCTCTTCGATCCCGACGCGGCACCGGGAACCAGCCCGTTCGACCACTTCATCTACGTGATCGCCTCCGACGGCGACATCGAGGAGGGCGTCACCAGCGAGGCGAGCTCGTTGGCCGGCACCCAGCAGCTGGGCAACCTGATCGTCTTCTACGACGACAACCAGATCTCCATCGAGGACGACACCGAGATCGCCCTCACCGAGGACGTCGCCAAACGCTACGAGGCCTACGGGTGGCACGTGCAGACCGTCGACGGCGGTGAGAACGTCACCGGCATCGAGGCGGCCATCGCCGCGGCCAAGGCGGTCACCGACAAGCCGTCGATCATCCTGCTGCGCACCGTGATCGGCTACCCGGCCCCGGACAAGATGAACACCGGCGCGGCCCACGGCGCGGCGCTCGGTGCCGACGAGGTGGCCAAGACCAAGGAGATCCTCGGCTTCGACCCCGCCGTCGACTTCGCGGTCGCCGACGCCGTCCTCGACCACACCCGCGGGCTCGTGCGGCGCGGTGCCGACGCCCACGCCGCCTGGAACGACGCCTTCGACGCCTGGGCGAAGGGCGCACCCGAGCGCAGAGCGCTGTTCGACCGCCTGCAGGCCCACGAGCTGCCCGACGGGTGGCGCGACGCGCTGCCCACCTGGGCGGCGGGCGAATCGGTGGCCACCCGGTCGGCCTCCGGCAAGGTGCTCGGCGCGCTCGGCCCGGTGCTGCCGGAGCTGTGGGGCGGCTCGGCCGACCTGGCCGGCTCGAACAACACGACGATCGCCGGTGCGAAATCCTTCGGCCCCACGTCGATCTCGACGGGTACCTGGAGCGCCGAGCCCTACGGCCGCACGCTGCACTTCGGCATCCGCGAGCACGCGATGGGCTCGATCCTGTCCGGAGTCGTCCTGCACGGTCCGACGCGAGCCTACGGGGGCACGTTCCTGCAGTTCGCCGACTACATGCGCCCGGCCGTGCGCCTGGCCGCGTTGATGGAGATCGATCCGATCTACGTGTGGACCCACGACTCCATCGGCCTGGGCGAGGACGGCCCCACCCATCAGCCGATCGAGCACCTGGCCGCGCTGCGCGCGATCCCCCACCTCGATGTGATCCGCCCGGCCGACGCCAACGAGACCGCCCACGCCTGGGCGCACGTCCTCACCCGCCGCAACAACCCGGCCGGGCTCGCGCTGACCCGTCAGAACGTGCCGGTCCTCGAGGGCACGTCGGCGCAGGGCGTCCAGGCGGGCGGCTACACGCTCATCGACGCGAAGAGCGGCTCCCCCGACGTCGTGCTCATCGGCACCGGCTCGGAGGTCCAGCTCGCCGTGGCCGCCCGCGACGCCCTTGCCGAGGCCGGGATCGACGCCCGCGTCGTCTCGATGCCGTGCATGGAATGGTTCGACGCGCAGCCGCAGGAGTACCGCGATTCGGTGCTCCCCCCGCAGGTCAAGGCCCGGGTGGCGGTGGAAGCGGGGATCGCGATGCCGTGGTACCGCCTGGTCGGCGACGCCGGCGAGATCGTGTCGATCGAGCACTACGGCGCCTCGGCCGGCTACGAGGTCCTCTACGAGAAGTTCGGGGTGACCGCGGAGGCGGTCACCGAAGCGGCCAAGCGTTCGGTGGCGAAGGCGAAGTAACGCGGGCGCGACGCGAGAAAACGAAGGAGTGACCATGAGCACCAACGAGCGCTTGGCGCAGCTGAGCGAGGCCGGTGTATCGGTCTGGCTTGACGATCTCTCGCGCGATCTGCTGCGCAGCGGTCGTCTGGCCGAGCTGATCGCGACGCGGTCGGTGGTCGGCGTGACGACCAACCCCTCGATCTTCCAGGCCGCGCTCTCGAAGGGCGACAGCTACGCCGATCAGGTGGCCGCACTCGCCGCTTCCGGGGCCGACGTCGACGCCGCGATCCGGACCATCACCACCGACGACGTGCGGGACGCCTGCGACGTGTTCGCACCGGTCTTCGCCGAGTCCGACGGGGTCGACGGCCGGGTGTCGATCGAGGTGGATCCCCGCCTCGCGCACGACACCGACGGCACGGTGGCCCAGGCGATCGAGCTGTGGCAGGCGGTCGACCGGCCGAATCTGCTCATCAAGATCCCGGCGACTCGTGCCGGTCTGCCGGCGATCACCCGGGTCCTCGCCGAGGGCATCAGCGTGAACGTGACGCTGATCTTCTCCGGGGAGCGATACGGCGAGGTGATCGAGGCCTACCTCGCCGGCCTCGACGCCGCGCTGGCCGCCGGTCGCGACATCGCCGACCTGCATTCGGTGGCCTCCTTCTTCGTCTCCCGCGTCGACACCGAGGTGGACAAGCGACTCGAGGCCATCGGCACCGAGGAGGCCCTCGCGTTGCGCGGCAAGGCCGCATTGGCCAATGCGCGCCTGGCCTACGCCCGTTACCTGGAGGTGTTCACCAAGGAGGTGCGCTTCCCCGATCTCGCCGGACACGGGGCTCGCCCGCAGCGGGCGCTGTGGGCGTCGACGGGGACCAAGAATCCCGATTACCCCGACACCCTGTACGTCTCCGAACTCGTCGCCCCCGACACGGTCAACACCATGCCGGGCAAGACGATGGAGGCCTTCGCCGACCACGGCTGGGTCGACGCCTCCTCGATCATCGGGCAGGAGGCCGCGGCGCGCGAGGTGATGGCCCGGGTGGCGGCGGTCGGCGTCGACCTCGACGACGTCTTCGCCCAACTGGAGACCGAGGGCGTCGCCAAGTTCATCGACGCCTGGAACGAACTGCTCGCCGCCACCTCCGACCAGCTCAAGACCAAGGCCTGACGCGTGTCGCCCGCCCGCTCCGGCCGTCGGCCGGCCAACCCGCTGCGCGACGACCACGACAAGCGGCTGCCCCGGATCGCCGGCCCCTGCAGCATGGTCATCTTCGGCGTCACCGGCGACCTGGCCCGCCGCAAACTGATGCCGGCGATCTACGACCTGGCCAACCGAGGTCTGCTGCCCACCGGATTCGCCCTGGTCGGCTTCGCGCGGCGCGACTGGGTCGACGAGGACTTCGCGCAGATCGTGCACGACGCGGTCCGGGAGAACTCCCGCACCCCGTTCCGCGAAGAGGTGTGGCGCGAGTTGGCCAAGGGGTTCCGCTTCGTGCAGGGGACGTTCGACGACGACGATGCCTTCACCCGGCTCTCGGACACGCTCGCCGCCCTCGACGCCGAACGCGGGACCGACGGCAACCACGCCTTCTACCTGTCGATCCCGCCCAACGCCTTCCCCGTCGTCTGCGACCAGCTCAAACGGTCCGGGTTGGCCGCACCCCGCGACGGAAGGTGGCGGCGCGTCGTCATCGAGAAGCCCTTCGGCCACGACCTGGCCAGCGCCCGCAAGCTCAACGCGGTGGTCAACAGCGTGTTCCCCGAGCAGTCGGTGTTCCGCATCGACCACTATCTCGGCAAGGAGACAGTCCAGAACATCCTGGCGCTGCGATTCGCCAACCAGCTCTTCGACCCGGTCTGGAGCGCCCACTACATCGACCACGTGCAGATCACGATGGCCGAGGACATCGGGCTGGGCGGGCGCGCCGGTTACTACGACGGCATCGGCGCGGCCCGCGACGTCATCCAGAACCACCTCCTGCAGCTGTTGGCGCTGGTGGCGATGGAGGAACCGGTCTCCTTCGCCCCGGCCGAACTGCAGGCGGAGAAGATCAAAGTCCTCTCGGCGACGCGCAACATCCTGCCGATCGCCGAGAATTCGGCGCGCGGCCAGTACGGGCCGGGCTGGCAGGGCAACGAGAAGGTCTGCGGACTCCTCGAAGAGGAGGGCTTCTCCAAAGAGTCGACCACCGAGACCTACGCCGCGATCGCCCTGGAGGTCGACACCCGGCGATGGGCCGGCGTCCCCTTCTACCTGCGCACCGGCAAGCGATTGGGGCGGCGCGTCACCGAGATCGCCCTCGTCTTCAAGCGCGCACCCCATCTGCCGTTCGACTCGACCATGACGGCGGAACTCGGCCAGAACGCCCTGGTCATCCGCGTCCAGCCCGACGAGGGGGTGACCCTGCGCTTCGGTTCCAAGGTTCCCGGCTCGTCGATGGAGGTCCGCGACGTGAACATGGACTTCAGCTACGGCGAGGCGTTCACCGAATCCTCGCCGGAGGCGTATGAACGCCTCATCCTCGACGTCCTGCTCGGCGAACCCTCGCTGTTCCCGGTGAACGAGGAGGTCGAGTTGTCGTGGCACATCCTCGACCCCGTTCTCGACGACTGGGCCCGCAAGGGCAAGCCGGAGACCTACGAATCGGGCACCTGGGGGCCGCACAGCGCCGACGAGATGATGACCCGGACCGGCCGTTCCTGGCGGCGCCCATGAGCGGGTTCACCGGATCCAACGACGGCGGTAGCGAGGTGGCGCAGTGATCAAGACCCTGGAAGACACCTCGACCACCGAGGTCTCCAAGCAGTTGGTGCGGATGCGCGACACCGGCGGGGCGCTGACCCTGGGCCGCGTCCTGACGTTGATCGTCAAGACCGAGCCGGGGGACGACACCGAGGCGGCGATCCGCGCGGCCAACGAGGCGAGTCGCGAACATCCGTGTCGCGTCATCGTCGCCGCGGCCGCGGACCGGCGCCGCAAGGCGCGCCTCGACGCGGAGATCCGCGTCGGCGGGGACGCCGGGGCATCCGAGGTCGTCGTCCTGCACCTCTTCGGCGACCTGGGGGCGCACGCCCACTCGGTGGTGACGCCGTTCCTGCTGCCCGACACCCCGATCGTCACCTGGTGGCCGGGCACCGCGCCGAAGAACCCCGCCAAGGACCGCCTCGGCGCACTCGCCCAGCGGCGGATTCTGGACGGGACCAACCGGTTCGACGCCCAGGGGGTCTTGGCCGCGCGCCTGCGCAGCTACTCCCCCGGCGACACCGACCTGGCCTGGGCGCAGATCACGCCCTGGCGCGCCCTGCTGGCCGCCGCCTTCGACCGGGTCCCGGCGCGCAAGCCGACCTCGGTGCGCGTCGCCGGCCCCGGCCCGTCGGTCGGCCTGGACCTGCTCGCCGGTTGGCTCGCCGAATGCCTGCGGGTGCCGACCGAGCGGCTCACCGGCGACCTGGGCGTCGAGGTCGACTGCGCCGACGGCCTGCTCTCGCTGACCGCCGAGGCCCGCGACACCCTCGTCCGCGATCCCGGCCGGCCCGACGCGCGGACGCCGTGGCGCGAGCGCACCACCGGTGAATGCCTGGCCGAGGAACTGCGCCGGCTGGACCCGGACGAGACGTACGCCCGCGCCCTGCACGGCACGAAACGACTCCTACACACCACGAGGTGACCCGATGCCCGTCCCCCCGTCGCAAGCCGCTCCGCGCACCGAGATCCATGACACGCGCGACGAGGTGATCACCGCCGTCGCCGACCGGCTGATCGGGGTGGTCGCCGACGCGCAGCGCGAACGCGGCATCGCCCGCGTGGTGCTGACCGGGGGCAGCAACGGGATCGCCCTGCTGGAGGCACTCGTCGGGCGCGCCGACGAGATCGACTTCGCCGCGTTGCACCTGTACTTCGGGGACGAGCGGTTCGTCCCCGCGGCCGATCCGGACCGCAACGCCGGCCAGGCCCGCGCGGCGCTCCTCGACGACCCCGACGCCGCCGGCGCCTCGGTCTTCGAGGTGGCCGCGTCGGACGGCGAATTCGGCGACGACATCGACGCCGCGGCCCGGGCCTACGCCGGGGTCGTCGACGCGTTGCCCCCCGGCGCGGACGGCGGCGTCTTCGACGTGCACCTGCTCGGGATGGGCGGCGAGGGCCACATCAACTCGATCTTCCCGCACTCGGCGGCGGTCGCCGAGCAGCAGGCGTCGGTCGTCGCGGTGACCGATTCGCCGAAGCCGCCGCCGCGCCGGGTCACCCTCACCCTGCCCGCGGTGAACGGTTCGCGACACGTCTGGTTCCTCGTGTCCGGTACCGACAAGGCGCAGGCGGTCGCCGCCGGGGTGCGCGGGGCCGACCCGGCCGACTGGCCGTGCGCCGGCGCCCACGGACTGCTCGACACCACCTGGTTCCTCGATCGGACCGCGGCGTCTGACCTGTAGGGATGTCGCCGCGCGGGGGTCCCCCTCCCCGGTCCCGAACCGCGATGTAAGTTGGGTCACACACGACTAGGGAGGCGCTCCAGTGATCGAATCGACCATGCAAACCGGTGAACTGACCATCGCTCGGCTGGTGGAATACAGTCGGCGAACCTTCCCCGAGGCGGGCGTCACCACCTGGACCGGCACCGAGCTGCGCCCGATCACCTTTGCCGAGCTGGGCGACCAGTCCGCGCAGCTGGCCCACGCGCTCGCGAAGCTCGGCGTGAAGCGCGGCGACCGGGTCGCGACCTTCATGTGGAACAACAACGAGCACCAGGTCGCCTACGGCGCGATCCCCGGCATGGGGGCCGTGCTGCACACACTCAACCTGCGCCTGTCACCGGAGCAGGCCGTCTTCATCATCAAGCACGCCGAGGACCGGATCATCCTGGTCGACGCGTCGATCGCGCCCATGCTCGCGGCCTATGTGAAGAACACCCCGAACGTCGAACACGTCATCGTGACCAATGGCCCGGCGAGCGCTTTCGAGGCCCCCGAGGGTGTCACCGTCCACGCCTACGACGAGCTGATCGCCGGGGAGCCGACCGTCTACGACTGGCCGGAACTCGACGAGAAGGACGCCGCGGTGATGTGCTACACCTCGGGTACCACCGGGGACCCCAAGGGCGTCGTCTACAGCCACCGCAGCATCTGGCTGCACTCGATGCAGGTCTGTTCCAGCTCGGGTATGGGACTGGGCAACGGGGACTCGGTGCTGGCGATCGTCCCGATGTTCCACGTCATGTCCTGGGGCCTGCCGTTCGCGGCGATGATGTCGGGTATCTCGCTGATCATGCCCGATCGCTTCCTGCAGCCCGAGCCGCTGCTGGCGATCATGGCGGCCGCCAAGCCGACCTTCGCCGCCGCGGTCCCGACCATCTGGCAGGGCGTGGCCGCCCAGCTGAACGCCGCCCCCCAGGACATCAGCCACCTGCGCGAGGTGGTCGTCGGCGGCGCCGCGGTCCCGCCCGCCATGATGAAGCAGTTCGACGATTTCGGCGTCCGCATCGTGCACGCCTGGGGCATGACCGAGACGTCGCCGCTCGGCTCGGTCGCGCGCCCGCCGTTCGGCGTCGACGAGGGCGATGCCGAATTCGCGTACCGCGTCAGCCAGGGCCGTTTCCCCGCCTCGGTGCAGGCCCGCCTGATCGGTGACGACGGTCAGGAACTGCCGTGGGACGGCCAGGCGGCCGGCGAACTGGAGGTCCGTGGACCGTGGATCACCGGCGCCTACTATTCGCCCGAGGGCCCCGTCGCCGACGACTCGAAGTTCCACGACGGCTGGCTGCGCACCGGCGACGTCGCGACGATCAGCCCGGACGGGTTCATGACCATCGTCGACCGCACGAAGGATCTCATCAAGACCGGCGGCGAGTGGATCTCGTCGGTGGAGCTCGAGAACACGATCATGTCGAACCCGGCGGTCACCGAGGCCGCGGTCGTGGCGGTGCCGGATGAGAAATGGGATGAGCGGCCGTTCGTGCTGGCCGTCGTGGGCGACGAGGCGAATGCCGATCCCGCCAAGTTGCGCGCCCATCTCGCCGACCTGGTCCCACGCTGGCAGCTGCCCGAGCGCTGGGCCTTCGTCGCCGAGGTGCCCAAGACCTCGGTCGGCAAATTCGACAAGAAGAAGATCCGCGGCGACTACGCCGACAAGGTCTACGAGGTTCTCGAAGTCCGGGACTGAGGACGGCGCCCGCAACGTGTCCGAGGTCACCCGGGACCGCCTTGCGAGATACCCCCTAGGGGTATAGTTTCGGTGGTGGAGACCCGGCCGCTTGGCCGGTCCACGACACCGAGGAGGCTGTGATGACCACGGCGGAGTATCGAGTCAGCGGAATGACCTGCGGACACTGCGAGATGTCGGTGCGCGAAGAGGTCGGCGAGATCCCGGGTGTCACCGGCGTCGACGTCAGCGCCGCGACCGGCGACCTGACCGTCACCGCGACCGGTGCGATCGACGACGCGGCCGTGCTGGCCGCCGTCGCCGAAGCCGGTTACACCGCGGCTCCCGCCGCCTGAGGGCCGTTCCCATGACGACCCCAACGCGCCTCGGCCTGTTCGCACTCGGCATGGCCGCCGTCTTCGGCGTCGCCCTGCTCGTCGGCCGCTACCTCGTCCCCGATCAGAGCGACCGCGCCGCCACCCCCGCGGACCACTCCGCCCACTCCGGCGGACACGCCGGAATGGGCGGCGACGATCACGCCGGACACGGCGGGACCGCCGCCGTCGCCGGCACGAGTCGCAGCGCCGACGGTTACGCGCTCACCGCGGTCGGCTCTCCCACCGCCGTGGGTGCGCCGGGCGAGTTGAGATTCACCGTCGCCGCTCCCGACGGCAAACCGCTGACCCGGTTCACCCCGGCGCACGAGAAGGAGCTGCACCTGATCGTGGTGCGCACCGACGGCGCGCATTTCTTCCACCTGCACCCGACCCGTGCCGCCGACGGCACCTGGAGCATTCCGTGGCAGGCTCCCGCCGCGGGCACCTACCGGGTCATCACCGACTTCGTCCCGGGTGATCGCGACGGCGACACCCCGGTCGTCCTGGGAACCGACGTCGAAATCGGCGGCACTTTCACCCCCGTGGCCCCCGAGCCGCGTCGGACAGACACCGTCGACGGCTTCACCGCGACGCTCGACGGGGATCTGAAGCCGGGTGCCGCGCAGAATCTGACCATCACCGTGCGCCACGGCGAACACCCGGTCACCCTGCAGCCCTATCTGGGCGCCCGCGGCCACCTCGTCGCACTGCGCACCGGCGACCTCGCCTATACGCACGTCCACCCGGTCGACGGCGACACGCACGGCGACGGCGGCGGACACGGGGACCACATGGCCCACGAGGAGCATGCCGGTGGCGGCGCCGGAACCGTCGCCTTCAGCGCACAACCGCCGTCGTCGGGGCGCTACCTGCTGTATTTCGACTTCCAGATCGACGGCGTCGTGCGGACCGCGACATTCGTCGTCGACACCGAGTAACCACCGAGGGAGAGGACGGTCGCGATGACCACCGCGCCGGACACCACGAACCCCGACATCACCGTCGACCTGGCGATCGGCGGGATGACCTGCGCCTCCTGCGCCAACCGGATCGAGCGCAAACTGGGCAAGCTCGACGGCGTGACCGCCGAGGTCAACTACGCCACCGAATCGGCACACGTCACCGCCCCGGCCGACGTCGATCCGCAGACGTTGATCGCCGCGGTCGAGAGCGCCGGCTATACGGCGACACTCCCGCAGCCGCCCCGCGAGGACGGTGAGACGACCGACCCCGCGGAGGCCGCCGCCGACGCGGAACTGCGCGGTCTGCGCAACCGGCTGATCGGCGCGGTGGCCCTCTCGGTACCGGTGATCGCACTCGCGATGGTGCCGTCGTGGCAGTTCACCTACTGGCAGTGGGCCAGCCTGACCCTGGCCGCCCCCGTCGTCGTGTGGGCCGGGTGGCCGTTCCACCGCGCCGCCTGGATCAACCTGCGCCACGGTGCCGCGACGATGGACACCCTCGTCTCGATGGGCACGATCGCGGCCTTCGCCTGGTCGCTGTACGCACTGTTCTTCGGTTCCGCGGGCGAACCCGGCCTGCGGCACCCGTTCTCACTCACCATCGCGCGCGGCGACGCCACCTCGCACATCTACCTGGAGGCCGCCGCCGGCGTCATCATGTTCGTCCTGGCCGGGCGCTACTTCGAGAAACGCGCCAAGCGGGAGGCCGGCGCCGCCCTGCGCGCGTTGTTGGACCTGGGCGCGAAGGACGTCGCGGTCATGCGCGGCGGAACCGAGCAGCGCATCCCGGTCTCCGACCTGCGCGTCGGCGACGAATTCGTCGTCCGCCCCGGCGAGAAGATCGCCACCGACGGCGTGGTCCTCAGCGGCACGTCGGCCGTCGACGAATCGATGCTGACCGGGGAGTCCGTGCCGGTCGAGGTCGGCCCGGAGTCCGCGGTGACCGGGGCGACCGTGAACGCGGGCGGTCGACTGGTGGTGCGCGCCACCCGCGTCGGCGACGAGACCACCCTGGCCACGATGGCGCGCCTGGTCACCCAGGCCCAGTCGGGCAAGGCGCCGGTGGCGCGCCTGGCCGACCGGATCGCCGGGGTCTTCGTTCCGATCGTCATCGCCGTCGCCGTCGCGACCCTCGGCGTCTGGCTGGGCGCCGGGGCGGGCGCGACCGCCGCGTTCACCGCTGCCGTCGCGGTGCTCATCATCGCCTGCCCGTGCGCCCTGGGACTCGCGACCCCGACGGCGCTGCTCGTCGGAACCGGCCGCGGCGCACAACTGGGCATCGTGATCAAGGGGCCGGAGACCCTCGAGTCCACCCGGCGCGTCGACACCATCGTCATGGACAAGACCGGCACCGTCACCACCGGGCGGATGGCGTTGGCCGACGTGGTGCCCGCCGACGGTGTCGACCGGAACGAGCTGCTGCGCATCGCCGGTGCCGTGGAGAGCGCCTCCGAGCACCCGATCGCGGCGGCCATCGCGCGGGGCGCCCGTGCCGAGGTCGGCGAGTTGCCCGCGCCCGAGGGATTCGCCAACCTCGCCGGAAGCGGCGTCCAGGGGGTCGTCGACGGGAAGGCCGTCGTCGTCGGCCGACCGTCGTTGCTCGCCGACTGGTCGATCCCGCTGCCCGACCCGCTCGCCGCGACCTTCGCCGCCGCGCAGGAGCGCGGTCACACCGTCGTGGCCGTCGGGATCGACGGGCGCGCGGCCGGGTTGCTCGGCGTGGCCGACACGGTGAAACCCACCAGCGCCCAAGCGGTGCACGATCTGCGGGGGCTCGGCCTCACGCCGATTCTGTTGACCGGCGACAACGAGGCGGTCGCACGGACCGTCGGCACCGAGGTCGGGATCGACGAGGTCATCGCCGGCGTCATGCCGTCGGACAAGGTCGATCGCATCGCCGCCCTGCAGCAACAGGGACGCGTGGTCGCGATGGTCGGCGACGGGGTCAACGACGCGGCCGCCCTCGCCCGGGCCGATCTGGGCATGGCGATGGGCGCGGGCACCGACGCGGCCATCGAGGCATCCGACATCACCCTCGTCAACGACGACCTGCGCGGGGCGGCCACCGCGATCCGGCTGTCGCGGGCCACGCTGCGGACCATCAAGTCGAATCTGTTCTGGGCGTTCTGCTACAACGTGGCGGCGATCCCACTGGCCGCGCTGGGCTTGCTCAATCCGATGCTGGCCGGTGCGGCGATGGCCTTCTCCAGCGTCTTCGTCGTCGGGAACAGCCTGCGGCTGCGCCGCTTCCGCGGGTGAGCCCGCCAGCGGACACCTGGATCAGGAGCCGAGCAACTCGCGCACCCGCGGGATGACGCGGGTGCCGTACAGCTCGATGCTTCGCATCAGCGTCGCGTGGCCCATCGGGCCGGAGGCGTATTTGAAGTCGAAGCGGGTGAGGCCGAGTCGCTTCGCCGTCTCGGCGATGCGCGCGGCCACGGTATCCGGCGAGCCGACGTACTGCGATCCGGTGCGCGTCTCGGCGATCAGCTGGTCCTTTGTCGTCGCGGGCCATCCGCGTTCGCGGCCGATGCGGTCGTGCATGGCTCGATAGTGCGGCCAATACTCGTCGAGCGCCTGCTCGTCGGTGTCGGCGACGTGCCCGGGCGAATGGGCACCCAACGGCATCGCCGCCGTCTGACCGGTCTGGTCCGCCAGCTGGACCTGTGCCCGCCGATAGAGGTCCACGTAGGGGACGAACCGATCCGGGGCGCCGCCGATGATCGCGAGCATCATCGGGATCTGGTGGGTGACCGAACGCACCACCGACTCCGGGCTGCCGCCGACGCCGATCCACGCGGCGAGGTGCCCGGACTCCGTCCGCGGATAGACCCGCTGTTCGTGCAACGTGCTGCGATGCCGGCCCGACCAAGTCACCGGCTGCTCGGTGCGCAGCCGGGCGAACAGGTCCAGCTTCTCCTCGAACAGCATCTCGTAGTCGTCGAGGTCGAAACCGAAGAGCGGGAAGGACTCGGTGAACGAGCCGCGCCCCAGGATCACCTCGGCCCGGCCCCGGGAAACCGCGTCGAGGGTGGCGAACCGTTCGTAGACGCGGATCGGGTCGTCGGAGCTGAGCACGGTGACCGCGGTGCCCAGGCGGATCCGGCCGGTCTGTCCCGCGATCGCGGCGAGCACGATGTCGGGAGCGCTGATCGCGAAGTCGTCGCGGTGATGCTCCCCCAGACCGATCGAGTAGACGCCGAGTTCGTCGGCCAGCACCGCCTGCGCGACGACGTCGCGGATCACCTGCGACGCGGATTTGCGCTTCCCGTCCTCGTCGACGGTCATATCACCGAAGGTGTCCAGGCCCAGCTCGATGTCCGGACCGGCGGTCAACGCCGGGTCAAATTCGGTCATGGTCCACCAACCTACCCGGGTCGGCCCCGATCGTGACCGATGACGATCGTCGGGACCACGAGCCCGGCGCCGCGGATGGTGAAGACCCGGGTACCCGGCTTGCGCCCGTCGCGAATCGGGCTGAGGTCCGCACCGCCGTCGGCGAGCCGCGCATGCGAGGCGTCGATGTCGCCAGAGGTCCAGGCCAGCCCCCACAGGGCAAGGCCCGCCCCCGCCGAGCTGATCAGCACCTCCAGGATCGTGCCCGCACCGCGGAGGAACAGTTGGTGGACCTCGCCCTGGTCCGGCACGCCCAGCCGCTGCTCGAGCCGGAAATCGAAGCCGAAGCCGGCACCGAAACACGCCAGTGCAGCGTCGCGGGAGTCGCCGTGCATCACGACGTGGTCCAGGCCCGTCACGTCGTCGACCGCACCGTCGGTCGACAACGGTTCGACCGCGGGGGCGTCGACCACCCCGATCGGCAGGTCGGCGGCGGCACCGGCTCGCGTGGTGCCGATCAGATCCGCGGGCGTTACCGCGCACGAGCGCCGGCCGAGCAGCTTCACGGCGCTCTCGAACACATCCGGGGCCTGCGGGTCGACGAGATCAGCAGCCGGGACGAGCAGGCGCGGTTGGTCGGCGCCGGGACGCACGACGACCCGGGTCGAACCGATCTGCCACTGTCGGCCCGCCGCATCCGCCGGGAGCGGCGACCCGCCACCGAGCAGCGACTCGTAGGCCACCACCGCCGCATCGGGATCCGACGCCGGGATCACCACCGCCGAGCGGATCGAACCGGGTCGGGCGCTCACTGCGGCCGACCGAGTTTCTCGCCCAGCTCCCGGACCTCGCGGGGCAGCACGAAGATGCCCTCGGCCTCGGCGCACACCCCGTCGGCGGTCTCCACCTGTCCGACCGCGAACGTCTTCACGCCCTCGACCCTATCGACACGGGCGTGTACGCGCAGCGGACCCAGCCGGGTGCCCCTCCGATAGCGCACGGTGAGGGTGCCGGTCATCCCCGGCACGCCCGCGTGATCGGCCGCCGAACCCAGTACCTGGTCGAGGAGCAGCGCCACGATTCCGCCGTGCACCAGGCCGGGCGGCCCCTCGTAGGCCGGTCCGATGGTCGCCTCCGCACTCGCCACGCCGTCGACGTGCCGCACGTGCAGGGGCGGCGCGATCGGGTTGCGCAGGCCGACCACCGCATTGCCCCACGAGCGCCGCGAACCGTCGGCGTTCCATTTGACCCCGAACGGCCGCGGCATGCGTTCCCGGTTCAGCAGTTCCGTCGCCGCGGTGACCAGCTCCAACGCCCTGGCTATCTCGGCCGGATCGGCATCGGTCATCACCGTCGCATCGATCAGAGACCGCACCGAATCCGTCAACGGACCCAGGACCTCCGCGTCGCGGGCGACCTCCGCCGCCGTCTTGACCTCCGCCTCGTGACCGTCGAACACCGACATCGCACCCACCTTCCGCCATTTCTAGAACACGTTACAACTTGGTCCGATCGACGACGGCCGGTACGTGCCGGGTTCCGCCGGGCGGCACCGCCTGGCCGGGTAGCGTTGTCCGACATGAACGCAGTCTCGGATTGGAAAGCCTTCGACGTCGCGATCGCGGACGGAATCGCCGAAGTAACCCTGATCGGCCCGGGCAAGGGCAATGCGATGGGTCCGGATTTCTGGAGTGAACTCGTACCGCTGTTCGGGGCCCTCGACGCCGACCCCGCGGTGCGCGCGGTCATCATCACCGGATCGGGCAAACACTTCTCCTTCGGCCTGGACCTGGCCGCGATGGCGGGTTCCTTCGGCACCGTGATGGCCGACGGCGCGAAAGCCGGTCCGCGCACCGAATTCCACGACATGATCAAGCGGATGCAGGCAGGCATCAACGCCGTCGCCGACTGCCGCAAACCCGTGATCACGGCCGTGTCCGGCTGGTGCATCGGTGGCGGCGTCGACCTGATCACCGCCGCCGACATCCGCTACGCCAGCGCCGACGCCAAGTTCTCGGTTCGCGAGGTCCGGGTCGCCATCGTCGCCGACATGGGATCGCTGGCCCGCCTCGGCCCGATCGTCGGCGACGGCCACCTGCGGGAACTCGCCCTCACCGGCAAGGACATCGACGCCGCACGCGCCGAGAAGATCGGCCTGGTCAACGAGGTGTTCGACGATGCCGACGCACTCCTCGCCGGCGCCCGCGCCGCGGCCCGCGAGATCGCCGAGCTGCCCCCGCTGGTGGTGCAGGGCACCAAGACCGTGCTCGACCACTCCCGGCGCGCCCAGGTCGAGGACTCACTGCGCTACGTCGCGGCGTGGAACTCGGCCTTCCTGCCCAGCGAAGACCTCACCGAGGCGATCACCGCGGTCTTCGAGAAGCGCCCGCCGAAGTTCCAGGGGAAGTAGCGGTGTCCGAGACGGGTGCCGCCGCGCGGCCGCGGATCGCGATCGATTGCGGCCAGACCGGTGCGCGGGTGCGGATCACCGAACCCGGCGGCGCCGAGCCCACGGTCGTCGAACTCGCCGGTGTCCGCACCGATCATCCGGTCGTCCCACAGGTCGCCGAGATCGCCGAGCACGCGCTCAACGGCGTGACGCTGCCCGGCTCGGAACTCGCCGCCGGGGTGTCCGGGCTGACCCCCGGGGCCACCCGTCCCGACGAACTCCTCGTCGCCTGCGCCGCCCTCGGCGTCTCCCGCGTCGCGCTGGCCCACGACTCGGTCACCTCCTTCCTCGCAGCCAATCGACTCGAGCCGGGCGCCGTCGTGGCGGCCGGCACCGGGGTCGTGACCCTCGGCGTCGGTTCCGCCACCGCCAAGGTCGACGGGTGGGGCATGTTCGGCGACGCGGGCAGCGGGTATTGGATCGGCCGCGCCGGCGTCGACGCCGCCCTGCGCGCCTTCGACGGTCGCGGTCCGGCGACCACGTTGACCGGTCTCGCGCAGGCCGAGTTCGGCCCGCTCCCCGAGATCTACATGGTGGTGCAGGGCGATCCGCTGCGCGTGCGCCGCACCGCGGGCTTCGCCAGGGTCGTGGCGTCGGCGGCCGACGCCGGGGACGCCGAGGCGGGGCGCATCATCGATGCCGCCGCCGCCGAGTTGGCCGTCTCGGTGGGCGCGGCACTGCGCGGGGCCGGCTGGCAGCCGGGCGGGGCCTGGCGGGTCAGCTGGATGGGCAAGGTGCTGACCACCAATCCGCGGCTCCAGACACGGTTCCGGGAACTCGTCACCGCGGCCCACCCCGGCGTCACCACCGGCGACCCCTACGGCATCCCGCTCGACGGGGCGTCGCTGCTGCTGGACCTACCCGACGGGCATCCGATCGCCCGCCTGGTCGCCTACGCCGGCCGCTGAACGCTATCCGCCGAGCTGGGCGGCCAAGTGGTCGGCCAGCGTCTTGGCGAAGGCCGCCGGATCGTCGAGTTCACCGCCCTCGGCGAGCAGCGCCATCCCGTAGAGCAGCTTTGCGGTCGGGACGAGCGCGTCGCGGGCCGCCTCGTCGGCCACCGCGGTCCGCAGACCGGTCACCAGCGGATGCTTCGGGTTCAACTCGAGCGCGCGCTTGACATGCGGGACCGGCTGGCCCGAGGCCCGGTACAGCTTCTCCAGCTGCGGCGACATCGAATGCGCGTCGCCGACCAGGCAGGCAGCCGAGTCGGTGAGGCGCGAGGACAGCCTGGCCTCGGTGATGTCGGCGTCGAGACTCGTCCCCAACCACTCGAGCAGCCCGGCGAACTCCTCGCCCTGCTTTTCCAGTTCCTCGGCGGCCGCGGCCTTCGCCTCGTCGCTCTCGTCGGCGTCGAGGTCGACGCTGCCCTTGGCGATCGAGACGAACGCGTGGCCGTCGAACTCCCCGACCATGTCCACCCACATCTCGTCGACCGGGTCGGACAGCGTCAGCACCTCGATCCCCTTGGCCGCGAAGGCCTCCATATGCGGGGAGTTGCGGATCTGCTGCTGTGATTCCCCGGTCATGTAGTAGATCGCGTCCTGGCCCGGCTTGGCCCGTCCCACGTACTCGGCCAGCGACGTCAACGCCTCGCCGTCGGCCTCCGGATCGCCGGAGGCGTGGGTCGAGGTGAAGGCGCTCGCCTTGAGGATCGCCTCCTTGTTGTCGGGGTCGTTGACCAACCCCTCCTTGAAGACGCGGCCGAAGTTCAGCCAGAACGAGCGGTAATCCTCCGGGCGCGACGACCGCAGGTCGGCGACGGTGGAGACCACCTTCTTGGTCAGGCGGCGGCGGATCGCCCGGATCTGGCGGTCCTGTTGCAGGATTTCGCGGGACACGTTCAACGAGAGGTCGGCGGCATCGACGACACCGGTCACGAAGCGCAGGTATTCCGGCAGCAGGTCGGCGTCGTCCATGATGAACACGCGCTTGACGTACAGGTGGATGCCGCCGCGGTGCTGCGGCATGAACATGTCGAACGGCGGCTGGGTGGGCAGGAACAGCAGCGCCTCGTACTCGAAGGTGCCCTCGGCCTTGACCGTCATGACCTCGAGCGGGGTGTCCCACGCGTGGCTCACGTGCCGGTAGAACTCGGCATACTCCTCGTCGGAGACCTCGTCGCGCGAGCGCGCCCAGAGCGCCTTGCCGGAGTTCAGGGTGTCCCATTCCACGTCGGGCGCCGCGGTGCCCTCGGCTTGCGCCTCGGCCTCGGCGTCCTCGTCGACGGCCAGCGGCGCCGCCATCTGGATCGGCCAACTGATGAAGTCCGAGTAGCGCTTCACCAGCGAGCGTAGCTGCGCCGGGTCGGCGTAGTCGTGCAGGTGGTCCTCCGCGTCGGCCGGCTTGAGCGTCAGCGTGACGCTGGTGCCCTGCGGGGCGTCGTCCACGGTCTCCAGCGTGTAGGTGCCGTCACCGCTCGACTCCCACTTGGTGCCGGTCTCCTCCCCGGCCTTGCGGGTGACGAGGGTGACCTTGTCGGCGACCATGAACGTCGAGTAGAAGCCGATGCCGAACTGTCCGATCAGCGCATCGGAGGCGGCCGCGTCCTTCGCCTCGGCCAGCTTGCGCCGCAGTTCACCGGTGCCGGAGCGGGCGAGCGTGCCGATGAGGTCGACCACCTCCTCCCGCGACATCCCGATGCCGTTGTCGGCGACGACCAGGGTGCGCTCGTCCCCCTGGACCGACGGGGCCAGCGTGATCCGGAGATTCGCGGTGTCGACGTCGAGATCCTTGTCGCGCAACGACTCCAACCGCAGCTTGTCCAGGGCGTCGGACGAGTTGGAGATCAGCTCGCGCAGGAAGCTGTCCTTGTTGGAGTACACCGAGTGCACCATCAGGTCGAGCAATTGGCGCGTCTCCGCCTGGAATTCGCGGGTCTCCGACTGGTGTGCTGCTGCCATCGCGGCCGACTCTCCTCTCACGTCTGCGGGGTGTTTCGCGGCACATTCTATGCAACCCCGAGTGAGCGCGAGCGGTCGGCTTCTGCTCCCACCTATGCTGGTGCAATGCCGTTGCCGCCGCCCCCGCGTGTGCTGTGCGTCCAAGCCCATCCCGACGACGAGACCATCTGGACCGGCGGCACCATGGCCCGGCTGCGCGCCGAGGGGGCCGAGGTCGACGTGGTGACGACGACGTGGGCCGCCGGTGCGCCCCGCCACGGCGAACTCGTCGACGCGCTGCGGACCCTCGGACTCCCCCGCGACCCCATCATGCTCGGCTACGCCGACGGCGGGGTCCCCGACTCGTCACCGCGACCCGCCCTCGTCGACGCCCCGTTCGACGAGGAGGTGGCCGCGCTGACCGGCCACGTCCGCGCGCTGCGACCCGACATCATCCTCACCACCGACGCCTTCGGCATCTACGGCCATCCCGATCACATCCACACCCATCGCCTGGCGCTGGCGGCCGCCGAGGCCGCCGCCGAACCGCTGCTGTACCCGGATGCGGGAGATCCGTGGCAGGTCTCCTCGGCCTACCTCGTCACCGTGAGCCGATCCCGTGCCCGGCGCGCCTGGGAACGCGTCATGTCCGCGCGCGATCAGCGGGCGGCGATCCCGCCCGCGGCCGAGATCGGCTCGCCGGACTCGCGGATCGACCTCGTGGTCGACGTCCACGCCGTGCTGGACCGGAAGTGGTCCGCGTTGCAGGCGCATCGCACCGAGTTCGCCCGGAGCCGGACGCTGCGGGCGATCCGGGACCTCGACGAGCAGACCCGGGCCGACCTACTCGGGTGGGAGTGCTACCTGCGCCGCGACCTGGTCCGCGGGGGACGCGACCTGCTGCTCTGACTCCGGCGGCGGCGCGGCGCCCCGGACCCGCAACCGCACGACGCCGACCACGACGGCGATCGTCACCACCTGCAGTAACGCCCCGCCCCACAGCGGCGCGCGCGGACCCAGGACCTGCGCGAACCAGCCCATCAGCGGTGCACCGAGCGGGGTGCCGCCCATCATCACCATCGCGTAGAGCGCCATCACCCGTCCGCGGAGCATCGGATCGGTGGTGGTCTGCACGAACATGTTGGTGGCCGTCATGGTGAGCAGCCCGGCCAGCCCGACGAGGGGCAGGAGGACCAGGTAGGCCGGATAGTCGGGCATGAAGCCGAGGATTCCGAGCAGCAGGGCGAAGACCAGCGAGGCGCCCACCACGTAGCGCAGCGGCGGGGCCTGCGCGCGCCGGGCAGCGATGAGCGCGCCGGCCAACGACCCGATGCCCATGACCGAGCCGGCCAATCCGTAGGACTCGGCGCCCAACTTGAACTCGTTGCTCACCATCACCGCGTTGGTCAGCTGGAAGTTCAGGGCGAAGGTGCCGACGGCGAACCCGACGCCGAGGGCGATCAGGAGTTCCGGGCGCGCCGCGACATAGCGGAACCCTTCGCGCACCTGCCCTTTGGCCCGCGTCACCCGCTCCGGCCGTTCCAGTTCGTCGGTGTCGAGCAGCGCCAGGGCGACGAGCATGGCGACATAGCTCAGCGCATTGGTCAGGATCGCCCAGCCGCTGCCCCAGGCGGCGATGATGAGACCGGCCACCCCTGGGCCGATCAGCCTGGCCGCGTTGAAGGAGGCGCTGTTGAGGCCGATGGCGTTGGTCAGGTTGTCCCGTCCGGCCACCTCGGTGACGAAGGCCTGGCGGGCGGGCACGTCGACGGCCGATCCGATGCCGAAGACGAAGGCGATGAGATACACGTGCCACGTCTGCGCGACCCCGCTCACCGCCAGCAGTCCGAGCACCAGGGAGGAGACGGCCATCCACGACTGCGTCAACGCCAGCAGCAGCCGCTTGTCCATCCGGTCGGCGAGAAGCCCACCGGCCGGCGAGAGCACCAGCGCTGGAAGGAACTGCAGCGCGGTGGTGACGCCGATCGCGACGGCCGAGTGGTGCGAGAGTTCCAGCACCAGCCAGTCCTGCGCGACGCGCTGAATCCAGGTGCCGATGTTGGAGATCACGGCGCCGGTGAAGTAGATGCGGTAGTTACGGTGCGAGAGCGAAGCGAACATCTTCGATTCCCAACGCGCCATCCTTCCAACCTACTCGTGTCCGGTTCGCCCACCCCGTGCCAGACTGTGACGCATGGCCCCCCTGATGCTGCTCGACGGTGCAAGCCTGTGGTTCCGCTCCTTCTACGCGATCCCGGAGAAGGTCACCTCGCCCGACGGACGGCCGGTCAACGCGGTGCGCGGATTCCTCGACACCATCGCCGCTCTGGTGACCAAGCATCAGCCGGCCCGGCTCGTGGTCTGTCTCGACCTCGACTGGCGCCCGACCTTCCGGACCGACGCGATCCCCTCCTACAAGGCGCACCGCGTCGCGCAGGAGCACGACGGGGTCAGCGTCGAGGAAGTGCCCGACACCCTGACCCCGCAGGTCGACATGATTCTGACGGCGCTGCGCTGTGCGGGAATCGCGACGGCGGGCGCACCCGGGTGTGAGGCAGACGACGTCATCGGGACGCTGGCCGCCGACGAGGCGGTCGACCCGGTTCTCGTGGTCAGCGGCGACCGCGACCTGTTGCAGGTCGTCGCCGACGACCCGGTCGACGTCCGCGTCCTCTACGTCGGCCAGGGGCTGGCGAAGGCCACGATCCTCGGACCGGCGGAGGTCGCGCAGCGATACGGGGTGACGCAGACGCGCGCGGGTGCCGACTACGCCGAGATGTCCATGCTGCGCGGCGACCCGTCCGACGGACTTCCCGGCGTGCCCGGGATCGGCGAGAAGACCGCCGCCAAGCTCATCGTCGAATACGGCGGCCTCGACGCGCTGGAAGCGGCGGCCACCGATCCGCGGTCCGCGCTGCGGCCACGTGTGCGGACCGCACTGGTGGATTCCGCGGACTACCTGGCCGCCGCCCGGACCGTGGTATTCGTCAAGACCGATGCCGACCTCGTCGAGGCCGACGACGACCTGCTGCCGGCGCATCCCGCCGACGAGCAGGGGCTGACGCGGCTGGCCGCCGAACTGGGCGTCGAATCAGCCGTGGGACGTCTGGGAGACGCACTGGGATGGGGCCGCTGACCGCGTCTCCGCTGCCCCGCGACACTCGAGCGACCGGTCAGTCGTGCGGTGCGCCGACTTCGAAGCCGCCCTTGTTGTCCAGGAAGGTGATCGGCACCGTCTGGCGCCGACCGTCGATGTTCACCGTGCAGTTGAAGGTCGAACCCTTCTTGACCGGTGTGGCGGCTGGGCAGCTGACATTGGCGACGTCTTTGACCTGGTAGTCGGTGCTCAGAATCTGGCGGACACCGCGTTCGGCCCCGGACTGCGTCAGCTTCTTGGGCGCCCACCCGGGCGCCACGAAGGCGGTGAACAGCACGATCGCGCCGAGCACCACGACGCCGAGGACCGAGAACAGGGCCACTTTCAGGCCGTTCGACTTCTTGGCACCGGGCACCGCCCCGGGGAACGGTTGCCCGTACGGCGCGGCCTGGCCGAACTGCTGCGCCTGCTGGCCGTAGGCCTGGGCCGGCTGCGCGAACTGCTGCCCGGGCTGACCGTAGGACTGGGCCGGCTGCGGTTGGCCGAACTGCCCGCCGGCCGGATACTGCTGACCCGGCTGGACCGCGCCGGCCGGGTACTGGGCGCCGGGGTACTGGGGCTGGCCGAATTGGGCGGGGGCCTGCGGATCCGGTTGCACCGGCAACGAGCCGGTCGCCGGCTGGCTCGGGGCGGCCGGTGACGACACGACCTGCGTGATCTCTTCACTCGGGTCGGTATTCGCGCTGCCCGGGGTGGGCTGCTGCGGCTCGGTCATAGATTCCTCCCTTATCGACGACGCGCGCGCCCCGGTCACGACCGGTGGCGCAGGATTGCAACGCTACCCCACGTCACCCGATCTCGACGGCGACCACACCCCGACGGATCGCCCGAATGGCGGCGATCGCCGTCGCGGCGACCCGCTCGCCGCTCCCGGCGCACCCGGCGATCTGGTCGAGCAGGTCGATGACCTGTCGGTTCCACCGCACGAAATCACCGGGCGAGAGCAGTTGGCCCGCCTCCCCCGCCGCCATCAACGATTCGGCCAACGACCGACCCGACGCCCACATGGCGGCGGCCACCGAGAACCCGGTGTCCGGCTCCCTGGTGGGGGTGACGCCGTGGCGCAGCTCGACCTCGACGACGTCGCGCCAAATCCGCGCGGTATCGGCCAGCGCGCCGCGCAATGCCGCCGATCCGGGCATCCGGTCGGTTGGCGACGCCGAATCCCGCCGCGACGTGTACACCAGGCTCGCGACGACGGCCGCCAGCTCGGCCGCCGACAAGCCGTCCCACACACCCTCCCGCAGACATTCGCTGACGAGCAGGTCGCTCTCGCTGTAGATCGAGCGCAGACGCATGCCGGCATCGGTCACCGAGTCGCCCTCCTGCGCCAGATACCCCAGTTCGAGCAGCACCGCGACGACCTTGTCGAAGGTGACGCTCAATTCCGACGTCCGCTCGTCGATCTCGGATTCCAGCCCCCGCACCTCCCGCAGCAGCCGGTTGCGGCGCTGCGCCAACCGGGTCAGCTCCTCGACGTCGTCGGCGGTGTGGGCCGGATGCGCGCGCAACCGGGACCGCAGATCCCGCAGCTGGGCGTCGTCGGCGGCCGTGGCACGCTTGCGCTGCTTGCCCTTGGGCAGCGTCACCCCGGTCGCCCGCAGGGCCGACGCCAGGTCGCGGCGCCCGCGCCCGGTGCGGCGGTCGATGTGTTTGGCCAGCCGCATGTTCCCGAGCACCTCGGGGCCGTTGAGGAAGTCGCGGGCGCCGACCCGGCCGCACCACCCGTCCTGGGTGAGGACCATCGGTTTGGGGTCGACGACGTCCTGGGCGGCTTCCACGACGACGGCCACCCCGCGGTGCTTGTTGCCGTAGAGGCCGATGATCTGTCCGCGCTTGAGGGCGGCGAGGTCTTCGGCGATGTCCACCTGCGCGTCCGTGCGCCTCGACTGCGCCAACTCCCGCTCGCGGCGCCGGATGTCCTCGCGCAGTTCCATGTAGCCGACGAATCCGCGGTACAGGTCCTCCGAGTCGCCGTCCCCGTCGTCGATGCCGCGCTGTTGCGCCGCACGCGCCAACTCGCCGTCGACCTTGCGCAGCTCGTGGCGCAGCCCGTCGAGTTTGCGGGCGCGTCCCACCACCGAGCGGTCGGCTTGGAATTGCGCGAACGACCGCAGCAGCAGCTCCCGCGACCCGGCGCGGCCGAGTCGGTCGATCAGGTTGACCGCCATGTTGTATTCGGGTGAGAAGGAGCTGCGCAGGGCGAAGGTGCGCGCACCGGCCAATCCGGCCACCTCGGCGACCCGGATCTGCGGCGTCCACACGACGACCGCGTGGCCCTCGGTGTCGATCCCGCGGCGCCCGGCCCGACCGGTCAGCTGGGTGAACTCGCCCGGGGTGAGGTCGACATGTGCCTCGCCGTTGTATTTGACCAGGCGCTCCAACACGACCGAGCGCGCCGGCATGTTGATGCCCAGCGCCAGGGTCTCGGTGGCGAAGACGACGCGGACCAGACCGCGCACGAACAGCTCCTCGACGGCGTGCCGGAACACCGGGAGCAGCCCGGCGTGGTGGGCCGCGAATCCCCGGCTGATCCCCAGCCGCCACTGGTCGGCCCCGATCACGTCGGCGTCGACCGGCGAGAGTTCGGCCAGGTGGCGGTCGACGATCTCCAGCGCCTCGGCGCGCTGCTCCTCGTCGAGCAGGTTGATGCCCGAGCGCACGCATTGGGCGAGGGCTCCGTCGCATCCGGCGCGGGAGAAGATGAAATCGATGGCGGGCAGCAACCCCTCGCGGTCGAGCCGGGTCACCATGTCGGGCCGCGACACCGGCCGGGTTCCGGCCTGTCGGCCGCCCTCGCCCCGGCCCCGCCCCGCGCGTCCGGCACCGCCCCGGCCCCGACCGCGCCTCGGTCCGCGATCGTCGCCGTCCTCACGCCGGCTCGCCGACGCCAGGTCGCGGTGGGCGATATAGCGTGTCAGCTCGGGATTGACCCGTGGCTTGCCCGCACCGACCGACGCCGGGTCGTACAGGTCGAACAGCCTGTTCCCGACCAACATGTGCTGCCACAGCGGCACCGGGCGGATCTCGTCGACGATGACCGTGGTGTCGCCGCGGACGGTCTGGATCCACGCGCCGAACTCCTCCGAGTTGGACACGGTGGCCGAGAGGCTGACCACCCGCACCGACGGGTCGAGGTGCAGGATGACCTCCTCCCAGACGGCCCCGCGGAAGCGGTCGGCCAGGAAGTGGACTTCGTCCATGACGACGTAGGACAGTCCCAGCAACGCGCTCGACCCGGCGTAGATCATGTTGCGCACGACCTCGGTGGTCATCACCACGACCGGCGCGTCCGGGTTGATCGAGCTGTCGCCGGTCAACAGGCCGACGTTTCCTGCGCCGTGTACCGCGACCAGGTCGTGGAATTTCTGGTTGCTCAACGCCTTGATCGGCGTCGTGTAGAAGCACTTGGTCCCGGTGGCCAGCGCGAGATGTACCGCGAATTCACCGACGATGGTCTTGCCCGCGCCGGTGGGCGCGCAGACGAGCACGCCGTGGCCGGCGGCGAGTGCCGTGCAGGCGCGGCGCTGGAAATCGTCGAGGGCGAAGTCGAGCCCGGCCGCGAAGTCGGTCAACGCGGATTCCGGTGCGAAGGCGGTGGGGGAACCCGATTCGGTGGTCATCGCCTACAGGATGTCATCGAAGTTCCGCGCGTCGCGAGTCGATTCCCGGGCGGTGCCCGCGCCAGCGGCGGCCGATGCGGCGAGCGGCGCGGCATCGGGGCGCGGGCTCGGCGGCGGCAGCGGACTGGCCGTCCCGGCCGCGACCTCCGCCGCGGCGCGGCGCCGGGCCCGGCGTTTGTCGTTGAACCGGGAGATCTGGATCGCGCACTCGAGCAGCACGGTGAGCGCCACCGCGAGGGCCGTCATCGTGAACGGGTCCGACCCGGGGGTGATCATGGCGGCGAAGACGAACATCCCGAACACCAGGCCTCGCCGCCATTTCCGCAGCCGCTCATAGGTGAGGATGCCGGTCAGGTTGAGCGCCACCAACAGCACCGGCAGTTCGAAGCTGAGCCCGAAGATGATCAACAGGTCGATCACGAACGAGAAATACTTGCTGCCGTCCAATGCGGTGGTCTGCACGTCGCTGCCGACGCTCAGCAGGAACTTGAAGGCCTTGGACACCACCATGTAGGCCAGCAGCGCGCCCGCGAAGAACAGCAGGCTGGCCGGGATGACGAAGGCCGCGGCATAGCGGCGCTCGTTCTTGTGCAGCGCCGGGGTGATGAACCGCCACAGCTCGAAGAGCCACACCGGTGCGGCCAGCACGATTCCGGCGGTGAGCCCCACCTTCAGTCGCAGCATGAACTGGTCGAACGGCCCGGTGGCCAGCAGTCGGCATTGGCCGTCCGGCGAGAAGGAGGCGCGCAGGTTGTCCGGCAGGCTGCAGTAGGGGCCGCGCAGCAGCTCGCCGAGGGATTCCAGCCGCCATACCCCGTGCGAATACCAGATGAAGCCGATGATGGTCGTCAGCGCGATCGCCAGCAGGGCGACGATCAGGCGGCTGCGCAGCTCGCGCAGGTGGTCCACCAAAGACATGGTGCCGTCGGGATTGACCTTGCTACGGCGCTGCCGAGGGTCGAGGGGGATGCGCACCGGGGAGGATCAGGCCGTCTTCTTCTCCGAGGAGGGGTCCGCGGCGCTATCCGCGGCCTTCTCGGCCGGCGGCAGTTCGCGCTGCGCCTTCTCGGCGGGCTCGTCGTCGCCGTCGTGGCTCATCTCGCGCATCTCGCTCTTGAACACGCGCAGCGACTGGCCCAGTCCGCGGGCCGCGGCGGGAAGTTTGCCCGCGCCGAACAGAACCAGGAACACGATCAAGACGATGATGAGGTGCGTCGGCGTTAGGCCCCACATGACAAACTCCTCGAAGCAGTAAGAGACTCGTAGGTCAGTCTACGCGACACGTGGCGCCGAACCGGTCCGCGCCGTCCGTGCCGCTACGATCTGACGAATGCATCGACGAAATCTGTTGCGCGCGGGCGTCGGCCTGGCCGCCGCCGGGGCCCTCGGCGTTGGGCTGCGCCCGGCCGCGGAGGCGACGGCCGGCGACCACCGGCGATACGGCTCCCCGACCCGGTGGGGGATGTCGATGCCGGGGATCGTCTCCTCCTTTCGTCCGAGCGGACGCGAGGTGGCCCTGACCTTCGACGCCTGTTCCGGAGCCTGCGACATGGCCGTCCTGGACGTCCTCGCACGCCACCGCGTCCCGGCGACACTGTTCCTCAACGGCCACTGGATCGATGCCAACCGGCAGATGACCCGACGACTGGCCGCCGATCCGCTCTTCGACATAGGCAACCACGGCACCCGTCACGTACCCCTATCGGTCACCGGGCGCAGCGCATACGGAATCGCCGGCACCCGCTCCCCCGGGGAGGCGCGCGACGAGGTGGTCCGCAACCACGAGAAGATCGCCCGGATCACCGGTCGCCCGCCCCGCTGGTTCCGCACCGGCACCGCCCACTACGACGACGTCGGCGTGCAGATCGTCCACGACGCAGGCGAGACACCGGTCGGATTCACCGTGAACGGCGACGCCGGTGCGACCGCCCGCCCGGCGACCATCGAGGTCGCCCTCGCCGCTGCCCGCCCGGGTTCGATCGTCCTGGACCACATGAATCATCCGGGGTCCGGCATCGACGCCGCACTGACCGAGGCGCTGCCGCGGATGCTGGCGCAGGGGTGGCGGTTCGTCACCCTGGACGAAGCCCTCGGAACAGGTCCGCTGCCGGTGGCGCTGCCCCGCTGGTAACGGGTTCCCTAGCGGTAGCGGGCGCGGGCGGCCGCGGCGCGTTCGCGCACCCGGGCCGCGATCTCCGGCTCGTCGACGATGCGGATGGCGCCGCCGAAGCCCAGCACGAACCGCACCAGCCATTCCGGCGATCCGTAGCGGATCCGTGCCCGGACCGGCCCCGATTCCTCCCCGGGCGATCCGGCCGGATCCCCGACCGGATCGATCAGATAGTTCTCGATCACCCACAGGACGTCGCGGTCGATCTCGACCTCCGCCGACGGCAGGTCCTGCCCCTCCCAGCCCTCCGGCCCGGTCGTCGCGGCGATCCCGGCGGGCGGTGCCGACGGCTCGTCGAGCCGCTCCGCCGCCTCGATCCGGTCGAACCGGAACAGGCGGGTGTCCTCCGACCGCCGGCACCACGCCTGCAGGTAGGCGTGCCCGTCGATCAGGCGCACCTGGATCGGGTCGACGACGCGCTCGCTGACCGAGTCCCGCGAGGGGGTGTAGTAGCGCAGGCGCAGCGCACGGCGACCGCGCAGCGCGGCGTGGACCTCGTCGTCGGGAGTGACACCACCCGAGTCCTCGGCTCCGCGCGCGTCGGTGTCGCCGGCGCGCGCCTCCGCTTCTCGCCGTGCTCGGCGCTCGAGTTCCTCGCCCCGCGCGCGCAACCCCATCTTCTTGGGCCGGACCGGCACCGCCATCGCGGCTTCGATCTTGGCCATCGCGCCGCGGGTGGCGTCGCCGTCCACCCCGCGGATGTCGGCGAGGGTGGCCAGCGCCGTCTGCAGCAGGGCCGCCTCGGCGCCGGTCAGGCGCAGCGGGCGATCCATCCCCGCGGTGAACTCGACGCGCACGTGACCGGAGTCGTATTGCACGTCGATCAGGTCCTCGAAGCCGCCGCTGCGGTGGCCGCAGACGAACAGCTGCTCGATGTCCTTGGTCAGCTGTGCCGGAGTGATCCCCAGCTCGGCGGCGGCCTCGTCGAGTCCGATTCCCTGCCGCGCCGTCAGATAGGGAACCATCGCCAGCAGCCGCGAGAACCGCGAGACCGATCCGCCGGCCATCAGAGCGCCGCCATCGCGTCGAGTGCGGCGACGACCCGCCCGCGCAGCGACTCCGGTTCGAGGACCACCGCATCGGGCCCGGCGCTGCAAATGGTGCGGACCAGCGCCGAGGTCGAGTCGAACTCGATGACCAGTTCGTCCCCGGGGGCGCCGTCGAATTCCGCCGGTGCGGAATCCGATGCCAACCGGCGCAGCCCGGCGGCACGATCGGCCGCCACCCACACCCGGGCGCGTACCGAATCCTCCCGGAACGCCTGGTCCACCGACTCGGCCACCAGCGCGCGCAATTCCCCGGGCGCGGTGTCGGCGGTGAACGCCCCGGCCTTGCCGACCTGCGTCACCGCCGTGATGCGCGACAACCGGAAGGTGCGCCGCTCGTCGCGATCGCGATCCCG
Organism: Gordonia sp. X0973; assembly: GCF_013348785.1. NCBI lineage: Bacteria > Bacillati > Actinomycetota > Actinomycetes > Mycobacteriales > Gordoniaceae > Gordonia > Gordonia sp. X0973. The sequence goes on from NZ_CP054691.1 coordinate 1,981,849, forward strand.
GCCGACTACATACCACCGGCCGCGATGGGTGACGACACCCCACGGCTCCAGTCGCCGCACCGTGGCCGTCGTACCGGGGCGCTGGAAGGTCATCTCCACCGCGCGGCGCGCGGTGCTCGCCTCCAGGAGTTCGCGCAGTACCAGCTCGTCGCCGGAACCGCGTCCGGCGGTGGCACCGGTGACATCCCACTCCTGGTCGGCCGAGACGTCGATCCCCGCGGCACGCAGCTTGAGCGCGGCACTCTGGGCGATGGCGGCGACCTCCGAGCTGTCCCACAGCGCGGTGGCCAGTGCCACCGCCGCACCCTCCGCGGGCTCCAGGTGGATGTCGGGCAGCTCGTAGCGCTCCCGGTCGATGCGGTAGCCGTCCTCGTTCTCCCCGAATCCCGACGTCGGTCCGGTGATCAGCGGGATGCCCAGGTCGCGCAGGTCGGCCTTGTCGCGCTCGAACATGCGGAAGAAGGCGTCGTCGGTGCTGTCGTTCTCGTAGTAGCCGCCCACGTTGCGCCGGATGTATTCGGCGGACACGTATTGGTTGGTCGACAGCAGGCAGATCACCAGGTTGAGCTGCCGCTCGACCTTCTCGCGTTTGCGCGCGGGTTTCGGAGCGGGTTTCGGCACGGATCCAGCGTAAGGGTCACATCGACGCGATCAGGCGATCGACGCGCTCGTCCACCGACCGGAACGGGTCCTTGCAAAGGACGGTCCGCTGCGCCTGGTCGTTGAGCTTGAGATGCACCCAGTCGACGGTGAAGTCACGGCCCGCCGCCTGGGCGGCGCTGATGAACTCGCCGCGCAGCTTGGCCCGCGTGGTCTGCGGGGGCAGGTGGACCGCGGCGTCGATCTCCTCGTCGGTGGTCACTCGCGAGATCAGCCCCTTGCGCGTCAGCAGGTCGGCGATGCCGCGGCCGGGCAGGATGTCGTGATAGGCCAGGTCGAGCTGGGCGATCTTCGGGTCGCCGAGATCGGTGTCGAGGCGGTCCAGATACCGGTTGAACAGCTTGCGCTTGATGACCCAGTCGATCTCGGTGTCGACCTTCGAGAAATCGTCGCTCTCCACCGCGTCCAGAATGCGGCCCCACAGGTCGACGACGCGATCCAGCATCTCGTCGGGGCCGCGCTTGGCCATATGGTCCACGGCCCGCGCGTGGTATTCGCGCTGGATGTCGAGGGCACTGGCCTCGCGCCCGCCGGCCAGCCGCACGGTGCGCCGCCCGGTGGGGTCGTGGCTGATCTCGCGGATCGCCCGAATCGGGTTGTCCAGGGCGAAGTCGCGGAAGCTGACCCCGGCCTCGATCATCTCCAACACCAGCAGGGCGGAACCGACCTTGAGCATCGTGGTCGGCTCGGCCATATTCGAATCGCCGACGATGACGTGCAGGCGCCGATACTTCTCGGCGTCGGCGTGGGGCTCGTCGCGGGTATTGATGATCGGCCGCGACCGCGTCGTCGCGCTCGACACGCCCTCCCAGATGTGTTCGGCGCGCTGGGAGAGGCAGAACTGCGCCGAACTCGGCGCGGCGAGCACCTTGCCCGCACCGCAGATCAGCTGGCGCGTCACCAGGAAGGGCAACAGCACGTCGGAGATCCGGGAGAACTCGCCGGACCGGACGACGAGGAAGTTCTCGTGGCAGCCGTAGGAGTTGCCCGCCGAGTCGGTGTTGTTCTTGAACAGATAGATGTCGCCGCCGATCCCCTCGTCGGCCAACCTGTTCTGCGCGTCGAGCAGCAGGTCGACCAGAATCCGCTCACCGGCCCGGTCGTGGGTGATGAGGGTGCGCAGGTCGTCGCACTCGGCGGTGGCGTACTCGGGGTGGGAGCCGACGTCGAGATAGAGCCGCGAGCCGTTGTCGAGGAAGACGTTCGACGAGCGGCCCCACGACACCACCCGGCGGAACAGGTAGCGTGCCACTTCGTCCGGGCTCAGCCGCCGATGCCCGCGGAAGGTGCAGGTCACCCCGAACTCGGTCTCGATCCCCATGATCCGGCGCTGCATCGCTCAGGCCTTCCCGCTCGTCTCGCCCGTGCCGCCGCCGGACCTGCCGCCCTTGTCCCCGCCGTCGAGCAGACCGGCGACCTCCTCGTGCCCGAGGCGCCGGAAGGCCCGGCGCGGCCGGGTCCGGTCGAGTACCGCGACCTCCAGCTCGCCCGCGGTCAGCTCGCGCGGCGACGGTGCCGGGGTCTCACCGGAACCGCCGTTGGACCCGTTGCCGCGGGCCGCACCGGTGTCGGCGGCCGGAGGTGCCACGGGGTTGGCCAAGGCCACGACGGCCAGTCGCAGCGCCGCGGTCAGGTCGAGGCCCGGCTCGAATGATTCGCCCAGCGTCGCGGTGATCGCATCGGTGTGCCCGCCCATCACCAGGAACCGGGTCTCGTCGACGACGGACCCGTCATAGCCGATGCGGTACAGCTGCGACGGCGTGTCCCTCCCCGGCTTGGCGACCTCGGCGACGCACAGCTCGACCTCGTACGGCTTGGGCTGCTCGGTGAACACCGTGCCCAACGTCGTCGCATACGCGTTGGCCAGGGAGAGTCCGCTGACGTCGGCGCGGTCGTAGCTGTAGCCGCGCAGATCCGCCAACTGGATGCCGGCGCGGCGCAGGCTCTCGAATTCGTTGTATTTGCCGACGGCCGCGAACCCGATCCGGTCGTAGATCTCCGACACCTTGCGCAGCGTGTTCGACGGGTTCTCCGCGACGAACAGCACGCCGTCGGCGTAGGTCAGGGTGACGACGCTGCGGCCCCGCGCGATGCCCTTGCGCGCCAGCTCGGAGCGGTCGCGCATGATCTGCTCGGCACTGGCGTAATACGGGAAGGTCATCGCTGCTCCCCCGTCTCGCCGCTCTCGCGCCGGTCGGCCGCGTAGCGCTCCTCACGACCGGCCACGATGCCGGCGGCCGCAGCCTCGATCAGCGGCTCTGGCACCTCGCTGGCACCGTCGGGACCGACCGTCACCGCGGTCGGGAAGATCTTGCGCACCGGGTCCGGCCCGGCTGTGGCCGAGTCGTCGTCGGCGGCGTCGTAGAGCGCCTCCACCGCGATCGCCAATGCTTCCTCGGCGCTCAAATCGCCCCGGTAGAGCTTCTTGAGCGAGGACTTGGCGAACACCGAGCCGGAGCCGATCGCCTGGTAGCCGCCGAATTCCTCGTGGCGGTCCCCGGCCATGTCGAAGGAGAAGATCCGACCGCGTGCGGTCGGGGCGGCGTCGGAATCGAATCCGACGAGCAGCGGGATCGCGGCGAGGCCCTGCATGGCCGCCCCCAGGTTGCCCCGCACCATCGCCGCCATCCGCGACACCTTGCCGTCGAGGGTGAGGGAGACGCCCTCGATCTTCTCGTAGTGTTCGAGTTCCACGGCGAACAGGCGGACCATCTCCACGGCAATCCCCGCGGTACCCGCGATACCCGCGGCGGAATAGTCGTCGGTGATGAACACCTTCTGGATGTCGCGGGTGGCGATCATGTTGCCCATCGTGGCCCGCCGATCACCGGCGATCACCACGCCGCCGGCATAGGCGACGGCGACGATCGTCGTGCCGTGCGGAACCGAGTCGGCCGCGCCCGGTGTCACGCCGTGCCGCTCGATGCGACGACCGGGCAGCAGCTCGGGCGCGTGGCCGGCAAGGTAATCGGTGAACGAGGAGATGTCCGGGCCGTGGGACCGACTCACTGGCCGCCCTTCTGCACGTAGGCGCGCACGAAGTCCTCGGCGTTCTCCTCCAACACGTCGTCGATCTCGTCGAGCAGATCGTCGGTGTCTTCGGCGAGCTTCTCGCGGCGCTCCTGACCGGCCGAGCCGTCGGGACCGAGGTCGCCGTCGTCGCCGCCCCCGCCGGATCGTTTCTGTTCCTGCGCCATGCCGCCTCCATTCACATCGGCCCCGCTCGCTGGCGCTCCCGGCGGCCGGATCACACGAATCAGGTTCCACCCTATCCGAACCTGCCCGTTGCCTCCCGGCTACTTCGCGGTCAATTGGTCCACCAGTTCGGCGGCCGAGTTGACCGAGTCGAGCAGCTCGCCGACGTGGGAACGGCTGCCGCGCAACGGTTCCAGCGTCGGAATCCGGATGAGGGAATCCCCGCCCAGGTCGAAGATGACCGAATCCCAGCTGGCCGCGGCGATGTCGGCGCCGAAGCGGCGCAGGCACTCGCCCCGGAAGTAGGCCCGGGTGTCCGGCGGCGGCGAGGTGACCGCCGCCATCACCTGTGCCTCGTCGACGAGGCGTTTCATCGAACCGCGGGCGACGAGGCGGTTGTACAGGCCCTTGTCCAGGCGCACGTCGCTGTACTGCAGGTCGATGAGCGCCAGCCGCGGTGCGGACCAGCCGAGGCCCTCGCGCTGGCGGAATCCTTCGAGCAGCCGCAGCTTCGCCGGCCAGTCGAGGATGCCGGCGCATTCCATCGGGTCGCGCTCCAACCGGTCCAGCACGTCGGCCCAGGTGGTGAGCACCCGGGCGGCCGACTCGTCGTCGGAGTGGTGCAGGTCGTGGAAGGCCTGGCACCGCGCGAGGTATTCGCGCTGGATCGCCAGGCCGGTCATCTCGCGGCCGTCGGCGAGGGCGACCGTGGCCGCCAGCGTCGGGTCGTGGCTGATGGCGTGGACGGCGGCGACCGGGCGCGCGAGTTCGAGGTCGGAGAGGTCGACCCCCGCCTCGATGAGGTCGAGCACCAGCGAGGTCGTCCCGACCTTGAGATAGGTCGCGGTTTCGGCGAGGTTGGCGTCGCCGATGATGACGTGCAGCCGGCGGTAGCGCTCGGGGTCGGAGTGCGGCTCGTCGCGGGTGTTGATGATGCCGCGCTTGAGGGTGGTCTCCAGGCCCACCTCGACCTCGATGTAGTCGGCGCGCTGGGAGAGCTGGAACCCGGCCTCGTCACCGGATTGGCCGATTCCGACGCGACCCGATCCGCAGAACACCTGGCGCGACGCGAAGAACGGCGTCAGCCCGGTGACGACGTCGCTGAACGGCGTGTCGCGGCTCATCAGATAGTTCTCGTGGGTCCCGTAGGAGGCGCCCTTGCCGTCGATGTTGTTCTTGTACAGCTGTAGGCGCGGGGCACCGGGGACGCTCGCCGCGTGGCGGGCGGCGGCCTCCATGACGCGCTCCCCCGCCTTGTCCCAGATCACCGCGTCCATCGGATCGGTGACCTCGGGCGCGGAGTACTCCGGATGCGCGTGGTCGACGTAGAGCCGCGCACCGTTGGTCAGGATCATGTTCGCCGCACCGATCTCGTCGGCGTCGATGATCGGCGCCGGACCGCTGCTGCGCCCGAGGTCGAAGCCGCGGGCGTCGCGCATCGGCGACTCCACCTCGTAATCCCAGCGGGTGCGCTTGGCCCGCGGGACGCCGGCGGCAGCCGCGTACGCGAGAACCGCCTGGGTGGAGGTCATGATCGGGTTCGCCGACGGATCCCCCGGTGCGGAAATCCCGTATTCGACCTCGACCCCGATGATTCGCTGCATGGGGCCAGCCTAGTAACCGCCGCCGCGAACGGTGGCGGCGGGCATTAGAGGTACTGCCCGGTCGACGTCTCGGTGTCGATCGCCCGGCTCGCCCCGGCACTCTTGCCGGTGACCAAGGTGCGGATGTACACGATCCGCTCGCCCTTCTTGCCCGAGATCCGCGCCCAGTCGTCGGGGTTGGTGGTGTTGGGCAGGTCCTCGTTCTCGGCGAACTCGTCGAGGATCGAATCCAGCAGGTGGCCGATCCGCAACCCGGGCTGACCCGACTCCAACTGCGCCTTGATGGCGTACTTCTTCGCCCGGTCGACGACGTTCTGGATCATCGCACCCGAGTTGAAGTCCTTGAAGTACATGACTTCCTTGTCACCGTTGGCATAGGTGACCTCGAGGAATCGGTTGTCCTCGCTCTCGGCGTACATCCGGTCGACGACCCGCTCGATCATCGCCCGCACGCAGGCCGCGCGGTCGCCGTCGAACTCGGCCACGTCGTCGGGGTGGATCGGCAGGTCCTCGGTGAGGTACTTGCTGAAGATGTCGATGGCCGACTCCGCGTCGGGCCGCTCGATCTTGATCTTCACGTCCAGGCGGCCGGGCCGCAGGATGGCCGGGTCGATCATGTCCTCGCGGTTGGAGGCGCCGATGACGATGACGTTCTCCAGACCCTCCACCCCGTCGATCTCGCTGAGCAGCTGCGGGACCACGGTCGTCTCCACGTCGGAGGACACGCCCGAGCCGCGGGTGCGGAAGATCGAGTCCATCTCGTCGAAGAAGACGATGACCGGCGTGCCCTCGGAGGCCTTTTCGCGCGCCCGCTGGAAGATCAGCCGGATGTGGCGCTCGGTCTCGCCGACGAACTTGTTCAGCAGTTCCGGGCCCTTGATGTTGAGGAAGTACGACTTGGCCTCGTGGGCGTCGTCGCCGCGCGCCTCGGCCATCTTGCGGGCCAGGGAGTTGGCGACGGCCTTGGCGATCAGCGTCTTGCCACAACCGGGGGGACCGTAGAGCAGCACACCCTTGGGCGGCCGCAACGAATACTCCTTGAACAGCTCCTTGTGCAGGAACGGCAACTCCACGGCGTCGCGGATCTGCTCGATCTGACGTCCCAGCCCGCCGATGTCGGAGTAGTCGACGTCGGGGACCTCCTCCAGCACCAGATCCTCGACCTCGGCCTTGGGGATGCGCTCGAAGGCGACGCCGGCCTTGTTGTCGATCAGCAGCGAATCACCCGGGCGCAGCTTGCGCCGCCGCTCGTCGGGGTCGTCGGTCGGGCGCAGCGGCTCGGCGAGCACGATGACCCGCTCCTCGTCGGCATGTCCGACGACGAGTGCGCGCTCCCCGTCGGCGAGCACCTCGCGCAGCGTCGCGATCTCGCCGGAGACGTCGAAATCACACTCTTCGACGACGGTGAGCGCCTCGTTGAGGCGCAGCGTCTGCCCGACCCGCATCTGCGCGACGTCCAGGTTCGGCGACACCGTCAGGCGCATCTTGCGTCCCGAGGTGAAAACGTCGACGGTCGCGTCGTCGGGGTAGAGCGCCTGCAACACGCCGTAGCCGCTCGGCGGCTGGCCGAGACGGTCCACCTCCTCGCGCAGCGCGACCAATTGCTGACGGGCCTCTTTGAGGGTGTCCAGAAGCTTCGCGTTGCGCGCCGAGAGGTTGTCCACCCGCTCCTGCAGCTGCTCGGCGGTGCCGGTCGGGGCCGACCCGCCGGTCCCCCGGTTACCACCCACGTATTCGTTCGTCACAACGACTCCTCTCGCCCTGACTCCACGCTACCCGGCGATCACTCGCCGACGCCTTCAACCTCGCCCGGGCCGGTCGCGGCGGCCTTCTTCGCCCCGCCGGTCGGACGGCGGTGCGGGCGCAGGGTGGTCTGACCGTCGGCGAGGCGGCGTGCGGTGATGAGGAAGGCGGTGTGGCCCTGCATGCGGTGCTCGGGGCGAACGGCCAGGCCGACGGCGCTCCACTCGCGCACCAGCGTCTCCCAGGCCCTGGGCTCGGTCCAGCACTCCTGGTCGCGCAGCGCTTCGATGATGCGCGACAGCTGGGTCACCGTCGCCACGTAGACGACGAGGACGCCGCCCGGCTTGAGCGTCCGCTTCACCGTCTCCAGCGGCTCCCACGGGGCCACCATGTCCAGGATGAGGCGGTCGGCCTGATCGGCGGGGTCGTGCTCGGCCAGGTCGCCGACGCGCAGTTCCCAGTTGTCCGGGGCACCGGCGAAAAAGGTCTCGACGTTCTTCTTCGCGTAGTCGGCGTGGTCGTCGCGGATCTCATAGGAGAGAACCGAGCCCTCCGAGCCGACCGCGCGCAGGAGGCCGCAGGTCAGCGCCCCGGAGCCGGCACCCGCCTCGATGACGCGGCAGCCCGGGTGGATGTCGCCCTCGGTGATGATCTGCGCCGAGTCCTTCGGGTAGATCACCTGCGCCCCGCGCGGCATGGACAGGACGAAATCGGTCAGCAGCGGCCGGAGCGCGAGATATTCGGTCCCGCTGGTCGCCGAGACGACGCAGCCCTCGGGTGATCCGATCAGGTCGTCGTGGGAGATGGCGCCGCGGTGGGTGTGGAAGAACTTGCCCGGTTCCAGCACCACCGTGAACTTGCGCGACTTCGAGTCGGTGAGTTGGACCCGGTCTCCGACCTCGAACGGTCCGGTGGTCGGCATGGCGGTTCTCCTTGACATCGGTCGGGCAGTGCTCGGGGCGTCGGTCGCGTCACTCGATATCGTGGGCAGGGTGAACCAGCACATCGCGGACGAGCCCTATTATCTCCCGATCGCCGCCGACGACCCGCAAGCGGGTGGCGGCTGGGAATACTTCACCCCGACTCGCTCGACGGCCTCGGTGTGGACGTCGACGATCCAGCACGGCGGGCCGCCCGCGGGCCTGCTGACCCGCGCGCTGCGCCGCGCGGCCGGTGCCGGGAGCGGACCGAATCAAGCCACGAGCGAGGTCGCCTTCTCGCGGATCACCACCGACATCCTCGGCCCGGTCGGATTCGGCACCAATCGGGTGCGGGCATCGGTCATCCGTCCGGGGCGCCAGATCAGCCTGCTGGAGGCGCAGCTGCAGACCAAGCAGGAGGACGGCGACTATCGCACCGCCGCGACGGCCCGGGCCTGGCAGCTGCACGGCGAATCCTCGTCGGCGATCGCACATCCGCCGCAGCCGCCGATGACGCCCGGGCCCGCCGAGTTGGAGATCGTCCGCGGGGTGACTCCGCAGACCACCGCCGGGGTGGACTGGGGCACCATCGGATTCATCGGCAGCACCGAGACGGCGTGGGTCGACGGCCGCAACGGGACGACCGGTGCCGTGTGGATCCGTCCGCTGGTGCCGTTGGTCGCCGGCGAGGAGACCGACGCGCTCGATTCGCTGGCGATCGTCGCGGATGTCGCGAACGGTGTCGGCACCACCTTGGACCCGCGGCAGTGGACGTGGATGAACACCGACACGACGATCCACCTGTTGCGACGCCCGGTCGGGTCGTGGATCGCCATCGACTCCGACCTCGCGATCGGGCCGGAGGGGTTCGGCGCCACCCTCGGCGACCTGTACGACGAGCAGGGCTATGTCGCCCGCACCGCGCAAACGGTACTGATCAGCCCACCGATGTTCGGTCGGGGCTGATCGGCGGCGGCGTTCAGAACCGGCAGGACCGGATATCGGTGGCGAGAATCGCCTTGGCGCCCAACTCGGCGAGCTCGTCCATGAGGTTCTGGTGGTCGCGACGCGGCACCATCGCGCGCACCGCCACCCAGTCCGGGTCGGCCATCGGGGCGACCGTCGGCGACTCCAGGCCCGGCGTGAGCTGGGAGGCCCGGTCGAGCAGCGCCTTCGGGCAGTCGTAGTCGATCATCACGTACTGCTGGCCGAACACCACGCCCTGCACACGCGCGACGAACTGCCGCGCCGGCTTGTCCAGTTCCGCCCCCGACCGCGACACCAGCACGCCCTCCGAGTCGCAGAGCGAGTCGCCGAAGGCGACCAGGTTGTGCTGCCGCAGCGTGCGACCCGATCCGACGACGTCGGCGATCGCGTCGGCGACGCCGAGCTGGATGGAGATCTCGACGGCCCCGTCGAGCCGGATGATCTCCGCCTCGATGCCGCGGCCCGCGAGATCCGCGCGCACCAGCGCCGGATACGACGTGGCGACGCGCTTGCCCGCAAGGTCGGCGACCGTCCAGGTCTGGCCCGCTGGTGCGGCATAGCGGAAGGTCGACGAGCCGAATCCCATCGCCAGCTGCTCGTCGACCTGGGCGCCGGAGTCGGCGGCCAGGTCACGGCCGGTGATGCCGAGGTCGAGGGTGCCCTGCCCGACGTAGATGGCGATGTCTTTGGGGCGCAGGAAGAAGAATTCGACGTCGTTGGCGGTGTCGAGGACGGTGAGGTCTTTGGAGTCGGAGCGCTTGCGGTATCCGGCCTCGGCGAGCACGGCGCCGGCCGATTCGGAGAGCGCCCCCTTGTTGGGGACTGCTACGCGCAGCATGAGATGGGGTCCTTTTCGTCGGAGAACGTCAGCTGGATGCGGGGGCGGGCCGTCGAAACGGCTACAGGTGTCGGTACACGTCCGTCAGTTCCAACCCGCGTTTGATCATCATCACCTGCAGCCAGTAGAGCAACTGGGAAATCTCCTCGCCCAACGACTCGTCGGACTCGTGTTCGGCGGCGAGCCACACCTCGCCGGCCTCTTCGATGATCTTCTTCCCCAACGTGTGGATGCCCGAGTCGAGTGCCGCGACCGTCCCGCTCCCGGCGGGCCTGGTCTGCGCTTTCTCGCCCAGTTCGGCGAACAACTCCTCGAAGGTCTTCACGGTTGCCCATCTTCCCACGCGGCGACGCCCCGGTTCCACTCAGCCGACCACTCGTCGATTCAGTCGGGCAACTGCGCCCACAAACCGAGTAGACGCGTGGTCTGCCGCGGCGAGTAGTTGTCGTCGGAGATCAGGTGGATGCGGTAGCCGCCGGGTGCGGACACGACGGCGATCCCCTCGTAGTTGTCCAGCAGCGGGTCGACCTGCGGTTCGCGGCTGCGCGCCCCGAGCGTCGGACAGCGGGCCAGGTCGGCGAGGAATCGACGGTGGAGCCGTCGTGGGCTGACGGTGCCACCGGCGGGTCCGACGACCGCGGTCGTCAGCACCGCGCTGTTGCCCCGCCCCGGGACGAAGGCCGCCTCGAGGACCACGATCCGGTCATCCCGGTAGGCGGCGATGTCGGCGACGCGCATCCCGGGGCCGGGCCGGTAGAGCAGTTCGCGGGAGAACACGAACCTCCCGTCGCGGCCCCGGTGGTAGTCGAGGAAGCGCAGCGTGCGCTGGTCGTCGCCCAGCAGCGGCTTCTCCATCGCGGCGATCAGCCGATCCCCCGACGGCGTCGCGGTCAACCCTTCGAGACTGCCGTTGGGCACGGCGCCGCCCGTCGGGGCGGTCGCGAACGGCGCCGGGATCGCAACGTCTTGGCGCCACTGCCCGTTTCCACCGAAGACGGTGACCCTCGGTCCGTTCTCGGAGCTGACCGCCAACGAGCCGTCTGACAGGACGGCCAGCCCCTCGTCGTCGGCCCGTCCGGGAAGCGGCAGACCGTCGCGTCCCCTGAGGCGGATGGGCGGCCCGGCGACCCGCGGTCGGGCCACCGGAAGCTCGTCGACACCGGTCAGCGGCCACACCAGCGCGGTGGACCGGACATGGTCGGGCAGGGCGAGGTAGCGGTTCCCACCCGGGTCGTGGGCCAGCGCGGACAGCCCGCCGATGCGGTCGCCGTAGGCGTCGCGCTTGTCGAGGGCGTCGGAATAGCCGACGGCCACCACCGACGGGGAACACGCGCCGGGCGGCACGGCGGCCGCCGGGGCGGCACGGTATCCGAGGCCGACGAGGATCAGCGCGACGACGACCGAGAGGTGAGACGACTTCAGAGGCATGACCCGCCCAGGTTACGGGTGCCCGGGCACTGCCGGTCCGCGCGGCGGCTATCCGTCTTTCTGCGCGGCCCGGCTCCGACGTCCGCGGGCCAGGGTGATCGCCATCGGGATGACGACGCTCAACGCCGACCCGATGAAGAGCAGTTCCAGGTTGTCGCGCAGCATCGGCACCCCGCCGAGGAAATAGCCCAGGGTCAGCAGCGACGAACACCACAGAATGGATCCGAGTACGGAATAGATCGTGAATCGCGCCCGGTCCATCCGGGACAGCCCCGCCATCAGCGGCACCAGCGTCCGCACGATGCCGATGAACCGGGCGAACACCACGGTGACCGGGCCGTACCGGTCGAAGAAGCGATTGGTCCGCCGTACCGGCTCGTCGCCGATGAATCTCATCATCCGCGTCTGCAGCGCGCGCGGCCCCAGGTGCTTGCCGATCAGATAGCCGCACTGGTCCCCGGCGATCGACGCCACCGGCAACGCGATGAGCAGCAGCCACAACGGGGCGAACGGCTGCGGCTGAGCGGCGAACAATCCGGCCGCGAACAGCAAGGAGTCACCGGGGAAGATGAAGCCGACCAGCAGCCCGGTCTCGATGAACAGCAGCACCAGCAGGCCGATCAGCCCGGCTGAGCCGACGAATCCGGTCGCGTCGAAGGGGTTCACGTTCCCGACTATTCCGTGGCCGGGCGTCGCAGTGGTGAACGGCGGGTTACCGGTGGGCCGGGGCGCTCCACCGCGCGGTCACACAAGTGCGCTCCGCCACGCGTCGGCAAGCCCGTCCACGCCGATGCCGACCAGGGAATCGCGGAAGACCCGACCAGGACCTGGCTCGACCGGTACCGCCGACGGCACGATCAGCGCGGGACAACCGGCGGCGGCTGCGGAAGCGGCCCCGGTCGGCGAATCCTCGACGACCAGACAGGCACGCGGCTCGTAGCCCAGTACGTCGGCGGCGTGCAGATACGGGAACGGGGCCGGTTTACCCATCGGCACCTCGTCGCCGCAGACCGTCGCACTGAACCGGCTGCGCCCGATGGTCTCCAGCACCGTTTCGGTGAGTTCGCGCACCGTGTTGGTGACCAGCACCATCGCGATCCCGGCGTCGGCCACCGCGTCGAGGGCGTCGCGCGCCCCCGGCTGCCACTCCAGCCCGCGCGCGAACAATTCGGCCGTGTGGTCGAGCAGCCACCTCCCGTCACCGGCGGTGTCGCGGTCGTCGAGCGGGATCTGCGCAGCGTCATGGATCCGCGCGAGCGCGTCGGGGAGGGAGTTACCCAGGGTGGAGGCGCGCAGCTGCTCGTCCATCACCACGCCGTGGCGCACGGCGAGGTCGCGCATCGCGACGTCCCAGATGGGCTCGGTGTCGACGAGGGTGCCGTCCATATCCCACAAGATCGCGGCCGGAAGATTGGTGCTCACCGTCGAATCATCGCACTGATCACCGCGTGGATGCCGCGCGGCGGGCGCACATCACACGCCCGACGACTCCGAGACCCAGCGCACGTATTGCCGCCTTCCTCCCGCACTTTCCCCTCCTCCCGACGGAGTTTCGGCGGGAGGAAGGGAAAAGTGCGGGAGGAGCGGTCACGCGGTGCGCAGGTCGGTGAGAACGTGGCCGGCGGCCATACCGAGGGCGACGGCGATGAAGGTGAACACCAGGTGCCCGATGTCGGCGGTGCCGCCGATCGAGCCGTGGGTCGTCGCCGACGTGACGCCCAGCAGGGTCAGCCCGCCGGGCGCGAGGATGCGGAAGATCTGGTTGAGGCTGACCAGGGCTGCCGGGCCGGACAGATACCGGTGGACCAGTTCCGCGACGGCGACGCCGACGAGGGCGCCGACGAACGACGGGGCATACCCGTTGGGCACCACTTCCGCGAGTCCGGCCTGCACGGCCCAGGACACGACGATCACCAGGAACAGCCAGCCGAAGGCGGCGCGCGGCGCACAGAACGCCAGGCAGGCGCCGATCGCGTAGAGGAGGACCCCGGCGAACCGGATCCCGATCGGCAGCTCCGCGTCGGCACCGGTGAGGGTCGGATGCGGCGTCGGGGCGATGGAGACGGCGACGATGATTCCGAAGGCCAGCAGGAACAGTTGCAGGATGCTCCCGATCAACCGGTTCACCCCGGTCTGCATGGCGCCCATCGAGATCTCCAGGATCGCGATGGTCAGCGCGGCCCCCTGGGTGAACAGCGCCAACAGCGGGACGATGACCTGGGCGGGTACGTGCAGATACCCCGCCGACGTCAAGACGGCGACCGGCAGGGTGGCGACGAATGCGACGAAGGTCGAGCTGAACAACGACAGCGAACCCCAGTGGGACAACGAGGTCGACACGGCGGCGGTGACGACGGACAGGGCCGCCGCGACGATCAGCTCGTGCAGCCCGGGATTCTGGTTGAGGCACAGGCCCACGATGATCAGCACGATGCCGAGGAACCGGCCCGCCGCGCCCACCGACGGGCGCATCGCGTCGATCTCGTCGAGTCGCGCGAGGCCCTGACCGGCGGTGACCTCGCCCGCCCCGGCTCGACCGACCAGGTCGAGCACCGCTTCGGTCTGGTCCAACCGGTATTCGCGGGGCTTCTTCTCGAAGACCACCGACCCGGCGGCGCGGTCGATCGTGATCGCCCCGCGCGGCAGCACGGCGCTCTGCCCGCGCACGCCGTACTTCTCACCCACCTCCGCCAGCGTCTGATCCACCGTCGGCGACGGCGCGATCGTCGCCATCAGCGATGCCCCCAACCGCGTGACGAAGCGCTGGTTCTCCTCGACGGTGCTCACCGTGCCAGCAAACCAGGCTCCGCCGCGCCGTCGAACCCCGCTTCACCTGGCCGGGGTTAGACGCCGACCCGCCCCGACGGCACCGGTCTCAGGTGTTGAAGTACTTGGCCTCGGGGTGGTGCAGGACGAAGGCGTCGGTCGACTGCTCCGGGTGCAGCTGCAACTCCTCCGACAGCGTGACGCCGATCCGCTCGGAATCGAGCAGGTCGACTATATGCGCGCGGTCCTCCAGGTTGGGGCAGGCGCCATAACCGAAGGAGTAGCGTGCGCCGCGGTACTCGAGGTCGAAGAACCCCTGCGGGTCGTCGGGGTCCTGCGCGGCCATGGAACCGTCGGCGAAGGCCAGCTCCGAGCGCACCCGCTGGTGCCAATACTCGGCGAGCGCCTCGGTCAGCTGAACGCTGATGCCGTGGACCTCCAGGTAGTCGCGGTAGGCGTTCGCGGCGAACAGTTTGTTGGCGAAGTCGGCGATCTCGGTGCCCATCGTCACCAGCTGCATCGGCAGGACATCGGTCTTCCCCGCCTCCACGGCCGCCTCCCGCGATGCGATGAAGTCGGCGATGCAGAGGAACCGCGGCCGCTGCTGGCGCGGGAAGGTCATGCTGACGCGTACCGGCGCGGCCGGGTCCGGCTCGGTCAGCACGTGCACGGTGTCCCCCTCGCTGACCGCGGGGAAGTAGCCGTAGACGACGGCGGCGTGGGCAAGGATGCCCTCGGTGGCGAGCCGGTCGATCCAGTAGCGCAGCCGCGGACGGCCCTCGGTCTCGACCAGCTCCTCGTAGCTCGGCCCCTCGCCGCCACGCGCGCCGCGCAATCCCCACTGGCCCAGGAAGAGCGCCCGCTCGTCGAGGGTCTGCAGGTATTCCGCGACGGGGATCCCCTTGACGATCCGGCTGCCCCAGAACGGCGGCACGGGGATCTCGTTGTCGGCGGCGACGTCGGAGCGCGCGGGCACCTCGACGGGGACCTCGGCGGCCTTGCGCTTGGCGGCGATCTTCTTCGACCGCTCGTGGCGGGCTTTGCGCTCGGCGGCCTTCTCCTTGGCCGCGAGTGCCTCCGCGCTGTCCGGGGCCGGTCCCTCGCCGCGTTTGACCGCCATGATGTCGTCCATCAGGCGCAGTCCCTCGAATGCGTCGCGCGCGTAGTGGACGTCGCCCTCGTAGGTCTCGGTGAGGTCGTTCTCCACGTAGGCGCGGGTCAGGGCGGCGCCGCCGAGCAGCACCGGGTACTGCGCGGCGCCCCGGGAGTTCATCTCCTCGAGGTTCTCCTTCATGACGACCGTCGACTTCACCAGCAGCCCCGACATCCCGATGACGTCGGCGTTCTTGTCGCGCGCCGCCTCCAGGATGGTGTTGATCGGCTGCTTGATGCCGAGGTTGACCACCTCGTAGCCGTTGTTGGACAGGATGATGTCGACGAGGTTCTTGCCGATGTCGTGGACGTCGCCCTTGACGGTGGCCAGGACGATGCGGCCCTTGCCCGCATCGCCGGTCGACTCCATATGCGGCTCCAGATGGGCGACCGCCGCTTTCATGACCTCCGCCGACTGCAGGACGAAGGGCAGCTGCATCTGCCCGGAGCCGAACAGCTCGCCGACGGTCTTCATGCCGTTCAGCAGCGTGTTGTTGATGATCTCCAGCGGCGGCACCTGGGTCATCGCCTC
This sequence comes from Gordonia sp. X0973, assembly GCF_013348785.1. NCBI lineage: Bacteria > Bacillati > Actinomycetota > Actinomycetes > Mycobacteriales > Gordoniaceae > Gordonia > Gordonia sp. X0973. Next base: position 1,997,674 of record NZ_CP054691.1, read on the forward strand.
GTCGAGGTCGGGTTCCAGTCCAGCCCGCTCCCCGTCGACGATCCGCCGCTCCAGCCGCTCGAACAGCGGCAGCGCCGCCAGCTCGGCCGCCCGGCTCTCCCGCGCCGACGCCGCCGACACCCCCTCGAACAGCTCCATCAGCTTCTGCAGCGGGTCGTAGCCCTCGCGACGACGGTCGTAGACCAGGTCCAGCGCCACCTCGCGCTGCTCGTCGGGGATCCGGGCCATCGGCAGGATCTTCGACGCGTGCACGATCGCGGTGTCCAACCCCGCCTGCACGCATTCGTGCAGGAAGACCGAGTTCAGCACCTGCCGGGCCGCCGGGTTCAGCCCGAAGGAGATGTTGGAGATCCCCAGGGTGAAGTGCAGGTCCGGATGTGCCTCGTGGAGGCGGCGGATGGCCTCGATCGTCTCGATGCCGTCGCGGCGCACCTCCTCCTGGCCGGTCGAGATCGGGAAGGTCAACGCGTCGACGATGATGTCCTCTTCGGCGAGTCCCCAGTTCGTGGTGATGTCGGCGATCAACCGTTCGGCGATGCGCACCTTGTCGTCGGCGGTGCGCGCCTGCCCCTCCTCGTCGATGGTCAGGGCGACGACCGCGGCGCCGTGCTCGACGGCCAGCTCCATGATCCGCTGATACCGCGACCCGGGGCCGTCGCCGTCCTCGAAGTTGACCGAGTTGACCGCACAGCGCCCGCCGAGGGCCTCGAGGCCGGCGCGGATGACCTCGGGCTCGGTCGAGTCGATCATGATCGGCAGCGTCGACGACGTCGCGAACCGGGTGGCCAGCGCCGTCATGTCCAGCGCACCGTCGCGGCCGACGTAGTCGACGTTGAGGTCGAGCATGTGGGCGCCGTCGCGGGTCTGCTCCTTGGCGACGTCGAGGCAGTGCTGGTAGTCCTGCGCGATCATCGCCTCGCGGAATGCCTTGGACCCGTTGGAGTTGGTCCGCTCCCCGATCACCAGGAAGCTGGCGTCCTGGTGGAAGGGGACCGACGTGTAGAGCGAGGACGTGGCCGACTCGTGTTTGGGTTCGCGCGTCGCGCGCTCGACGGCCGCGACCGCCTGCGCGACCTGCCGGATGTGCTCGGGGGTGGTGCCACAGCAGCCGCCCACCATCGACAGCCCGTAGTCGGTCACGAAACCCGACAGCGCGACCGCCAATTCCTCCGGCGTCAGCGGATACTCGGCACCCTTGGGGCCCAGGACGGGCAGCCCGGCGTTCGGCATCACCGACACCGGGATGCGCGCGTGCCGCGACAGGTAGCGCAGGTGCTCGCTCATCTCGGCCGGGCCGGTGGCGCAGTTGAGGCCGATGACGTCGATGCCGAGTGGCTCGAGGGAGGTCAGCGCCGCGCCGATCTCGGAGCCCAGGAGCATGGTGCCGGTGGTCTCCACCGTGACGTGGACCAGGATCGGGATGTGGCGCCCCCGCTCCGCCATCGCGCGACGGGCGCCGATCACGGCAGCCTTGACCTGCAGGAGGTCCTGGGCGGTCTCGACGAGGATGCCGTCGGCCCCGCCGTCGAGCATCCCCACCGCGCATTGCCGGTAGGCCTCGCGCAACACGTCGAAGGTCGTGTGGCCGAGGCTGGGAAGCTTGGTGCCCGGACCGATCGATCCGATGACGAAGCGGTCGGTGCCGTAGGACGTCTTGCCCATCTCGTCGGCGACGCCGCGGGCGATCGCCGTCCCCCGGTAGGCGAGGTCGGTGATCCGGTCGGCGATGTCGTAGTCGCCGAGGTTGGACTGGTTGCAGCCGAAGGTGTTGGTCTCGACAAGGTCGGCGCCGGCCTCGAAATAGGCCCGGTGGATGTGGGCCAGCACGTCCGGACGGGTCTCGTTGAGGATCTCGTTGCAGCCCTCGAGGCCGAGGAAATCGTCCAGCGTCAGGTCGGCCGCCTGGAGCATCGTGCCCATCGCCCCGTCGCCGATCAACACCCGCCGCGCCATCGCGTCCATCAGACTGGAGTCGTAGTCCGAGGACGCGTTCGATCCGGCGATGGAGGTGTCATTCATGTCCTCCAGGGTATTCGCCCGGCCAAGTCGTTCCGCCGTAGGCTTGGTTCCATGACCGCCGACCCCCGTGTCCTCCTGTCCCGATTGCGCGATCCGGTACTCGTGGCCGCTTTCGAGGGGTGGAACGACGCGGGCGAGGCGGCGAGCGGGGCGATCGAGCATTTGGAGCTGTTCTGGAACGCCGAACAGGTCTACGAGATCGTCCCCGACGACTACTACGACTTCCAGGTGAACCGGCCGACCATGCGACTGGTCGACGGCGTCAGCCGCCGCACCGACTGGCCGACGACCACCTTCTCCACCTGCTCTCCCCCCGGCGCCGACCACGACCTGCTGCTGGTCCGCGGGGTGGAGCCGAACTTCCGCTGGCGGCGCTTCGTCGACGAGATCGGCGAACTCGCCGACGCCGCCGGAACGGTCTCGGCGGTGATGCTCGGCTCGATGATGACCGACACCCCGCACACGCGTCCGGTGCCGATCTCGGGTTCCGCCTACAGCGAGGAAGCTGCTCGGCGCTACCGCTTGGAGCACACGCAGTACCAGGGGCCGACGGGGATCACCGCCGTCCTGCAGGACAGCCTCGTCGGCCGGGGCATCCCGTCGGTGTCGCTGTGGGCGGCCGTCCCGCACTACATCTCGTCGTCGCCGAACCCGAAGGCCACCCTCGCCCTGCTGCGCCGCCTCGAGGAGGTCCTCGACCTCGAGATCCCGATGGACCAGCTGCCGGTACGCGTCAGCGCGTGGGAGCGCACGGTCGACGAGATGACCGCCGACGACGAGGACATGGCCGAGTACATCCGCCAGTTGGAGGCCAACGACGACGCGGTCTCGACGGATCCCGACGCGCTGCCGGAGATCGACGGCGAACGGCTCGCGGCCGATTTCGAGCGCTACCTGCGGCGGCGCGACCCCGGGGCGGGCGCCACCTGAGGTCGGATCAGCCGATCCGCTCGATCGACACCACCGGGGTGGTGATCCGCCACGTCCGCACGTCGGGGTCGTCCACCGCGCGCACCCAGAACTGCGCCGACGCGCCCACCTCGCAGGTCTTGACGCCCAACAGCGGGATGTCCTCGGAGTCGCGGCGCAACGCGCTGACCTCCCACGCCCCCTGCTCGTCGCCGCCGACACCGGGTGCCCGCAGCAACGTCATCTCGCCGAAGTCGAGCAGATAGGTCGAGGTGCGTGTGACCACCGTCCACACACCTTCTTCGACATCCGGTGGGATCCGGTTCACCTGTGCCACGATTCGAGACCTTAGCGCAGCTCGACGCCGAGCAGCGCGTCGACGGCCGTTGCGATTCCGGCGGCGCCGTCGCCGTCGCGGCCCAATCCCAGTTCGACGTCGGCGACCCAGCCGTCGATCGCGGCGAGCGCTTTGGCCGTGTCCAGATCGTCGGCCAGGTGCGCGCGCACCCGTTCGATCACCGGCGCGGCATCCGGACCGGCGCCGGTGGCCACCGCGGACCGCCAGCGCTCCAGCCGGGCGAGGGCCTCGTCGAGGACCGCGTCGGTCCACATCCGGTCGGCACGGTAGTGCTCGGCGGCCAGCGCCAGCCGGATCGCACCCGGGTCGACACCGGCCTCGCGCAGTTTGTGAACGAACACCAGGTTGCCCCGGCTCTTCGACATCTTCTCGCCGTCCAGCCCCATCATCCCGGTGTGGACGTAGTGGCGGGCGAAGCGGCGGGCGCCGGTGAGCGCCTCGGCATGCGCGGCGGAGAACTCGTGGTGCGGGAAGATCAGGTCGTTGCCCCCGCCCTGGATGTCGAAGCCGGTGCCCAGGCGGTTGAGGGCGATGGCCGAACACTCCACGTGCCAGCCGGGCCGGCCAGCGCCGAAGGGCGCATCCCAGGACGGCTCGCCCTCGCGGTGCGCCCGCCACAGCAGCGCGTCGAGACGGTCGCGCTTCCCCGGACGGTCGGGGTCGCCGCCGCGCTCGGCGAAGAAGCGTTCCATCGTGTCCCGGTCGTAGCCGGATTCGTAGCCGAATTGACCGGTCGCGCCGACCCGGTGGTAGACGTCGGGGAACTCCGGGTCGTCGACGACGTAGGCGGCGCCGGATTCGAGCAGTTCGCCGACCATCTCGACGACTTCGCCGACCGATTCGATCGCGCCGACGTACTCGCGGGGGGCCAACACGCGCAGATCGGTCATGTCGTCGCGGAAGAGTTCGATCTCGCGGTCGCCCAGGTCGCGCCAGTCGACACCGTCCCGCTCGGCGCGCTCGAACAGCGGATCGTCGACGTCGGTGACGTTCTGCACGTAGGCCACCTCGTGGCCGGCGTCGCGCAGCTGCCGGTTGATGAGGTCGAAGGTCACATAGGTCGCGGCGTGGCCCAGATGCGTCGCGTCATAGGGCGTGATCCCGCAGACGTACATGGTGGCCGTAGGGCCGGGGGCGACCGGCAGCACCTGCCGGGCCGACGTGTCGTAGAGGCGGAGGGCGGGCGGTTCACCGGGGAGCCCGGGCACCGCGGGTGAGGACCACGAGCGCATGCGGCCAGCTTAGGCGGGCGGGTGGCGCCTCAGAACGGCGGCCAGGGAATCGGACGGTGCGGTGGCGGGTCGGGCAGTACCGGGTCGACGACGAGTGCCCGCGCCCGCGCCGACAGCGCGGCGATCTCCTCCGCGGTGATCAATGCGCCGAGTTCGGCGACCAGCGGGTCGGCCGGGTCGTCCAGGCGCCGCGCGAGCGCATCGACGTCGACCACGAGTCCGCCCGGGACGGGATGGCCCGCCCAACCCCACAGGACGGTGCGCAACTTGTCCTCGACGTGCAGGCAGATCCCGTGGTCGATGCCGTAGACGACGCCGTCCGCGCCGGCGAGGATGTGACCGCCCTTCCGGTCGGCGTTGTTGATGAGCACGTCGAGCACCGCCATCCGCTGCAGCCGCGGATCGTCGGCGTGGACGAGGACCACTTCGTCGCCGCGGCCGTCGAATCCGGTCACGATCGGGAAGCAGTCGGCGGGCACCGCGTCGGGGCCGCACAGGTCGACCAGATCGGGGACGACCGGCGCGTCGACGGACTGCTCGGCCGCCTCGACCCACTGCTGGACCATGCCCGGACCGTGCGGACCGTCGGCGCGGAACACGGTGGGCGGCACGGTGTCCCACCCCAGTGCCGCGCAGATCAGATACGCCGCCGCCTCGCGTCCGGCGAGCGTGCCATCGGGAAAGTCCCACAGCGGCGCCTCCCCCCGCACCGGTTTGTAGACGCAGCGCAGCGGTGGCGCGTCGCCGTATTCGACGGTCGCCACCAGCGTGACGTTGCTGGCGTGGGGGATGCGGCCGAGGACCGTCAGCTCCCCGTTCGCCAAGGCGTCGATAATCTCCGCCTGGCCACGGCCCGCGCCGGCGTTGTCAGGCATCGGCCCTAGTCCGAATCATCGCCGAACTCGTCGTCGCCGTCGCCGTCGAGCTCGTAGGGCTCCAGTGAGACCGGTTCGCGCTTGTACCCGTTGGTGCGGATGCACAGGTGCCCGTCCGGGTCGAGGGGCTCGGCGCACAGCGGGCAGGCCGGCCGGCCCGCCGACACCAGCGCCTCGGCCCGTGCCGCGAAGCCGCGGGCGGCATCGGCGGTGAGGAAGACCCGCAGCGCATCCGGCCCGTCGTCGCGGTCGTCGAGGACGATGCTCTCGTCGAGTGCCTCCTCGGTGGCCGCGAGCAGTTCGACGACGACCGACTTCTCGTTGGCGTCCCAGCCCAATCCCATGGTGCCGACGCGGAACTCGGCCTCGATGGGGGTGACCAGGGGGCGCAGGTCGTCGACCTCCCCCGTCGCCGGCGGCACGTCGGCGCCGAAGCGTCGCTCGATCTCGTCGAGCAGGGCGTCGATCCGGTCGGCGAGGATCGCCACCTGCTGCTTCTCCACCAGGACCGAGACGACCCGGCTGGCGTGGACGGCCTGCACGTAGAAGGTGCGGTCGCCCGGCTCCCCGACCGTCCCGGAGACGAAGCGGTCGGGACTGCGGAACACGTGGATGGCGCGCGGCATCAGGACTCCCCCGTTCTCCCGGTCGACCCGCCGACCGCGAGGCCGGCCAACTCGTCCCCGTTCTTCGGCAGGGACAGCCGCGCGGTGTTGTTCACCGCGTGCACGACGGGCTGGCTGGGGTGGTAGCGCACCACCGACATCGACGCGGGCTCGACGACGATCCGCTGGAACCCGTCGAGGTGCAGGCCCATCGCGTCGGCGATGACCGCCTTGATGATGTCGCCGTGGGTGCAGGCCACCCACAGCCGGGTGCCGTCGCTCCCGCCGTACCGGGCGTCGAGTTCCCGCACCGCGCGCACCGCGCGGGTGGCCATCGCGGACAGGCCCTCGCCGCCGGGGAAAACCGCCGCGGAGGGTTGGCGTTGCACCGTCTTCCAGAGGGGTTCCTTCGCCAGCTCGGCCAGGGGCCGGTTGGTCCACTGCCCGTAGTCGACCTCGATCAGGTCGTCGACCTCGACCTCGGGCACCCCGGCCAAACCCGCGACCAGCGGGGCGACGGTCTGCGCGCATCGTTGCAGGGGCGAGCGGGCCACCGCGACCACGTCGGCGCAGCGCTCTCCGAGACGCTCGGGCAACTCCCGCGCCTGGCGCAGACCGGTCTCGTCGAGTCCCACCCCGGGGGTGCGCCCGGCGAGCACCGCCGCCGTGTTCGCCGTCGAGCGCCCGTGCCGCACCAGGATCACCGCCATGGATTCAGCTTACGGACATGCCAGGTCAGTGCGCAGGGGCGACGGCCGGGACGATGCCCGTCGCCAAGAGGACCAGCAGCAACAGTCCCAGGGCCACGCGGTAGACGCCGAACCAGTTCAGCGAGTGGTGGGAGACGAACCGCAGCAACCACTTGATCGCGATGTAGCCGACGACGAAGGCGATGACGACCGACGCGAGCAGTTGCGGCCCGCTCGCCGAGAGTCCTTCGCCGGACGGGTGGAACGCGTCGGGCAGGCTGAACAGCCCGGAGGCGACGACCGCCGGGATCGCCAGCAGGAAGGACAGGCGGAAGGCCGCTTCGCGGTCGAATCCGAGGAAGAGCCCGGCACTGGCCGAGGCGCCCGACCGCGAGACCCCCGGGATCAGCGCGAGGCACTGCGCCAGGCCCACGATGACGGCGTCGCGCATGGTCACCTCGTCCAGGCCCCGCCGCTGCAGGGAGTACCGCTCGGCCAGGAAGAAGACGCCGGAGAACAGGATGAGGACGGTCGCGGTGATGTAGAGGTTGTTGCGGACGTTCTCGCGGATGAGGTCTTTGCCCAGGTAGCCGATGATGCCGATGGGGATGGTCGCGATGATCACCGCCCAGCCGATCCGATAGTCCGCGCCGCGGGAGGCGGGATTGCGCAGCCCGGCGAACCACGCCACGACGATGCGCCAGATGTCGCGCCAGAAGAACACCAGGACCGCCGCCTCGGTGCCCAGCTGCGACACCGCGGTGAACGAGGCGCCCGCGTCGGCGTCCCAGCACAGCCGCGACACGATGAGCAGGTGTCCCGACGAGGAGATCGGCAGGAATTCGGTGAGGCCCTGCACCACGCTCAGCACGATCGTCTGCAACCACGTCATATCCGCCACGAGCGGCAATCCTACCCAGAACGGGCACACGGGAAGGCGCCGGGACGACGACGGCGCGCGGGTGTTCCACCCGCGCCATACGGCAAGATGGAGCGCATGTCTTTTCGCCCCACCGCGCTCGTGACCGCCGCGGCGACCGTCGCCCTCGTCCTCGGCCTCACCGGGTGCGGCTCCGGCGACGAGCACGGCCGTCCCGACGTCCCGACCGTGGCGCCGCAGACGCCGCTGCCCGCGCGGGTCCCCGCGGCGCCGGAGGGGACGGTCGTGGCCGCCCCGACCTGGGCCGCGCCCTCGCGCTGATCCCCGGCCCGGGCGGCGCGCTCGCCGCGCTCGCCCGCGACGGCAAATCGGTGGCGGTGTACGCGGGCGGCGATCTGAACGGCGCCCCGGTCCGCACCGAAACCCCGCCGATGCGGGCGATCACCGCCGACCGCGACGGATTCGTGGCGGTCGGCGAGAAGTCGGTCGTCCGGATCGGCGTGCGCCCGACGCCCGCGACGGTCGTCGCGCTGGCCCGTCCGGGCTTGGCCGTGGCCGTCGACGGGAACCGGGTCTACGTCGGCACCGAGGACGGGCACCTGCTGATCCTCGACGACCGGCTGCACCAGGTCGGCGACGTCGGTGGTCTGGTCCGGGTCGACGGGGTCGCCGTCGGGCAGCGCAACGGAGCGCCGCAGATCGTGGTGCTCGACCGGGCGCAGTCACTGGTGACCACCATCAACCCGAATTCCTCCGGTCGCGGCGCCGCCTTGCGGGCCGGTAACGGTGCGACGACCCTGGTCGCCGATCACTACGGACGGTTCACCGTCGCCAACACCGGCGACGGGCAGATCCTCGGCTTCTACGGCGAACCGCTGATCAACCGCTTCCGCTTCCCGCTGCCCGACGGGCCGTACGGGCTCGCCTACGACGATCAGCGCAACCTGCTGTGGGTGTCGCAGACCGCGGTCAACCGGGTGACCGCCTTCGATCTGTCCGCCGGCGAGCCGCGGGAGCGGACCCGATTCGCCTCGGTGCGCCAACCGGATTCGATCGCGGTGGATCCGACCTCCGGGGCGGTCTATGTGCTCTCGGCGACCGGCGACGGGCTGCAACGTGTCACCCGGTAGCCCGCGCGACGCGCCGGATCGCTTCGGCGACGACGGCGTGCGGCGGCTGCGACGGCTGCCGCCCGGTTGGGAGGTGGAGACGGGTTCGGACGAGGTGGAGGCGATCCTGCTACGGCTTCCGCCGGAGGTCACCCGGATCAGCGCGACGATGCGGTTGGCGATCCAGGCCGAGTTCGGCGGCTGGGAGTTGAAACGGACCCGGCTCTATCCGGATGGTTCGCGCAAGGTGCTGCTGCGCCGCAAGCGGAACCGGACCCGACCGCAAACCCCGGGCGCGGCGACCGAATTGGCGTGACGGCGCGATCAGGCGCAGTCGACGCAGATCCGCTCGTTGCCCTTTTCCCGGGCCAGTCGACTGCGGTGATAGACGAGGAAGCAGCGCGTACAGGTGAACTCGTCGGCCTGCTTGGGCACGACGCGCACGGATAGCTCCTCGCCGGAGAGGTCGGCACCGGGGAGTTCGAACGACTCGGCGGTCTCGGTCTCGTCGACGTCCACCGAGGCGGCCTGCGCCTCGCTGCGCCTCGCCTTCAACTCCTCGAGCGAGTCCTCGTTGAGTTCGTCGGATTCCGTGCGCCGCGGTGCGTCGTAGTCGGTAGCCATATCGCGTCCCTCTTCCCCTGTCCTTGCGCCGGCGGGATGATCGTCCCCCGGTGTGGTTGTCCAACAGCCCAACGGTCGGATTTGTTGCCCGTCCGAGCACCGAATCTTGTGATTTGTGTCACGTCGGATGCGTGTGTATTCGAAAATACGGCTGTTCGAGGCGACCGCAATCTAGCGCGGCCCCAGCCCGAAGTCAATCGCGACAGCCCGTGTCGCGTTCCCACCGCAACGACGCTCCCCGGTTACAGTGATTCGCAGAGTCGGCCCGAGGCGTTCTCGGGCCACGCGCGCCGCCCGTCCGGCGCCGGGCACCGATCGAGTCAGGAAAGGGTGGACCAGCGTGGTCGCCTCAATCACCACCGGGTATGCGAAAGACCACAACGGTCGCCCGTTCCGCCGCCGGGTGCACACGCCCGCGGTCATCGCCGTGGCGATCCTCGCCGCGCTGGGCCTCGTCGTCTGGACACTCGCGCTGACGCGCGCCGGCGGGTCCAGCGTGCCGGTCGACTGCAACCAGCCCTCGGCCGCCACGCCGGACCCGTCGGCCCCGGTCGACCCGGCCCACAAACCCGCGCCCGCCTCGGCCGCCCCCAAACTCACCGCGATGAACCGCGACCAGATGCTCGACGTCTCACCCGCGGCGCTGAGCACATTCGGCGTCCGCGTCCTCAACGCGTCGGGCCAGCGCGGCAAGGCGCAGGCGGTATCCGACGAACTCGCCAACCAGGGATTCGGGCCGACGCAGGACAACGCCTACGGCGACGACCTGCTCTACCCGAACCGCGACTTGAACTGCGTCGGCCAGATCCGTTTCGGCGAGGCGGGCAAGGCCAGCGCCGCCGCCCTCTGGTTGGCCGTTCCCTGCGCCCAGCTCGTCGTCGACGGCCGCCCGGGAACCGACGTCGACCTGGCGATCGGCCAATACTTCTCCGGCACCGAGCAGTCGCCGGATGCCCAGGCGGCCCTGGAGGCCCTGCGCTCGGCGGATCCGCGCAACGCCAAGACCGGCGTCGACCCGCAGCTGATCAAGGCGGTCCACTCCGCCAAGTGCTGAGCGGACTCAGGCGGCGGGGTCGATCGGCAACGGCGCCAGGGCCCCGGCCTCGTCGAGCAGACCCATCAGCGCGTCGGCGAGCCGCGGCGCGATCGCGACGGTGATGTCGCCCGCGTCCGCGCGCGAGGCGGGTGACGGAGTGCGGACCACCGCGCCGGCCTCGGCGGCGATCAGACCGCCCGCGGCCCAATCCCACGGCGACAGGCCGTGCTCGAAGTGGGCGTCGACCGCCCCCTCGGCGACCAGGCACAGATCGAGGGCGGCGGCGCCGATCCGGCGGATGTCGCGCACCTCCGGCAACAGCTCCTGCAGCAGTCGGGCCTGCTCGCGCCGCCGTCGGGCCGAGTAGGCGAATCCGGTGGCGACCAGCGCGAGGGCGGGCTCGCTCGCCGCGCTGGGCCGGCAGCGGCTGGTCCCCGACGCGTCGGTGCGGTACGCACCGCCGCCGGCCCACGCGTGGTAGGTCACCTGCCGGGCGACGTCGACGACCGCCCCGGCGACCGATCGGCCGTCGAGTTGCGCGGCGACCGAGACCGCGTAGGCGGGGATCCCGTAGAGGAAGTTGACGGTGCCGTCGATCGGGTCGACGACCCACCGGATGCCGTCGGGCACCTCGGTGGCGCCGCCGCCCTCTTCGCCGAGGATCGTGTCGGCGGGGCGCAGCCGCGCGAGTTCGGCGCGGATCACCTCCTCCGATTCGGTGTCGGCCACCGTCACCGGATCGGTCGGCGCCGACTTGGTTCGGACCACGTCTTCGGCCGGGGCGTTCGCCGCCGGGCCGAACAGCTCGGCGCGGCGCGAGCGCACGTGGTCCGCGGCGCGCTCGGCCACGGCGACGGCGACCTCCGCGAGTTCGGAGTAGGCGTTTCCAGGAGTGGTCGTCACGGTGCCATTGTCCCCGATAGCCTTTGGCCCAAGAAGCACGCACCCGTCCGAGAGGTCGACCGATGTCCAGCGATTCGCCAAGCCCGGGACCCGCCAGCGCCGAGCAACTCGCCGTCGATTCCGCCGATCCGCGCTACGGGTTCGGCGTCGACGTCGGCGGATCCGGCGTGAAGGGCGGCATCGTCGACCTGCAAACCGGCGAACTCGTCGGCGACCGGTTCAAGATCAAGACGCCGCAACCCGCGACGCCGACGGCCGTGGCCGCGACGGTGGCCGAGATCGTCGCGCACTTCTCCTGGGCGGGACCGGTCGGCATCACCTTGCCCGCCGTCGTCTCCGGCGGAGTCGTGCGCACCGCGGCCAATATCGACCACGAGTGGATCGGCACCGATCCGTACGACCTGTTCGGGCACCATCTCGTCACGCGCAGCCTCACCGTGCTCAACGACGCCGACGCGGCCGGCCTCGCCGAGGCCAAATTCGGCCTGGGGGCCGACGAGGTCGACGGCGTGGTCATCATGCTCACCCTCGGCACGGGCATCGGGTCGGCGATCCTGTTCAACGGCGGACAACTCCTGCCCAATACCGAACTCGGCCACCTGCAGGTCGGCAAGACGATCGCCGAGGAGCAGGCCTCGGCCCGCGCGAAGGAGGAGCACGACTGGTCCTACGAGAAGTGGGCGGGCAAGCTGTCCCGCGTCCTGCACGAATACGAGAAGCTGTTCTCCCCCACGCTGTTCATCCTCGGCGGCGGTATCAGCCGCAAGGCCAACAAGTGGATTCCCCTGCTGAGCACGACGACCCCGGCGGTGCCGGCGCGCCTGCTGAACACCGCGGGCATCGTCGGCGCGGCGATGGCGGCGCGCGACGGCCTGCGACCGTGATCGCCGAAGATCGACAACGCTCTGACCTGTCGGTTACCACCCAAACCTGAGTATTTCGTTACAATGGAACGCGTTGCGCCGGACAGCCACTGACCGGACGTACTCCCAGACCCACCATGCGCGCCGCTCCGCCGGCGGGCGGCTTCCCGAGATCGGGAGCGCCCCGGCAGCGCGACGCGACCCCTTTGTGACTCTCGAAAGGTTGTCCGTGGCTGCCACCAAGACCACCGCGCGCAAGACCACCCCGGAGAAAAAGTCCCCGGAGAAGAAGACCGCGGCCGGCAAGGCGGCGAGCACGGCCAAGAAGCTGACGGCCCGCGCGGCCGCCGCTGCCAAGAAGACGACGACACGCGGCTCGGCCGCCGAGAAGGATGAGGCCGCCGAGGTGACCGCCACGACCACGACCGCAGCGAAGAAGACCGCGGCAAAGAAGGCACCGGCCAAGAAGGCCGCGGCACCGGCCAAGAAGACCGCCGCGAAGAAGGCACCCGCCAAGAAGGCGGCACCGGCGAAGAAAGCCGCCGCGAAGAAGACCGCCGGGGCCAAGGCCGCCGGCGCGAAGGGTGCCACGAAGGCCGAAGAATCGACCACGGGCGACGACGAGGCCGAGTTGGAGGCCGGGGCGACGATCGACGACATCGATGACAGCGAGGTCGATCTGAACGATCCCGAACTCGACATCACCGACGACGATGACGAGGAGGCCGAGGCGCCGGCCGACGGCAAGGACGCCAAGGCGGGCGCCAAGGATTCCAAGGACGCCAAGGAGTCCGGTGACTTCGTCTGGGACGAGGAGGAGTCCGAGGCGCTGCGCCAGGCGCGCAAGGATGCCGAGCTCACCGCGTCGGCCGACTCGGTGCGCGCCTACCTCAAGCAGATCGGCAAGGTCGCGCTGCTGAACGCCGAGGAGGAGGTGGCGCTGGCCAAGCGGATCGAGGCCGGCCTCTACGCCGCCGAGCTGATGACGCGTCTGCACGCCTCGGGCGAGAAGGTGCCGATGGCCCAGCGGCGCGCGCTGCGCGAGGTCGCCTATGACGGCACCAAGGCCAAGAACCATCTCCTGGAGGCGAACCTGCGCCTCGTCGTCTCGCTGGCCAAGCGCTACACCGGCCGCGGCATGGCCTTCCTCGACCTGATCCAGGAGGGCAACCTCGGCCTGATCCGCGCGGTCGAGAAGTTCGACTACACCAAGGGCTACAAATTCTCGACCTACGCCACCTGGTGGATCCGACAGGCGATCACCCGTGCGATGGCCGATCAGGCCCGGACCATCCGTATCCCGGTCCACATGGTGGAGGTCATCAACAAGCTCGGACGCATCCAGCGCGAGCTGCTGCAGGACCTCGGCCGCGAGCCCACTCCGGAGGAGTTGGCCAAGGAGATGGACATCACGCCGGAGAAGGTGCTGGAGATCCAGCAGTATGCGCGTGAGCCGATCTCGCTTGACCAGACGATCGGCGACGAGGGCGACAGCCAGCTCGGCGACTTCATCGAAGACTCCGAGGCCATCGTCGCGGTCGACGCGGTCAGCTTCACGCTGCTGCAGGACCAGCTGCAGTCGGTCCTCGAGACCCTGTCCGAGCGCGAGGCCGGCGTCGTCCGGCTCCGCTTCGGCCTCACCGACGGTCAGCCCCGCACCCTCGACGAGATCGGGCAGGTCTACGGGGTCACCCGTGAGCGCATCCGCCAGATCGAGTCGAAGACGATGAGCAAACTGCGCCACCCGTCGCGCTCCCAGGTGCTCCGCGACTACCTGGACTAACGCTCTGAGGGAATCGGCGGGGAGTCGTCGGCCAGCAGGCGCCGGACCCCGGCGCGGGCGAGCATCAGGACGAGGATCAGGCCGGTGACCGACCAGAAGTTGCCGAGGCTGACCCGGTCGCCGAAGACCAGCGCGACCAGTTCGAGGACCACGAACTTGCTGGCCGCCAGCAGAAACCACAGCAGCAACGCGCCGCCGACCTTGCCGGCCGGGCCGGTCGCAGCCTTCAGCCGGAACTTGACCCGGCCCTTGACGGCGATCACGACCTCGAGGACAGCCTTGAGAAGGATGGCGGTGAGCAGGGAGAGCGTGAAGGTCTCGGCGATCACAGCGGGCAGGTACTGCGCAGCCAGGTTCAGCACGATGACGTAGACGAAGACGTCGACGATGTCGGCAGCGGCGACCCAGCGGGTGAGCCGGAATCGAGGCTGTGCCGATAGGGACATGGCATCACCGTAATGGAAGTCTCCTGAGCACTGCGGCCGAGACGGCCTGGATTTCCGGCCAGTGGGATCCGACACACCGGAGGTCGGGAACAATCCGGATGCGCCAAACGTCTGACAGAGTGTGAATAGGCGGAATTCCTCGCCTACGCTTCACGAGGGACGATCTGCTTGCCCGGGACGGAGGAACCATGACCACCACCGCTACGAGTGCCACAACCGCTTCGCTGACCGCCGCCGATCGGTGCGACCGCTGCAGCGCCGCCGCCAAAGTCATCGCGGTGCTCCCGTCCGGCAGCGAACTCTTCTTCTGCCGTCACCACTTCGCCGAGCACGAGGCGGGGCTCGTCAAGGTCGGCGCCACGATCAGCGAGCCGACCGCAGAGCTGGTCTGACACTCGACACGATTACTCCAAGACGGCGCCGCCGGTCCCCGTGACCGGCGGCGCCGTCTTTTCGTTCGCCCTCAGTCGGTCAGCGCCACTCGCGCAGCGCTTGGATGCGCTCGGTCAGCTGCTCGGCCGTCGCCATCGCCGTCGGCGGTCCGCCGAGGCGCTCGCGCAGCTCGCGGTGCACCATGCCGTGGGCTTTGCCGGTCCGGTGGTGGTGCAGCGCGACGAGGGAGTTGAGTTCTTTGCGCAACGACTGCAGCGCCGCCGCGGCTCCCCGGCCCTCCGGCGCCCCATCCCGGGGGTTGGTGGCGGGTGCCGCGGCACGCTTGGTCAGCTGCTCGGCCTGGCGGCGCGACAACAGCTCGCGGACCTGGTCGGCGTCGAGCAGCCCGGGTAGCCCCAGGTAGTCGGATTCCTCCTCGCTGCCCGCATAGGTGGCGGTGCCGAAGGAGGAGCCGTCGAAGATCACCTGGTCCAGTTCGGCGTCGGCGTGCAACGACTGGAAGGCCGGCTCGTCCTCCCCGTCCTCGTCCTCGGTCTTGTTCGCCTCGATCAGCGCAGCGTCATCGAGACCGGAGTCGCGGTGCGGCTTGCCCAACACGTGGTCGCGCTCCGCCTCGAGCTGGCTGGCCAGGTCCAGCAGCACCGGGACCGACGGGAGGAAGACGCTCGCCGTCTCCCCCGGTCGCCGCGAACGCACGAATCTCCCGATGGCCTGTGCGAAGTACAGCGGCGTCGCGGCACTCGTCGCATAGACGCCGACGGACAGGCGCGGCACGTCGACTCCCTCGGAGACCATGCGGACCGCCACCATCCACATGTCCTCGGAGTCGGAGAACGCCGCGATGCGCTTCG
This sequence comes from Gordonia sp. X0973, assembly GCF_013348785.1. NCBI lineage: Bacteria > Bacillati > Actinomycetota > Actinomycetes > Mycobacteriales > Gordoniaceae > Gordonia > Gordonia sp. X0973. The sequence goes on from NZ_CP054691.1 coordinate 2,013,249, forward strand.
ACGACCCAGGGTCGTCAGACAACACGAGCGTCACCGGGGTGCCGCTGATCTCGCTCAGCAACTCGGCGTACTCGCGCGCGACCGTCTGATCGGTGGCGATCACCAGCCCGCCTGCGTCGTGCACGCCGGAGGCGCGCAACTGGATGAGGCGGGTGTGCGCGGCCCGCAGGACCGCCGGGATCCAGTCGCCGTGCGAGTCGAGCGCGGTGCGCCAGGCGCGGGCCGTCTGCTCCGCCGACAGCGGCTCACCCAACCGTGCGGTGTACTCCTCCCCCGCGCTCGTCCGCCAACTGGCCTGGCCGGAATAGGCCATGAACACGACGGGCCGGACCACGCCGTCGGCGAGCGCATCGGCGTAGCCGTAGGTGTGGTCGGCCTTCGACCGGGCGCCCCCGCCCGGTTCGGGTTCGTAGGTGACGAACGGGATCGGCGAGTCGTCGGACCGGAACGGCGTGCCGGTCAGCGCCAACCGTCGGGCCGCGTCGTCGAAGGCCTCGCGGATGGCGTCGCCCCAAGACTTCGCGTCACCCGCGTGGTGTACCTCGTCGAGGATCACCAGCGTCCGCCGGTTCTCGGTGCGCACCCGGTGGCGCGCCGGGTGCGCGGCGACCTGCGCGTAGGTGAGCACGACGCCGTCGAAATCCGAGCTCGTCGCACCGGTCGTGTTGGAGAAGTTCGAGTCCAGCGCTATGCCCACCCGCTGCGCGGCCTGCGCCCACTGGTGCTTGAGGTGTTCGGTCGGCGCGACGACGGTGACCGCCTCGACGGTCCGGTCGGCGAGCAATTCGGCCGCGATCCGCAGGCCGAAGGTGGTCTTACCCGCTCCCGGGGTGGCCACCGCGAGGAAATCCCGCGGTTTGGCGGTCAGGTATTTCGTGAGTGCGCGGCGCTGCCAGGCGCGCAACGGCATGGCCGACACAGCTTCGGAAGTCACTCGCGAATACACTCCTTCAGGACTCGTCGGCGCCGGCGCGCAACCCGGTTGATTCTACCGGGCGGCACCGCGCCGACCGCGGCGCGGCGCGGCGTCGCCGACACATCGGCCGGATCGGGAAAGGTGGACACCGCCATGACCGATTCCGACGATCCGACCGCCGCGGCGAACCCCGACGACGCCACCGCCGGCCGGCCCCGCGACGGGGTGCTCCGGCGTATCCCGACGCTGCTCTGGCGGACCATCGTCGCCTCGTGGAACGACGGGATCATCGGATGGTCGGCCCAGGCGGCGTTCTGGCAGGCATTGTCGTTCGCCCCGCTGCTGCTCGGGCTGCTCGGCAGCATCGGCTATTTCGTGGGCTGGTTCAGCCCCGACATGTCGACGATCATCCACGACCGGATCCTCGGGTTCGCCGAACGAACCTTCACCGACGACGTCGTCAACGATCTGGTGGGGCCGACCCTGGACAAGATGCTCAGCCGGGGCCGTGCCGGGGTGCTGTCGGTGAGCTTCATCATCTCGCTGTGGGCCGGGTCGTCGGCGATGTCCTGCTACATCGCCGCCATCACGACCGCGCATCGGCAGCAGGACGTGCGCAACCCGGTCTGGCAACGAATCTTCGCACTCATCGTCTACATCTTCTTCCTGGCGATCGCGGTGGTGGTGCTGCCGCTGGTGGCGATCGGACCGAGTCTGCTGCAACGCATCCTCCCGCGGTCGTGGAGCCCGGCGGTCGCCACGACGATCAACCTGGCCTACTTCCCGCTCGTCGGTCTCGTCCTGATCGTCGTGCTGACGACGCTGTACCACCTGGCGCTCCGCCATCCGCTCCCGTGGCACCGGCTGCTGCCCGGCGCGCTGCTGGCCGGCACGGTGTTCTGGATCGCCACATTCGTGCTGCGCGCCTATCTGACGGCGCTGACCCGCAGCGGATACACCTACGGCGCGCTGGCCACCCCCATCGCCTTCCTGCTGTTCGCCTTCTTCCTCGGCTTCGCGATCGTGCTCGGCGCCGAGTTCAACGCCACCGTCGAGTCGATGTGGCCGGCCTCCCCCTCCCGCACGGTCGCGATGCGCTCCTGGCTCGACGAGCAGCGGGCCGAACTCACCGAGGAGATCACCGACGGGATCAAGGCGATCCCGGCCAAGCTGGCGACGGGCCCGATCCGGCGGCGGCGCAACGGCCGCGACGAAAAGGATGGCGATGACTGAGCCCCCGGCAATCGGTGTGCCCACAGTCCGCGACACACCTCCGGGTATACGCGAATGGGTGTGCTTCCCCGGTGCCTGGGCATTGGTCGGCTTCGGCATCACCTGTCTGGTCGTCGGCTCGTCCCGGGTGATGGCGGTCGGCGGCTACTGCGCGCAGGGCGGCCCCTACGAGGTGGCGGTCGCCTGCCCGACGGGGAGTACCGGCCCGGTCTTCGCGGCACTGCCCGCGGTCGCCCTCGCGGTGCTGGTCGGAATCTTCGGCGCACGCGGATTCGGCGTGCCCGTCCACGGGTACTTCTGGAGCGCACTGTTCGGCGCGCAGGGCATCGCCTTCTTCGTCGCGGCCGCCGCACATGCGGGACCGACGACGGGGTGGATCATCTGCGGGGTCGTCTTCGTGCTGGTGGCGCTACTGCCCGCGCCACTGCTGGCCATCGGTTGGCCGCGCGCGTTCTTCGGGCGTCGACGACTCGACGGGCGAGCAGTCGACCACTACGGGTTGCCGTTGCCCGATGCCGTGGTGATCGGCTCGGCCTGGGCGGTGTCGACCGCGGCCGGGGCGACCCTCGCGCTGTGGTGGATCGGCTGAGGATCAGCCCTTCTTCATCTTCTCGTAGATCTTCTTGCACTTGTCGCACACCGGAGAGCCAGGCTTGGGCGCCGCGGTCACCGGGAAGACCTCGCCGCACAGCGCCACCACGTGGCTCCCCATGACGGCGCTCTCGGCGATCTTGTCCTTCTTGACGTAGTGGAAGACCTTGGGGATGTCGGTCCCCTCGTCGGTCCGCTCGTCGATCTCCGGCCGCTCAATAGTCTCGGTTGCCATGTCACCATTGTGACCGCTCCGGCCAGATGAGCCAACCCGCGCCGAGCCTGCCCCGGCGACCGACGGCGCGCGGTCGGATCCGGACCCGACCCGGGGGTGCGATCGGTGCGGCGGAGTGGGACAGTGGAGGTATGCGCGCACACGCCGCCGAGGAGGCCTTTCTCATCACCCGGGCCGAGAACAGCCCGGAGGAGCAGCACCGCGCGCGGGTCCGCCGCTACCTGATCCTGATGGCGTTCCGCGTGCCCGCGCTGATCGTCGCCTGCATCGTGTACGGCACCACGCACAGCGGCCTGTTGGCCCTGGCCGTGGTCGCGCTCTCCATCCCGCTGCCCTGGGTCGCCGTCCTCATCGCCAACGACCGCCCCGCGCGCAAGCGCGGCGAGGTCGCCGAATACCACTACGGCCACCACGACGACGTCCCGCCGTCGATCACCGCGCCGGGCACCGTCATCGACTCCGACGTGGCCGATCCGCCGCCTCCGCGGGAGCTGCCCGACCGCTAGCCGACCCGGTTCGGATGCTCAGCGACTTCTCAGGACATCGCTGCCCGCCGCGGGAACTATTCCGGCGGGCCCCTGCGTTGATGTGAGTGAACGCACTCGAATCCCAGGAGGCCACATGTCGACCACGTCCACAGTTCGCCCGATTCCCACGGAGTCCGATCTCGACGCGCAATCGCCGTCGGCCGACCTGGTCCGTGTCTATCTGAACGGCATCGGCCGCACCGCCCTGCTCAACGCCGAGCAGGAGGTGGAGTTGGCCAAGCAGATCGAGGCCGGCCTCTACGCCAAGCATCTGCTGGAGACCCGCAAGCGGCTGAGCCCGACGCGCAAGCGCGACCTGGGACAGATCGTCCGCGAGGGCGAACAGGCCCGCGCCCACCTGCTGGAGGCGAACCTGCGCCTGGTGGTCTCCTTGGCCAAGCGCTACACCGGACGCGGGATGCCGCTACTCGACCTCATCCAGGAGGGCAATCTCGGGTTGATCCGCGCGATGGAGAAGTTCGACTACGCCAAGGGCTTCAAGTTCTCCACCTACGCGACGTGGTGGATCCGGCAGGCGATCACCCGCGGCATGGCCGATCAGAGCCGCACCATCCGGCTGCCCGTGCACCTGGTCGAGCAGGTCAACAAGCTGGCGCGCATCAAGCGCGAGCTGCACCAGCAGCTCGGCCGCGAGGCCACCGACGACGAGCTTTCGGCCGAGTCGGGCATCCCGACGGAAAAGATCGCCGATCTCCTCGACCACAGCCGCGACCCGGTGAGTCTCGACATGCCCGTCGGCTCCGACGAGGAGGCGCCGCTGGGCGACTTCATCGAGGACTCCGAGGCCACCTCGGCCGAGAACGTCGTCATCGCCGGACTGCTGCACTCCGACATCCGCTCCGTGCTCGCCACCCTCGACGCCCGGGAGCAGCAGGTCATCCGGCTCCGCTACGGGCTCGACGACGGGCAGCCGCGCACGCTGGACCAGATCGGCCGCGCCTTCGGGCTCTCCCGCGAGCGGGTGCGCCAGATCGAGCGCGAGGTGATGGTGAAGCTGCGCGCCGGCGACCGCGCGGAGCGGCTGCGCGCCTACGCGGGCTGACCTGCGGGTCGGTTACCGATCGGGCGCCCCGTCGCCCAACCGTCTCGGTCCGGTGTCCATCCGTTTGGGCACCGGGCCGACGGTTATCTGGGCGTTGAGCACGCTGGCCCCCTCCGGGGCGGCGAGGATCTGGTCGAATACCACCTCGCGCACCTCCGGGATGTCCTCGACGAGGAAGGACACCCGCATCAGCAGATCCGCCAGGGCGTCGGTGTCCACCGGTTGTTGGTCCTGGTAGCCGGTCAGGAGGGCGGCCGAACGCGGCGCCAACACGAGTTCCCGCGCATCCAGGTCGTTGAGGGGCAGCGCGCGGTAGGCCGCGTCGTCGAGCAACTCGAAGGTGTGGCCCGCCATCCCGAAGGAGATCACCGCGCCGAACAGCGGATCGGTGAAGGCCCGAATCATCGTCGCCACCCCCTTGGGAGCCATCTTCTGCACATGCAGCACGGTGTCCCCGGTCAGCTCGGACAACTCCCCGAACGCGGTGACGACGGCCGTCGCATCCGGCAGGTCCAGCCGTGCCCCCTCCCGGTCCGGCCGCCCCCGCCACGAAGGCGAACTCGCCTTCACCGCGACCGGGAAGCCCTGTTCCCGCGCCGCCGACGAGGCTTCGTGGATGCTGCGGACCTCGGCGAACGGGACCACCTCGATCCCGTATTCGGCGAGGAGTTCGGTGGTCACCGACGGGCTCAGCTCGACCACTCCGTCGTCGTTGTCGGCGAGGATCTCGCGGACCCGGGTGCGCACCGCCTCGGGATCGGTGCCCCGCGGCCGCGTCGTCGGCGAATCCGAGCGGTCGCGCCACTCCCGGTAGTGCCATGCCCGGGCCAGCGCGGTCGCCGCGCGTTCCGGGCTGCGATAGCTCGGGATCGAACCGCGCGCGGGTGAACCGTCCGGCCCGTGTACCGACAGTTCGGGCAACACCCCCTCGTCGCCGAGGAAGGTCGACACCACCGGCTTCTCCAGTCCCGCGGCGACCGTGAGCAGGGCCGCGGCATAGTCGCCTGCCGCGACCGCGACCGGTGGCACGAACACGGCGATGACGGCGTCGCAGGAGTCGGCCCCGGCCGCCGCGGCGACCGCCGAGGCGAATTCCTCCGCCGAGGCCGCCGGCCCCACGTCGACACTCGCCACCACCTGCAGACCGAGGCGCGCGCCCACGTTCCCGGCGAGCGACCCCAGGGCCGACGAATTGCCGACGATGGCGGTCCGCGGCCCGGCGGGCAGCGGTTGGTAGGCCAACAGCGAGGCGACGTCGAACATCTCCGAGATCGTGTCGACCCGGATGACACCGGCCTGCTCGAGGAGCATCCGCGCGATGCGGTCCTCGTCGTCGGAGACCGGCGTCTTCACCGCGACGATCGGCTTCTCGCGCGAGACCCGCCGTGCGATGCGGGAGAATTTGCGCGGGTTGCCGAAGCTCTCCAGGTACAGGAGCACCACTTCGGTGGCGTCGTCGGTGTCCCAGTACTGCAGCACGTCGTTGCCGGAGACGTCGGCGCGGTTGCCGGCCGAGACGAAGGTCGACAGGCCGAGTTGGCGGCGGGCCGCCGTGTCGAGGATGGCGATGCCTAGGGTGCCGGATTGGCAGAAGAAGCCGACCCGCCCGGCCTGCGGGATCCGCGGGGCCAGCGTCGCGTTGAGGGAGACCCCCGGATCGTTGTTGGCGACGCCGAGCGCGTTCGGGCCGACCAGCCGCATCCCGTGCTCGCGCACCTGGCCGACCAGCCGCCGCTGCGTCTCCATCCCGGCCTCGCCGGACTCGGCGAAGCCGCCCGACACGACGACCAGCGTCTTCACGCCCTTGGCCAGGCAGTCGTCGAGGACCTCGTCGACGACGACGGCCGCCCGCACGGCGACGACGGCCAGATCGACCGGGTCGGGGATGTCGCGGACCGTCGGGTAGGCGCGGATGCCCAGCACCGAGCGGGCACCTCCCCCGTCGGCGCGATCGGCCGATCCGGGGCCGTTGACCGGATACACCGGGCCGGTGAACCCGGCGGAGATGATGTTCGCGAGCAGTACGTTGCCGACCTTGCGCCGGTCCGTGGACGCCCCGATCACCGCGACCGACGTCGGGCGGAGCAGGTTCGCGACGCTGCGGGCCTCCGAGGCGCGTTCCCGCGCGTTGCGCACCGACAGCAGCGCCTCGGTGGGGTCGATGAGGAATTCGACGTGGACGTTGGACCCGTCGAAACTGCGGCTGAGCTGGTAGCCGGCGTCACGGAAGACGGTCGTCATATTGGTGTTCTCGGCCAGCACCTCGGCCTCGAAGCGGGTGAAACCGTTCTCCGCGGCGGCACCGGCGAGATGCTCGAGCAGGATCGGTCCGAGGCCGCGGCCCTGGTGCTCGTCGGACACGGTGAACGCGACTTCCGCGGATTCCGGCTTCCCGGCGGCGGCCAACCCCTCGTAGACGCCGATCGCGATGATCTTCCCGCCGAGCAGCGCCACCAGCGCGACCCGGTCGTGGTAGTCGACCGTCGTCATGCGGACGACCTCGCGCGGCGGCAGCGTGGGCGTCGGCCCGAAGTAGCGCATGTAGCGGGTGCGCTCGGACAGCTGCGAGTGGAACTCGACGACGTCGTCGGCATCGTCGGGGACGATCGGCCGCAGGTGCACCACACCGCCGTCGGAGGCGAGGACGTCGGCCGCCCACTCCCGCGGATACTCCCAGCGCGGGCGGCTGCCGGGCTCGGCCTGCCCCTGTCCGGCCTGATCCGCCCCGGCCGGTTCCGGTGCGGTGCGATCCTGTTCAGTCACGGGGATCCTCCGGGTCCAGGCCGTGCAACGGGTAGACCGCACGGCGGGTCGCCAGAATGGTGCGATCGGTCTGACGGAAGGCGCGCTCGTCGATGCCGGGTGGCGGATCGACACCGGAGTCGCCGTCCCACGGCGTGTACCCGACGTCGCCGCCGTCGCCCATCTCCCCGACCGGTTCGGCGGCGTAGGTCTGGTCGATCGCGGCCTTGACCTCGCGCGCTCCCGACATCCAGTCGTCGGAGATCCGCGTCGCCGGGTCGACGTCGCGCCCCAGGGCCGCGGCGATGAGATGGGTCCAGGTGCGCGGGACCACGTTGATGATGCCGTAGCCGCCGCCGCCGACGGCCAGCCAGCGTCCGTCGGCATATCGGTCGGCCAGGTCGCGCATCGCCAGGATCGCCGCGCGCTGGCCGTCGACGGTGAGTCCGAGATCGGTGAGCGGGTCCGCGTCGTGGCTGTCCGCGCCGCATTGGCTGACGATGATCTGCGGTTTGAACGCCCCGATCAGCGACGGTACGACGGCGTGGAAGGCGCGCAACCACAGCGAGTCGACGATCCCGGGCATGAGCGCGACGTTCACCGCACTGCCCAGGGCCCCCGGTCCGCCGATCTCGGTCGGCCAGCCGGTGCCGGGCCAGAGGGTCGCCGGATGTTGGTGGAGCGAGACCGTGAGGACCCGCGGGTCGTCGGCGAAGGCCCGCTCGACCCCGTCGCCGTGATGGGCGTCGACGTCGATGTAGGCGATGCGGTCGAAGCCGTGGTGCAGCAGCCAGTCGATCGCGATCGCGCAGTCGTTGTAGACGCAGAATCCGGCCGCGCGCGCCGCCATGGCGTGGTGCATCCCGCCGCCGATGTTGACCGCGCGGCGCACCGATCCGTCGGCGATGGCCCGAGCCGCGGCCACCGATCCGCCGACGAGCATCCGGGCCGCCTCGTGCATGCCGGGGAAGACGGGGTTGTCCATGTCGCCCAGGCCGTAGATCTGTTCGTACAGCGCCGCGTCGGGACTGCCCGCATCGGCGCCCATCTCCCGCACGGCCTGGATGTAGTTACGCGTGTGCACTACGCGCAGCTGGTCGTCGTCGATGTCCAGCGGCGGGATCGGGTCGATCCCGTCCAGCACGCCCAGCGAGGTGGCCAGGCTCATCGTCAGCGCCAGCCGGACCGGATTCATCGGGTGTTCGGAGGCCCAGCGGTATGCCTCGAAGCCCTCGCTCCAAATCACCGCTCCCGCTGTCGTATCCGGCACGGGTCCAGGTTATCGGTGTTGCGCGTCACAGCGACGACGAGATGACCAATCGGGGTACTGTGACTGGGACGAAAGGCGCAAAGGATTCACGTGAACGATCTAGTCGACACCACCGAAATGTACCTGCGCACGATCTACGACCTCGAAGAAGAGGGGACCGTGCCACTGCGCGCGCGTATCGCGGAGCGTTTGGAGCAAAGCGGACCCACCGTTTCGCAGACGGTGGCGCGGATGGAGCGCGACGGCCTCGTGCGGGTCGCCGGCGACCGCCACCTGGAGCTGACCGACAAGGGGCGCGACCTGGCCGTGGCGGTCATGCGCAAGCACCGCCTGGCCGAACGGCTCCTCGTCGACGTCATCGGGCTGCCGTGGGACGAGGTCCACGACGAGGCCTGCCGCTGGGAGCACGTGATGAGCGAGAACGTGGAGCGCCGGATCCTCGCCGTCCTCGACAATCCGACGACCTCGCCGTACGGGAACCCGATTCCCGGACTCGACCTGCTCGGCGCCCCCGCCCAGCCGGTCGACGACAACGCGGTGCGGATGGCCGAGCTGACCGGCACCGAGCCGCAGGCGGTCGTGATCCGGCGTCTGTCCGAGCACGCCCAGTCCGACCAGCACCTGATCGTGACCCTGCGCGAGGTGGGCATCGTCCCGAACGCCCGCGTCACGGTCGCCGGCAAGGACCGCGGCTTCGTCGTCACCACCCCGGGGCACGAGGGCCTGGAATTGTCCGAGGAGATGGCCCACTCGATCTTCGTCGAACGCGCCTGAACGCCCGGTCGGCCGCGGCACCCGTTCAGGTGTCGTGGTTCGGGGTCATCGCCGGCAACTCGACCCCCAGGGTCGCGCCGACGACATAGGACTCGACGAGGAGTTCCCAGATCATCGACGGGTGGACACCCCCGGCCAGGGCCGAGTCCAGCAGCCGGGCCAGGTTCCACCCGGGGTCTGCCGCCAGCGCGACGTCGAGCGCGATGCCCGCGCTGGTGCCCTCGCCGCCCAGGTAGTACAGGTGGGCGAGCATCGTGGCGGCACTGGCCCGTTGTCGGCCGTCGGTCCGCCGCGTCAGCTCCCGCCACACCGTTTCGGCGACGTATCGGTGCTCCCCCGCGCCGAGGGTCATCAGCGCGTCGCGCACGTCGAGGCGGATCAGCGCCCTGCCGAGCAGACTGACCGTCGCACAGGTCATTTCGGGCGGTTCCGGTCCGGTCAGCAGGTCCAGCGCCGAGCGCAGCAGTGCCGCGCCACTGCCCCTCGATGCGCTGACGCGCGGCCGACGCGGGCGTCCGCCGCAGGCGAGGTCGGTGCAGTGCTGGTCGGTCCCGGCCAGTGAGTCCGCCAGCTCTCCGCGGCTGTCCATGACGACGCGCCCGCTGGTCAGCGAGCGCTCGAGGGCCACCGGCGACGACTTCGGGTCGCCGAGCAGCCCGCATCCGTAGCCGGGGTCGGCGACGCCGATCAGATGCGGCACGGCGGGGTCGCAACCGCGCGGACCCGGGCCGTCCAACTCCCACCACATCGTGCGCCACGGCTGGCCCTGCGCGAACTCGGCCAGGACGAACCCGGCGCTCACGCCGCCCGGCACGCCGACGGCGACCAGAGCGGCGTTCATCTCGGCCACGAGACGGCGGTAGACCGGTGAATCCAGGGCGTGGCGGTCGTCGGCCACGACGACCGCGGTGGCCACCGCGCCGGTGCGCAGACAGACCGCCGCGACGTCGGCGATCGATTCCCGCATCCGCGCGGTCGGCTCGCCGCTCTCCAATTCCACGTCGTGGCGGGCGGTGACCGCGATCGAGGCGTCGGCGTCGAAGGCGACGACCACCATCGAGTGCTCGGGCCGGAAGCCGAACAGTCCGGGGATCGCGGTGAGCAGGCTGGCGGTGTCGAGGTAGGCGGTGGGCAGGCTTTGCGTCATGTGAATTGAGACGCAGAGCGCCGCCGTCCGGTTCCGCGGCGGGCCCGCCCGAGGGTCAGTGCAGCGCGGTGTCGGCGACTGCGTGAAACAGCTTGACCAGTGCTTCGTCCGGCTCGACCACCGGTTCGCCGTGCTGGGCGACGCGTTGCGCCGCGTACACACGAATGCTGCCACGCTGCGCGATCAACAGGGTGGTCGTCGCCGCCGCCCACTCGGGCCCGCCGTACCCATCTGTCCTGGAGTATCCGAGGGTCTCCGCACCGGCAACCGTCGGGAGGTTCGTCAGGGTGCGCTGCGCCACCTCGATGGTCGACGACTTCTCACCCGAGTCGTGCCGGTATCGACCGCACCGGCGCACGGTGGCGGCAAGGTCATCGAGGGAAGCAGCGGTCTGTGTGATCACCGTCGTGTAGGCGGTCATCGGGGATCCCGGTTTGGTGTCTGGGCCGTATCCCGTCTGCGCCGAGGTTCGTTGCGGCGACAGCGGAATCTGCTGAAGCTCGCAGTTGGCCGGCTCGAAGACCGCCCCGTCCGGGTATCCGGAGACGTCAGGGAGGATGAACGACAACTGCTTACCCGGGACGACGATCGGTTCGGAGCCCGAATCGGCGGGAAACGCCGACGGATCCACCGTCCGGGCGATGGGCGAATCGTGAGGCGTTCCGTCTACCGAGCAACTCGCGACCGCCGCCACCACGATGGCCGCCGACAGCAATCCGCGGGTCTTTTCTCCCGTCACACAGATCACACCTTTCACATCTGTCACTGTGCCAGGCCGCGTCGGGGAATGCCAGTGGCCCGAATCGCGTTGTTCCGCATAGCGAGTTCCCAGCGAGGTCTGGGACAATCGATGTATCCCTCAGAAGGAGGATGAATGGACTTCCGGCCCGATGAGCCCGGCAACCCCGCCGAGCACAGCTCGTTGTACGAGCTGGAGTTCCCCGCGCCCCAGGTCGCCAAGAGCACCGGCGCGGGGCCCGTGCTGGTGCACGCACTCGACGGATTCGCCGACGCGGGCAACGCCGTCGCCCTGGCCGCCCGCCACCTGCGCGAGAGCCTCGACTCCGAACTGGTCGCCACCTTTCACACCGACGAGCTGATCGACTACCGGTCGCGCCGTCCGGTGATGGATTTCTCCGGCCAGGCCTTCACCGGTGTCGAGATGCCGACGCTGACCGTCCACGCCGTCCGGGACAACGCCGGTGAGCCGTTCCTGCTGCTCTCCGGCTCGGAACCCGACCTGCGCTGGGAGCGCTTCACCGAAGCGGTCCGCGGTCTGTCGGACGAGTTCGGCGTGAGCGACGTCGTCGGCCTCAACGCCATCCCGATGGCCGTTCCGCACACCCGCCCCGCGACGGTCACCGCGCACGGCAGCGACGTCGAGTTCCTCGGCGACCTGCCGCGCTGGGGATCGCCCATGAAACTGCCCGGCAGCGCGTCGATGCTGCTGGAACTGCGGTTGGGCGAGGCCGGCTACCGCACGTCGGGCATCTCGGTCCACGTGCCGCACTACCTGGCCCAGTCGACCTACCCGGCGGCCGCGTCGCGCCTGCTGAGCACCCTCGGCTCGCTGACCGGCCTCGACCTGCCGACGAAGGCCCTCGACAGCGCCGCGGACACCTTGCGGGTCCAGATCGACGACGAGCTGTCCAACAACGGCGAGGTCGCCTCGGTGGTGTCCGCGCTGGAGTCCCAGTACGACGCCTACACCGAGGCCGCCGAGCAGCAGGCCTCCCTGTTGGCCGCCGACGAGCCGCTGCCCAGCGCCGACGAGATCGGCGACGAGTTCCAGCGCTACCTCGCCGAGCAGGCGCGCCTGGACCAGGACGGACGCGACGACGAGGGCGGGACACCGCACCCCGACGCATCGTGAACGGGAACCGTTGAGCAACGCGATCGGCGCTGACTCCGCACTGCGGGTCAGCGCCGATCCTTCTGCGGCCTTCGACGAGTTCTCCGCCTGGGCGGCGCGCGGCGGATTGACGCCCTACCCCCACCAGGAGGAGGCGCTGCTCGAGGCCGCGTCCGGGAGCCACGTCATCCTGGCCACCCCGACCGGGTCGGGCAAATCCCTCGTCGCCACCGGTGCGATCGCCTTCGCCCGCGCCCGCGGCGAGCGCGCCGTCTACACGGCGCCGATCAAGGCCCTGGTCAGCGAGAAGTTCTTCGCCCTCTGCGAGGTATTCGGGGCCGACCAGGTAGGGCTGGCGACGGGGGACGCGACCGTCAACCCGGGTGCGCCGATCGTCTGCGCCACCGCCGAGGTCGTCGCCAACATCGCCCTGCGCGACGGCCCCGGCTCCGACATCGGTCTGCTGGTGGCCGACGAATTCCACTATTACGGCGACCCGGACCGGGGCTGGGCCTGGCAGGTCCCGCTGGTCGAACTCCCGCACACGCAGTTCCTGTTGATGTCGGCGACGCTCGGCGCGGTGGAGGTCTTCGTCGAGGATCTGCACCGCCGCACCGGGCGCGACGTCGCGGCGGTCACCGATGCGATACGACCGGTCCCCCTCGAGTTCTCCTACACCCTCACCCCGATCCACGAGACCATCGAGACCCTGGTCGCCGACGGTCGCGCACCGGTCTACGTCGTCCACTTCACCCAGGCGGCCGCGGTCGAGCGGGCCCAGGCGCTGTTGAGCGCCAAGATCGCCGACAAGGCCCGGAAGGAGGCGATCGCCGAGGCGATCGGCGACTTCCACTTCGGCACCGGGTTCGGCAAGACGCTCTCCAAACTCCTGCGCTCGGGCATCGGCGTCCACCACGCCGGGATGCTGCCCCGCTACCGGCGCCTCGTCGAGCGACTCGCCCAGCAGGGCCTGCTGCAGGTCGTCGCCGGCACCGACACACTCGGCGTCGGCATCAACGTCCCCATCCGGACGGTGTTGTTCGCCTCGCTGAGCAAATACGACGGCCGGCGGGTGCGCCGGTTGCGGGCGCGCGAATTCCACCAGATCGCCGGGCGGGCGGGACGCGCTGGATTCGACACCGTCGGCTACGTGGTCGCGCAGGCACCCGAGCACGACGTGGAGAACGCCCGGTTGGTCGCCAAGGCCGGCGACGACCCGAAGAAGCTGCGCAAGGTCGTGCGGCGCAAGCCCCCGGAGGGCTTCGTCTCGTGGGGTGAGAAGACCTTCGAGGCGCTGACCACCGCCCCCGACGAACCCCTGCGCTCACACATGCGGATGACCACGGCGATGTTGATGGAGGTCCTCGCCCGCCCGGGCGACTGCTTCGCCGCGCTGCGCCACCTGCTGGAGGACAACCACGAGCCGCGGGCGCGGCAACTCGCCCTCATCGGGCACACCATCGCGCTGTACCGCGATCTGCTCGACACCGGGATCGTCACCCGTCTCCCGCACCCGGACGCGACGGGCAAGGGCATCGCGCTGGCCGTCGACGTGCCGGCGAACTTCGCGCTCACCAACCCGCTGTCGGCATTCGCCCTGGCGGCGTTCGAGCTGCTCGACGCGGAGTCGTCGAACTACGTGCACGACGTCGTCTCGGTCATCGAAGCCACCCTCGACGACCCTCGCCCGGTCCTCATGGCCCAGCGCAAGGCCGCGCGCGACACGGCGATGGCCGAGTTCAAGGCCTCGGGAATGGAATACGAGGAGCGGATGGCGCGCCTGGAGGAGATCACCTGGCCGCAACCGCTGCGCGAGGAGATCGAGCACGCCTTCGGCGTCTACCGCCGCGGGCACCCCTGGGTGGCGTCGACTCCCCCGTCGCCGAAATCGGTGCTGCGGGAGATGCTCGAGGCGGATATGACCTTCAACGAGTTGATCGCCAAACACGGCCTGGCCCGCAGCGAGGGCGTCGTGCTGCGCTATCTGTCCGACGCGTATCGGTCGCTGCGCAGCGGTCTACCCCAAGCGCTGCTCGACCACCCGGGCATCGCGGAGGTCACCGAGAACCTAGGCGCGATGATCCGCGACACCGATTCCAGCCTGCTCGACGAATGGTCCGAACTCGCCGCGACCGACGACTGACGCCGGCTTAGACCGCGGTACTCACACGCACTGGAAGTTCTTGGTGCTCCAGTACAGCGCGTTGGGGGCGTCGGGCTTACGGGTGGCGAAATCCTCGGTGCGGATGTAGTTCGGTCCGTCGGCGAGCGTCATCGCGCCCTTGCCGTTGCGGGTCAGCGTGACCAGGACGATGCATCCGGCACCGCGACCCGGCTTGAAGGCCTTGACCATCTCGGTGTTGTAGGCGGCCGGGTCCCACCAGGAGAAGCGGGTCCACCAGCCTTCGTTGTGGAACTTCGCGGTCTGGGCGCGGTTGAGGAGGAAGCCCTGCCATTCGACACCGGTGGTGCTCCGGCCCGAGATCGGGACCGGGAAAGTCGCGGTGTACTTCGGTGCCGCGTCCGCGCTTCCCGCTCCGACGACGGCTGCCGCCGCTGCGGCCGCGGTGACGGTGGCCAGTGCTGCTCTACCCAGGTGGTGCATTCTCGTCCTCACATTCGGTGGCGTACGACACACCACTGTAGGCAATCGGTCTGGTCCCGATCCGAGCGGTCCGCCGATTCCCAGCCAAATACCAGGCGGGAATAGATGCCCGCGCGGTGTGGTTGACGCCACACATGAGCGATACGACACCCCAGGAGTACGCACCCAGCCCCGCCGCTTGGGTCCGCGAGCAGGTCGAACAGTACGAGGGGTCGGGCGGCACCGCAGGCACGACGCTGCGCGACACCGACATGCCCGTCGTCATCTTGACGATGCGCGGCGCGAAGACCGGCAAGATCCGCAAAGTCCCGCTGATGCGCGTCGAACACGACGGGGACTACCTCGCCGTCGCCTCGAAGGGCGGCGCGCCGAGCAACCCCCAATGGTTCAACAACATCGTCGACACGGCGGCCAACCCCACGATCACGGTCCGCGACGGCGCGACCGTCGGCGAATACCGGGCGCGACCGATCACCGACGATGCGCAGCGCGCCCAGTGGTGGGAGCGGGCGGTGGCCGCCTACCCGCCGTACGCGGACTACGCGAAGAAGACCTCCCGCACCATCCCGCTGTTCCTCCTCACCCCGGTCGGCTGACCGCGACCGGTGCGACGCCGAGGGTCGGCGTCGCACCCAGGATCATCGTCGTCAGCAGGTCGCCGAACCGGCGATAGGCCTCTTCGCGGCCGGCCGACTCGCGAAACGCCAATCCGATCCGCCGACCCGGACGCGGTGCAGCGAAGGTCGCCGTCGCCAGCCTCCCGCCCGCGGTCTCCGCGTCGACGGCGGTCGTCGGGATCAGGGTGACCCCGAGTCCGCCCTCCACGCATTGGACCGCGGTCGACAGCGAGGCCGCGCGGGTCTGGCCGAGGTCGGGGCGGATCCCGGCCAGCTGGCACACCTCGAGCGCCTGGTCCCGAAGGCAGTGCCCTTCGTCGAGCAGTAGAAGCGGCAGGTCTGCCATGTCGGCCGGATCCACGGCTGTGCGCCCCGCCAGCCGGTGCCCGACCGGGAGTGCGAGGACGAAGTCTTCGTCGTACAGGGCGATCTCGGCGATGCCCGGTGCGTCGAGCGGCAGGGCGAGCAGGGCGAGGTCCAGGGTGCCCTCGCGCAGTTGGGCCAATAGACGGGCGGTCTGGTCCTCGACGACCTGCAGGCGAAGATCGGGCAGCTCGGCGCCCGTTCCGGCCAGGATCGCCGGCAGCACATAGGGTGCCACCGTCGGGATCAGCCCGAGTCGGAGCCCGCCGCGCAGCGGGTCCTCGGAACCGCGTGCGGCGAGCAGCATCTCGTCGACCGCGCGCACCACCGCGGTCGCATGCGGCAGGAGGGCCTCGCCCTCGGACGTCAAGAAGACACGCCGCGTCGTCCGCTCCACCAGCCGCACGCCGAGGCCGGCCTCCAATGCTGCGAGGGCCTGCGACAAGGCCGGCTGACTGATGCCCAATTCCGTTGCGGCAGCGCTGAAATGCAGTTTTCTGGCAATGGTGGCGAAGGCGCGCAACCCGGCGATCGACGGCTGATAACTTTGATCGGTCATACCTATCAATATAGTGCTAATCATCACGTAGAACTTCTAGGTCGTCTCCGCAAGAATTGAGGGCAACACCCCTGTTAACCAACGACCCGGAGGATTCTCTGATGGCTCTCTTGACGATCGGCGACCAGTTCCCCGCCTACAACCTGACCGCGGTGATCGGCGGCGACCTCTCGGCCGTCGACGCCCAGCAGCCCGACGACTACTTCACCCAGGTCTCCAGCGACGACTTCGCCGGCAAGTGGCGCATCGTCTTCTTCTGGCCCAAGGACTTCACCTTCGTCTGCCCCACCGAGATCGCCGCCTTCGGCAAGCTCAACGACGAGTTCGCCGACCGCGACGCCCAGGTGCTCGGGGCCTCGGTGGACAACGAGTTCGTCCACTTCCAGTGGCGCGCACAGCACGAGGACCTCAAGACCCTGCCGTTCCCGATGATGTCGGACATCAAGCGTGAGCTGGCGCAGGCCACCGGCGTGCTCAACGCCGACGGCGTGGCCGACCGCGCCACCTTCATCGTCGACCCGAACAACGAGATCCAGTTCGTCTCCGTGACCGCCGGGTCGGTCGGGCGCAACGTCGACGAGGTGCTGCGCGTCCTCGACGCCCTGCAGTCCGACGAGCTGTGCGCGTGCAACTGGCGCAAGGGCGACCCGACGATCGCCGCCGGCGACCTGATGAGCGCGAGCGTCTGAGCCCGATGAGCATCGACAACCTCAAAGAGGCCCTGCCCGAATACGCCAAGGATCTCAAGCTCAACCTCGGCACCATCAGCCGCACCACCGCTCTGGGCGAGCAGCAGCTGTGGGGCACCCTGCTGGCCACCGCTGCCGCCACCCGCAACACGACGGTGATCGCCGAGATCGGCGACGAGGCCGCCGACATCCTGTCTGCCGAGGCGTACAACGCGGCGCTCGGCGCCGCGTCGATCATGGGCATGAACAACGTCTTCTACCGCGGTCGCGGCTTCCTCGACGGCCGCTACGACGACCTGCGGCCGGGCCTGCGGATGAACATCATCGGCAACCCGGGCGTCGACAAGGTCGATTTCGAACTGTGGTCGTTGGCCGTCTCGGCGATCAACGGCTGTGAGCACTGCGTGGGCGCCCACGAGGCGACCGTGCGGGAAGGCGGACTGGACCGCGAGGCGGTGCTCGAGGCGCTCAAGGTCGCCTCGATCGTCGCCGGCGTCGCCCAGGCACTCACCACCAAGAGTGCCCTGAGCTAGGACCGCCACGGAAAACGCCCCGGCCGCATCGCGCGGACCGGGGCGTTTCTGGTCTCCGGGTCGTCGACCGAGCCCGAACCCGTGCTGGCCGAGTTCAGAGCTGTTCGAGCGCCCCGCCGAATCGTCGGGCCATGTCGTCGACCTGCTCGGCGGTCATGACGAACGACGGCGAGACCTGCAGCGCACCCTGACCCGCGGCGCGGGTGACCACACCGGCGCGGCGCAGTTCCTTGACCGCGGCGGGCGCCAGCGACGGGTCGGCCAATTGGACCGCGGTGACCGCGCCCAGGCCGGTGCGGACCTCGGACACGACGTCGAGCTGCGCCAACGGCGTGAACGCCGCGGCGAGTTCGCCCTCGAGCGCACTCGCCCGGTCGAGCAGGTTCTCCCGTTCCAGGATGTCCAGGTTGGCCAGTGCGGCGGCCGCGGAGCCGGCGTGGCCGCCGTAGGTGTAGCCGTGGCGCCACCAGACCCCGCCGGCGAAGAATGGATCGGCCAGCCGCGGCGCGATGAAGACCGCGCCCATCGGCAGGTAGCCCGATGTCAACCCCTTGGCCGTGGTGATCATGTCCGGCTCCAGGTCGAACCGCGACGAGGCGAACCAGGCGCCGCCGCCGATGCGGCCGAAGCCGGTGACCACCTCGTCGGCGACGAAGAGGATGTCGTGGTCGCGGCAGATTCCGCGCACCTCGTCGAGGTAGCCGTCCGGCGGCAGGTAGACGCCGCCCGCGCCGATGATCGGCTCGCAGAAGAACGCGGCGATCTTCTCGGCCCCCACGCGCTCGATCAGCCCGAGCAGACTCTTCGCGTCGTCCCAGTTGACGGTCTCGACACCCGGCATCAGCTCGCCGTAGCCCTCGCCGTTGGCGGGGATGCCGGCCAACGACGTGCCCGCGACGTGCATGCCGTGGTAGGCCTTCGACCGGCCGACCATGATCGTCTTCTCCGGCTGTCCGACCTCGTGCCAATACCGGCGGGCCAGCTTCGCCGCGGTTTCGACCGCGTCGCTGCCGCCCGAGGTGAAGAAGATCTTGCTGCCCGGCACCGGGGCCATCGCCGAGAGCCGCTCGGCGAGTTCGACCGACACGTCCGCGGCGTGATCGCCGAAGCCGGAGTAGTGCGCCAGGCGCGAGAGCTGCTTGGCCACCGCGTCGGCGACCTCGGTGCGGCCGTGTCCGATATTGGTGAACCAGAGGCCCGCGGTGGCGTCGATGTACCGGTTGTCCTGGTCGTCGAATACGTAGGCGCCCTCACCGCGGGTGAGGATGAACGGACCGGACTTCTCCACGGCGCCCATGTCGGCGAATCCGTGCCACAGCGAATAGCTCATGGATCCATCATGAAGGACGCCGTTTCGGTGACTGCAACCGGCCGCACGTAGGCTGGGAAGAATCATGTCGCCATCCTCTCCGCGTCGTTCCCCCGAGGCTGACGCGCAGCTGATAGCGGCCCGGCGCGCCCGCGTCCCGGTGATCACCTTCCCCGACGAATTGCCCGTCAGCGCCTGCCGCTCGGAGATCGCCGACGCCCTGCGCGAGCACCAGGTGATCGTCGTCGCTGGCGAGACCGGTTCGGGCAAGACGACCCAGCTCCCGAAGATCTGCCTGGCCGCCGGCCGCGGCGTCGAGGGCACCATCGGGCACACCCAGCCGCGTCGCATCGCCGCAACCTCGGTGGCCGAGCGGATCGCCGACGAGACCGGCACCGAACTCGGCGACGCGGTGGGCTACTGCGTCCGGTTCTCCGACCGCGTCTCGGAGACGACCCTGGTCAAGGTGATGACCGATGGCATCCTGCTGCGCGAGATCGCCACCGACCCGATGCTGCGCGCCTATGACACGCTGATCATCGACGAGGCACATGAGCGCAGCCTCAACATCGACTTCATCCTGGGCTACCTCGCGCGCCTGCTCCCCCGTCGCCCCGATCTCAAGCTGATCATCACCTCGGCCACGATCGAGCCGGAGAAGTTCGCCAGACATTTCACGACGGCGTCTGACGCGGTCCCGATCATCGAGGTGTCCGGCCGCACCTTCCCCGTCGAGATCCGCTACCGCCCGCCCGAACCGGAAACGGAGACGGCCGCCCAGATCGATTCGGCGATCTCCGAACTGTGGTCCGGGGCCACCGGCGACATCCTCGTCTTCCTGCCCACCGAGCGCGACATCCGCGACACCGCCAAGGCGCTGGGCCACCGCGAATCGGCGGGGGCCGAAATCGTGCCGCTCTACGCGCGGCTCTCCATCGCCGAGCAGCGCCGCGTGTTCACCCCGTCGAACGGCCGCCGCATCGTGCTCGCGACGAACGTCGCCGAGACCTCGCTCACCGTCCCGGGTATCCGCTACGTCGTCGACACCGGTACCGCCCGCATCTCGCGGTACTCCCCGCGCACCAAGGTCACCCGCCTGCCGATCGAACCGGTCTCCCAGGCGAGCGCCCGGCAGCGCGCCGGCCGCTGCGGCCGCGTCGCCGCGGGTATCTGCATCCGGCTCTACGACGAGGCGGATTTCGACGCCCGACCACCGTTCACCGATCCGGAGATCCTGCGCGCGAACCTGGCCGGGGTGATCCTCTCGATGGTCTCGTTGCGGCTCGGCGACATCTCCGAGTTCGGTTTCGTCTCCCCGCCGTCGCCCCGGGCGATCGCCGACGGGCTGGCCGAACTCGGCGAACTGGGTGCCATCGGCACGCGGACCGATCGGGCGCCGAAGCTGACCGCGGTGGGACGCGCGCTCGCCCGGCTGCCCATCGATCCGCGTCCGGCGCGGATGCTCGTGGCCGCCCGCGACTTCGGCTGCCTCGCCGAGGTCCTCGTCGTCGCCGCCGCCCTGTCGATCCCCGACGTGCGGCTGCGGCCGGCGGACAAGCGGGAGGCCGCCGACGAGGCGCACCGCCGTTTCGACGAGCCCGGCTCGGACTTCCTCGCGCTGCTCAATCTGTGGGACTACCTGGAGGAGCAGCGAAAAGAGTTGTCCGGCAACCAGTTCCGCCGACACTGTGAACGCGAATTCCTCCACTGGACGCGGATCCGCGAATGGCGCGACCTGCACCGGCAGCTGCAGCGGACGGTCAAGGACCTCGGCTGGTCGGTCACCCGCACCGAAGAGCGGGACGCCGATGCCATCCACCAGGCCATCCTCTCGGGCCTGCTCTCCAACATCGCCGCCCGCAAACCCGACTCCAAGGAGTACCTGGGCGCGCGGAACACCTCGCTGATGGTGTTCCCCTCCTCCCCGTTGGCGCGCAAGCCCCCGGCCTTCCTCATGGCCGCCGAGATCATCGAGACGTCGCGCACCTATGCCAGCACGGTCGCCCGGATCGATCCGGCCTGGGCCGAGCGCCTGGCCGGCGACCTGTGCAAGCGCGCGTACAGCGAGCCGCACTGGTCGTCGCGACGCGGTGCCACGATGGCTTATGAGCGCGTCACCCTCTTCGGCGTGGTGCTGGTCGCATCGCGCCAGGTCACCTACACCAAGACCGACCCGCAGCTGTGCCGCGAGATGTTCCTGCGGCACGCCCTCGTCGACGGTGATTGGCGCACCAAACACGCCTTCTTCGAGCGGAACCGGGAACTGCTCGACGACGCCGTCGAAGTCGAACACCGGGCCCGCCGACGCGACCTGGTCATCAGCGCCGATCAGCTCTACGCCTTCTACGACGAGCGGGTTCCCGAGCAGGTCGTCTCCGCGCAGCATTTCGACACGTGGTGGAAGCAGGAGTCCCGTACCCACCCGGATCTGCTCGACCTGCGCGCCGAGGACGTCGTCGCCGCGACCGACGTGTCCGACGCCGACTACCCGGGGACGTGGGCCCAGGGCGACCTGCGCCTTACGCTGCGCTACAAGTTCGCGCCGGGCGATCCCGAAGACGGGGTCACCGTCGAGATTCCGCGCGACCTCGTCAAGCACGTACGGCCCGCCGGATTCGACTGGTCGGTACCGGGGATGCGCGAGGATCTGACGACGGCGCTGATCAGGTCGCTGCCCAAACAGCTGCGCAAGACGGTGTCGCCGGCCCCCGACTTCGCGCGGGCCGTGCTGGCCCGCCTCACCCCGCGCGCCGAACCGCTGCTCGCCGGTCTGGCGCGCGAACTCTCGGCGATGGCCCGCACCACGATCACCGTCGACGATTTCGACGTCGACCGCGTCGACGACCATCTCCGGATGAATTTCGCCGTCGTCGACGAATCGGGGTCGACGATCGCGGCGAGCCGGTCGCTGGCGCAACTCCAACGTCCCGACCGATCCGACCGGAAGCGAACGACCGCCCGCGTACTCGCCTCGGAGTGGACGGCCGACACCTTCGGCGATCTCCCCGAATCGATCACCGGGCAGATCGCGGGCCAGAAGGTGACCCGCTATCCCGGACTGGTGGTCGTCGACCCGTCGACCGTCGGATCGGCCCAATTCGCGTCGCCGGCGCAGCGTTCCGCCGCCCTGCACGCCGCCGTCCTGGTCCTGCTCGAAGCCGCACTGCCGTCCTTGGGCAAGAAGATCACCGCTGGCCTGACCCCCGCGCTTCGACTAGCACTGAGTCAGAGCCCGTACCCGTCGCTGGAGGCGTTGCTGCGCGACTGCACCCGCTGCGCGATCCGCGGCGTCGTCACCCCCGCCGAGACCGCCGGCTTGCGGACCCCGGCCGACTTCGCCGCGCTGCGCGAACGATTCGCCCCCGCGATCGCCGAGCAGGCCCCGGACAACTTCTTCGCCGCCCTCGACGCCCTCTCCCGACTGCCCGGGCTATCCGCCGCGATGGATCGCCACGCCGGGACGATGGCGGCCCAGGACGTTGCCGATCAGGTCGCGCAACTCGTCTTCGACGGATTCGTCGGCGAGACACCGGTGGACCGGTTGGCCTCGCTGCCGCGCTACCTCGACGCCGCGCTCATGCGGCTCGACGCCGTGACGGCCAACCCCGCCCGCGACCGGGATGCGACCGCGGCCGTCGACCGGGTCGTGGAGCGGTGGAATCTGCGCCTGGCGCAGCTGCCGGAGGCCCGCCGGGAGCCGTTCAACGAGTATGCGCACTGGATGATCGAGGAGTTGCGGGTCGGGCTCTACGCCCAGCGACTCGGTACCGCGGGCACCGTGTCGGAGAAACGGGTGATCAAGGCGTTCGACGCCTTCGTCTGAGCCGCCTCGCCGGCGGTGGATCGGTCAGCCGCGGTCGGACTGCAGGGAGTCGATCTCCCGTTGGAAGTCTTCGAGCGACTCGAACGAGCGGTATACCGAGGCGAACCGCAGATAGGCGACCTCGTCGAGATCGCGCAGCGGCCCGAGGATGGCCAGCCCGACCTCGTTGCTCGGCACCTCGGCCGAACCCGAGGATCGCACCGCGTCCTCGACCTGCTGCGCCAACTGGGCCAGCGCATCCTCGTCGACCTGCCTGCCCTGACATGCCCGCCGGACGCCCCGCATCACCTTCTCGCGGCTGAACGGCTCGGTCACGCCGTTGCGCTTGACCACGGCCAACACCGCATTCTCCACCGTGGTGAACCGGCGTCCGCATTCCGGACACGACCGACGACGGCGGATCGCCTGACCCTCGTCGGCGAGACGGGAATCGACGACCTTGGTGTCCTCATGCTTGCAGAACGGACAATGCATGAGCCCAACAATACCGACGGCCCGGGCAGTGCTCCGACTACCCGACGCACTGCGGCAGCCGATGCTGCCGCGCGACTGGGCGCCGCCCACGCTTATCGGTAGACCGGGGCCACGAGCGCCTGGCCGGCCGTCAACTGCGACGACGGCAACCCGTTCAACGCGCGCAGCTGATTGATCACCGCCTGGCGCGGCATATCCGGGGCGACGCGCGCGGCGACCGAGTTCAATGTCTCGCCTCCGCGCACGTGGACCACCGACGTGGCAACCGGATCGGGAGCAGTGCTCGCCTCGTAGTTGCCGCCGACGATGGCGAAGAGCCAGACCAGCCCGGCGAGCGCAGCGCCGACGAGGATCGCCGCGGCGCTCCCCCGGCGACGGGCGATCACCCGCTGCTGCCGGCTCTGGACCGGGGCCACCGGCGCAGCGCACCGGGTGCCGCGGTCCGGCCGGGGATGGTGGGAACGGCCGTCGACCGGGCGGCGCCGGGTCTGGGCGGGACGGAGCGGGCGCGGAGCCGGGCGGACTGCCGGGCGGTGCATCACTGGTGCGCTCATGTCGGTTCTCCTCGTTCGTGTGTTCGATGAACTCTTGTTCGAAGTTTTACCACGAGGGTCTGACAAAGTCTCGCGACACGTCGAACAAATGTTTGAAGGTCGCGGCTTTCTTCGCTAGCGTTGTGGCAACGAGCAGAGGAGAAACATCATGGCCAAGAAGAAGTCGGCGGAGTCCGGCCTCACCGACAGCCCCGCCGCGATCGAGGCGACCCTGACCCAGCGTCAGCGCGACGTGTTGGAGGTGATCCGCAAGTCCGTCCGCGAGCGCGGATACCCGCCGAGCATCCGCGAGATCGGTGACGCGGTCGGCCTCGTGTCGACCTCGTCGGTGGCCTACCAGCTGAAGACCCTGGAGAACAAAGGCCTGCTCAAGCGCGATCCGCACCGCCCCCGCGCGGTCAACGTCGCGGCGGACAAGAAGGGGCCGCCGCCCGGTGGCGCCGCGGCCGAGGGAATGCCCACGCCGACCTATGTCCCCGTCCTCGGCCAGATCGCCGCGGGTGGCCCGATCCTCGCCGAGGAGGCCATCGAAGACGTCTTCCCCCTCCCGCGAGAACTCGTCGGCGACGGCAACCACTTCCTGCTCCGCGTGGTCGGCGAATCCATGATCGACGCGGCGATCTGCGACGGCGACTGGGTGGTAGTGCGACAGCAGAACGTCGCCGACAACGGCGACATCGTCGCCGCCATGATCGACGGGGAGGCCACCGTCAAGACCTTCAAGCGCGACGGCGCGCACGTGTGGCTGATGCCGCACAACCCGCTGTTCGACCCGATTCCCGGTGACCGCGCGGTCATCCTGGGCAAGGTCGTGACCGTGATGCGCCGGATCTGATCCGGCCCCTGCTCTGATCCGATGCGGCGCCGTCAGGCGTCGACGCGGGTGAACTCGACGAGTTCACCCGCGAGCGCGGCGGGAACCCGCACGCGCATCTTGGTGCCCGTCGCATGGTGCTCGGTCGAGTGGATCTCGCCGTCGGCATGGATCCGCGAGACGAGATCGCCGCGCGAGAAGGGGAGGTCGACGAACATCTCGACGTCCCCGCGCCCGATCTCGGCGCGGATGGCGTCGAACAGCTCCGGGAGCCCGGCGCCGGTACGCGCCGAGACGAACAATGCGCCCGGCAGCGCCGCGGCCAATTCGGCGTGTTTGAGGTCGTCCATCGCGTCCAGCTTGTTCACGACGAGCAACTCGGGCGGCAGCGTGCCGTCCCGCGCCTCGTCCGATACCTCGCGCAGCACGGTCCGCACAGCGTTGACCTGGTCCAACGGGAAGGCTTCCGAGCCGTCGACCACGTGCACGAGCAGATCGGCGTCGGCCACCTCCTCCAGTGTCGACCGGAACGCCTCCACCAGTTGCGTCGGCAGGTGCCGGACGAAACCGACGGTGTCGGTGAACACCACCTCGCGGCCGTCGTCCAGCCGTGCGCGGCGCGTCGTCGGGTCCAGGGTGGCGAACAAGGCATCCTGCACCAGCACGCCCGAACCCGTCATCGCGTTGACGAGACTCGACTTGCCCGCGTTGGTGTAGCCGACGACGGTGATCGTCGGCACCCCGCTGCGGTGCCGGTCCAGACGCTTCACCGTCCGGGCGGTCTTCATCGCGCGGATCTCCCGGCGCAGCTTGGCCATCCGCTCCCGGATCCGACGGCGATCGGTCTCGATCTTGGTCTCACCCGGACCGCGCAGGCCCACGCCGCCGTTGCTGCCCGCCCGACCACCGGCCTGCCGTGACATCGACTCGCCCCAGCCGCGCAGCCGGGGCAGCATGTACTCCATCTGCGCGAGGCTGACCTGCGCCTTGCCCTCCCGACTGGTCGCGTGCTGGGCGAAGATGTCGAGGATCAGCGCGGTGCGGTCGATGACCTTCACCTTGACGACCTTCTCCAGCGCGTTGAGCTGGGCGGGCGTCAACTCGCCGTCGGCGATGACGGTGTCCGCGCCGGTCGCGACGACGATCTCGCGCAGCTCACCCGCCTTGCCCGACCCGATGTAGGTGGCCGCGTCCGGGCTGGACCGGCGCTGGATCAGCGCATCCAGCACCTGCGACCCGGCGGTCTCGGCCAACGCGGCGAGTTCGGCCATGTTGGCGTTGGCCTGGGCGATGGTGCCCGACGTCCAGACGCCGACGAGCACGACCCGTTCCAGGCGCAGCTGCCGGTACTCGACCTCGGTGACGTCGGTGAGTTCGGTGGACAAGCCGGCGACGCGCTGCAGCGACGCCCGATCGTCGAGTTGGAGTTGACCCGTCGTCGGCGCATCGTCCGTGCGAAGCGCGCCGGGCGGAGTAGAAACCGCGGGGTCCGGGGACAGTTCTGATTCAGTCATACCCGTCCATCATGACACCGCGCGGACGTCGTGCGCGAGCCGATTACCTGCACCCTCAGTCGAGGGCGCCCGTGAACAGCTCGCCGCGCGCGACGAGGCGCGACGGACCGCGCAGGGTGCTGGTCGTCCCGCCGTCGTCGATGCCCACGTCGACCCGGCCGCCGGGAACGGTGATCCGCAGCTTCCCGGAGTCCCGCCCCAGGGAGGCGAGTAGTGCGCTGCCCGCCGCGACCAGGCCCGTTCCGCAGCTGCGCGTCTCCCCCACGCCGCGTTCGACGACCCGCATCGATGCGACGAGGGTGTCGCCGTCGGCCACCGGTTCGGTACACAGCTCGACGTTGACCCCCTCGGGGAACACACCGGTGTCGAATCCGACCGGACCGGACAGGTCGAGGGCACTCAACTCGCCGTGCGACAAACCCGGAACGACGCAGGCCAGATGGGGATTGCCCACGTCGACGGCGATCCCGGTGAAGGTCCTACCACCGATCGTCGCCGAGGAGGTCACCCCCCGGAGCACCCGGCCCATCCCGACGCTGACCTCAGCGCTCGTCGGCGAAACCGAGTGGATGCGGACCGGACGCGCACCGGCCCGCGATCCGACGACGAACTCGTCGGCATCGGTCAACCCGGCGACCCGACAGTAGTGGGCGAACACCCGGACGCCGTTGCCGCACATCTGCGCCACCGAGCCGTCCGCATTGCGGTAGTCCATGAACAGGTCGTCGGCGGCGATCCCCTCGCCGAGGGCGGTGAGCACACCGGCGTCGAGGAGGCTGCCGGCCCGTGCCACGCGCAGCAGACCATCGGCCCCGATACCCCGTTGCCGGTCGCACAGCACGGCCACCGTCTCCGGTTCCAGCGCCAACAGGGCCGCGGCGTCGTCGACGATGATGAAGTCGTTCTGCGTGCCGTGGCCTTTCCAGAAGGCGTGCGGGAGAGCGGTCACCGGATCAGTCTACCGATCCGCCCGGCTGGTCGATCCGGGCCGCACGGCAGTATTCGGACACCGTGTCGGCCAGCGCCTCGTCGCCGCCGTCGAACCAGCGGATCCGCGGATCGCGGCGAAACCACGACCGCTGGCGCCGCACATATCGTCGCGTGCCGACGAAGGTGAGCTCGCGCGCGTGCTCGACGTCGTATTCACCGTCCAGCGAGGCGACGACCTGCGCGTATCCGATCGCCCGGATCGCCGTCTGCCCCTCGCGCAGCCCACGTTCGAGG
The DNA here is from genome assembly GCF_013348785.1 of Gordonia sp. X0973. Taxonomy (NCBI): domain Bacteria; kingdom Bacillati; phylum Actinomycetota; class Actinomycetes; order Mycobacteriales; family Gordoniaceae; genus Gordonia; species Gordonia sp. X0973. Next base: position 2,040,677 of record NZ_CP054691.1, read on the forward strand.
AGTCCGGCCACCTCGTCGACGAATCCGTTGGCGAACATCGCCGCCGTCCGCGCCTCGATGCGCTCGTCGAGCAGTTCGGTCGGGCGGTCGACGCCGATCAGCAGCGCGTCCCACCGCGGATCGCCGATCGTGGGCTGCGAGGCCGCGAACGGCTCGCCGGTCAGTTCCACCACCTCCAGCGCCCGCACGATGCGGCGGCCGTCGGAATCGAGGATCGTGGCGGCGGCGTCGGGATCCACCGCACCCAGCCGCCGGTGCATCTCGACGGTTCCGACCCGCGCCAACTGCTCCTCGAACCGCGCGCGGACGGTCGGGTCCGTCGGCGGGAGCGACCACTCGTCCACCAGCGCCTGGTAGTACATCATCGACCCGCCGACGACGATCGGCGTGCGGCCCCGCGCCCGGATCGACTCGACGTCGTCGATCGCGGCGGCCTGATAGCGCGCCACCGTCGCCGTCTCGTCGACATCGAGGACGTCGAGTTGGTGGTGGGCGATGCCGCGGCGCTCATCAGGGGCGAGTTTGGCGGTGCCGATGTCCATCCCGCGGTATTGCTGCATCGCGTCGGCGTTGACGATCTCGCCGTCGAACCGCTGCGCGAGGTGCAGCGCCAAATCCGACTTGCCGCTGGCCGTCGGCCCGACGACGACGATCGGCCGCGGACCGCCGCCAGCGGTCCCGCTCACTCGAACCGCCAGGTCGCCACGGTGTAGCCGACGCCGAGCGGTGCGCCCGCGTAGTCCAGCCGCACCGTCGCCGGGCCGGGCGCGCACGCCGCCGCGACCTCCCACGCCGCCCGGCCGCCGACTCCCCACCGGGCGCACCGGTCCCAGTCCAGGGCGCGCAGTCGTCGTGGATCGCCACCGGCCAACGCCGCGTCGATCTCGGCCTGCAGCGCGACGGCATCGGGTTCGACGCCGCCGCCGGGGGCCCGGTCGGTCAGGTGGATCGCCCCGTCGCCGATCACCAGCAGTGCGACCGGCTCGGCCACCGTCGCCCACTCGTCCGTGAGGCTCGCGGCGACGGCCGCGCACCCGGACGGGGTGGCGTCGCGGGCCACGACCGTCGGCACGATGGAGACGCGCTGCGCGTCGGCGGCGAGTTCGCGCGCCCAGCCGGCCAGCAGCATCGACGTGTCGAGACCGTGTCCGTCTGTCCCGTCGCCGTCACCGCCGCTCAGGCGAACGGTGCGGTCCACCCCGAAGCCGCCGAACGAGCCGGAGACCCCGGTCGCGCGGCCGGTCGGCCGATCCCCGTCGGCGGGTCCGATCGCCCACCAGGACGCGGCGTCGCCACCCAGCTGGCGGACGGCCGCACGGGCCGCGGCGCGCACCGGTTCGAGCTCATGCGCCCCCGGACCCGACACCTCGGGCACCAGCGCGGGGGCGCACGGAAGGAACACGGCGGAAATCAACACAACCCACGACGCTAGCCGACCTGCTTGAATAGACTCCACCGGCCCGTCCTCGGGACGGAACGGAAGACCAGGCAGCCGTGACGCGCGGCACGAAGGTGAGGACCACCATGACGACTCCCGAATCCGACACGACGACGTCTGGATCGCAGGCGACTCCAGAACCCGACTCGACGACCGCCGCGGAGCCGACCGCCACGCCCGCACCAGTCGCACCGGCATCTGCCACGTCGGCGTCTGCCGCGCCGAAACCTCGCCCCAGGCCGGGACCGCGCCCGGGCGTCAAGCCGGTCGTCACCAGTGCCCCGATCACCCATCAGCCGACGCATGCCGGCGACCCGCACGAGTTCGGCCGGGTGGACGAGAAGGGCGTCGTCTGGCTCAAGACGGCCGACGGGGAACGCGAGATCGGGCAGTGGCAGGCGGGCAGCCCCGAAGAGGGTCTGGCCCACTACTCGCGGCGATTCGAGGATCTGGCCACCGAGGTGGAGATCCTCGAGGAGCGCTTGGCCGCCCGCTCGGGTGATCCGCGCAAGACGCGGGCCGCCGCCCAGCACCTGCTCGACGCACTGCCGACCGCCCACGTCATCGGGGATGTCGCCGCGCTGCAGGCCCGATTGGGTGCCATCGCCGCCACCGCCGAGGACGTCGCCGAAGAGGTGAAGGCGCAACGGGCACAGGACCGGGAGGCCGCCGTCGCGCGCAAGGAGGCGCTGGCCGCCGAGGCCGAGGGTCTGGCCGCCGATTCCACGCAGTGGAAGGAGGCCGGCGATCGCATCCGGGCGATCCTGGACGAGTGGCGTGGCATCAAGGGGATCGACCGCAAGACCGACGACGCGCTGTGGAAGCGGTACGCCCGCGCCCGCGACAAGTTCAACCGGCGCCGCGGAGCCCACTTCGCCGAACTCGACCGCGACCGCGCGTCGGCCAAGGACCGCAAAGAGGAGCTCATCGCCCAGGCCGAGGAACTGTCGACTTCGACGGACTGGGGTCCGACGGCCGGGCGTTTCCGCGACCTGATGACCGAGTGGAAGGCGGCCGGGCGGGCGCCGCGCGAGGTCGACGACGCACTCTGGCAGCGGTTCAAGGCCGCCCAGGACGTCTTCTTCGGTGCGCGCAACGCCGAGGCGTCGCAGCGCGACGAGGAGTTCTCGGCGAACGGCGAGGCCAAGGCCAAGCTGCTCGACGAAGCCGAGCGGACCATCGATCCGAAGGCCGACTTGGCCGCGGCCCGGCGCGCCTACCGCCTGCTGCAGGAGCGGTGGGACGAGATCGGCAAGGTGCCGCGCGATCAGATGGGCCGCCTCGACGGCCGGATGCGCGCGCTGGAGCGGAAGATCCGCGACGCCGAGAACGAGAGCTGGCGACGCGAGGATCCCGAGGTGGCGGCACGCGCCGCCCAGTTCGCCGAGAAGGTCGCCGCCCTCGAGGAACAGGCCAGGAAGGCCGACGAGCGCGGCAAGACCTCCGACGCGAAGAAGTTCCGGGAGCAGGCCAAGCAGTGGCAGGAGTGGGCCGACGCGGCCAAGACCGCCGTATCCGACCGTTAGCCCCGCCGAGCGAGCACCCCAACCCCGCCGAGCGCCGGGTCGAGTGACCGCGACGAAGGAGCGGTTGTATCGAGACCTGGGCACCCCAACCACGCCGACTGGGCACCCCAACCTTGCCGACTGGGCACCCCAGGGCCACTGGCGGGTAGCTGCGCTCAGTCGGCGGTGCCGTACTCCCGGGTCACCGTCGCGACCCTGACGCGATAGGCGGCATACCATTTGTCGCGACCGAGGCGCTGCGCCCCAAGGTGTTCCGCGACGGCTTTCCAGGCCCGTGCGGCACCCTCGTCCGACCAGTACGACACGGTGATGCCGAATCCTTCGGTGTCACGCGCCGACTCGACGCCGAGATAGCCGGGCTGCCGCGCGGCGAGCAGGTCCATGTCCTCGGCCATCGCGGCGTAGCCGTCGGCGTCCTCCTGCGTGCGGATCGAGGTGAAGACGACCGCGACATACGGCGGCGGCGGAGTCCGCGCGATCATGGAGCGGCCCTAGTCGTCTTCCGACGCGCTCTCGTGCCGAATCGGGTCGGTGAGGCGTCGCATCCGCTCTTCCTCGCGGGCGGCGGCCTCGCGTCGCTGGTTCTCGAGCACCAGCTGGTGGGCATTGCGCGACCACACGACCCGGGCCCAGTGGAAGGCCAGCACGACCACGGCGATCAATCCGATGACCAGCCCGATCGCGACCCCGTCCGGGGGCGGCAAGGGCTTGCCGTCCGGGCCGGTGAGCGCGTTCAGGCCCGGCGTATTGCGCGACCACCAGGCCAGCACCCCGGCCGGAACCGAGACCATCGACCCGCACAGCGCGATCCACGCCAGCACCCAGCGGCGGGTGATCAGGGCGAGCGCCGAGGCGATGATGCCGAAGATCAGCACCAGGTAGACGAAGACGCGCGAGGTGATGGTGATCTTGGCGGCCTGGGCCTTCGCGTCGAAGCTGAGCACGTCGAATCCGTTGACGCCGTGCAGGCTGAAGAAGCTCGGTGCGACATGCGGCAGGGCCAGCGAGACGGCGGCCACCATCACGGCGACCGCGACGACGAGTGCCCGCAGCCCGGGATCGATCTCGCCGGCGACCTTCCGCTCCGCCTTGCGCAGATCGCTCTCGAACTGCTTGAAGTCGTCGATCGGATCCTTCGGATCGTCGCTCACGTCACGTCCTGTCCTCGGTGGGCCGCAGCTGCGACCCGTTGATCAGTTGCAGCTGCCCGACGAGCAGCCGGTCGACGCCGGCTCGGTCGGTCGGGCGCCGATCGTCGGCAGGCCCAGGCCCACCCCGGTCGGCGCGGTGACCGGCGCGATATTCGCCGCGTGCGCATCCCCGGCCCGGGTGTTGCGGACGGTCGCGACACCGGCGTCGGCCATCAGGTGGTGCGGTGCGGCCGCGGTGATCGTCGTGGTCACGACGTCGCCGGGTCGGATCGTGGCCCCGGTCCCGGCGCCGGTCGGGCTGAAGTGGACCAGCCGGCCGTCGCGCGCCCGGCCGGTCAACCGCTCGTGCTCGACGCTCTTGCGCGACGAGTCGGCGGTGACCAGCAATTCCACCTCGGTGCCGATCAGCGTCTGGTTCTCCGCCAGGCACACCTTCTCCTGCAGCGCGATAAGGCGCTGGTAGCGCTCGGTCACCACCTCGGGCGGAACCTGGTCGGCCATCGTCGCGGCCGGGGTGCCCGGGCGCGGCGAGTACTGGAAGGTGAACGCGGAGCTGAACCGGGCCGCCTCGACCACGTCGAGGGTGGCCTGGAAGTCCTCCTCGGTCTCCCCCGGGAAGCCGACGATGATGTCGGTGGTGATCGCGGCATGCGGCATCGCGGCGCGCACCCGGTCGAGGATGCCGAGATATTTCGACTGGCGATAGGAGCGGCGCATCGCCTTCAGCACCCGATCGGAGCCCGACTGGAGCGGCATGTGCAGCTGCGGGCAGACGTTGGGGGTCTGCGCCATCGCCTCGATGACGTCGTCGGTGAACTCAGCGGGATGCGGCGAGGTGAACCGGACGCGCTCCAGCCCGTCGATCCGCCCGCACGCCCGCAGCAGGTCGGCGAAGGCGCCGCGGTCGCGCGGCTGGTCCGGATCGGCGAAGGAGGTGCCGTAGGCGTTGACGTTCTGGCCGAGCAGCGTCACCTCCAGGACGCCCTGGTCGACGAGGGCCTGCACCTCGGCCAGGATGTCGGCGGGTCGACGGTCGGCCTCTTTGCCGCGCAGCGACGGGACGATGCAGAACGTGCAGGTGTTGTTGCAGCCCACCGACACCGACACCCAGCCCGAATAGGCCGAGTCACGACGGGCGGGCAGCGACGACGGGAACTTCTCCAGCGACTCCAGGATCTCCACCTGGGCCGCCTCGTTGTGTCGTGCCCGGTCGAGCAGTGCGGGAAGCGAGCCGATGTTGTGCGTGCCGAAGACGACGTCGACCCAGGGTGCGCGGTCGAGCACCGTCGACCGGTCCTTCTGGGCCAGGCACCCGCCGACGGCGATCTGCATTCCGGGTTTACCGCGCTTCACCGGCGCCAGGTGCGAAAGGTTGCCGTACAGCTTGTTGTCGGCGTTCTCGCGCACCGCGCAGGTGTTGAAGACGACGAGGTCGGGGTCGGCCCCCTCCTCGGCGGCGACGTAGCCCGCCTCCTCCAGCAGCCCGGAGATGCGCTCGGAATCGTGCACGTTCATCTGGCAGCCGAAAGTGCGCACCTCGTAGCGGCGCGGCCCCGCGGTCTGCGACGCGGGGCCCGCACCGGCGTCGGACACGGCGACGGGCCCGATGTCGACGGGCAGGCTGTCGGTACTCACGTCTTCCAAGGATAGTGCCGATGACAAATCGGCTTGTACTGCCATGCCGGCCCGGCGGTACTAGGGTGTTCCTCTATGACAGCGGCCGCGAACAACGCAAGTGCCCCGCCAATGGTCTCCCTCCGCGACGTCGACAAGCATTTCGGCGATCTGCACGTGCTGCGCGACATCAACCTGGACATCCCCGCGGGCCAAGTCGTCGTCCTGCTCGGACCGTCCGGTTCGGGCAAGTCGACGCTGTGCCGCACCATCAACCGCCTGGAGCCGATCGACAGCGGGGAGATCTACCTCGACGGCACCCTCCTTCCCGATGAGGGACGCGCGTTGGCGACGTTGCGGGCCGAGGTCGGGATGGTCTTCCAGTCGTTCAACCTCTTCGCCCACAAGACGATCCTGGAGAACGTCACGCTCGCCCCGATCAAAGTGCGCAAGATGTCGAAGGCCGACGCCGAGAAGACCGCCCTGGAGCTGCTCGAGCGGGTGGGCGTCGCGGCGCAGCGCGACAAGTACCCGGCGCAGTTGTCCGGCGGGCAGCAGCAGCGCGTCGCGATCGCGCGGTCGCTGGCGATGCAACCGCGGGTCATGCTCTTCGACGAGCCGACGTCGGCACTCGACCCGGAGATGGTCAACGAGGTCCTCGACGTCATGGTGTCCCTCGCCCAGGAGGGGATGACAATGGTCGTCGTCACCCACGAGATGGGCTTCGCCCGCAAAGCCGCCGACCGCGTCGTGTTCATGGCCGACGGCGCCATCCTCGAAGACGCCGATCCCGACGACTTCTTCACCGCGCCCTCCTCCGACCGCGCGAAAGACTTCCTCTCGAAGATCCTGGACCACTGATGCGCCTCCGCCCCGCGAGCCGATTGTTGGCCGTCGCCGTGCTGGGCGCGATGTGCGCCGCACTGCTCACCGCCTGCGGCAGTCATCCGCGCAACCTGCTCGCGTCGATCCGATCCGGCCACGTCATCCTCGGCACGAAATACGACCAACCCGGACTCGGGTTGCGCGACCCCACGCGTGACGACATCGTCGGGTTCGACCCGTCGGTGTCGACGTTCGTGGTCAACCACATCGCCGACCGACTCGGCGTCGCCCACCCGCGCATCAGGTGGCGGGAGACGCCGTCGGCGCAGCGCGAGGCCCTGATCGGCTACGGGGAGGTGGACATGATCGCGGCCAGCTATTCGATCAACGCGGCGCGCAGCGCGAAGGTCGACTTCGCCGGACCCTACCTGGTGAACTACCAGGGGCTGCTGGTCCGCGGTTCGGACAACACCGTCAAGACGCTGACCGATCTCGACAGCCCCGACCGCAAGCTGTGCTCGGTGACCGGCTCCACGTCCGCGCAGAACGTCAAACGCCAGCTACCGCACGTGCAGCTGCAGGAGTACGACTCGTACTCCTCCTGCGTGGAGGCGCTGCGCAATGCGAAGGTCGACGCGCTGACCACCGACGAGGTCATCCTCGCCGGCTACGCGCACTTCTTCCCGAAGTACAACCTGCGGGTGCTCTCGATGACCTATCCGCACGACACCTGCAGTCCCAAGGGCGAGTTCATCCCCGCCGGGCGCCCCTTCTCCACCGAGCGCTACGGCATCGGCATGGCGAAGGGCCAGCCCGAGTCGGTCGCAGCGGTGAACGACGCGCTGCGCGCCATGCTGGCGCCGCGCCCGGGTCGGCACTCGGTGTGGGAGGACGCGCTGCGGACCTCGATCGGCGATGCGAGCGTCGACGAGATGATCGCCCGCGCCGCGGCTCCCGGATCGCGGTTCACCCTCTTTCCGAGCCCCGGTGACCTGTCCTTTCTGGATTCGAAATCGACTCCCTGCCCGACGGGGATGACCCGATGAACGCGCTCTGGTCGGAGATGGGGCCGGCGCTGTGGCCGGCTTTCGCCACGACACTGAAGCTGACGGTGCTCTCCGCCATCGGTGCTCTCGTGTGGGGCGTGGTGCTCGCCGGGATGCGGGTGTCGCCGGTACCGGTGATGCGGTGGTTCGCCACCGGTTACGTCAACATCGTCCGCAACACCCCGCTCACGTTGATCGTGTTGTTCTGCTCGCTGGGGTTGTACACGAATCTGAGCATCGCGCTGGCGCCGAACGGGCCGAACTTCGTGAAGAACAACAACTTCTGGCTCGCCGTCCTCGCTTTCGTCGCGTACACCGCCACCTTCGTGTGCGAGACGTTGCGCTCCGGGTTCAACACCGTCCCGGTGGGCCAAGCCGAAGCCGCCCGGTCGTTGGGACTCGGATTCCTGCAGGTCTTCGGCATCGTCGTGCTGCCGCAGGCCATGCGGTCGGTGATCGCCCCGATGGGCAGCGTGCTCATCGCGCTGACGAAGAACACGACGATCGCGTCGGTCATCGGGGTCGGTGAGGCCGCCCTGCTGATGAAGACGCAGATCGAGAACCACGCCAACCTGGTACTCGCGATCTTCGCGATCATCGCCGTCGGCTTCATGATCATCACCCTGGCCGAGGGGCTCGTCTTCGGCTGGCTGGCCAAGCGATTCGCGGTGAAGCGATGAGCGCACAAGCCACCGTCCTCTACGACGCCCCCGGCCCTCGGGCGCGGATCCGCAACGCGGTCATCGCCGCCGCCTTCGTCGTCGTCCTCGCGCTGGTCGCATGGTGGGTGATCGCCCGCCTGGCCGACCGCGGCCAGCTCGACGCCGACATGTGGCGCCCGTTCCTCAAGGCCTCCACCTGGACCGTGTACTTGCTGCCCGGCCTCTGGGGCACGGTGAAAGCGGCGGTCATCTCCATTGCCGCCGCCCTGGTCCTCGGCGCGCTGCTCGGCGTCGGCCGGCTCTCCGACCACCGCGGCGTGCGCTGGTTCTGCGGGATCTTCACCGAGGGATTCCGGGCCATCCCGGTCCTGCTGCTGATCCTGTTCACCTACTACCTCTACGCGCAATACGGGCTGGTCCCGCCGTCGCAGTTGGCATTCGCCGCCGTCGTCACGGGACTCACCCTGTACAACGGCACCGTGATCGCGGAGATCCTGCGCTCGGGTATCAACTCGCTGCCGAGCGGTCAGGGCGAGGCGGGTACCGCGCTGGGTTTGCGCAAGTCGCAGCTGATGCGGGTGATCCTGCTCCCCCAGGCCGTCACCGCGATGCTGCCGGCGTTGATATCGCAGATGGTCATCGCGTTGAAGGACAGTGCGCTGGGCTACATCATCGGATACGTCGAGGTGGTCCGTTCGGGCATCATGTCGGCATCCTTCTACGGCAACTACCTGCCCGCGCTCATCGTGGTGGCCCTGGTGATGATCGTCATCAACTTCTCGTTGACGGCCTTCGCCACATGGCTCGAGAAGCGCTTGCGCAGTGGGCGCGGCAAACGCGGAGTGGTGGCCGCCGTGGAACCCGACGAGGCGCTGCTGCCCTGACCGGGCGACACCGCTAACCCGTTTGGGCGTGTTCGCGGAGTTGCTCGCGCACCACGTCCACCGCCATTCCCGACGGGAATCCCCGGCGCAGGAGCATCCCGGTGAGGCGACGGGTCATCGAATCCCGCACCGATCGCTCGGTGAGATCCGCGCTGGTCGTCGACAGTTTTCGTGCCACGAGTTCGACGGCCCGCCCGCGTTCCTCCTCGGGGTCGACCTGCGCCAGCGCCTCCGCGACCACCGCCTCGTCGATCCCCTTGGCCCGCAACTCGTGGCGCAGGCCGACGCTGCCGCGCCGGGAGTATTCGCCGCGCGAGTACACCCATTCGCGGGCGAACTCCGCGTCGTCGAGGAGATTGTGTTTGTCCAGCCGGGCCATCACGGCGTCGATCTCGTCGGCGGTGAAGCCGCGCTTGCCCAATCGCTCGCGCATCTCCCCGCGACTGCGGGCGCGCACGCCCAGCAGCCGCAGTGCGACATCCCACGGCGATGCTTTCCGGCCGGGCACTCCCTCGCCGTCGGCATCGGTGTCCCGCGCCACCGGAACCCCGCCTAGAACTCGACGGGGGCCGGGGCCAGCGCGTCCGGGTCGACTTCGGAAGCCGCGTCGACCGCGCCGGGGCCGATGCCCAGCTTGTCTTTGATCTTCTTCTCGATCTCGTCGGCGATGTCCGGGTTCTCCTTGAGGAAGGTTCGGGCGTTCTCCTTGCCCTGGCCGAGCTGATCCCCCTCGTAGGTGAACCACGAGCCGGACTTGCGGATGAACCCCTCGTTGACGCCGAGGTCGATCAGCGAGCCCTCGCGGGAAATGCCCGCACCGTAGAGGATGTCGAACTCCGCCTGCTTGAACGGCGGCGCGACCTTGTTCTTGACCACCTTGACGCGCGTCCGGTTGCCGACCGCGTCGGTGCCGTCCTTGAGCGTCTCGATGCGGCGCACATCCAGGCGCACCGACGAGTAGAACTTCAGCGCCTTGCCGCCGGTCGTCGTCTCCGGGGAGCCGAACATGACGCCGATCTTCTCGCGCAGCTGGTTGATGAAGATCGCCGTGGTGTTGGAGTTGCTCAAGGCCGAGGTCATCTTGCGCAGCGCCTGGCTCATGAGGCGGGCCTGCAGGCCGACATGGCTGTCGCCCATCTCCCCCTCGATCTCCGCGCGCGGCACCAGCGCGGCCACCGAGTCGATGACCAGGATGTCCAACGCCCCCGATCGGATCAGCATGTCCGCGATCTCCAGCGCCTGCTCACCGGTGTCGGGCTGGGACACCAGCAACGCGTCGGTGTCGACGCCGAGCTTGGCGGCATAGTCCGGGTCCAGCGCGTGCTCGGCGTCGATGAATGCCGCGATGCCGCCCTGGGCCTGCGCGTTGGCGACGGCGTGCAGGGCCACCGTCGTCTTGCCCGACGACTCCGGCCCGTAGATCTCGACCACGCGACCGCGGGGCAGCCCGCCGATCCCGAGCGCGATGTCGAGCGCGACCGAGCCGGTCGGGATGACCTCGATCGGCTGCCGGGTCTCCTCGCCCAGTCGCATGACCGAGCCCTTGCCGTAGTTCTTGTCGATCTGGGCGAGGGCCAGGTCGAGGGCCTTCTCACGATCCTGCGAAGCGGCGGCCATGATGTCTCCTTGTGCGCTGTGGCGGCTGATGAGTCGCCGGTGGTCTCTGGTACGTGCGTCACGCTATCGACGGGGTCTGACAAACCCGGCTACTACTTGGACGCGGCGCGGTCGTTGTTCGGTTCCACCGCCGAGATTACACAGGGTTCGAACGTCTGTTCGTCAGCGACACGCCGCGGCGTGTCTCACCACTTCTGCCGCGGCACGTCGAACTCGCGGCACAGCGCGCGCCACACGTCGCGCGGGTCGACACCCGCTTCGATGGCCTCCGCCCCGGTGCGCCCGCCGCACTCGGTCAGAACATGGTCGACCAGCATAGATGCGGCGGCCTGCTCCCCGAACTGCTCGTTCATGAGCTCGGTGAAGTCGGTCAGGCGCATATCGTCGAGCCTACGACAGCGCCTGCGCGACGGCGCGCTCGACCACGCGCACCGCATCCACCGTCGCGGCCCCAGAATCGGCGATCCGAGCGGCCGCCGCGGCAAAACCCGGTTCGTCGAGTACACGCCGCACCGCCCCGGCGATCCGTGCGGGATCGGGGTCGCGCACGACGATACCGGCGCCCAGTCGCGCGACCCGGGCGGCCAGCTCCTGCTGGTCCCCGCCGCCGGGCACCATCACCACCGGCACCCCGGCCCCGAGCGCCTTGGCGAGCATCCCGTGGCCGGCACCGCAGACCGCGGCGGACGCCCGCGCCAACACCTCGTCCTGCCGCCCGGTCCCGGTCACCAGCAGGCCGATCCGCGCACCCGGCCCGCGTCGGCATTCGTCGGCGGAGGCGACGCCCAGCCCGGACAGCACCACCCGCACGTCGCGGCCGAGCACATCGGCCCCGAGCCCGCGCAGCGCATGGTCGCCGAGGTCGCCGCGCCCGGTCGCCGCGGTGGAGGGCGCCACGACGACGAGCGGCTCCGGACCGGCGGGAACGTCGAAGAGAGTCGCGGTGGGCTCCCACAGCAACGGTCCGACGAGATGGGCGTTCGACGGCCAATCCGGGCGGCGCACCTCGAGAGCCGGCCAGGTGGCGATCAACCGGGCGGCCGGGGTCTGCGGGCCGTACAGTCCGATGGACGCGCGCGCCGAAGCCCGCTGTCGCTCCCCGGTCGCGACGGCCCGCGCACTCATGGCCCGGAGCAGTGCGTCGCGGGACCGGCCGAGCAGATCGGTGCCGGCGGGCAGGCCCATCCCGATCGGCGGCAGGCCGCGGGACTGGTCATAGAGGGGGTGCGGCGACAGCTCCAGCCACGGCAGCCCGGCGAGTTCGGCTCCCCACGCACCGGCCAGGGTGATGACGTCGCCGACCACCACGTCGAAGCGATCGACCAGTTCCGGTCTCAGCGCCACCGCCATCCGCGCGGCGCGCACACTCAGCTTGGCGCCGGCGTCCTCGTCGTCGTCGCCCGCCGTCGCGGCCAGGCCGGGTAGTTCCGCGACGGAGGCCCCGACGAGGCCGACATCGCCCCAGCGCTTACCGGTGAAGACCGTGGCGGTGTGACCGGCCGCGCCGAGGCGCTGGGCCAATGCGAACGCGGGGAACGCGTGGCCGGCCTCGTCGCCGGCCACGAGGGCCACGCGCATGGCGCCGCTAGTCCTGTGCGGGGTCGGCCTTGGCCTTCTTCTCCAGCGACGGGGCCGCCGCCCCCTTGCCCTCGGGCAGTTCGCCCATGCTCGCGCGGATCTGCTCCAGGCGGGCATGCCCGGCCAGCTTCGTGCTGGACGCCTCGACCTCGGCCATCCGGCCCGAAACGGAGTTGCGGGCGAGTTCCGCCGAGCCGAGCGCGTTGGCGTAGCGCTGCTCGATCTTCTCCCGCACCTGGTCCAGGCTCGGCGTGTTGCCCGGCACGGTCAGCTCACTCATCTGCTGCAGCGACGCGCTGACCTGCTCCTGCATCTTGGCCTGCTCCAGCTGGGTGAGCAGCTTGGACCGCTCGGCAAGCTTCTGTTGCAGCATCATGGCGTTGCGCTCGACCGCGGTCTTCGCCTCGGAAGCGGCGTGCAGCGACTGGTCGTGCAGCGTCTTGAGGTCTTCGACGGACTGCTCGGCGGTCACCAGCTGCGCGGCGAAGGCCTCGGCCGCATTGGTGTACTCGGTGGCCTTCGGCGCATCCCCCGCTGCGGTGGCCTGATCGGAGAGGGTGAGCGCCTGGCGCACGTTGGCCTGCAACCGCTCGACGTCCTCGAGCTGGCGGTTGAGCTTCATCTCCAGCTGCCGCTGGTTCCCGATGACCGCCGCGGCCTGCTGGGACAGCGCCTGGTGCTGGCGCTGGGCGTCTTCGATGGCCTGCTGGATCTGAATCTTGGGATCGGCCTTGTCGTCGATCGTCGCGTTGCCCCAAGCCTTCAGGTAGTTCATCAGCTTCACGAGAGGGTTGGCCATCGGTTCTTCACTCTTTCGTTTATGACGTGGTCGGTCAGGCGGCGGCGAGCCGGTCGGGTCGGGTGTGCGGATGGCCCGGGGCGGGTACGACCACCGCGGGCACCGACGCGGGGGCATCGCCGCGCAGCGACGTGCCGGCATCGATCAGGAGGTCGGCCAATTCGATCTCGAGGGCGTCGCAGATGGCGGCGAGCAATTCGCTCGACGCCTCCTTCTGGCCGCGCTCGACCTCGGACAGATAGCCCAGCGACACGCGGGCCTGCGTCGAGATCTCGCGCAGGGTCCGCCGCTGCTCGGTCCGGGCATGCCGCAGGCCGGCGCCGAGCGCCTCGCGCAAGAGCACGGTCTGCTCCGCCATCATGCCTCCTTCGTCACCGGTGCCGTCACCGGAAGCCGCTGTCATCGTCGTCCGCCGTCGCGGCGCACGCGCGCCAGCAATTCCTCCAGGGCCCGTCTGGCCGAGGTTAGTCGAATTTCCCACCGATCGCCGTGAAGCTCCCACTCCCGGCTGTCCAATTCGTCGGACAGGGCCCGACGACGGGCGAACCCGCAGAAGACCGTTCCGGGTGCATGGCCGTCCTGCGGGTCGGGTCCGGCGACTCCCGTCAGTGAAACGCCCCAGTCGGCGTTCAAATTCCGTGCGGCGCCGATGGCCAGTTGTCGCGCGGTATTGGCCGAGACCGGCCCCTCGGCGGCGAGCACCCCGGGATCGACGCCGCCCAGCTGTGACTTGAGGTCGGTCGCGTAGACCACCACCCCGCCGCGCAGGACGTCGCTGGCGCCCGGTACCCCGGCGATCGTCGCGCTGAGCAGGCCGCCGGTGAGCGACTCGGCGACCGCGACGGTCAGACCGCGCTCGCGCAGTGTGTCGACGAGTTCTGCCGCGACGGTGCCGTGGGTCAACGGGTCAGTCACGGGCGGCCTCCCGACGCAGTGCCAGTGCTTGGTAGACGTACTCGATGCCGGTCACGACCGTAACGATAAGGGCAGCGGCCATGACGATGTGCGCCGCCCATTCCCACGGATGCGGCAGGGGGATCAGGTAGAGCCCGATCGCGATCGATTGGAGCATCGTCTTGAGCTTGCCGCCGCGGCTGGCCGCGATGACGCCGTGGCGCAGCACCCAGAACCGCAGCAGCGTCACGCCGATCTCGCGGACGATGATGATCGCGGTGACCCACCACGGCAGGATGTGCAGGAGCGACAGGCCGATCAGCGCCGCCCCGATCAGCGCCTTGTCGGCGATCGGGTCGGCGATCTTGCCGAAGTCGGTGACGAGTCCGTACTTGCGGGCGACTCGGCCGTCGATCTGGTCGGTGATCGCCGCGACGGCGAAGACGCCGAAGGCCGCCCATCGCCATGCGTCGGAGTGCCCGCCGTCGGCAAAGAGGACGAGTATGAAGACCGGGACGAGCACGAACCGCAGGATCGTCAGGAGGTTGGCGACGTTCCACACCGACGGCCGGTCCCCCACCGGCTCCGCGCCCGACACGGCGGCGCGATCGGCCGTATCGCCTGCTTGCGGGCCACCCGCGCGAATTTCCACCGTCTCAGCCTAGCGGTGCCACGCCCGGACCACATGGTGGGAGGCCGCTGCGCAACCGTGTCGCTACTCTGTTTATCCATGACGGCTGACTCCGACCCGCGCGACGTGCTCGTCCGGCGGGCCCGCACGTCGGACGTCCCGCGGATCAAAACGCTCATCGACGTGTACTCCGGGCGCATCCTGCTGGCCAAGAACCTCGTCACCCTCTACGAGTCGGTGCAGGAGTTCTGGGTCGCCGAGGTCGACGGCGAGGTCGTCGGCTGCGGGGCGCTGCACGTGCTGTGGTCCGACCTCGGCGAGGTGCGCACCGTCGCCGTCGACCCGGCACAGGCCGGGCGCGGTATCGGCCACCGGATCGTGGCCCGCCTGATGGCCCAGGCCCGCGCGTTGGAACTGCACCGGGTCTTCGTGCTGACCTTCGAGACCGAGTTCTTCGCCCGGCACGGGTTCGCCGAGATCGAGGGCACCCCGGTGTCGCGCGAGGTGTACGAGGAGATGTGCCGTTCCTACGACACCGGTGTCGCCGAATTCCTCGACCTGTCCTACGTCAAGCCGAACACCCTGGGGAACACCCGGATGCTGGCACTGCTCGACGAAAGTCACGACCTCCCGACCGGGTGAGCGGCGGAGTCACTCCACCGGCTTCGCCGGGCGGTTGCGCGCGGCCGAGTGGATCAGGCTCGCCACGGTCGTGACGACGAGCGTCGCGCCGATCACCGCCAGCGAAAGCCCCGTCGAAATCTCCGGAACGGCGACGTGCTGCCCGCCGTTGATGAACGGCAGGGTGTTCTCGTGCAGCGCGTGCAGGATCAGCTTGACGCCGATGAACGCCAGGATGAACGAAAGCCCGTAGGACAGGAACACCAATCGGTCGAGTAGTCCGCCGATGAGGAAGTAGAGCTGCCGCAGACCCATGAGCGCGAACGCGTTGGCCGTGAACACCAGGTAGGGCTCCTGGGTGAGGCCGTAGATCGCCGGAATCGAGTCGAAGGCGAACAGCAGGTCGGTGAACCCGATGACGACCAGGACCAGCAGCAGCGGCGTCGCGAGCCGACGGCCGTCGACCCGGGTGAACAGCTTGTCGCCGTCGTATTCCTCCGACGTCCGCAGGTGGCGTTTGGCGAACCGTTCGATGCGCCCCTCGCCCGCATCCTCCTCGCCGCCGCGCAGCATGTTGACCGCGGTGAGGACCAGGATCAGACCGAATGCGTAGAACACCCAGCTGTAGCGGGCGATGGCCGCGGCCCCCGCGGCGATGAAGATCCCGCGCATGAACAGCGCCATGAGGATGCCCAGCAGCAACACCTTCTGCTGGTAGATCCGCGGCACGGCGAACTTCGCCATGATCACGACGAAGACGAACAGGTTGTCGACCGAGAGCGCCTTCTCGGTCACGTACCCGGCGAAGTATTCACCGGCAAAGCCCCCGCCCCAGCGCCACCACACGAACAGGCCGAAGACGACGGCGATCGCGATGTAGACCGTCGACCAGAACCCGGACTCGCGAAGAGTCGGCGCGTGCGGCACCCGCACGTGGGAGAAGAAATCGAAAACGAAGAGACCCAGAATCACGAGAATGGTGATTCCCCAGGTCAGAAATGAGATGTCCAAGCGACTCAACCTCCAGCGCGCAACACGAGTGAAGCGATGCTGGAGGTCTCTCCCATCCGCCCATCGGATCGATGTCGCGGACCGGCGTCCCGGGTGTCGCGGTTCCAAACGATGGCGTCCGGTTCCGCGGCGCCGTATTGACGAGAGCGCCGACGAGGTCGGGGATACTCCCCTCCTGATCGTGCGCTCAGTCTACCGGCTGTCGGCGAGGCGAGCCAGTCGCGTGCCGCGCTATTCGGTCCCGCCCCCGATGGAGGCGATGACGCCGGCCAGGTCCTCGGGCTTGACCAGGACCTCACGGGCCTTGGAGCCTTCCGACGGTCCGACGATGCCGCGCGTCTCCATCAGGTCCATCAGCCTCCCCGCCTTGGCGAATCCCACGCGCAGCTTGCGCTGCAGCATCGATGTGGAGCCGAATTGGCTGCTCACAACCAGTTCGATCGCCTGCAGCAGGTCGTCGAGGTCCCCGCCGATGTCGGCGTCGATCTCCTTCTTGTCCCCGGCCTTGGCCTCTGTCACGCCGTCGACGAACTCCGGGTCCGCCTGGGTCTTCGCGAACTCGACGACGGCACTGATCTCGTCGTCGGTGATGAACGCGCCCTGCAGGCGCACCGGCTTGCTGGCCCCCATCGGCAGGAAGAGGCCGTCGCCCATGCCGATCAGCTTCTCGGCCCCCGGCTGGTCCAGGATGACGCGCGAATCGGTCAGCGACGAGGTGGCGAAGGCCAGCCGCGACGGGACGTTCGTCTTGATCAGGCCGGTGACGACGTCGACCGACGGCCGCTGCGTCGCCAAGACCAGGTGGATGCCCGCGGCGCGCGCCTTCTGGGTGATGCGCACGATGGCGTCCTCGACGTCGCGCGGAGCGGTCATCATCAGATCGGCGAGCTCGTCGACGATGGCGAGGATGTACGGGTAGGGCTGGTACACGCGTTCGCTGCCCAGCGGGGCGGTGATCTCGCCCGAACGCACCTTGGCGTTGAAGTCGTCGATATGGCGGACCCGGCTGGCCTTCATGTCCTGGTAGCGCTGCTCCATCTCCTCGACCAGCCAGGCGAGCGCCGCCGCCGCCTTCTTGGGCTGCGTGATGATCGGGGTGATCAGGTGTGGGATGCCCTCATACGGCGTCAGCTCGACCATCTTCGGGTCGATGAGGATCATCCGGACGTCGTCGGGGGCCGAGCGCGCCAACAGCGAGACCAGCATTGAGTTGACGAAGCTCGACTTACCCGATCCGGTCGAGCCGGCCACCAACAGGTGGGGCATCTTCGCCAGGTCGGCGGTCACGAAGTCGCCCTCGATGTCCTTGCCGAGGCCGATGACCAGCGGATGCTTGTCCTTGCGCGTCGACGGGGCCTTGAGGACGTCGGCCAGGCGGACCATCTCACGATCGGCGTTGGGCACCTCGATCCCGACGGCGGATTTGCCCGGGATGGGTGCCAGCAGACGCACGTTGTCGGTCGCGGCCGCGTAGGCGATGTTCCGCTGCAGCGCGGTGATCTTCTCGACCTTCACACCGGGGCCGAGTTCCACCTCGTACCGGGTGACCGTCGGGCCACGGGTGTAGCCGGTGACCGCTGCGTCGATCTTGAACTGCTCCAGGACGCCGGTGATCCGGTCGATCATCTCGTCGTTGGCGCGACTGCCCCGCTTGGGCGGATCGCCGTCGATCAGCAGCTTCGCGGGCGGGAGCCGGTAGGCGCGCTTGCGCGGCGCACCCCGGGTCGGCGCGCTCGGCGCGGGAATCGCGGCCTCCGGGACGGCCTGGGCGCCGGCCGGCGGACCGATCGGCTGGGTCGGCTCGTCACCGATGGGCATCGTCGTCCGGTTGGCGAACTCCTCGTCGTCGAGGGAACCGATGGGCGACGGGACACGGCTGGCGAGGGCACCGGCCGTCGGCCGCGTCGGCGTCGCCGACCAGGGCGCGTCGTCGGGCGGGTAGTTGTCGTGCGGTGTGGGCACGCGGCGCTGGGGTCCGGTCTGCTGCCAGGTCGGCACCTCGTCGTAGCCGAGGTCGTCGGACTGTCCGCCGGAGGCGATGTCGTCGAACTCGTCGTCCCACGGGGCCGCGACCGACTGTTCCGCGTCGTAGACCTCGTACTCGCCGTCATCCGCGTAGTCGTCGTACTCGGTGTCGTATTCGGCGTAATCGTCGTCGGCGAAGTCGTCCGCCCCGACCACGCCGAACCGGCCGTAGCGCGATCCGAGACCCAGGTAGCCGCGCACACCGTCGAACAGCTCGCGCACCGAGCTGCGGCTGACCATCACCGCGCCGCCCAGGCAGACGAGGACCAGCAGCGGAACGGCAAGCCACGGGGTGATCCCGCTGCTCAACGGGGTTCCGGCGACGAAACCGAGGAATCCGGCGACACGGCTGCGACCGTCGAGGTCGGTCGGCTGCCCGCCGATCAGGTGGATCAGACCGAGCACCGAGAGCACCACCAGAAGGAGGCCCACCACGATCCGCGGGCGACGCAGATGGTCGGCCGGACGGCGCATGAGCACCATCGCGGCGACGAACAGCAGCACCGGCAGCGCGTACGCGCCCATCCCGACAGCGGAGCGGACCAGCGCGTCGAGGAAGGGGCCGACGGGTTCGGCCACGTGGAACCAGATGACCGCCGCCGACGCCGCCGCGGCCACCAGCAGGATCAGCGCGATGGAGTCGCGTCGCTGCGACGGGGCCGCGACGGGCTCCTCGCCGTAGACGTCGGGGTCGGCCGGCGCCTCGTAGGCGCTGCCCATCCGGGCCACCGACCCCACGCCCCGGGCGGCGAATCCCCAGGCCGCAGCGATGCCGCTGCCCACCCGCATCCCGGCGGTGGGCCGGTGCAGGTCGACGGAGGCGTTGGCGTTGGTGCGCGATCGGGGCGCGCCGGTCTTGCCGCGTGCTGCCGACGAACGGTTCGCACCGCTTCTGGGAGTGCCTGACTTGGACTTGGCCGATCCGCCTCGACTCGCCGTCGAGCGCGTGCCCGAGGTTCGCGTCGAATCGGACCGTCCGGAGGAGGATTTCGCCGTCGAGCCACGGGAAGCGGTTGAGCGCGCAGCGGTACGACTGGGTGCCTTCGAAGCCATGAGAGAAAGCTTAACTCTGGTGGTCACACCAATCACACCTGCCACACGGGTAACGGTGCGGCGTGTCGGATTTGTGACCTCCGGGCTTCCTCCCGCAGTTTCCCTTCTTCCCGACGAAACTTCGTCGGGAAGAGACGAGAAGTGCGGGAGGAACCGCTACTGATTCACTTCGATGACCGTCGGCACGATCATCGGGCGACGACGGTACTTCTCGGCGACCCAGCGGCCGACTGCTCGTCGAATCGTCTGGGCCGCCGCGTGCGCGTCGGTAACGCCCTCCGACGACAGCACGTCAAGCGCGTTGTTGACGACCTCGGCGGCTTCCTTGAGCGCATCCGGGTCGTCGGAGAAGCCGCGACCGGAGACCTCCGGCGCCGACACGGGCTTGCCGGTCGTCGCGTCGACGGCGACGGTGATGGCGATGAACCCGCCCTCCCCCAGCACGAGGCGTTCGGACAGCGTCGACTCCCCCACGTCGCCGACCGACAGGCCGTCGACGTAAACGTGTCCGACCGGAACGCGGCCGACGATGCTCGCCAGCCCGTCGACCATGTCGACCACCACGCCGTCCTCCGCGAGCACGATGCGCTCCGGGTCGACCCCGGTCGCCTCGGCAAGAGCCGCATTCGCGCGCAGGTGCCGCCACTCCCCGTGCACGGGCATGGCGTTGGTGGGGCGCACCGCGTTGTACAGGTAGAGCAGCTCGCCGGCCGATGCGTGGCCGGAGACGTGGACCTTCGCGCTCTGCTGCGTGATGACCTTCGCACCGCGGCGCACCAGGCCGTTGACCACCGCGAACACCGAGTTCTCGTTGCCCGGGATCAGCGAGGACGCCAGCACGACGAGGTCGTTGGCGCGGATGTTGATCTGGCGGTGCTCGCCGCGCGCCATCCGCGACAGCGCGGACAGCGGCTCGCCCTGCGATCCGGTGGAGATGAGGACCAGCCGGTCGTCGGGCAACGAGGCCGCGCGGTCGAGGTCGACGACGACGCCGTCGGGCACCGTGAGGTAGCCGAGATCCTGCGCGATCTGCATGTTGCGGACCATCGAGCGCCCGACGAAGGCGACGCAGCGGCCGTGCCGGTGCGCGACGTCGACGATCTGCTGGATGCGGTGCACATGGCTCGCGAAGGACGCCACGATGACGCGTTGGCGCGCCTGCCCGATGACCTGGTCGAGCACGCCGCCGATCTCGCGCTCGGGGGTGACGAAGCCGGGGACCTCGGCGTTGGTCGAGTCGACGAGGAAGAGGTCGACGCCGTCGTCGCCGAGACGGCTGAACCCGGCGAGGTCGGTGAGCCGCCCGTCGAGCGGCAGCTGGTCGAGCTTGATGTCGCCGGTGTGCAGCGCCAGCCCGGCCGGGGTGCGGATGGCGACGGCGATGGCGTCCGGGATCGAGTGGTTGACCGCGAAGTATTCGCAGTCGAACGGGCCGTGCTGAGTGCGCTGTCCCTCGACGACCTCGACCAGTTTGGGCCGCTGCCGGTGTTCGCGACACTTCGCCTCGACCAGCGCGAGGGTGAACCGCGACCCGACGACCGGGATGTCGCCGCGCAGCCGCAACAGGAACGGGATGGCGCCGATGTGGTCCTCGTGGCCGTGGGTCAGCACGATGGCCTCGACGTCGTCCATACGGTCTTCGATGTAGTGGAAGTCCGGGAGGATCAGGTCGACGCCGGGCTGGGCGTCCTCGGGGAACAGCACACCGCAGTCGACGATGAGCAGCTTGCCGTCGTACTCGAAGACCGTCATGTTGCGGCCGATCTCGCCGATCCCGCCCAATGCGACGACGCGCAGGCCGCCCTTGGGCAGCTTCGGCGGGAGGCCGAGCCGATCGACGGGCAGCGCGACCGGCGCCGAGCCGCCCCCGCCGGACTTCTTCTTGCGCTTGTTCTTGTTCTTCTTCTGCCGCTGATCCGACTGCGACGACTGGCCGGACCGCGCCGGCTGATCCGGCTGCACCGACGACTGGCCGGAGGTCTGCGCGGGTTCGACGTGGGATTCCTCGACCACGGCGACCTCCACCGGCACATCGACGGGAGGCGTCACGGCTTCCTGTGCTTCCTGTACCTCCTGCGGCGACGCGGGCGGCCCGGCCTGACGACTGGCGGCCCGCCGGCGGCGGCGCGCTTGGCCGCTGCTCTGCTGCTGTTCGCTCATGCGAGGACGCCCGCGTCGCGCAGATCGACCAGCAGCGCCTCGATCTGCGGTCCGTCGGCCGGTACCTGCGGCAGGCGCGGGTCCCCGACGTCGAGTCCCTGGATGCGCAGCGCGGCCTTGACCAGCGTGACGCCGCCCAGACGCGACATCGCCCGGTACAGCGGGGCCATCGACAGGTTGAGGTCGCGCGCCTTGTCCAGGTCGCCGTTGCCGACGGCGATGTGCAGGTCGCGCAGCCGGTCGGGCACGAGATGACCGATCACACTGACGCAACCGACGGCGCCGACGGAGAACCACGGCAGGTTCAGGCCGTCGTCGCCGGAGTAGTAGTCGAGGCCGGTCTGCGCGATCATCTCCGCGCCGCCGACCAGGTCGCCCTTCGCGTCCTTGACCGCGACGATGTTGGGATGCTCGGCCAGGCGCCGCATCGTGTCGTCGGCGACGGGCACCACCGAGCGCGGCGGGATGTCGTAGACCATCACCGGCAGATCGGTGCCGTCGGCGACCGCGGTGAAGTGGGCCAGCAGCCCCGACTGCGGCGGTTTGGAGTAGTACGGCGTGACGACGAGGAGCCCGTGCGCACCAGCCTGCTGCGCGTCCTTCGCGAAGACGACGCTCTCGGCGGTGTCATAGGTGCCGACGCCCGCGGTGATCTTCACGCGGTCGCCGACGGCGTCGAGGACCGCACGCAGGACCTCGAGCTTCTCCGCCGGCTGCGTGGTGGGCGACTCGCCCGTGGTGCCGGCGAGGACCAGGTTGTCGACACCCTTGTCGGCCAGGTGGACGGCCAGCTCGGCGGCCTTGTCGAGGTCGAGGGAACCGTCGACGGAAAACGGGGTCACCATGGCCACGCCGATCGTGCCGAAAGCACGGTCGGCGGTGGCGTTCTCACCTGCAGTCATGTTGGTCAAGGCTACCCGCTCACCCCTCCAGCACATACGGCGAGGTGGCCACCTCGCTGCCGTCGGAAAGAGTCGAAATCTCGAAGTCGCCGAACACCGTCGGGGCGAGCTCAGCCAACTGCCGCAGACATTCGACGGCGAGCTGGCGAATCTCGACGTCGGCGTGCTCGGTGGCGCGCATTCCGATGAAGTGACGCCACGCCCGGTAGTTGCCGGTGACCACGATCTTCGTCTCCGTGGCGTTCGGCAGCACCGCACGCGCCGCCTGCCTGGCCTGCTTGCGGCGGAGGATCGCGTTGGGCACGTCGGCGAACTTCTCCTCCAAACGCGACAACAGCTCGGTGTACGCGGCACGACTGGCATCGGTGGCCGCCAGGAACAGTTCCTCGAGTTCCTCGTCGTCGCGAATGGCGGGCGGTGCGACGACGCTCGCGTCGTGCTCGGGGACGAACCGCTGCGAGAGCTGCGAATACGAGAAGTGTCGGTGCCGGATCAATTCGTGGGTGCACGACCGCGAGATGCCGGTGATGTAGAAGGTCACCGTCGCATGCTCGAACAGGGAGGTGTGCCCCACCTCGAGGACGTGACGGAGGTAGCCGGCATTCGTCGCGGTCCGCGGATTCGGTTTGTCCCAGCTCTCGTAGCAGGCACGACCGGCGAACTCGATGAGCGCCTCACCGCCGTCGGCATCGGTCGTCCAGGGCACGTCGGGCACGGTGAACCGGGTGGAGGCGACGAGTTGCACGGACAGTGGGACTAGCTGCGACACGGGAATGCCTTCTGCTGGTGGGCTGGATGGCCCCAACACTAGCCCGGCCGTTCGCCTCGGCCGGTTATGGTCGGTTCATGCAGCAGACCGCGTCGCCCCTCCTCCGCCCCACCCGACCGCGTCCCACCGCGGCCCGACTCACCACCGCGGCCGCCTGCGCCGTGCTCGCCCTCGGCATGACGGTGCTGGCCGTCGATCCGGCCGCACAGGCCGCGCCCGCCCCCGACTCCCGGTCCGGCGCCGCCCATTCCGACGCGGCCCACCCGGTGAAGACCGATCCGCGCCTGATCCGACTGCAGGGCACGGAGAACACGCGGACCTTCGCGACCTACCGCACCACCGATGGGCATGCGCTGAACCCGCGGGTCATCCGCAGCGACAACCTGTCCAAGTTGACCCCGGGCGACCAGCGCGCCCTGGCCGGGCGCGGGGTGGCGACCGTCGTCGACCTGCGCACCGGCATCGAGCGGGGTTTGCAGCCCGATCGGCCGGTGCCCGGCGCCAAGAACGTCGCCGCCGACATCTTCGGCGACCAACTCGTCGGAGCGCTCAATCTCGACGACGGCTACCGCATGTTCGTCTCCGAGCCCCACGCCCGCGCCGAGTTCGCGCGGACCCTGCGGCTGGTGTCGGCCACCCTCGCCAAGGGACACGCGGTGCTGTTCCACTGCACGGCGGGCAAGGACCGCACCGGCTGGACCGCCGCCATGCTCCTGACCATCGCCGGCGTCGACCGCGCGACGGTGAACCGCGACTACCTCGCGTCGAACAAGTTCCGCCACACCACCTCGGCCGACGCCCAGAACGGCGTGCGGATCGAATGGCTCAACACGTCGTTCGCGACCGCCGACCGCATGTACGGCAGCTTCGACGGCTACCTGCGCCGGGGGCTGCGCCTGTCCGACGCGGAGATCGCGACCCTGCGCGCCCAGCTGCGCGGATAGCCGGCGCTCAGGCGAGGAGCGCGGTGAGCCGGGTCGCGGTGTCCTCGTGCCCGTGTACCTGCACCGAGTCGATGCCGAGGTCGGCGACCGGACGATCGTTGCCGCCCTCGTCGAGGCGGTCGCCGAAGAACAGGATGTCGCCGGTTCCCAGGCTCAGGAGCTCCATGAGCCGCCGCGCCCCATAGGCCTTGTCGATCCCCTTGCGGGTGATGTCGACCGAGGTCGAACCGCCGCTGCGGACCTCGAGATCGGGCAGCCGCTGCGCGGCGTAGGCGCGCAGGGATTCCTTCTTCCCGCCGTCGGGGTCCCAGGCGGCCTTCGCGTCGACGGGCGCCTTCTGGCCCAGGGCGCTGAAGGTGATCTGGCTGCCCCGGTCCTCGAGGATCGGACCCCACGTCTTCGACTCCCAGAGGCCCAGCTCGCGCGCACCCGTTTCGACGACGTCGAGCGCACGGGCCTTCTGGTCCTCGGTGAGGTCCTCCTTGTAGACGGTCTCCCAGTCGCCGTCGGCGAAGCGCAGGTAGTGGGTGCCGCACGTCGGCATGAGGTGCAGGCGCTCCAGCCCGTCGAAGCTCCCGATCCGGTTGAGGACTTGGTTGCGGAACTGGGTCTCGTTGCCGCCGGAGATGATGCACACCGACGCCTGCCCGAGCAGACGGCGCATCAGGTCGACCATCTCGTCGCTCAACGGGCTCTTCGACGCGGCGAGCGTGTCATCGAGGTCGAACATCACGAGCGAATAGGACTTGCCGTCCTGGGTAACCGCCACTGCAATCCTTGTCGTCGGCCGGCGGGCAGCTCCCGCCCGGAGTCGGGAGTCTACTTTGCCATATCGGATCAGCCGGGTTGCTGGGCTGCATCACCGGTGGCGGCGGCGCGGCTCTTGTACCAGTTGGTGAAACTGATCGGCAGGATGAAGCCGACCGCTTGGGCGATGCCGTCGGCTAGGTCGCCGGCATCGGTGCGGTAGATGATCCAGACCGCGATCGCGGTGAGGGTGAACGCCACCGCCCAGACCGCGGTGATCACCCGGTTGACGCGACGGAACTTCTCGGTGCCCCAATATTGTTGCGGCACCTCACGTTTGGCGATTCCCTCGGTGAAGGGCTTGCCGATGGCCAACGAGGCCCACGCGGTCAACGCCAGCCAGCCGAACGCCAACGTGCTGTCGTATTGGTGGATCGTCGTGTTCCGGGTGATGAATCCGACCGCCGCGAGCGCGACGAAGAAGACCACCGCGCTGATCTCGAGGATCTGCGCGTCGGGTCCGATACCGTGCCGGCGGTCGTCGAGGATCAGCGCCAAACCGACGACGACGGCGGCCAACGCGCCCCAGCGCCAGGAGTCGTCGCTGAATCCGGCCACCACCCCGTAGACGATCCAGGGTGCGAATCCGCGCAGGATGGTCATCGTTCCTCGCTCCGCCTTCGTGTTCTCAATAGCGCTGCGTCTCAGTCGCGCTTGCGACGATAGTTGACGAATCGATAGTCGAGGCCGGAATCCGACCGCAGCCATTCGCCGGTGGACTCGGTCTCCCACCCGTCGCCGATCTCGGGTGCGAAAGCGTCGGCACCGGGCACGTCGACGTCGATCTCGGTGACCGCCAACTCGGTCGCCCGGGCCATCGTCGAGCGATAGATCTCGGCCCCGCCGATCACCGACACCGGCTCTCCCGCGGCCAGCGCGAGTGCCTCGTCGACGGTCCGCGCGCGCACCGCCCCGTCGTCGGACCAATCGTCGTTTCGGGTGACGACGATGTTGCGCCGCCCGGGCAGCGGGCGAAACTTTCGCGGCAGCGAGTCCCAGGTCTTACGGCCCATGACGACCGGATGGCCGACGGTCAGCTCCTTGAAGCGCGCCAGGTCTTCCGGGACCCGCCACGGAATCGTGTTGTCGCGCCCGATCGCACCGTCGCGCGCCTGGGCCCACACGAGGCACACCCGCGCGGGCATGGCGACCCATGCGGTATCGCTCACACGGCCACCGGCGCTTTGATCGCCGGATGCGACTGGTAGCCGAGCACCGCGACGTCGTCGTATTCGTAGGCGTCGATCGACTCGCGGCGGCGCAGTTCGAGCGTCGGATACGGGAACGGCCCGCGCGACAGCTGCTCGGCGACCTGCTCGACGTGGTTGTCGTAGATGTGGCAGTCGCCGCCGGTCCACACGAAATCCCCGACGTCGAGACCGGCCTGCTGCGCCATCATGTGCGTGAGCAGCGCATACGACGCGATGTTGAACGGCACCCCGAGGAAGAGATCCGCGCTGCGCTGGTACAGCTGGCAGGAGAGCTTGCCGTCGGCGACGTAGAACTGGATGAACGCGTGGCAGGGCGGCAGGGCCATCTGCGGGATCTCCCCGACGTTCCACGCGGAGACGATGTTGCGACGGGAGTCGGGGTTGGACTTGAGCATCTCGATCGCATTCGCGATCTGATCCACGTGCTCGCCCGACGGTGTCGGCCACGACCGCCACTGCACCCCGTAGACCGGCCCGAGGTCACCGTTCTCGTCGGCCCACTCGTCCCAGATCGTCACGCCGTGCTCCTGGAGCCAGCGCACGTTGGAGTCGCCGCGCAGGAACCACAGGAGTTCGTAGACGATCGACTTGAGGTGCACCTTCTTCGTGGTGATGAGCGGGAAGCCCTGCGACAGGTCGTAGCGCAGCTGCGCGCCGAAGATGCTGCGGGTGCCGGTGCCCGTGCGATCCGCCTTGGGTGTGCCGTGCTCGGTGACCTGGCGCAGCAGATCCTCGTACGGCGTGGGGATGGGCGCGCTCATGGCACCGAGTCTATCCAGCCGACGCGTCCGGGGCCCGCTTCGACTCAGTCGAACTTCACCGCCGGCGGGCTCTGCGTCAGATCCACCTTGATCGAGACGTAGGCGTTGTCGGTATCCGACTTCGGGCCGCTTCGGGTCTGCACCGTGTACGGGAACGCGATCTTCGCCGAGTAGTAGGTCAACTGCGCGTCCAGTTCGTTGAAATTTCCGTCCCCCAGCGACTCGGGCATCACCGGCGGCGCCCATTTCGCGGTGTTGGGCAGCGCGTCGCCGTCGTCGATCCGGTTGGGGCAGTTCGCCGGCGCCAGATCCGTCGACCCCGCGCACTTGGCGATCGCGTCGCGGACCGCCTGGTTGGCCGCGGCGTAGCCGGATTCGGTCACCTTGACGTCGAGGTCCGTCGTCATCATCGATGAGAAGCCGAGCAGGTCCTGCAGCGTCGCGATCCGGTCGCCGTCGACGCTGTAGTTCGAGGTGAGCGGCTCGATTCCCATCCAGCCGGGGAAGATGTAGACGGAGTCGCCCTTGGTCAGCGTCTTGCCGAGAACCTTGACGATCGGTGTGTCGAAGTAGTTCTTGATGTTCACCGCCGCGTTGTCGAGCTTCCAGGCGCGCCCCGACTTCTTCATGAACAGCGTGTCGTCGGAGGTCTTGTCACCGAACTTCACCGAGACGTGCACCGATCCGATCGAGATCTGCGGACCCTTGGCCGTCGAGTCACTCAGGATCCGGATATCGCTGATCGGCGCCTTCGCGATCTGCTTCTTGAGCGCCTCGTCGGTCAGCAGTTCCGTCGAACCGGGCTGCGAGGCACCATAGGACAGGGCCGTCTTAGCGTCGCCGCGCTGCAATGCCTCCAAATAGCCCTTGACGGCGTCGCCGGCGGGCGCGGACCGGTTCAACATGCCGACCGCGACGATGGCGCCGACGCCGATCAGCAGGACGACGACGAGGCCGATGACCGCGCCGATGATCCACTTCGTGGAACTGTTCTTGGGCGACGGCGGTCCCACCGGCGGATACGCGCCGGTCGGGAACCCGCCGGCGTGCGGCCCGGCCGGTGCCGACGCCGGCACCACCGGTTGCTCCCAGCCGGTCGGATTGCCTTGGGACGGCGGGTAAGTCATCGATGTCCTTTCGAAGACAGGTGGCGCGGTCAGCGCGATCGCTCACCATCCAAGCACCCGCCCGCGGATGATCGGCACGGGGTCGGCTACCCGCCGAACGCGGCGCCCCGTTCCCGGTCCAGGTGGGTCTGCGACTTGTTGCGCAGGAAGAAGACGTAGACGACGAGCGACGCGCCGATGGTCACCACGACATACGCGATGAACCAGGACACGTGATGGCTCCTGGTCGCCGCCTCGTAGAGCATCGGCGCGGTGCCGCCGAAGACCGAGTTGGCCAGGGCGTAGCCGATCCCCACCCCCAGCGCGCGGACGTGCGACGGGAAGAGTTCGGCCTTCACCAGCGCGTTGATCGACGTGTAACCGGTGATGATGATGTAGCCGAGGCAGACCATCGCCAGCGAGCCGATCGCGACGGACACCGTCGGCAGATAGGTGATGAGGAAGTACGTGTAGAGCACTCCGCCGACGCCGAAGAACACCAGCATCGGTTTGCGGCCGACCACGTCGCTGATCAGCCCGCCGATCGGCTGGATCACCATGAGGAAGATCAGGCCGATCAGGTTGATCCACGTCGCGGTCATCGCGTGATCCGCGTAGGCCGTCTTCACGATGGCCGGCGCGGTGACGCTGTACACGTAGAACGCCAGCGTCCCGCCCATCGTGATCAGGAAGCACAGCACCAGCGGGCGCCAATAGCCGGTGAGCAGCTCCCGCATCGATCCCGACGACGTGTCCTCGCCGTCGCGCACGGCCGCCAGCTGCTCGTCGGACAGGGATTCGTCCATCGTGCGCCGCAACCAGAACACCACGATGGCCGCGATGCCGCCGATGAAGAAGCCGATGCGCCAACCGAACTCGTGCAACTGGTCCTTGGTGAGCACCGACTGGAGGATGAGCAGGGTGAACTGGGCGAGCACGTGCCCGCCCACCAGGGTGACGTACTGGAACGACGAGAAGAAGCCCCGCCGCTCGCGGGTCGCCGCCTCGGACATGTAGGTTGCCGACGTGCCGTACTCGCCGCCCGTCGCGAATCCCTGCACCAGCCGGCAGAGCAACAGGATCAATGCAGCCGCGATACCGATCGTCTCCCGGCCCGGGATGACCGCGATGACGAAGGAGCACGCCGCCATGATCGTCACGCTCAGGGTCAGTGCGGCCCGTCGCCCGCGGCGGTCGGCGTAGCGGCCGAAGAACCACGAGCCGATGGGGCGCATCACGAAGGTCACCGCGAAGATCGCGTACACGTAGACCAGCGAGTTCTTGTCCGCCGGGTCGAAGAAGTGGCCTTCGAAATAGGTGGCGAACACGGTGTAGACGTAGACGTCGTACCACTCGACGAGGTTGCCGCTCGACCCCCGCAGCGTGTTCCAGATCGCCCGGCGGGTCTGCGCCTGCGACGACGTCGGCGGTGGGTGCGGCTGCATCGTGTCGTCGGTGGCGGTCATCGATTCACCTCAGGCCATCAGCTGCGCGGCCACGGTGGCCCCGAGTTCCCAGCAGGCCTCGCGGTCGGCTTTCGTCGGCGCACCGGATACGACGACGAACTCGGCCGCCTTCTCCCAGCCGAGTCCCGTCGTGATCGTCGTGATCGCCTTCTGCGCCCCTTCGGTTCCCTGGTTGCCGTGCAGGTAGGCGCCGAACGGCCGGCCCCGCGTCGAGTCGAGGATCTGGTAGTAGGCGCAGTCGAAGGCGTGCTTCAACGCCCCGCTGATGTATCCGAGGTTGGCCGGGGTGCCCAGGAGATAGCCGTCGGCCTCCAGGAAGTCCGATGCGGAGACCGACAGCGCGGCGCGGCGCACCACCTCGACGCCCTCGATGTCGGGATCGCCCGTCCCGGCGACGACGGCCTCGAACATCTCCTGGCAATGCGGCGACGGCGTGTGGTGGACGATCAGCAGTCGGGCCAACGCTCCCCCTCCGGGATGTGCTTCACACTGTCGTGCTCGGCGGTGATTCGACGGTACGGCGACGACCTCATGCCCGACCGGTAAACGCGAGCAGCCGATCGGCCGCACTGTCCGAGGCCGGTGTGAGCGCCGGGCCGAACAGCCCCTGGGCGCGCAACTCTTCGACCTCGGGCGCCGCGCTGTCCAGCAGGTACTCCACGACATCCGACGGCGGCTCCCACGCCGCACCGATCCCGACGCAGAGATCGCGGGCGTGCAACGCCAGCTCCGCCACCCGGATGGTCAGCAGGGAGTGCCCGGTGCGCCGGCCGGCACGGTGGTCGACGATCGCATCCAGGTCGGCCGTCTCGGCCGCCTCGTGGGCCATGCGCGCGTACTCCCAGAACCGGTCGAGCGGATCGGTGCCGACGTAATCGGTGTCGCGGGTCGCCGCGGTCTGTGCCGCCGTCGCACCGTCGAGCAGCATGGCGTAGCGGTGGCCGCCGCCGATCACGTGGTTGATCAACTCCCGGTTGGACCAGGTGCCGCAGCCGCCCGGCTCGTCCAGATCCGCGTCGGTGACCCGCGTCAACACGGCGGCCCAGAACCGTTCCGCCTCCTCGATGGCACGGGCCTGGTCGATCACGGGGCTTCGGCCTCCCGCGCGGCTTCCGCCCGGTACTGGGCGACGGCGGTCTTCATCATCTGTCGGGCACGACCGCGGTCGCCGGCGTAGTCGTAGGCGCGGGCGATGCGATAGGTGTTGCACCAGTCGTCGGGATCGGCCTCCCACTCGGTGCGCACCTGTGCGAACAGCGCGTCGGCCGCCTCCCGTTCCAACCGTCCCGAGGGGCGGCGCGGCAGTTCGGAGACGTCGAGGTCGCGTCCGGCCGCGGCGGCGGCCGCCCCCAAGCGCTGGTGCCAGATGCCCGCGGCCAGCGTCTGGTAGACCATCCAGGCCCCCAGGAACGGCAGGATCAGCACGCCGATGCCCATGCCGATCCCCACCGCCTTGCCGGAGGCGATCAACATGACCCCCATCCGTCCGAGGAGGACCAGGTAGACGAGCAGCGCGGTGACGATCAGTCCGATCATCACCACGGTGGGCCGGGCGTCGCGCTTGCCGGGGTCGGCAGTCATCGTCGCCACCCCTACGAGAGGTTCATGAACGCGTCGAGTCCGACGGTCAAGCCGGGGTGCGCACCGATCTCGCGGACGCCGAGGAGGACCCCCGGGACGAAGGAGGTGCGGTCGATCGAATCGTGCCGGATGGTCAGGGTCTCCCCCTGGGTGCCGAACAGCACCTCCTGGTGGGCGACCAGACCCGTCAGCCGGACCGAGTGCACGTGGACGTCGCCGACGACGGCGCCGCGGGCCCCGTCGATACCGGTCGACGTGGCGTCGGGCATCGGGCCCAACCCGGCCTCGGCGCGTGCGGTCGCGATCAGCTGGGCGGTGCGACCGGCGGTGCCCGACGGGGCGTCGGCCTTCTGCGGATGGTGCAGCTCGATGACCTCGACCGAATCGAAGAACCGCGCGGCCTGCTGCGCGAAATGCATGGACAGGATGGCGCCGATCGCGAAGTTGGGCGCGATCAGGACCGCCGAGCCGGGCTTCGCGTCGACCCAGGCCTGGACCTGCGCGAGGCGCTCGGCGGTGAAGCCGGTGGTGCCGACGACGGCGTGGATACCGTTGTCCACCAAGAACTTCAGGTTGTCCATGACGACGTCGGGATGGGTGAAGTCGACGACGACCTGGGTATTCGAGTCGACGAAGCGCTGCAGCGGGTCTCCCTGGTCGACGCCAACGGTGAACTCGGTGTCGGCGGCCGCGTCGACGCCGGCGACGATGGCCCGCCCCACTTTGCCGTTGCTGCCCAACACACCCGTGCGAATGCTGTCCGTCATCTGCCCTCTTCCCGCGTCACTCGTGATCGTCTGATCGTCGTCGAGTCTAGTGACTCCGCCGACGACGAGTCCGCGCCCCGCCTCGCGTTCGACGCCGACGCCGGCCGCAAAGGTGTCCAAGGATCTGGACATCTGTGATTCACGACACGCACCAGAATCGGGGATGTACCGGGATCCGGTATGCGGGTTTCGCTCGCCTGACGCATCGCGCCGGCGGCCACACCCCGCCGCACCGGGCAGAGGCAAGACCGGCCCACACATCAGGGAAGTGAGTAGACGACATGATTAACTTCGACAACAAGGTCGCATTGGTAACCGGCGCGGGCCGTGGTCTGGGACGGTCGCACGCCGAGACGCTCGCCAAGCTCGGCGCTTCGGTCCTCGTCAGCGACGTCGACGCGGATGTGGCCGAGGAAGTGGCCGCGGGGATCAAGGCCGCCGGCGGCAAAGCCGCCGCCAAGCAGGGTGACGTGTCCAAGGACGAGGATGCCAGGGCCATCGTCCAGGCGGCCGTCGACGCCTTCGGCCAGCTCGACATCGTCGTGAACAATGCCGGTGTCGACAAGCACGACGACTTCGGCCCCGGGGTCATGGAGCAGACGCGTCGACACATGGACATCAACTTCCTCGGCACGGTCGCGGTGACGGCCGCCGCGTGGCCGCATCTGGTCAAGAGCGGCAACGGGCGCGTGGTCAGCACCTCGTCGCCGACGGTGTCCGGCTGGGAGGGTGAGACTCCTTACGTAGCCTCCAAGGCCGCGATCTTCGGCTGGACCCGCTCGCTCTCGATCGAGGCGCTCAAGCAGGGGATCCGCGTCAACGCGATCGCGCCGACCGCCTACACCCGGATGGCCGAGGCCGCCGACATCCCGCAGGAGCTGAAGGACACCCTCAAGGCGAATATGACGACGGCGATGGTCTCGGCCATGGTCGCCTACCTCGCCAGCGAGGAGTGCGGCGTCGCCGGCGAGATCCTGCTCACCCAGGGCGGTCTGATGCAGCGGTTCTCGCTCGCGATGAACGAGGGCTACGCCAACCCCGAGTGCACCCCGGACGACATCAAGGAGCACCTGGACCAGATCCTCGACGACTCGACCGCCAAGCCGCTGGGCGGAATCGGCACCGAGAACGAGACCTCGCTTCTCGACATCGTCTGAGTACGACACGATCCGAATGCCCCGCGACGCCCTACCACGGTGTCGCGGGGCATTCGTCGGTTGTGCGGTCGAGGCGGGACCGAATTGTGGCGACCGATCGGCATACTGGGGCGATGGTCGGAACCATCAGATTCGCCGAGCGAACGTGGGAGGCGAAGTCGTCGACGACGGCCTACGTCATGACCTGGATCGCCGATCAGATCCCGCGCAGCGAGGAGGCCGGGCGACTGCGTGAGCTGGTCGAGGACAACGTGCTGTATCTCGACCTGTCCGAGCTGGACTCCGGACGGCGAATCGTCTCGCTGCTCTCCGATGACCTGCCCGCCCTCATCCGGACTATTCGCAGCGGAGACGGGCCGGCGTCTCCCGGACTAGCCGATTCCCTCGTCGACCTGCAGCAGGCTGCGCAAAGCCAACGTCGGCGCAACGATGCCGCGACACAGGCGGCGGTCGTGCGCAGCCAGCGAGACTACGCGGAAAAGCGAACACGCAGACGCCGCAGCGCCATCGTCGGGGGCATCGGGACCACGGTCGGCGTGGCGGCACTCGGCGCGAGTGCCTACCTCGTCGGCGGGGCCTGGGACACCTGGGTGACGATCGCGCTGTTCGTCGCCCTCCTCCTACCCGTGATGGGAGCGGTCATGCTGGGCTTCTTCAGCATGATGCTGTCCGACGGCGGACCGAAGACGGCCGTCTACATCGCGCTCGTCATCGGGGTCATCGGTGTACCGCTGTCCGCAATCGCGGTGTATCTCGGCGCTGCCGCGTTGGCCTGGCGCGCGGACGGCCTGACCTTCTACTACCCGATCGTCGCGCTGGGAGTCGGCGCGCTGGTGGTCGCCTGTCTGGCCGGCCTCGCCGGCGTCCTCGCCTCGTCCTGAGAGTGGTCGAGTGGTCGCTTTGGGTGGTCGAGTGGTTGCTTAGGTGGTCGAGTGGATCCGAGTAATCGGTGGTCGAGTGGATCCGAGGCGCTAGCCAGATGGGTGGTCGAGTGGATCCGAGGCGCTAGCCGAGGAACCGTATCGAGACCCCGGTGAGTCGACGTCGGATCGCACGTGTGCTGTGTCCAGAGCAATGTGTTGCGCACCTCACACCAGGTTGGTAGAATAGAACGTATATTCGAACCGGGGTTGAGGGGGTGGATCCAATTGACCGACGCGGCGGTGGCTGATGCGATGCCGGCGGTGTTGCCGGATTCGCCTCGGGAGTTGGCGGGGTTGATTGATGCCGCGATCACGAAACTGGGGTCTGCCTCGTTGGGGTTGGCCTCGGATACCGAAGTGACCGCGACGGTGGAGGTGCTGGAGCGGGCGTGGCGGCGCGCGGACGGGGTGAATGCGGCGTTGCTGGTGGAAGTGTCGGACCGGAATTTGTGGTTGGGGTATGCGACACCGCGGGCCTGGTACAGCGAATACCTGCGGTTGGGGCCAGGCGAGGCCAGGCGTCGGGAGGTGGTGGCCGAGGCGATCGGGGTGTGCACCGCGTTGACCGGGCAACCGTTGCCGCCCAAACGCGAACCGTTGGCGGTGGCGGTCGCAGCCGGGGTGGTGTCGGGTGAGCATGTGCGGGTGATCGAACAAGTCCTGAACAAAATCCCGCACCAAGCCGACCCGCGGGAGGTGGCGGCGGCGGTGACGGTGTTGACCGAGGCCGCGAAGGCAGCCACCCCGAAAGACATGAACCGTCTTGGGCAACGGATCCTGGCCCACCTGGACCCCGATGGCACCCTGACCGACGACAGCGACCGGCACCGCCGCCGCAGCCTGCACCTGGGAGCCCAAGGCGCGGATTTGATGTCCAAACTCAGCGGGTATGTGACACCCCAGGTCCGGGCCAAACTCGAAATACTGCTCGACAACTGGGGCAAACCCGGCATGAACAACCCCGACGACGACGAACACCGCATCACCGGCCCACTCGCCCTCATGACTCTCGACGCCACCGACCCCAACCCCACCACCGACCCTGACGGCACCACCACCGGCCGCGACACCACCGTGGCTGACGCGCGTCACCATGCGTTGATACAGGCCCGGGGCCGCGACACCCGAACCTCGGCACAACGCGACCACGACGCCCTAGAAGCCGGGTTGGATTGGCTGCTGGGACACGAGGCGTTGGGGAAACCGGATCGGATCCCGGCCGAGGTGGTGATCACCATCGACGAACACGACTTGGCACGCCGCGCCGGAATCGGAGTGACCGCGACCGGCACCATGGTGCCCATCGGTGACTTGATCCATCTGGCCGCCCACGCCACCCCGTGGTTGGCGGTCTTTCACCACCACACCCGCAGCGTGCTGAACTTCGGGCGCGGCCGGCGGCTGGCGACCAAAACCCAACGCCTGGCCCTGTTCGCCGCCGAACCCGGCTGCAGCAAACCCGGCTGCGGGCAACCGTTCTCCCGCACCCAAGCCCACCACGCCACCCGCGACTACGCCCACGGCGGATCAACCAACGTGACCGACATGACCGGGGCCTGCGGCCGACACAACCGGGCCGTCGGTACCAAACCCGGCCAATGGGAAACCCACGTCTTCACCAACGGACCCCACACCGGACGCACCGGATGGCGACGCACCGGAACCGACCAACCCTTCCAGGTCAACCACACCCACGACCCCCGCACCTACCTACACGGAACCGTATTCGACCCCAACCAGCACGACCACGACCAGGCCGCGGGCGACGACCAGACAACCAGCGCCGACGGTGACACAGCGCCACCGACCACGCCGATAATGAAACGCATCCGACCCGACGAACACTGGGGACCACCACGAGTCGGGAATCCCGACACAATCGACCGGTCCTCACCAGTCGAAGCAGTGCTGGCCCTACTCGTCGCCGCTTGATGGTCGAGGGTCAACTCCTGTGCGCGCGTTGGTATTTCGACTCGCCGGGTCTCGATACGGTTCCTCGGCTAGCGCCTCGGATCCACTCGACCAACGCGTCTAGCGCCTCGGATCCACTCGACCACCGCGGGGACATCCCCGTGAGGAGCACTCGACCACCGCGCCCCCTATACCGCCGACAGGTGATGCTTCGGCTCGGCCGGGAAGCGCTCGATCCACGGCTGGGCCTCCTCCAACTGCGTCGCCAGTTGCAGCAGCGCCGCGTCGGCGCCGAGCGCGCCGTTGAACTGGACGCCCAGGGGCAGACCGTCGGCAGTCCAGTGGACGGGGACGGTGATCGCCGGTCGGCCGGTCAGATTCGCGAGCTGCGTATACGGGACCCAGCCGAGATTGTCGTCGATCATCTGGTCGATGACCCCGGTGCGGACCAACGCCTTTCCCGCGTGGACCCGGTGAACGACGCGGGCCGCGACCTGCAGCGGCACCGGTGTATCCAGCGAGCCGACCTTGATCGGCTCGCACGCGATGGTCGGGGTGAGGAAGAAGTCGTGATCGGCGTAGAACCGCTCCATGGCGTAGGTGTACTCCTTCACCTGCCCGAGCGCCGCCATCAGCGCCGCGACGCCGCTGGCGCGGCCGATCTCGGCGACGGCCAGGGTGTCCGGCTCGAAGTCGGAGTCCTTCGCGCCCGTCCGCGCCTTGATCTCCGCTACCTGCCCTTCCAGTTGGGCGAACCAGATGGTCAGGAAGGTCTGCGCCAATGCCTTGTCGTCGTAGGGAGGCGCCACCTCCTCCACGACGTGGCCGAGGTCGGTCAGCAGCTCCGCCGTCGCGGTCATCGCCGCGACGGCCTGCGGATCGGCCTTGCCGGTGATGGCGGAATGCGCCGAGAACCCGATCTTCAACTTGCGCGGCTTCTTCTTGATCGCCTCGGCAAACTTTCGGGACGGCATCGCGGCCTGGTAGTCGGCGAACGGGGTGCGCCCGACGATGACGTCCATCAGACCGGCGGTGTCACGCACGGTGCGCGCCACTACCCCCTCGGTGGCCATGCCGAACATCGACTCCCCCCGTTGCGGACCGTAGGGCGCGAGACCGCGACTCGGCTTGAGACCGACGAGACCGTTACAGGCCGCCGGAATCCTGATCGAGCCACCGCCGTCGTTGGCACCGGCCGCCGGCACGATGCCGGCCGCTACCGACGCCGCCGATCCGCCCGACGACCCGCCCGGGGTGCGCGAGGTGTCCCACGGATTGCGGCACGGACCCCACAGCTTCGATTCGGTGATCCCCTTCGACCCCAGCTCGGGGGTGGCCGTCTTCCCGAAGATCACCAGACCCGCATCCAGGAACCGGTCGACAAGCAGCGCGTTCTCGGTCGCGACGTCGTTGCGCAGGGCCCGACAGCCCGCCGTCGTCGGGTATCCCTTGTACTCCTGGTGCAGGTCCTTGACGAGGAACGGGACCCCGGCGAACGGTCCGGTCAGGTCGCCCTTGACCTGCTCGTCGGCCTCGCGGTCGATATTGATGACGATCGCGTTGAGCTTTCCGTTGACCTGCCCCGCGCGTTTGCGCGCCAAGTCGAGCAACTCCTTCGGGGTGACCTGCTTGGCCGCGACCAGTTCGGCGAGTGCGGTCGCGTCGTGGCCCATGTATTCGTCGAGGTTCATAGGCCCGATCGTATCGACCCCAGCCGCGGATTCGGCGTGTTCACTCAGACATCGGCGAGTGCGACGGCAGGATCGGCCAGGCGAGCCCTGTCGACGACCCTCCCCGACTCGAGCAATGCCACCAGATCATCGCCGGCATCCCAGATGTTCACGTTCATCGCCGCGGCGACTTTGCCGTCGACGAGCCAGAACGCGAGGTATTCGAGGTCGTCGACACTGCCCCGGATCACCAGTTCGTCGTCGCCGGAGGCGAACCCGCGGTACTCCATCCCGAACTCGTACTGGTCGGTGTAGAAGTACGGCAGCCGCTCGTACTCCTCGTCGCCGCCGAGAACATTCGCCGCCGCCACTGTCGGTTGGTTGAGGGCGTTCGCCCAGTGTTCGACGCGCAACCGCCCGTACCGCGGGTGGTCGTGGTTGGCGATGTCGCCGACGGCGAAGATGTCCGGATCGCTGGTCCGCAGCCCCGCGTCGACATCGATTCCGTTGCCGACGGCCAGCCCGGCGTCACGGGCGAGGTCGACGACCGGCTCGGCCCCGATGCCGACGACGACCGTGTCCGCCGCCAACCGCTCCCCGCCGTCGATGACGACGACCCCGGGTTCGATCGATTCCACTCCCGTCCCCAGGCGCAGATCGACGCCGTGCCGGCGGTGCAGATCGGCGATGACCTCGCCCTGTCGCGCGCCCAGCACCTTCTCCAGCGGCACGTCGGCGGGTTCGACGACGGTCACCGCGGTGCCCGCGGCGCGAGCGGCCGCGGCCACCTCCAATCCGATCCAACCGGCACCGACGATCACCAGCGACTTGCCGTCGCCGAACTTCTCCCGCAGCAGATCGGAGTCGTCGAGGGTCCGCAGATAGAGGACGTCGGGCTTGCCGGGGAACGGGCGGGGCCTCGATCCGGTGGCGATGACGACCTTGTCGTAGGCCACCGACGTCCCGTCGGAGAGCCGAACCAGCTTGGCGTCGCGATCGATCTTCTCGGCGCTCACCCCGGTGCGCAGATCGACCTTGTGCTCGTCGTACCAGGCGCGGTCGTGGACGAAGACCGAATCGCGATCGTCCGCCCCCGAGAGATAGCCCTTCGACAGTGGCGGGCGTTCGTAGGGCAGATGAGATTCGGCGGCGACGAGCACGATCGGCCCGTCGAACCCCTTCTCGCGCAGTGCTTCGGCGGTCTTCGCTCCCGCAAGGCCGCCCCCGATGATCACCGTCGTATCAGCCATACATTTCAGGCTACGCCGCACCGCCGACGCGCCCGGGTCCGTCTTTCGCCGAATGGCCACGACCGCAGCGGAACCTCCGATGCATGCCGACGCCTTGAGACAATCAGACAATGGGCATATTTCCGAAGTCCGGTCCGACCGGCCGGTGGAGCACGTCGGCGGTGTGGCTCGACGACTTCCGGCAGGCGGCGGATGCGCGCGCGACGACCCCCGATCCGGACTGGGCCGGCGGCGCCCGGCTGGGGCCGGCGGTCGTCCGGAGTCTGCAACGCTTCCAGGTCGGCGAGAGCGGCGACGGCGAGGAACTCATCAACGCGGCCGTCGCGCACGGCGATGCCGACTACGCGCGTGCGGTGCACCTCTTCGTCGCCGAGGAACAGAACCATGCGCGGATGCTCGCCGAACTCCTCCACTCGGCCGGTCACCCCACGATCGACCGACACTGGAGCGACGCGGTGTTCATCCGGGTAAGGCGACTGGCGGGCTTGCGTGCCGAGGTGATGGTGCTCGCGGTGGCCGAGGTGATCGCGCTCCGCTACTACCGCGCACTCGCCGACGGGGGCGGCGACCCGCTCCTGCGCGAGGTATCGCTGCGCATCCTCGACGACGAGTTCCGCCACGTGGCGTTTCAAGGTTCCCGACTGGCCGAGGAGTTCGCGAGGACGACTCCGCCGTTCCGCCGTCTCGCGGGCGGCGTATGGACGGCCTTCGCCCTGGTCGTTGCCACCGTGGTCGCGATCGACCACGGTGCGGCCCTGGCCGCTACCGGACTGACCCGTCGGGGATTCGTCGCCGATTGCGCGGTCCTCTTCCGACGCTTCGCCGACCGCGCGTTCCGCTAGCAGAACCCGGCGCCGCGGCACCGCACGTCGTCACGGCCTCAGACAAACGACGGTGCCGCAGACCCGACCGGGATTGGTCGGGGCCTGCGGCACCGTGTCGTCGTCGATCAGTCGCGGTTAGGCGTCCGCAGCCGCCGGGGCGTCGTCGGCGACGGGGATCAGGCTGATCTTGCCGCGCTCGTCGATGTCGGCGATCTCCACGCGCAGCTTCGAGCCGACGTTCACCACGTCCTCGACCTTGTCGATGCGCTTGCCGTTGCCCAGCTTGGAGATGTGGACCAGGCCGTCGCGACCGGGCAGCAGCGAGACGAACGCGCCGAAGGCGGTGGTCTTGACGACCGTGCCCAGGAAGCGCTCGCCGACCTTCGGCAGCTGCGGGTTGGCGATGGCGTTGATCGCGTCGATCGCGGCCTGGGCCGACGGTCCGTCGACCGCGCCGACGAACACGGTGCCGTCGTCCTCGATCGAGATGTTGGCGCCGGTCTCCTCGGTGATGCCGTTGATGGTCTTGCCCTTGGGGCCGATCAGCTCGCCGATCTTGTCCATCGGGATCTTCACGGTGGTGATGCGCGGCGCGTACGGGCTCATCTCGTCCGGCTCGTCGATGGCCTCGGCCATCACGTCGAGGATCGTGAGTCGGGCGTCGCGGGCCTGGCTCAGCGCACCCGCGAGCACCTTCGACGGGATGCCGTCGAGCTTGGTGTCGAGCTGCAGAGCGGTCACGAAATCCTTCGTGCCGGCGACCTTGAAGTCCATGTCGCCGAAGGCGTCCTCGGCACCGAGGATGTCGGTCAGCGCCACGTAGCGGGTCTCGGTCTTGCCGTCGACGGTGACCTCGTCGGAGACCAGGCCCATCGCGATGCCGGCAACCGGCGCCTTCAGCGGCACACCGGCGTTGAGCAGCGACATCGTCGACGCACACACCGAGCCCATCGACGTCGAGCCGTTGGAGCCCAACGCCTCGGACACCTGGCGGATCGCGTACGGGAACTCCTCGACGCTCGGCAGCACCGGCACCAGGGCG
The DNA here is from genome assembly GCF_013348785.1 of Gordonia sp. X0973. Lineage (NCBI taxonomy): Bacteria > Bacillati > Actinomycetota > Actinomycetes > Mycobacteriales > Gordoniaceae > Gordonia > Gordonia sp. X0973. The sequence continues at coordinate 2,081,303 of NZ_CP054691.1, forward strand.
CGCTCGGCGAGCGCACCGTGGCCGATTTCGCGGCGCTTGGGCGATCCGACGCGGCCGGTCTCACCGGTCGAGTACGGCGGGAAGTTGTAGTGGTGCATGTAGCGCTTGGACTTCTCCGGGCCGAGCGAGTCGATCTGCTGGGCCATCTTGACCATGTCGAGCGTGGTGACACCCATGATCTGGGTCTCGCCGCGCTCGAACAATGCGCTGCCGTGGGCGCGCGGGATGACCGCGACCTCGGCCGAGAGCGACCGGATGTCGGTGATGCCGCGGCCGTCGATGCGGAAATGGTCGGTCAGGATGCGCTGGCGCACGAGCTTCTTGGTCAGCGAGCGGTAGGCCGCGCCGATCTCCTTCTCGCGGCCCTCGAACTTCTCGCCGAGGCTGTCGAGCAGCTCCGCCTTCAGCTCGTCGGTCTTCTCGTCGCGCTCCTGCTTGCCCGCGATCGTCAGGATCTGGCCGAGCTTCTCCGCCGCGGCGGCCTCGACGGCCTCGTAGACGTCGCTCTCGTAGGGCGGGAACAGCGGGAACTCGCCGGTCGGCTTCGCGGCGGCGTCGGCGAGGCTCTTCTGGGCCTCACACAGGCGGGCGATGAACGGCTTGGCGGCCTCGAGGCCCTCCGCGACGATCGCCTCGGTCGGCGCCTGGGCACCGCCCGCGATGAGCTCGAGGACGTTGTCGGTGGCCTCGGCCTCGACCATCATGATCGCGACGTCGGCGTTGTCACCGGAGCCCTCCGTGATGCGGCCGGCGACGACCATGTTGAACACGGCGCCCTTGAGCTGCTCGACGGTCGGGAAGGCGACCCACTGGCCGGCCTTGTTCTCGTCGGTGGGGATGAGGGCGACGCGCACGCCGCCGACCGGGCCGGAGAACGGCAGGCCGGCGATCTGGGTCGACGCGGAGGCCGCGTTGATCGCGACGACGTCGTAGTACTCGTTCGGGTCGAGAGAGAGGATCGTCTCGATGACCTGGATCTCGTTGCGCAGGCCGTCGACGAACGTCGGGCGCAGCGGCCGGTCGATGAGGCGGCAGGTGAGGATCGCGTCGGTCGACGGGCGGCCCTCGCGGCGGAAGAACGAGCCGGGGATGCGGCCCGCGGCGTACATGCGCTCCTCGACGTCGACGGTCAGCGGGAAGAAGTCGAAGTGATCCTTCGGCGCCTTCGACGCGGAGGTCGTCGAGAGGATCATCGTCTCCTCGTCGAGGTAGGCGACGACCGAGCCGGAGGCCTGCAGCGCGAGGCGGCCGGTCTCGAAGCGGATGGTGCGGGTGCCGAAGCTGCCGTTGTCGATGATCGCGGTGGCTTCGGTGACGTCGTCTTCGTAGACGTCGATGTTGTCAGACATGTTTTTCGGGTGTGTCCCTTCGTGTCGGCGAGTCCTGGCGGACGCGCCGTGGATATGCGAAACGACACCGCTGCACGCCGAAGACGGCACGGTATCGGGAGACAGGCGCAGATATGCACAGAATCGCCGTGAACGCCGGTGTGCATGCGTCGCATGCGGTGCAGACGGCCTTCGATCGAAGCAGCCGGAACGAGGTTTTGCACTCTCGCCTTCCGGCGGCCACTACCGAGGACCGATCTGACTCGATCTTCCAGCGGTTCGGGTGACATCGGCAATCGACGATGTTTCCAACCGGCAGTTTAGCATCTGGGACTCCCGTGGCCGCGTCACATGCGCGGCCACGGGGTGGCGGGGGCCCGCGGCCGGGCCTACAGGAAGAAGGTCGCGCTCTCGAAAAGGATCTTCCCGTCGCGGATGTGGTAGGTCTCGGTGCCCCGGCGGTTGCCGCCGAGTTCGACGACGAGGTAGCCGTATTCGCCGTCGGCGACGAGGGTCTTCAACGTGTATTCCGGCTCGACGTCGCCGGTCGGCGAACCGAGTGCCTTCATCATCTCGGCCAGGTCGGTCTTGACCCACGCCTCGATCCCGGCGCGGCCGCGCACCGGACCGTCGGCGAAGGTGGTCATCACGACGCAGTCCTCGGCGTAGTCGGCCGCGATGGTCGCGGGGTCCATGGTGTTCATCGCCGCCATATGGTTCTGGAGGACCGCCATCGTCGACGCCGAGACGGGGTCGAGGTCGGTTGCAGCTGCTTGGGTCACGGGTTCTCCTTGATTCGGGTGCGGCCGTCGCGAGTGACGTCCGCCACATATCGATCATCGCGACGCGGGCGTCCGCCGAGTGTTCAACTTCTTGGACAGGGTTCGCGGGAACCGGCCCCGGCTACCGACCCCACCCGCGAGGGAATTAACCGGACCCTGGTCCGGTTGGAGGTGACATGAAGAACATCGGATTTCTCTCCTTCGGCCACTGGTCGCCCGGGAAGGGTTCGCAGACGCGCTCGGCGTCGGACGCGCTGCTGCAGTCGGTGGAGCTCGCCGTCGCTGCCGAGGAACTCGGCGCCGACGGCGCCTACTTCCGCGTCCACCACTTCGCGCGACAGCTGGCCTCGCCGTTCCCGCTACTCGCCGCCATCGGCGCCAAGACCGAAAGCATCGAGATCGGCACCGGCGTCATCGACATGCGCTACGAGAACCCGCTCTACATGGCCGAGGACGCCGGCGCCGCCGATCTGCTGTCGCGCGGACGGCTCCAGCTCGGGATCAGCCGGGGATCGCCCGAGCAGGTCATCGAGGGATACAAGTACTTCGGCTACGTCCCGGAGGAGGATTCCTCCGACGCCGAGATGGCCCGCGCCCACACCGCGACCTTCCTCCAGGCGATCGACGGTGCGCGGTTCGCCCAACCCAACCCGCGGCCCATGTTCCCCAATCCACCCGGCCCGTTGGGGATCGAACCCCAGTCCCCGGGCCTGCGCGACCGCATCTGGTGGGGTGCCGGCACCCGCGCCACCGCCGAGTGGACCGCCGCGCAGGGGATGAACCTGATGAGTTCGACACTGCTCACCGAGGACACCGGCGTGCCGTTCCACCAGTTGCAGGCCGAGCAGATCCAGCGCTTCCGCGACGCCTGGACCGAGGCCGGCCACGAGCGCGAGCCGCGCGTCTCGGTCAGCCGCAGCATCTTCGCCCTCGTCGACGACCGCGACCACGCCTACTTCGGCATGCGCGGCGACGACTCCGATCAAGTGGGCATCATCGACAACGTGAAGGCCCGCTTCGGCCGCAGCTATGCCGCCGAGCCCGACGAGTTGATCGAGCAGCTCCGCGAGGACGAGGCCATCGCCGCCGCCGACACCCTGCTGCTCACCGTGCCCAACCAGCTCGGCGTCGACTACAACGCCCACGTCATCGAGTCGATCCTCACCCACGTCGCGCCGGCACTCGGCTGGCGCTGAGGACCTCGATCGACGACCCTGCGCCGATCGACCGACGGCGTTGTTGAACTCTTCGATGGCAGACGTTAGATTCGCGACGTGACCGATCACGACCAGGGCGACACGGGCAGCTTTCGTTTCGAGAAAGAGTCGGTAGCACATTTCGGAAAGCAAATGTGGCGCGTATCGGACGATCTCGGACAAATCGACGCCATGTCGATATTGTCGAACGGCGCGACGGCCTGCCGCGGGACCGATTTGGAGCGCGGGCTCAAGAAGCGCGCGGTCGAACAGCACGACATCGTCACGGCGTTATCGGCCGGCCTGGACGAGTTCGGCAAAGAGGTGAAGCAGGCCGTCACCGCGGTCATGCGCACCGAAGACGAATCCGCGAACCGGATAACGAACGCCTACAAGCGCCTATGACACTCGGGATCAGCCAGGTCGAAGGTTTCTCCATTGGCTCGCTCACCGAAACCGCCGACGGCCTCAGTTCTGGCTCGGAGGCACTGGAGTCCAACGCCACCACCGTGATCAACAGCCTCGATCGGGTGTCGACCGATTGGAGCGGCGAAGCCAAGACCCAAGCCGCGGTCAAGGCGAAGGATCATGCCGATCAGATCAACGACCGCTCCAAGCGGTGGACCGATGCCGCGGTCGTGTTGCGGAACGCGGCGGATCAGCTCGGGAAGCTCAAGGACGAGATCATCGCCACGGCCAACGACATGATCGTGCGATACGTTTGCGACGTCGCCGACAACGGCGTCGCGACCGTCAAAGGCAGCTACCTGGCGATGCTCGCGGATGTCTACAAGGACGATCCGAAAGGCCTGGCCACCGCGCGTCATTCCGCTTTTTCCTTGGCGCAGAAGACCTCCTACAAGCTCGTCACCTTGCTGAACTCGATGGATGTGGCCGCCCAGTACTACGACTGGACGGTCGAGAGCGCACTCCTGGGATACGGGATTCATCCGACGGGCGCCCGTCCGTTCGTGCCGCGAATCCCACCTCCCCCCGCCGCCCCCAGCGGACCGATCGACGACGCGAATCGGGACGGCTCCGGACCCGCGCAATACGACACCTACAAGCCCAATCTCCTCAACCAGACCTATCTGCAAGGCCTGCGGGCCGCGGCACAATCCGGAGCACTCGCGACCTCCCCGGCCTTGCCGATCGCCGGACGCCTGATGCGTCACTTCTTCGGAAACTCCGGCAAGCCCTACAATTTCGACGTCGATACGATGCGCGGAGATATGCCGGGATTCGCCGGAACGGCGGATAACGACGCTCGCAGGCGGGCCAACGATGCGCTTTCGGTAATGCCCGAGGGCTATCACGGACCCGTGGCGTTTCAAGGGGCTTGGAACGAGGGCGACAAAGGATTCCGCCCGGATGCCACTTCCCATCCGGACTATTGGGCATCGCTGGGTACCTTCGCCTATCAGACGAGCGGCGTCTACATGCCGGAGGACGGCGGAAACGGTACCGGACCCGCCAATATCACCTATCAGACCAGCATCTACGACTACTACAACTGGGACACCACCAAGAAGAACTACTCGGAGCAGTACTCCGACCTGAACGATCTCCACCGTGCCGGCTGGGCCCAGAACTACCAGGTCTACGGAACGTCCGGGCCCTCATCGGTCACGGTCCCGCAGTGAACGGACTCGGGAGATTGGGAACTAAGGTGACGACCATGATCGGTGGATCCCGAGCCGCTACGACGATCGCCGCGGCGACCCTCATCGTGGTCGGCCTGGCGTCGTGCACCGTGGGTACCGGCCACCGCGCCGGTCAGCTGGCCGACCGAATCGGTGTGAGCGTGCCACCCGGCGCCACTCGTCTCGCGGTCGACGATCCGCCGGGCGGCGGTCAGGGCAGCTGTTCGAGCCTCGCGTTCCTACTCCCCCGAACCGAGTGGAAAAGCTATGTCGGCCAATACTTCTCCGTCGACACCCTCGACAAGCTGGATTCCGTTCCGGGATTCTGCGGGCACGCGCTGATCGACTGCGACGGCGGCGCCCTCGCCACCGGTTTTCAGGCCTCCGGGGACCACCGCGGCTTGAAGCGCTCACTCGAAGTCATCCCCGACTGCGTCGACGGCCAGGCGAAGATCGCCTGGGGGACCACCGGCTGAACCACCTGCCACGGGCGCGGCCACACCGGCCCCACTAGTGTCAGTCGCATGCGTTCTCCCACCCGTGCCGTCGTGTTCGACGTCGGCGAGACCCTGATCGACGAGACCCGGATCTGGATGCGCTGGGCACAGCGGCTCGGGGTCACCCCGCTGACCATGCTGGGCTTGATCGGTGCGTGCGCGGCGAACGACCAGCCGGTGACCGCGGCCTTCGACACGATCCGCCCCGGCTTCGACGTCGACGCGGAGGAAGCGGCGTGGGCCGCGGAGGACCCCACCGGACTGCGCAACACCTTCGACGCCGACGACCTCTATCCCGACGTCCGCTCCGCACTCGCGGCGTTGCGCGAGCGCGGCCTGCACCTCGTCGTCGCCGGCAACCAGCCCGCCCAGGCCCTGGCTGCGCTGCGGGCCATGAATCTGCCCGTCGACGAGATCCGCAACTCCGCCGAACTCGGCGTCGAGAAGCCGGCCCCCGGGTTCTTCACCGCGGTGGCCGAACTGGCCGGGTTCGCGCCCGAGGAAATCGCCTACGTCGGTGACCGCACCGACAACGACGTGCTGCCCGCCGCCGACTCCGGCATGCGGCCGATCCTGATCCGCCGCGGGCCCTGGGGCCACCTCCACGCCGTGCGACCGGAGGCGGCGCGGGCCACCGTCGTCGACTCGCTCGACGAGCTGGTGAACCTGCTCTAACCGTCGTGCTCGCGCAGCCAGGCGAGGAATCGCCGCCCGCGCGGCGAGAGTTCGTAGCCGACGTCGTGGCTGATCGTCAGGCCGAGCGCCTTCAACTTGCGGATGTCGGCCTTCATCGGTGCCAACTCGACGCCGCGCGACTCGGCGAGCCGCTTCGAGACGACCTCGGGATTGGCCTCGATCCACTCCAGGGTCTCGCGCGTCCAGCCCGCTCCGAGGCGGCGGTCGAGTACCGCTGTCTTTCCGGCGATGGCGGCGCACGCCTGCTCGTCGGGCAGTTCCTCGCGCAGCGCCAGGCGGGGGTCCTCGCCGACCCACTCCAGGTTGATCCGGTAGACGTGCGCTCCGCCGCGGGAGCCGCGCTCACTCGGTTTGCGGTCCGGACGCGGTGTCAGCGCTTTGCGAAGCGCGGCGGCGTCGCGCATACCGGCCGCGCGTGCGGCGCGGTCGGTCAGCTTCGCCAGGTCCGCGACCCGGGTGACGCGGGTGAACCGGACCAGCCCGGCCGGGGTCAGCTGGGTACCGCCGACCTTCACGCGGGGTGCATCCCACCTGCGGTATTGCGTGGTGACGGCACCCGTCCGGATCTGCTCGGCGATCATCCTGGAGATCAGCACACGACCAACCCTAGGCGTTGCCGCAGCCGAGGGTGACCGTCCAGACAAAGCGAGACACCGCCCGCGGTGCGGACGGTGTCTCGGATGTTCGGGCGTTGTGCGAGTCGCCTATCGACGCAGGCCGAGGCGCTCGATCAGCGAGCGGTAGCGCTCGACGTCGACCTTGGCGACGTACTTGAGCAGGCGACGACGGCGACCGACGAGCAGCAGCAGGCCACGACGGCTGTGGTGGTCGTGCTTGTGCTCCTTGAGGTGCTCGGTCAGGTCCTGGATGCGCTTGGTGAGCAGCGCGACCTGGGCCTCCGGCGAACCGGTGTCGGTCTCGTGCAGGCCGTACTCGGCCAGGATGGTCTTCTTCTGTTCGGCGGTCAGCGACATGGCTGCGCTCCTTCGGATTCTCAGTGCCGTGTTTCGAGTTCTCCCCCTGCGGGAGGGTGCGCCGCCACGGACTGCAGCAGCACCGACGAATGAATCTACCAGCGGCGCAGGTCGGGACCCAAATCCGCGCCGTCAGCCGCCGACGTGCACGACGTCGCGCCCCATCCACCACCAGACGATCCCGACGGCGACCGCGCCGGCGACAGATCCGCCGATGATCGCCAGGACGCTCCACGCCGCATATCCGGCCCGGGCACCGAAGCCGACCACGATCGCACCGAGGGCGACGACGAGTCCGGCCACCAGCATGAGCACCACCCACGGCGTCGGGCCGGCAACGGTCGCGGGAAGGTCCTCGGCGCCGATCATCGAGAGGTTGAGCGTCAGACGCAGCGGCCACAGGCAGACCGCCGCGGCCGTCACCGCCACCGCGGCACCACCCGCACCGGCCAGGACCAGCGGGATCGCGCGCGTCGCCCCGTTGCGCGCATCGGCTCGACCGGCCGTCACCGTGCCGACGACTCCGCAGGCCGCCACGACCAGACCGATCGCCAGACTCACCCAACCGAGGCCGAATTGCAGCGAGACATACGCGCGCGAATAGCCAAAGCCGATGCCGGTCGGTCGAATCGCCCCCAACCCCAAATCCGACAAATCCGCCCACGGTGCCACGCTGCACGCGGCGATGACCAGACCGGTGACGATCCACACCGCCGCCACCGCGCGGGAAAGGGTTGCGCTCATGCCCCTCAGCCAATCACAGCGATACCATCTTCTTCGTGAAGAACGTCCTCTATCTCGTCCTCGGCGTCATACTCGGCTTCTTTCTGCTGATCATCGGCATCAACGAAGTCTCCAAGAGCAATCCGACCTGCGGCGGGCAGACGATGAGCCACGGCGACCGATGCGTCTCCTCCAAGGGCGGCGAGAAGGACTACGACGCCCAGCTGAGTTCGGACCACCGCGGCGGCTACTTCATGATCGGAATCGGCGGCCTGATGGGCGTGGGCTCGCTCGCCGTCCTCGTCGGCGCGCTGGTGACGCGCGGCAAACAGCCGCAGCAGCACCCCGCGACTCCCGGTTTTCCGTCGGGCCACCAGCCGCCGCCACCGCCGGGGCTCGGTGCCCCGCCGCAGGCCGGACCCCCGGCATCCCAGCCGGGTTACGCCGCTCCCCCGCCGCCGCCCGGCTACATCGCCCCGCCACCGCCGCCACCGCGGGATCCCGGTCCGCTCTCGCCGCGGACCAAGGGCCAGTAGCGCTACTCCGGCACGGCGAGGACCACGCGGGTCTTGTCGACGTCGTCGGCGATGGCCTTGATCAGCTCGTCGATCGAATCGAAGCGCTCCATCGGCCGAATCCGGTCGACGAAGTCGACGGCGACGTGTTGCCCGTACAGGTCGGCCTTGGTGTCCAGCACGAAGGCTTCGACGGTGCGGGCGCGCCCGGAGAAGGTCGGGTTGGTGCCGACGGAAACCGCCGCCGGATACCGCTCCCCGTGCTTGACCTCGCCCAGCGTCGCGCCGGGGCCGATCACGGTGAACCAACACGCGTACACCCCGTCGGCCGGGATGGCCGCATGCATGGGCGGGGCGACGTTGGCCGTCGGGAAGCCCAGTTCCCGTCCCCGGCCGTCACCGCGCACCACGACGCCCTCGACGCGATGCGGGCGGCCCAGCGCCTCCGCCGCCGACGCCACGTCACCGGCCGCGACACAGGAACGGATATAGGTCGACGAGAAGGTGACGGCGTGTTCCCCGAACAGGGAGACCGCCTCCACCTCGAACCCGAACCGCTCGCCGAATTCGCGCAGCTTGTCGACGTTGCCGGCCGCCTTGTGCCCGAAGGTGAAGTTGTCGCCGACCACCACCACCGCCGCGTGCAGCGTCTCGACGAGGACGCCGTGGGCGAAGTCCTTGGGCGATCGCGCGGCCAACGCCGGGGTGAACGGCATGACGCAGAACACGTCGATGCCCATCTCCTCGGCCAGCTCCGCGCGACGGGTCAGCGTCGAGAGCTGCGGCGGATGGGTGCCCGGCCGCACCACCTCGGCGGGATGCGGGTCGAAGGTCATCAGCACTGACGGCAGTCCGCGCTCCGCGGCCGCCGTCGTCGCCGCCTTGATCAGCTGGGCATGCCCGCGGTGCACCCCGTCGAACACACCGATCGTGACCACGCAGCGGCCCCAGTCAGCTGGAATGTCGTCCAGACCTCGCCATCGCAACACTCCGCTCACCTTACCCGTCCACGCGGGGCGCAATCGGGCGCCGGGCATCACTAGACTGAACGCCATGCCACGTGGGAACGAACGGTCGGAACTGACGTCGGTCGCCCAGGACTATCTGAAGGTGATCTGGGCCGCCCGCGAGTGGGACGAGGTCAAAGTCACCACCTCGATGATCGCCGAGCGCCTCGAGGTATCGCCGTCGACCGCGTCGGAGGGGATTCGCAAACTCTCCGAGCAGGGCCTGCTCGAGCACGAGAAATACGGCGCGATCACGCTGACGGAGGCGGGCCGTCGCGCCGCCGTCGGCATGGTGCGCCGCCACCGGCTCCTGGAGACCTACCTGGTCTCCGAACTGGGCTACACGTGGGACGAGGTCCACGACGAGGCGGAGATCCTCGAGCACGCGGTGAGCGATCGGCTGATGGAGCGGATGGACGCCAAACTCGGCCACCCGCGCCGCGACCCGCACGGCGACCCCATTCCCTCACCCGACGGGGAGATCACCAGCCCGGAGGTCTGCCTGCTGGCCGACCTCGCCGACGGCGAATCGGGCACCATCGCCCGTATCTCCGACACCGATCCGGCGATGCTGCGCTATTTCGACGAGGTCGGTATCGCACTCGACGGCCGCGTGCGCGTCACCGAGAAGCGGCCGTTCGCCGGCACGACGACCATCACCGTCGACGACGCGGAGCAGGCGATCACCCTCGGCGACGTCGCGGCCAGGGCGATCTTCGTCGCACCCTGATCGTCGTCAGTGGTCCTGCTCGCCGATGCGGTGGACGTGGATCATGTTCGTCGAGCCGACGGTCGCCGGTGGCGCCCCGGCGACGATGACCACGGTGTCGCCCGGCTCCATCCGCCCGTCGGCGAGCAGGATCCGGTCCACCTCGTCGATCATGTCGTCGGTGTTCCCGACCCGCCCGACGATGAAGGTCTCGGTGCCCCAGCTCAGGGTCAGCTGGTTGCGGATCTCGGGGATCGGGGTGAACGCCAACAGCGGCAGCGGTGAGTGCAGCCGCGCCAGCCGTCGCACGGTGTCGCCGGACTGCGTGAACGCGACGAGGGCCTTCACCGACAGTCGCTCGCCGATGTCGCGGGCGGCGTAGGAGATCACGCCGCGGCGGGTGCGCGGCAGATGGTCCAGCGGCGGCACGGAACGCGACCCGCCCTCGACGGCGCAACAGATGCGGTTCATCGTCGCGACCGCCTGCACCGGATACTTGCCCACCGAGGTCTCCCCGGAGAGCATGACCGCGTCGGCGCCGTCCAGCACGGCGTTGGCCACGTCGGAGGCCTCGGCCCGCGTCGGGCGGGAGTTTTCGATCATCGACTCGAGCATCTGCGTGGCGACGATGACCGGCTTGGCGTTCTCCCGCGCCATCTGGATGGCCTTCTTCTGGACCAGCGGAACCTCCTCCAGCGGGAGTTCCACCCCCAGGTCGCCGCGGGCGACCATGATCGCGTCGAAGGCCAACACGATGGCCTCGAGATTCTCGACGGCTTCGGGCTTCTCCAGTTTGGCGATCACCGGGACGCGGCGGCCGACGCGGTCCATCACCTCGTGGACGAGTTCGATGTCGGCCGGACTGCGCACGAAGGACAACGCGATGAGGTCGACCCCGAGCTTGAGGGCGAATTCCAGGTCGGCGATGTCCTTCTCCGACAGCGCGGGCACCGACACGTTCATCCCGGGCAGCGACAACCCCTTGTTGTTGCTGACCGGGCCGCCCTCGGTGACCGTGCAGACCACGTCGTTGCCGTCGATCGCGATGACGGCCAGCCCGACCTTGCCGTCGTCGACGAGCAGGCGGTCGCCGACCTGCGCGTCACGGGCCAGCTGCTTATACGTCGTACCGACCCGGTCGTGGTCGCCGACCACGTCGTCGACGGTGATCCGAACGGTCTCGCCTGCCGCCCACTCGACCTTCCCGTCGCCGCCGAACCGGCCCAGCCGGATCTTCGGGCCCTGCAGGTCGGCGAGCACGCCCACCGCGTCTCCGGTCGACTCCGCCACCTCGCGGACGAAGCCGTACATCGCCGCGTGGTCGTCGTGGGTGCCGTGGCTGAAGTTCAGCCGCGCGACATTCATCCCGCTGTCGACCAGTTCGCGGATCTTCTCGACGGACGCGGTCGCGGGGCCCATGGTGCAGACGATCTTCGTTCGACGTTTCACGCAAGCCAGCGTAGTCGCCGCCGTCGACGACCCCCACCGCGGCCGGTACTGCGCGACAACCCGTCACGCATCTTTCACGTACCCGCAATCAGCAGCGGCGATTCGGTGCCTGATCAGCTCTCGTCGGACGTGTGACCGGCATCGCCCTCACCGGATTCGTCGACGTCGGTCTCATCGTCGGCCGCCTTCTCGGCGGCGGTCTCGGCCGCTGGCTTCACCCGGCGGACGATGTTCGGCGTCTTGGCCACCGCCGGTTCGGCCGGCTCCGCCTTCTCCTCGAACAGCGCCGCCAAGCGGTTCAGTGAGGCCAACAGATTGTCCGGTCCGGTTGCCTGCGCCCGTTCGACGCGCTTGGTGTCGTCGGGGTCCAGCTGGGTCCAGTCGTAGGTGTGGGTGACCTTCGTGTGACCGTCGTCGATCGCGTCACACTCCCAGCGCCACAGGTGTCCGGGCGGGGTCTTGCCGACCTCGGAGGGCATCCACGCGATGCGCTTGCCCTCGGTGAATTCGACGATCTTGTTCTCCCGGACGCGTCCGCTGGTGTTGGTCATGGCGAAGGTGTCTCCCACCGCCGTGACGCGCTGCCCCGCCTCCGCCTGGTCCAGGTTGTCGTTGCCGTCGATGCGCGGCTGCTGGGCCGGATCGGCGATGATCTCGAAAATCTCCGAGGCGGGGGCCTCGATCTCGCGGCTCACGCTGACGATCCGCACGGTGTCGTCGAACTCGAAGACGGGCCCGTCGTCCTCGGACGCCACCGTGGTCGCGAGCGCGGCCGCGGGTTCACTCGACGTGACTTCCGGTTCAGGCTCCGACTCGGCCGGTGCGACCTCGGGTTCCGGATCGGCCGCTGCGGCCTCGGGCTCGGTTTCCGGCTCGGCCGTGACTTCGGATTCGGCTTCCGGCTCCGCCGGTGCGACCTCGGCGTCCGGCTCGACCGGCGTGGGTTCGGGTTCGGGTTCGGCCGCGGCCGGCAACGCCTCGGGTGCCGTCGGCGCGATCTCCTGCTCGACCGGCGGGACGTCGGGTTCGACCGCCGTGTCGCGGGCCCACGGATCGATGTAGCCGACCTTGCCCTCGGCCTCGAGTTCCGCGGCCTTCTTGGGCCGGTACATCGAGAGTCCCAGTTCCCTGCCCTTCTTCGCGGCGAGGAAATACGCGAAGGCGCAGGCGAAGACGACGACCGAGACGATCGAGTTGACGCGGATGCCCATGCCGAAGGGTTCAGAGGCGTGATCGTCGCGCATCAGCTCGATGAAGAATCGGCCGAAGCAGTAGCCCATGACGTACAGGGCGAACAGTCGGCCGTGGCCCACCCGGAAGTAGCGGTCCACCAGGACCAGGACGATGACGAAGAAGACATTCCAGAGGAGTTCGTACAGGAAGGTCGGATGGACCAGCGCGATCCGCTGGCCGGTGGACACCCCGGTCATGTCGTCGGGCAGGCGGCGGAAGATCTCCAATGCCCAGGGCTTGTCGGTGGGTCGCCCGTAGACCTCCTGGTTGAAGTAGTTGCCGAGGCGCCCGATCGCCTGGGCGAGCAGGATCGGCGGCGCGATGGCGTCGCCGAAGGACGGCAGCTTGATCCCGTAGACGCGACATCCGATCCAGGCTCCGAGCGCGCCGAGTGCGACCGCGCCCCAGATGCCGAGGCCGCCCTCCCAGATCTTCAGCGCGTCGATCGGGTGCTTATTCGGGTCCACGCCCCCGAAATAGGTTCGCCAGTCGGTCATCACGTGGTACAGCCGGCCGCCGATCAGGCCGAAGGGCACGGCGAAGATCGCCACGTCGAGTACCTCGCCCGGCTGGCCGCCCCGCGCGATCCAGCGGCGCGAGCCCCACCAGAGGGCCACGATGATGCCGACGACGATGCACAGCGCATAGGCGCGGATCGGAATCGGGCCGAGTTGCCAAACCCCTTGGGGCGGACTGGGGATGTAAGCCAGGACCTGCGCGGATTTCACTCGATCCACACTAGTGGACCAACGCTCAATACTGCTTACGCACACCCTCGGCGAGCTCGGCGACCAACCCGGACAGCTCGTCGAGGCCCTGCTCCGCCGCGGTGACCAGCGCGGACCCGACGATGACGCCGTCGGCGTACTCGGCGATCTCCGCGGCCTGACGGCCGTCGCGCACGCCGAGGCCGACGCCGATCGGGATGTCGGAGTGTTCGCGGACCCGCGCGCACAGCTCCGGCGCCAGGTTCGAGACCTCGTCGCGGGCGCCGGTCACGCCCATCGTCGACGAGGCGTAGACGAACCCGCGGCAGTGGTCGAGCGTCATCGCCAGGCGTTCCGGCGTCGACGAGGGGGCGACCAGATAGATCCGGTCGAGGTCGTGCGCGTCCGAGGCCGCCTCCCACTCCGCGCCCTCGTCGGGGATCAGGTTGGGGGTGATGATGCCCATTCCGCCGGCCGCGGCCAGATCGCGGGCAAAGGCGTCGACGCCGTATTTGAGGACGAGATTCCAGTAGACCATCACGACCGGTTTGCCGCCCGCGGCGGCGACCGTCTCGGTCGCGGCGAAGACGTCGCGGACCCGACTGCCCGCGGCCAGGGCCTGCTGGGTCGCCTTGGCGATCGTCGGGCCGTCCATCACCGGATCCGAGTACGGGATGCCGACCTCGACGATGTCGCAGCCGGATTCGACCATGATCCGCATCGATTCGAGCGAATCGGCGACCGTCGGGTACCCCACCGGGAGGTAGCCGATCAGCGCGGCGCGGTCTTCGGCCCGACATGCCGCGAAAGTCTCCGCGAGACGGGAGGCCGGCGCAGACGTGGTCATCGACCGCTCTCCTTCTTGGCTTGCCGGGCGGCGTATTCGAACTCTGAGGGCGGCTTGTCGAAGAGGCCGAACCACTTGGCGGCGGTGTCGACGTCCTTGTCGCCGCGACCGGACAGGTTCACGACGATGACCGCGCCCTCGCCCAGCTCCTGCCCGAGTGTCAGCGCACCGGCGACGGCATGCGACGACTCGATCGCCGGGATGATGCCCTCCCGGTGCGACAGCAGCCGGAGCGCCTCCATCGCCTCGGTGTCGGTCACCGGGCGGTACTCGGCCCGCCCGACGTCCTTGAGGTAGGCGTGCTCGGGGCCGACGCCGGGATAGTCGAGTCCGGCGGAGATCGAATGGGATTCGATGGTCTGGCCGTCCTCGTCCTGCAGCAGGTACGAGTACGCGCCCTGGAAGGCGCCGGGCGATCCGCCGGTGAAGGTCGCGGCGTGGCGGCCCGTCTCGACGCCGTCGCCTGCTGCCTCGAAACCGACCAGGCGCACCGACTCGTCGTCGATGAACGGGTGGAAGATGCCGATCGCGTTCGATCCGCCGCCGACGCAGGCGGCGACCGCGTCGGGCAGCCGCCCCGCCTGCTCGAGGATCTGCGCCCGGGCCTCGAGCCCGACGACGCGCTGCAGGTCGCGGACCATCATCGGGAACGGGTGCGGTCCGGCCGCCGTGCCGAAGCAGTAGTAGGTGTTGTGCGCGTTGGTGACCCAGTCGCGCATGGCCTCGTTGATCGCGTCCTTCAGCGTGGCCGAGCCGGTCTCCACGGCGACCACGTCGGCCCCCAACAGGCGCATCCGCGCCACGTTGAGCGCCTGGCGCTCGGTGTCCACGCGGCCCATGTAGATCAGGCACTCCAGGCCGAGGAGGGCGCAGGCGGTGGCGGTGGCGACGCCGTGCTGCCCGGCGCCGGTCTCGGCGATGACCCGCGTCTTGCCCATCCGCTGGGCCAGCAGCGCCTGGCCGAGGACGTTGTTGATCTTGTGCGAGCCGGTGTGGTTGAGGTCCTCGCGCTTGAGGAACAGCCGCGCCCCGCCGGCGTACTCCGCCAACCGGGTCGCCTCGTACAGCGGCGACGGGCGCCCGGTGTAGTCGCGCTGCAACCGGTCCAGCTCGGCCAGATAGGCGTCGTCGGTGCGCATCTTCTCGTAGGTGACGGTCACCTCGTCGATGACGGCCATCAGCGCCTCGGGGACGTGGCGCCCGCCGTAGTCGCCGAAATGCCCACCGGCGTCCGGTTCGATCGAGGTGCGGCCGGCCACCCCGGCGCTCGCCGGCGGATAGTTCCCCGGCTTGCCGTGCCCGGCCATTATCGAGCGGGCTTCGGGCACGACGGGTGGGTGCCTGCGGTGACGAGTTCGGCGACGGCGGTGCGCGGATCGCCGCTGGTGACCAGCCCTTCGCCGACGAGGACGGCGTCGGCGCCCGCTCCGGCGTAGGCGAGCAGATCGGCGGTGCCGCGGATTCCCGACTCGGCGATCTTGATGACGTCGGTGGGCAGGCCGGGGGCGATCCGTGCGAAGGAGTCGCGGTCGACCTCGAGGGTCTTCAGGTTGCGCGCGTTGATCCCGACGACCTTGGCGCCGGCCCGCAGGGCACGGTCGGCCTCCTCCTCGGTGTGCGCCTCGACGAGTGCCGTCATGCCCAGCGATTCGGTGCGGTCGAGCAGCGACTCGAGCACGTTCTGTTCGAGTGCGGCGACGATCAGGAGGATCACGTCGGCGCCGTGGGCGCGCGCCTCGTGGATCTGGTACGGCCCGACGACGAAGTCCTTCCGCAGGATCGGCAGGTCGACGGCCGCGCGCACCGCGTCGAGATCGGCCAGGGAGCCGCGGAAACGGCGCTCCTCGGTGAGCACGCTGACGATCCGCGCGCCGCCCTCTTCGTAGATGCTCGCCAATTCGGCGGGATCGGCGATCGTCGCGAGATCGCCGCGCGACGGGCTGGCCCGCTTCACCTCGGCGATGACCCCGATGCCCGGCTGGCGCAGCGCCGCCATCGCGTCGCGCGGCGGTGTGGCGGCCTCGGAAGCCTTCTTGATCGCGGCGTAGTCGATCTTCGCCTCGCGGGCGGCGACATCGGCTTTGACGCCCTCGATGATCTCGTCGAGAACTGTCGGCATTGCCATTGGCGTCTCACCTCCCGGCCCGTCTCGGCCCCGGTCGCCCGGAAGCCCCATTGGATGAGTCACAAGGGTAGCCGCGCATCGGCGGGCACCGTCGCCCGGGTGGCCCCCGGCGACATCGGCCCTGGTCACTCCGTCGGGTCGACCCCGGTGTCCAGGCTGTCCCACAGGATGCGCTCACTGCCCGAGTGGCCGCCGTCACCGTCGTCGAGTCCGCCGACACCCTTGGTCGGCGCCCCCGGCGCGGCGGCGTCGGCCCCGTCGGAGGACCCCCCCGCGGCCGCGGCGCGCTGTCGCCGCTCGTGCTCGGCGAAGACCCGTCGTTCCAGTTCTTCGCGTCGGGCGGCCGGCGAGCGGTACTTGGAGGACATACCCGCCCCACGCGCGGCGCGCAGGGCGAATACCGCGCCGCCGGCGACGAACACCGCCGCCACCAGGACCAGGACCGGCGCCCACGGCGTCGGCGTCGTCAGCAGCACGCGGAAACGCGGTGCCAGGTCGATGGCCTTCGCCGCGTAGTCGGTGTCGGGCGGGCCGGTCAACAATGCGATCGCGGGAATCGCGGCGACGACCGCGCACAGCGCGAGGACGATAGCCAGGAGCCGCAGCGCCCAGCCCCGCAGCGACCAGACCAGGGCGATCGATGCCAGCAGGACCAGTGCCAGCGGGACGAGCCACGGACTCCACTGCGCCCCGGTGACGTCGAATCGGCGCTGCGGCGACAAGCCGTCGGTGGCCTCGATGCGGGCCCAGTTCACCCGCGACGCCACCCACAGCAGCGCGGCGCCGAGCGCCAGCAGCAGTGACGCGACGGCCTTGCCCCGGGTCGCCGACCGGTCCGCGCTCACGACCGCTTCCCGTCGAGCCGGGACATGGTGGCGGCCGCGGCGACCGCGTTGAGGACGGCCGTCGCCTTGTTGCGCGCCTCGTTGTACTCGTACTCGGCCTCACTGTCGGCGACGACGCCACCACCGGCCTGCACATAGGCCTTCCCGTCGGTCAGCAATGCCGTGCGGATCGCGATCGCGGTGTCGGCGTCCCCGGCGAAGTCGAGGTAGCCGACGACCCCGCCGTAGAGCCCGCGCCGGGTGATCTCGTGCTCCTCGATCAGCTCCATCGCGCGCACCTTGGGGGCGCCGGTCAGCGTGCCGGCCGGGAAGCAGGCGGTCACCGCGTCGAGCGCGGTCTTGTCGGCGCGCAGCCGGCCGGTGACGGTGGAGACCAGATGCATGACGTGGCTGTAGCGCTCGAGTCGGCGGTAGTCGCTGACCTTGACCGTGCCGGGCTCGCAAACGCGCCCGAGGTCGTTGCGGCCCAGATCCACGAGCATGAGGTGCTCGGAGTTCTCCTTCTCGTCGGCGAGCAGGTCCTTGCCCAGCAGCAGGTCGTCCTCGGGGGTCGCGCCGCGCCAGCGGGTGCCGGCGATCGGGTGGGTCGTCGCGGTCCCGTCGCTCACCGTGACCAGTGCCTCGGGCGAGCTGCCGACGATGGTCACCGGGTGGTCACCCGCGCCGACCGTGCCCGGCATCCGCAGCAGGTACATGTACGGGCTGGGATTCGACGCCCGCAGCACGCGGTAGACGTCGAGCGGGTCGGCGTCTGTGGCCATCTCGAAGCGCATCGAGGGCACCACCTGGAAGGCCTCGCCGGCCTCGATGTCGCCGACGAGGGAGTCCACGATCTCGCGATAGTCGTCCAGACTCCGCTGGGAGGTGTAGTCGGGTGCCGCGCGGTCGAACACCGCGACCGTGGACGGGGCGGGCGCCGCCAACGCGTCGGTCATGCGGTCGAGCCGGGCCAGCGCATCGGCATAAGCCTCGTCGACGTGCTCGTCGCTGCCGTTCCAGTTCACCGCGTTGGCGATGAGGGTGATGGTGCCCTCGTGGTGGTCGACGGCGGCCAAGTCGGTGGCGAGCATCAGGAACAGATCGGGCAGGCCCAGGTCGTCGACCGTCTTCTCCGGCAACCGTTCCAGGCGGCGCACCATGTCGTAGGCCATGAAGCCGACGAAACCGCCGGTCAGCGGCGGCATATCCGGCAACGGGTCGGTGGCCAGCAGGCGCAGCGACGCGGCGAGCGCCTCCAACGGGTCTCCCCCGGTCGGCGCCCCGGCCGGGGTGGTGCCCCACCAGCTGGCCTCACCGTCGACGACGGTCAGCGCGGCCGGCGCCCCGGCCCCGATGAAGGACCATCGCGACCACGACTGCCCGTTCTCGGCGGATTCCAGCAGGAAGGTTCCCGGCCGGTCCCCGGCGAGCTTGGCGTAGGCCGACAGCGGCGTCTCCCCGTCGGCGAGGACGCGCCTGGTCACCGGGACGACGCGGTGGTCGGCGGCCAGGTCGCGGAACTGCTCGATGGTCGTCGTCGTCAAATGCGCGTGATTGCTCATCCGAGCGGCTCGCCTCCCACACCCCACTGGCTGCGCGGCACCTCGGTGATGGTCACCCACACCGAGTCCGGGTTCTTGCCGGTGGCCCGGGCGTACGCCTCGGTGACCGCGGCGATCGTCTCCCGCTTGATCGCGTCGGACAACCCCGGCGTCTGAGAGATCTGGATCAACGGCATGGCGGCATCACTCCTGGCCTTCGGGTACTGGGGGGTCGTCGGGTGCGGATGGATCGTGGAAGAGTTCTTCGGTGTCGAAGCAGCTGTGGTTGCCGGTGTGGCAGGCCGGACCGGTTTGGTCGACGACGAGCAGGACCGTGTCGCCGTCGCAGTCCAGGCGCACCGAGCGGACCCGCTGGACGTGGCCGCTCGTCTCGCCCTTGACCCAGTACTGCTGGCGCGACCGCGAGTAGTAGGTCGCGCGGCCGGTCGCCAGCGTCCGGGCGAGGGCGACGTCGTCCATCCACGCCTGCATCAGCACGATACCGGTGCCCTCCTCCAGGGCGACCGCCGCGATCATGCCGTCGTCGTTACGCTTGAGCCGGGCGGCGATGGCCGGGTCGAGCCGGTCGGCACCCGGCCGGTCGGTACTCATCGGAGGGCCGCCATTCCGGTGCGCCGCACGGTGATCCCCTCGTCGGCGAGCGCCGATTTCACCGCCCCGATGGTGAGTTCTCCGAAGTGGAACACCGATGCGGCGAGGACCGCGTCGGCCCCGGCGCGCACCGCCGGCGCGAAGTCCTCGACCTTGCCCGCCCCGCCGCTGGCGATGACCGGCACGTCGACGACCGCCCGCACCGCCGTCAGCATCGCCAGATCGAAACCGGCCTTCGTCCCATCGGCGTCCATCGAGTTGAGCAGGATCTCCCCCACGCCCAGCTCAGCGCCGCGCGCCGCCCATTCGAGCGCGTCGATCCCGGTACCGCGGCGACCGCCGTGGGTGGTCACCTCCCACCCCGACGGGGTGGGCTTGCTGCGTTGATCGGCCCCGCTCGCTTCGCTCCCGGCGGCCGACTCCGGCACGGTGCGGGCGTCGACGGAGAGCACGATGCACTGCGAGCCGAAGCGGCGGCTCATCTCGCTCAACACCTCGGGTCGCGCGATGGCCGCCGTGTTGACGCTGACCTTGTCCGCGCCGGCGCGCAGCATCGCGTCGACGTCGTCGACCTCGCGGATGCCGCCGCCGACGGTGAGCGGGATGAAGATTTCATCGGCGGTCCGTTTGACCACGTCGATCATCGTCGCGCGCCCGGAACTGGAGGCGGTGACGTCGAGGAAGGTCAACTCGTCGGCGCCCTCCGCGTTGTAGCGCGCCGCGAGTTCGACGGGATCGCCCGCGTCGCGCAGGTTCTCGAAGTTGACGCCCTTCACGACGCGGCCGTCGTCGACGTCCAGACAGGGGATCACCCTCACCGCAACACTCATCAGACCTCCCAGTCCCCTCCGGTCACCGACTCGATCAAGTCCAGCAGCTCCCCGTGCACTCCGGGGGCCGCCGCGACCACCGAGGGCGAGGCCACCGTCCACGGATTGCCCGCGAGGTCGGTGACGATGCCCCCGGCGGCGCGCACGAGCGCCGTCCCGGCCGCGTTGTCCCACGCGTATCTGCTGAACGAGATGGCACCGGAGTATGTTCCGGCCGCAGTGAACGCCAGGTCGACCCCGGTGCTGCCGGAGATCCGCAATCGCGACGCCCGGCTGCTCAACTCCGAGAGCACCGCGATGCGCTTCACCCCCGGATAGGGTCCGCCCCCGGTCTGGTTGAACCCGCCGAAACCGATCGCCGCCTCGCGCAGCGCGACCGGCGCGAGGCGCCCGACGGATTCGCCGTTCACCCTCAGTCCCCCGCCGGCGTAGCCGACGTAGCGCCGGTCCAGCAGCGGCAGCCAGGTCAGCCCGAGCACCGGCACGCCGTCGGCGCACAACCCGACGAGGATCCCGGTCATCGGGTTGCCGCCGGAGTAGTTGAACGTCCCGTCGATCGGGTCGACCACCCACACGAGGCCTTCGCCTGCGGGCGGGCCGCCGAATTCCTCACCGTGACAGGGCAGGCCCGTGCGGCTGGTCAGCTCGTCGCTGATGAACCGCTCCAGGTCGAGATCGACCTGGGTCGCGAAGTCGTGGCCACCCTTGGCGACGACGCTCGGCGCGCCCAGCCCGGCGCGGAAGCGCGGGCAGGCGGCGTCGAGCACCGCCGCTGCCGCCGCGGCGAGACCGGACAGGTCCGACGATGAGGGCTGGTCGACCATCACACCGCCCCGCGCACCGCCGCGAGCGCCTCCGGCAGGGTGAAGCGGCCGGCGTAGAGCGCCTTCCCGATGATCGCGCCCTCCACGCCGAGATCCGACAGCCCCGCGATGGCGGTGAGGTCGGCGAGTTCGGAGATTCCGCCGGAGGCGACGACGGGGGCCTCGGTGCGCTGCGCGACCTGGCGCAGCAGGTCCAGGTTCGGACCGCTCAGGGTGCCGTCCTTGGACACGTCGGTCACGACGTACCGCGCGCAGCCGTCCGCGTCGAGGCGGGCAAGGGTCTCCCACAGGTCGCCGCCCTCGGTGACCCAGCCGCGGCCGCGCAGCTTCCACGAATCTCCGTCGGCGGTGACGTCGAGCCCCACCGCGATTCGCTCGCCGTATTCGGCGATCGCGCGCGCACACCAGTCCGGGTTCTCGATGGCGGCGGTCCCCAGGTTGACCCGGGCGCAGCCGGTGGCGAGCGCGGCGGCCAGCGAGGCGTCGTCGCGGATGCCGCCGGACAGCTCCACGGCCACCTCGAGTTCGGCGATGACCTCGGCGATCTGCGCGCGGTTGTCACCGCGCCCGAAAGCCGCGTCGAGGTCCACCATGTGGACCCACTGCGCGCCGTCGCGCTGCCACGCGAGGGCGGCGTCGCGCGGCGAACCGTACGAGGTCTCGGTGCCGGCGGCCCCGCGCAGCAGGCGGACGGCTCGACCGTCGGCGACGTCGACGGCGGGCAACAGTTGCAGTGGCTGGACCATGGGTCGGAGGTGTTCCTAACGGTTGTCGAGGGGGCCGGGCGCGGATGCGTCCCGCTCTTCCCGGATGTGCGCGGCGGCCCGCTCGACCATCCGGTTGGACACGAAACCCACCGCCGCGACGATACCGACGATGGCGGCCAGGCCGATGATCAGGCCGAGCCACGGCGTCACCTTCGAGCCGAGCCAGATCAGCGGCAGCGACACCACCAGGACGGCCATCCCGGCCGACAGCGACGCCAGCGCGAGTTTGATGAACGAGAAACCGCTCGCCTTGTTGCTCATGACAGACTCCGACACCAATTCTCCAGCAGGGTCAGGCCCACGTCGCCGGACTTCTCCGGGTGGAACTGCGTCGCGGACAGCGCGCCGTTCTCCACCGCGGCGAGGAACCGCGAGCCGTGCTGGGCCCAGGTCAGTTTGGCCGCCGCGATCGGCGACGACCCGTCGTCGTCCAACTCCCACTCGCGCGCGGCATAGGAGTGGACGAAGTAGAACCGCTCGTCGGCGCCGATGCCGTCGAACAGCACCGAACCGTCCGGCGAGGTCACGGTGTTCCAGCCCATGTGCGGCAGCACCGGGGCGTCGAGCCTGGTGACCGCACCGGGCCACTCCCCGCATCCCGTCGTCTCGACGCCGAATTCGACGCCGGTGGTGAACATGATCTGCATGCCGACGCAGATCCCCAGCACCGGTCGGCCGCCGGCCAGGCGCCGCCCGACGACCTGCGGCCCGCCGACCCCGGCGAATCCCTTCATGCAGGCCTCGAAGGCGCCGACACCGGGCACGAGCAGGCCGTCGCACTCGGCCGCCGCGCCCCGGTCGGTGGTGACCGTGACGGCCGCGCCGACGTGTTCGAGGGCGCGCTGGGCCGAGCGCAGGTTGCCCGATCCGTAGTCGAGGATCGTCACCGAGGGTGCGGTCACAGACTGCCCTTCGTCGACGGGACCCCGCTCACCCGCGGATCGGGTTCGCACGCCTGCCGCAGCGCCCGCGCGACGGCCTTGTACTGGGCCTCGGTGATGTGGTGCTGGTCGCGGCCGTACTCCACCCGCACGTGCAGGGCGATGCGCGCGTTGAGCGCCAGCGACTCGAACACGTGCCGGTTGATCACGGTGGAGTACGGCGCACCGGCCCTATCCCCCTCCTGCACCCCGGGGATGACCGCGGTGAGCAGGTGGTCGGGCTCGCCGGTGTGGACGAAGTACGGGCGCCCGGACACGTCGACGACGGCCTGCGCGAGCGTCTCGTCCATCGGGATCCACGCGTCGCCGAAGCGGCGGATGCCCTTCTTGTCGCCGAGCGCCTGCCCGAAGGCCTGGCCGAGCACGATGGCGGTGTCCTCGACGGTGTGGTGCGCCTCGATCTCGATGTCGCCGCGCGCGGCCACGGTCAGGTCGAAACTGCCGTGCTGGCCGAAGGCGGTCAGCATGTGGTCGTAGAAGGGCACGCCGGTGGCGATGTCGGTGCGGCCGCTCCCGTCGAGGTTCAGCTCGACGGTGATCGACGACTCGCGCGTGGTGCGCTCCACCCGTGCGGTGCGCGCGGCGGTGTTACTCATCAGACCCTCACTAGGTCGGTCGGGGCCAGCTTCTCACTGACCCGCAGGAATGCATCGTTTTCGGTATCCAACCCGATGGTGACACGCAGACGGCCCGCGATACCCGGATCGCGGATCAACACGCCGTCGTCGAGGTAGCGCTGCCAACTCGCCGCCGGGTCGGCGAATTCGCCGAACAACACGAAGTTCGCGTCCGAATGCGCCACGTCGTAGCCCAGTTCGATCAGCCGAGCGACGACGCGCTCGCGTTCGGCGACGATGCGCGCCACCCCGGCGAGCGTCTCGTCGCGGTGGCGCAGCGCGGCGCGTGCGGCGGCCTGCGTCTGTACCGACAGGTGATACGGCAGCCGGACCAACAGCAGCGCGTCGATCACCGCGGGCGACGCGGCGAGGTAGCCCAGGCGTCCGCCGGCGAAGGCGAAGGCCTTGCTCATCGTGCGCGAGACGATCACCTTCGTCGGATACCGGTCGATGAGTTCGACGGCGCTGGGTTGGTCGCTGAACTCCGCGTATGCCTCGTCGACGATGACGATCCCCGGCGCGGCGTCGACGATCGCGGCCACGTCGGCGTTCGGGATGGACGCGCCGGTCGGATTGTTGGGCGAGGTCAGGAACACCACGTCGGGCCGCAGGCGGGCGATCTCGCCGAGCGCGTAGTCGAGGTCGAGGGAGAAATCGCCCGACCGCTTGCCCGCGAGCCAGGTCGTGTCCGTGCCGTCGGAGATGATCGGGTGCATCGAGTAGGACGGGACGAATCCGAGCGCGCTGCGGCCCGGACCGCCGAAGGCCTGCAGCACCTGCTGCAGGATCTCGTTGGATCCGTTGGCCGCCCACACGTTCTCGACGCCCAGCGCCACGCCGGTCGCCTGCGACAGGTACTCGGCGAGATCGGTGCGCAGCGCGACGGCGTCCCGGTCGGGATAGCGGTGCAGCTGTGCCGCCGCCTCCCGCACCGACTCGGCGACGTCGTCGACGAGGGCCTGCGACGGCGGGTGCGGGTTCTCGTTCGTGTTCAACTGCACCGGCACGTCGAGCTGCGGAGCGCCGTAGGGCTGCTTGCCGCGCAGGTTGTCGCGCAACGGCAGATCCGCGAGGGTTGCGCGGGCCCCGGGCACCGCCGCATCCGTGGCCCCGATCCGGCCGCTGCTCATGACCGTCCGGCCGGGCGCAAGCGCGCCTTCACCGCGTCGCCGTGGGCCGGTAGGTCCTCGGCGTCGGCCAGCGTGACGACCTGGTCGGCGACGGCCCGCAACGCTGCCTCGTCGTAGTCGATGACGTGGACGCCCTTGAGGAAGGTCTGCACCGAGAGCCCGGAGGCGAATCGCGCCGAGCCGGAGGTCGGGAGCACGTGGTTGGACCCGGCGCAATAGTCACCGAGGCTGACCGGCGCGTACGGCCCGACGAAGATGGCGCCGGCGTTGCGCACCCGCTCGGCGACGCCCGCCGCGTCACGAGTCTGGATCTCGAGGTGCTCGGCGGCGTATTCGTCGACCACGCGCAGACCCGCCTCGATGTCGTCGACCAGCACGATCCCCGACTGCGGGCCGGTCAGTGCCGCGGCGACGCGCTCGGCGTGCTTGGTGTCGGCGGCCTGCGCGGTCACCTCGGCGTCGACGGCGTCGGCGAAGGATTCACTGTCGGTGACCAGCACCGATGCGGCCAACACGTCGTGCTCGGCCTGGCTGATGAGGTCGGCGGCGACATGCGCGGGATCGGCCGAGTCGTCGGCGAGGATGGCGATCTCGGTGGGGCCGGCCTCCGAGTCGATGCCGACGACTCCGCGCACCAGCCGCTTGGCGGCGGTGACGTAGATGTTGCCCGGCCCGGTGATGAGGTCGACGGGGTCGAGTTCGCCGTCATCGGTATCGGTGCCGCCGTAGGCCAGCAGCGCGACCGCCTGGGCGCCGCCGACGGCCCACACCTCCTCGACGCCGAGAAGGGCGCACGCGGCGAGGATCGTCGGGTGCGGCCACCCGCCGAAGTCGGCCTGCGGCGGCGATGCGACGACGAGGGATTCGACGCCGGCCGCCTGCGCGGGCACCACGTTCATGACGACGCTCGACGGGTAGACGGCATTGCCGCCGGGCACGTAGAGGCCCACCCGGCGCACCGGGATCCACTTCTCCGCGACCCGCCCGCCCGGTGCGACGTCGGTGGTCACCGTGGCGCGCCGCTGGTCGGCGTGTACCGCCCGGGCGCGGTCGATCGACTCCTGCAACGCGGCGGTCACCGCCGGGTCGAGGCCCGCGGCCGCGTCGGCGATGACCTGCGCGGGGACGCGCACAGAAGCGGGGCGCACCTTGTCGAAGCGCTCACCGAAGTCGAGTGCGGCGCGGGCGCCGTGGGCCTTGACGTCCTCGACGACCGGCGTGACCGTGGGCAGCACGGCGTTGACGTCGGTTCCACCGCGGGGCAGCGCGCGGCGCAGCTGGGCCGCGCTCGGCGTGGTGCCGCGCAGGTCGGTGCGCGAGAGCATCGTGACTCCTGGGGTTGTGGGGACTCCTACCAGGATATGCGGTCTGGCAAAGTGGTTTAGCGCACGCCCACGGCCGGCGGGTCTCGCCGCGTACGTGCGATGGAATGACGCGCCTCGCGCCGCGGGCGTACCGTCGCCGGCTATGACCCGACTGCTCACCCTGTGCGTCACCGCTTTCGCGCTCCTGCTCACCGGCTGCACCGTCGGCTCGCGCCCGACCGACACCAACGGCCCGGGTTCGATCGCACCGTCGAGCAGCGCCGTCGCACGGGTCGCGCTGGCCGACCAGCTGCTCGATCGCGACGAGATCAACCGCGTGCTGGCCCCGATCCACAAGCGTGCCGAGGAGGACCCGGAACCCACCGACGCCCCCTTCGACTGCGGTCCGACGCCGTGCGGGCCGACCGCGCTGGGGACGACGGCGGCCTTCCCTCCCGGTTACGAGCGCTACGCCGAGGCCCGATTCCGCGTCGGACCCAACAACGACGGCGTGAACGAGTCCCTGGTCCGCTATCGGTCCGCAGCGCAGGCGCGGGCGGTCTTCGACCGCATCGTCGCCGCGGCCCGCACTAGCCGGGACCGACACCAGTCCTCCGTCACCACCGACGGCAACACCGCGACGTGGTCGTGGTTTGCGGACGGGCCGACGCTGCCGATCGCCCCGTTCCACACCTTTTACGCCATCCGGTTGGACGGCGCGCTCATCGCGACGGCCTCGCTGCGGGACGAGACGCCGACCGTGGCCCGCGCCATCGCCGACGCGATCCCCGTCGCGCGCTGACGTTGGCCGGCCGGCGGGTCCGGCCCCCGCTCAGGACTTGGCGACCCGCCGCAACCGCAGGTTGGCGAACTCGCCCAGCCCCCACGGCCCGAGTTCGCGGCCGTAGCCGGATTCCTTGACGCCGCCGAACGGCAGGCCGGGCAGGGTGGTGCCGTGTTCGTTGACCATCGCCATGCCGACGTCGAGGCGGTCGGCCAGTGCGCGGGCGCGCTCGACATCGGAACTCCACACCGAGCCGGAGAGCCCGTAGTCGACGTCGTTCGCGAGGGTCACCGCCTCGTCGTCGCTGCTCACCGAGTACACGACGGCGACCGGTCCGAAGATCTCCTCCCGGTAGGCGTCCATCTCCGGCGTCACCCCGGTCAGTACCGCCGGTGCCATGAACGCACCGGGACCGTCGAGCGGCTGCCCGCCGGTGTGCAGCGTCGCGCCCTGCGCCACGGCCGCGGCGACCTGCTCGACGACCCGGTCGCGGGCCTCGATCGACGAGAGCGGACCGACGCGGGTCGAGGCCTGGGTCGGATCGCCGACCGTCGACGCCTCGAAGACGGCGGTGAGGTTGGCGACGAAGTCGTCGACGAGTTCGTCCTTCACGATGAAGCGCTTCGGCGCATTGCAGGCCTGCCCGCAGTTGAGCAGCCGGGCCGCGGCCGCCCCCTTGGCGGTGGCGGCCATATCCGGGGTGTCCAGGACGATGAAGGCATCCGACCCGCCGAGTTCGAGCACCGACTTCTTCAGATGCGCCGCCGCGGTCTGTGCCACCGCCGCCCCGGCACGACCGCTGCCGGTCAGCGAGACGCCCTGCACCCGGCGGTCGCCGATCATGGTCGCCGCCTGCTCGTTGCTGGCGTACACGTTGATATACGCGTCGGCGGGGACGCCCGCTGCGTGCGCGATCTCGGCCATCACCGCAGAACTCGCCGCACAGATCGGCGCATGCTTAAGGATGATCGTGTTGCCGAGCAGCAGGTTGGGCGCCGCGAAGCGGGCCACCTGGTAGTACGGGAAGTTCCACGGCATGATCCCGAGGATCGGGCCGATCGACTCGCGGGTGACCACCGACTCGGCCGCCCCCTGCGGGTCGAGGACCTCCGGCTCCAGCAGCGCGGGACCGTTCTCGGCGTACCAGTCGTAGATCATCGACGTGAGCATGATCTCGCCGGCCGCCTGCGCCAGGGGCTTGCCCATCTCCGTGGCGACGATGGCGGCCAACTCGTCGGACCGATCGCGGTAGGCCGCCGCGGTGGCGCGCAGCATGGCGAGGCGCTCGTCGATCGGCGTCGTGCGCCACTCCTGATACGCCGCCGCCGATCGCGACAGGACGCCCTCCACGTCGGCGTCGCTCATGGTCTCGAAGGTGCGCTCGACGGCGCCGGTGGTGGGGTTCGCGGTCACATAGGCGGTCATGATCGCCACCGTACGCGGGGTTCGCGCCGGTACCTCACGATTTCGACGTTCTGCGGACTTGCTACATGTCCAGGCCGAGGTCGAGGACCGTGACCGAGTGGGTCAGCGCCCCGACGGCGAGGTAGTCGACGCCGGTCTTGGCGTACTCGGCGGCGACGTCGAGGGTCAGCCCGCCGGAACTCTCCAGCTTGGTCGACGGCGAGCGGGCATCCCGGCGGGTCACCGCCATCTGGGTGGCCCAGAGTGGGAAGTTGTCCAGGAGCACCAGGGTCGGCGCCAGGGCCAGCACCTCGTCGAGCTGGTCGAGGGAGTCGACCTCCACCTCGACGGGGATGTCGGGGGCCAACTCGCGGACGGCGGTGAGTGCCGCGGCGACCGATCCGGCAGCGACGACGTGGTTGTCCTTGATGAGTGCCTCGTCGCCCAGCCCCATCCGGTGGTTGACGCCCCCGCCGGCCCGGACCGCGGCCTTCTGCAGGAACCGCATCCCCGGCAGCGTCTTGCGCGAGTCGCGGATCTGCGCCTTCGTGTCCGCCACCGCGTCGACCCAGGCGGCGGTGGCGGTGGCGATACCCGACAGGTGGCACAGCAGGTTCAGTGCGGTGCGCTCGGCCGTGAGCAGCTCGCGCGTCGGCGCGCGCAGGGCCAGCACGGTGTCGCCGGGTTCCACCCGATCGCCGTCGGCGAGTTCGGCGGTCACCTCGTAGCGACCGGCACCGATCACCTCGTCGAAGACCGCTCGCGCGACGGGCACCCCCGCGACCACCCCGCGGCCCCGGCTGACGATGGCCGCCTGCGCGACCGCGTCGGCCGGGACCGTCGCGAGGCTGGTGACGTCGGGCCCGTAGCGCAGATCCTCGTCGAGGGCGGTACGGATCAGCGCCCGAACCTCGTCGGTGACGACATCCCCGGTGACGGTCCCGTGGTCACTCATTCGCCCGAGCCGGGGTTGCCGATCGCGATCATCTTCTCCACGCTGGCGCGCGCCCGCTCGGCGACGTCGGGTGCGACGTCGACCTCGTCGTCGCCGGTCATCAGGCAGCGCAGGAGCGCGGCCGGGGTGATCATCTTCATGTACGGGCAGGACGCGCGGCCGTTGACGGGCTGGAAGTCGACGCCCGGCGCTGCCTTGCGGAGCTGGTGCAGCATGCCGATCTCGGTGGCGACCAGGACCTGCTTGGCCTTGGTCTCGCGCGCCGCGTCGAGCATGCCGCCGGTGGACAGGATCTTGACCTTCTCCTCCGGCACCGCCCCCTCGCCGGCGAGGTACAGCGCCGAGGTGGCGCAGCCGCACTCCGGGTGGATGAAGAGATCGGCGTCGGGGTGCGACTCGGCCTGTTCGGCCAGTTCGTCGCCGTTGATACCGGCGTGGACGTGGCATTCGCCGGCCCAGATGTGGATGTTGTCGCGCCCGGTCATCCGCTTGACGTGGGCGCCGAGGAACTGGTCCGGCAGGAACAGCACGTCGCGGTCCGGGTCGATGGACGCGACGACGTCGACGGCGTTGCTCGACGTGCAGCAGATGTCGGTGAGTCCCTTCACCTCCGCGGTCGTGTTCACATAGGACACGACGACGGCATCGGGAAACTCTGCCTTCCACGCCCGCAGGTCGTCGGCGGTGATCGAGTCGGCCAGCGAGCAGCCGGCCCGCGCGTCGGGGATCATGACGCGCTTGTCGGGACTGAGGATCTTCGCGGTCTCGGCCATGAAGTGGACGCCGCAGAAGATGATCTCGTCCTCCTCCGCGTCGGCGGCGATGCGCGAGAGCGCAAGCGAGTCACCGGTGTGGTCGGCGATGTCCTGGATCGCGGGCAGCTGATAGTTGTGCGCGAGGATTGTCGCGTTGCGCGCCTTCGCCAGGCGCTTCACCTCGTCGGCCCACTCCGGGGTGGCCTCGACGCCGGTGTAGCCGGTCGGGCCGTCGGTCCACGAGAGGGTGCTCGTGAAGTCTGTCGTCGTACTCATCGGTCCTCCTTCGCCGCTGGGCTGGGCGATTCGGGGTGTTTTCGACTGACGGTCGAAAACCACATTCATCGTAACACCACGTCGGTGTCGAGCATTCCCGACCGTCCCGCCGCGCCACCTGCGGCCCGCCGTCGCTGTCCTATGATCGCCTCGTGACCGCCGACGAGCCCGACCCCGTGCGCCTCGAAGTCCGCAGTGCGGTTTTCCGGGTGGGACCCGACTCGGCGCTGCCCGACCGGCTCGGCCTCCAAGTGCTGGTCATCCCCTCTTCCGAGGACGGAATCGGCACGCTGCCCGGCGGCGACATCGACGTCGACGCGGAGCTGGCCGCCACCGCGCTGGCCGCCCTGCACGATCAGGCCGGCATCGCCGACGTGGCGCACCTCGAACAGTTGGAGGTCTTTTCCGCCCCCGACCGCGTGCCGGGCGGTCGCACCGTCGCGTCGACCTACCTCGGTCTCGCCCGTGCCGACACGCCGGCCGACGCCGGGGCCTGGCACTCCGTCGACGCGTTGCCCGCGCTGGTGGCCGACCACACGGCCATCGTCGCGGCGGCCCGTCACCGCCTGGCCGGCAAGCTCTCGTACACCAATATCGCGTTCGCACTCGCACCCGCGGAATTCCCGATGTCGGAGCTGTCGGAGATCTACGGCGCCGCGCTCGGCTATCCGGTCGACACCACCAATCTCCTGCGGATCCTGTCGCGACGGGCGGTGATCACCGCCACCGGCGGCGTCCGCCGCAGCAACGGGGGCGGTCGTCCGCCTGCGCTCTACCGCTTCACCGAGTCGTCACTGCGCGTGACCGACGAGTTCGCCACGCTGCGACCGCCGCTGATGTAGGCCTGGGTGCCCACTCGACGGGATTGGGGTGCCCACTCGGCGGGGTTGGGGTGCCCACTCGGCGATCGGTGGGGGGGGGCGCCGGTCAGTCGACGGTGTCGGCGTCGAGGCCCGGGCTGTCGGACATCAGCACGAAGAACAGGTAGGTGAGCAGCGCTATCACGGGCATGAGGACCAGCAGGATGCCCGGCGAGCCCAGCGCCCCGTCGCCCGGCGAGGCCATCCACAGCTTCGGCGCATGTGAGAAGGTCTGCCCGGCGTCGAGCTTCAACGGGTCGGGCAGGCGGATCCGCAGCACGGTCAGCGCCACCTCGATCGCCAGACCCGAGGACACGACGGTCGTGGCGGCCAACAGCAGCGCGCCGAGCGGTCCGCGCCACGTCGTCGCGACCCGCCAGAAGATTCCGGCGGCGGCCACCCCGATCACGAGCAGTCCGACGCAGAACCACCCGATTCCGTCGAAATAGCGGCCGAACTGGTCGGCCGGCACGCTGGCGCGGCCCCGCTCCAGCACCGACCCGGTCGGCATGGGGGCGACGAACGACCACACAACGGCCGCGACCACGCTCACCGCCACGACGATCAGCACGGCCTTGACCATCTGCGCCGCGACGAGCACATTGGCGCGCATCGCCGTCGACGGCCGCCCGTGCGCCCCGGGTAGCGGCGTCTCCGGGAGCGGCCCGGGGGCCAGGATCACCTGGTCGTTCATCGACGCTCCAGTTCGCTCGAGTCCACTTCGCCGTGCCGCGAGCAGCGCGCCCACCACCCGTCCGGGCGGACCTGCACGACCATCCGCCGACCGCATTGGCCGCAGTAGCGCGGCGGTTCCAATCCCAACCGGGCCGTGGTCGGCACGGCGTCCTCGCTCTGCAGCTCGGTCTCGATACCGGTGTACACCCCGAACCTGTGGGGGGCGGCCAGCGGGCCCGGCACCGGGGTCGCTGGCCCGGCGGGCGCGGCGGGAGTCACGACGCGGCCTACAGGGTGTCGTTGAGGGCCTTGATCGGCATCGACAGGTTGTCGAGCAGATCGAGGTCGGCCTCGGCCGGGCGCCCCAGCGTGGTCAGGTAGTTGCCGACGATGACGGCGTTGATGCCGCCCAGGATGCCCTTCTCGGCACCGAGATCGCCCAGGGTGATCTCGCGGCCGCCGGCGAAGCGCAGGATGGTGCGCGGCAGGGCCAGGCGGAAGGCGGCGACGGCTTTGAGCGCCTCCGCAGCGGGCAGCACCTCGAGATCGCCGAACGGGGTGCCCGGGCGCGGGTTCAGGAAGTTCAGCGGTACCTCGTCGGGCTCCAGCTCGGCCAGGTTCGCGGCGAACTCGGCGCGCTGCTCCAACGACTCCCCCATGCCGAGGATGCCGCCGCAGCACACCTCCATGCCCGCGTCGCGCACCATGCGCAGCGTGTCCCAGCGCTCCTCCCAGGTGTGGGTGGTGACGACGTTCGGGAAGTGGCTGCGCGCGGTCTCCAGGTTGTGGTTGTAGCGGTGCACGCCCATCGCGGCCAGCTCGTCGACCTGCTCCTGGGTGAGCATGCCCAGGCTGCAGGCGATCTGGATGTCGACCTCGTTGCGGATCGCCTCGATCCCGGCGGCGACCTGGCTCATCAGGCGCTTATCCGGCCCGCGGACGGCAGCCACGATGCAGAACTCGGTCGCGCCCGTCTTGGCGGTCTGCTTGGCCGCCTCCACCAGCGACGGGATGTCGATCCACGCGCTGCGCACCGGCGAGGCGAACAGGCCGGACTGCGAGCAGAAGTGGCAGTCCTCCGGGCAGCCGCCGGTCTTCAGCGAGATGATGCCCTCGACCTCGACCTCGGGACCGCACCAGCGCATCCGCACGTCGTGGGCCAGGGCGAGCAGTTCCTCGAGCTGTTCGTCGGGCAGCTGCAGGACGGTCAGCACCTGGTCCCGGGTCAGACCCTCGCCCTTCTCGAGCACCTGCTCGCGGGCGACGGTCAAGATGTCGGTCGCATCACCGTCTCGGGGGGCCGTACTAGCGGCTGCGGCGGTAGGGGTTGAGGTCACGATCGGACTCCTTCGTCTGGTCGGCTGTCGGTCTGCTGTCGGGTCTGAGTCGGGGCGGTGCCCGGCGGTGGTGGCACCCACCGCGGGTCGAACCACTGCGGGGCGGCCGCGCCGAACTCGTCGCGCGGCAGGGAACCGGCGCCTTCGGGCAGCGTACCGATCAGCGGTACACCGGTCACGCGCGGCAGATCGTCGACGTTGCACCTCATCGCCAGGTCGGGGTGATCCGGCCACGATCCGACGATGAGTCCGGCCGGGGTCAGGCCGCGGGCGCGGATGGCGGCGACGGTGAGTTCGGCGTGGTTGAGGGTGCCCAGCGCGGGCGACACGACGACGAGCACGGGTGCGCCGAGGTCGGCGGCGAGGTCGAGCAGCGTCAGCGGCCCGGCGTCGCCACCGCTGTCGGCGAGGCGGACCAGCACTCCCCCGGCCCCCTCGACGAGGGTCACGTCGTTGACGGCCGCGGCCGCGGTGATCGCCGCGACGGCGGCGGCCCGCTCCAGCGGCGGCATCGCGGCGCGGCGCGCGGCGACGTCGGGGGCCAGCGGCTCCGGATACCGCGCGCATTCGACGCCGTGCACCGGCCCGGCCAGGCGCTGCACGTCGGCGAGGTCCCCCGGCTCGTCCGGGGCGACACCGGTCTGCACGGGTTTCACGACGGCGACGGTGCGCGCGCCGCGCGATCGCGCCCGCGCCACCAGTGCGGCGGTCGCGACGGTCTTGCCGACGTCGGTGTTGGTGCCGGTGACGAAGGCGATCATGCGGTCACCGCCCCGAGGTGGCGGTTCACCACGGCCGCGATGCGGTCGATGTCGGCGCCGTCCAGGTCGGCGCGCGCGGTGATCCGCAGGCGCGAGGTGCCGACCGGCACCGAGGGCGGCCGGAAACAGCCGACGAGCACCCCGTCGGCCCGGCATCGGGCGGCGAGCTCGACCGCGGCATGCGGATCGCCGACGATGATCGACACGACCGCCGCCGCCGGTACCGCACCGCCGCAGGCCTGCGCGATGGCCGCGGCGTTGGCGCGCACCCGCTGCGGCAGGGCCGGGTCGTCGCGCAGGATCCCCAGCGCCGCGCGGGCCGCACCGACGGCCGCCGGGTTGAGCCCGGTGTCGAAGATGAAGGGCCGCGCCGTGTCGACGAGGTGGGCGCGCAGCGCGGTGCCGCCGAGCACCGCGCCGCCCTGTGCGCCGAGGGATTTGGACATCACCGTGGTCATGATCAGGTCGGGCGCACCGGACAACCCGGCCTCGGCGATCACCCCGCGCCCGCCGTCGCCGCGGACGCCCAAGGCGTGCGCCTCGTCGACGAGTAGCGCCGCGCCGTGCCGTCGTGCCGCGCCGTACAGGTCGGCGACCGGGGCGATCTCGCCGTCGATGCTGTACACGGAATCGGTGACGACCAGTGCGCGCCGCCCCCCTCGCCGGGCGAGCGCCGCGTCGACGGCGGCCACGTCACCGCGGTCGACGACGACGACCTCGGCGCGGGAGAGCCGGCATCCGTCGATCAGGGAGGCGTGTGCCCCGGCGTCGCTGACGATGAGGTCGCCGCGGCCGACCAGCGCGGTGATCGCGCCGACGTTGGCGAGGTAGCCGGAGGAGAAGCACAGTGCGGCACCGAAGCCGGTGAACCGCGCCAACTCCTCCTCGAACCCGATGTGGGCGGTGGTCGTCCCGGCGACCAGCCGCGAGGCGGTGGACCCGGCGCCGAACTCCTCGAGTGCCGCGCGCGCCCCGGCGACGACGCGCGGATCGGCGGAGAGGCCGAGATAGTCGTTGGAGGCGAGGTTGAGCAGCGGCTCGTCGGCCCGACGGGTGATCGGGTCGCGGTGCAGCCCGGCCAGCGCCCGCTGCGCGGCGGCCTCGTCGAGCCAGTCCAGTGCGCTCATCGCGACACCACCCGCTCGTCGTCGGTGCAGGCGCGGACCACGGCGTCGATGCCGGCGCAGATCGTGGCGACGTTGTCCGGAGTGCTGATGAACGGCGGCATCGTGTAGACCAGGTCGCGGAAGGGGCGCAGCCACACCCCGGCACCGGTCGCGGCCGCGGTGGCCGTGGCCATGTCGACGGGGCGGTCCAACTGGACGACGCCGATGGCCCCGAAGACGCGCACGTCACGCACACCGGGGCGCTGCGCCACCGGTGCCAGACCGGCGCGCAGGCCGTCGGAGATCGCCGAAACGTGCTCGCGCCACGGACCGGCGAGCAGCAGGTCGATCGAGGCGAGGGCCACCGCGCAGGCCAGCGGGTTGGCCATGAAGGTCGGTCCGTGGGCCAATCCGCCGGCCTCTCCCGCACTGATCGTGGCGGCGACCTCCGCGGTACACAGGGTGGCCGCCAACGTCAGATACCCGCCGGTCAGCGCCTTGCCCACGCACATGATGTCGGGTGCGACGCCGGCGTGGTCGGCGGCGAACAGTTCGCCGGTGCGGCCGAAGCCGGTGGCGATCTCGTCGAAGATCAGGAGGACGCCGGCCGCGTCGCAGGCCTCGCGCAGCACGCGCAGATAGCGCGCGTCGTGGAACCGCATCCCGCCCGCACCCTGCACGACCGGCTCGACGACGACGGCCGCCAACTCGTCGGCGTGCTCGGCGATCGCGGCCGTCAGCAGATCGGCGTAGTCGTCGCGGAAGTCGTGCGGCGGGGCGTCGACGAAGACCTGCTGGGCCAGGACGTCGGTCCACATCGCATGCATCCCGCCGTCGGGATCGCAGACGCTCATCGGGGTGAAGGTGTCGCCGTGGTAGCCGCCGCGCCAGGTCAGCAACCGGGTCTTGCCCGTTCGGCCCCGCGCGCGCCAGTACTGCAGCGCCATCTTGACCGCCACCTCGACCGAGACCGAACCCGAGTCGGAGAAGAACACCCGGTCCAGGCCGGGCGGGGTGATCTCGACGAGCCGCGCGGCCAGCTCGACCGCCGGCCGGTGGGTCAGGCCGCCGAACATCACGTGGCTCATCTGCCCGAGCTGTTCGACGACGGCGGCGTCGAGCACGGGGTTCCGATAGCCGTGGATGGCGGCCCACCACGAACTCATGCCGTCGACGAGCCGCCCGGCGTCGGTGTCGAGGTAGACGCCGGCCGCGGAGTGGACCGGCAACGACGGCACCGCCGCCGGCAGCGCGCCATAGGGGTGCCAGACGACCTCGGCGTCGATCTGCGCGAGGGAGGACGCGGACACGGGCACGACTCCTCCTCGGCGACGGTCTGCTGGAATTGGCTCCTGTACACTGTACAGGAGCCCGACGTGGCGCCGGACACATCCCGTGACCGTCCCCCTGACCGCGGCACCGAGGCGAAGGAGCAGTCGTGGCGATCACCCGGACCGACGTGCTGGACGCGGCGCGGGCGATCCTGTGCCAGCACAGTCTGGCCGACCTCTCGATGCGACGCCTCGCCGCCGAACTCGGCGTATCGCCCAACGCCCTCTATTGGCATTACCCGGACAAGCAGTCCCTCCTCGCCGCGCTCGGCGACGACATCCTCGCCGGCGTCGCGACGCCGCCGGGCGACCTGCCGTGGGACGAACGACTCGAGCGGCTGACCAGGGCGATGCGGGCGAGCCTGTGCGCGGTCCCCGACAGCGCCGAACTCGTTTCGTCGAGCTGGTCGAGCGGACTCTCGACGAGGACGGTGTTGACCCGCCTCACCGAGGCCGCCCGCGCGGGCGGCCTGGGCGAGGCGGACTGCCGCGGGCTGGTCACCGCCCTCGCGCAGCTGACCATCGGGCTGACCATCGAGGAACAGACCCGACGGCAGATGGAACGGCTGGGCGCGACCACCCCGGGCAATCGAGATTTCGACGCCGAGTTCGACGACGCGCTGGCCATCGTCCTCGCCGGCGCGCGCCAGCTCGCCGACTCCTCCGCGACCGCCGCCGATACCGTGCAAGCCGGGCAAAGCGGACCATCATCGCTGCTGGCCTGAGCCTTTTCTCAGGCGGTCCGTGGTATCTTCGCTCACCGATGACCGTCGCCAGCTCCAAGCCCCCAGCCAGCGCCGCCGCCCCTCGCAGTGGCGGCCAGTCCACATCGTTGCCCTATCGCAAGGACCTCGACGGCCTGCGCGGCGTGGCCATCCTGCTCGTCGCCTGCTTCCACGTCTGGTTCGGCCGGGTCTCCGGCGGCGTCGACGTCTTCCTCACGCTGTCCGGGTACTTCTTCGTCGGGTCGCTGCTGCGTCACGCCATCGTCGCGCAGTCGCCCGCCATGTCCTACCGATCCGCCGGAACGCCGTGGCCACGCCTCAAGCGACTCCTCAAGCGCCTGCTCCCGGCGCTGTTCACCGTGCTGATCGGCATCACCTTCCTCACCGTCGCCGTCATCCCGCAGGCCCGCTGGATCGGGGTCGGCAAGGAGATCGTCGCGTCGGCGCTCTACTACCAGAACTGGTATCTCGCGAAGAACTCGCAGGACTACCTGGCCGCGAGTTCGACCAACAGCCCGCTGCAGCACATCTGGTCGATGTCGGTCCAGGGCCAATTCTTCGTCGGACTCCTGCTCATCGCGATGCTGACCACCGTCCTCCTCAAGCTGGCGGCCCCGCTGTTGGCGAAGACGGGGACCGAGCGCAGCATCCGGGTCGTCGTCGGAACCCTGGTCCTGGGGCTGACCGCGTTGTCCTTCTATTGGGCGGCCATGCGCCACGGCGTCGACCAGGCGTTCAACTACTACGACACCTTCGCGCGCATCTGGGAGCCGCTGGCCGGCGGGCTCCTCGCGATCTGGATGCCGCGCGCCCGCGTCGCCAACTGGATCCGCAACCTCGTCGGCGTCGTGGCACTGTTGCTCATCCTCACCTGCGGCTGGTGGATCAACGGCGTCAAGGAGTACCCCGGCCCGATGGCGCTGGTCCCGGTCGGCGCCACGATCGCCCTGATCTGGGTGGGCGCGACCCAACTCACCCGGCCGCTGCCCGACGGGAGCACCCAGGAGCCGCCGCTCGTCTCGCGGCTGCTCGCCACCGATCAGGGCGTGTGGCTGGGCAACGTGGCCTACTCCCTGTACCTGATCCACTGGCCCCTGCTGATCTTCTTCCTGACCTGGCGCGACAAGGCGAATATCGTCGGCGGACCCGACCCCGACGCGTGGAATATGTTCCTCGGCTTCCTCCAGGGCAGCGCGATCCTGCTGATCTCCCTGCTCCTGGCCTGGCTGTGCAAGCGCTACATCGAGGACCCCGTCCGATACTCCCGCCGCCCGATTCCGCTGCGGCGCGGCGCGACAGCCGCACCGGAGGTCACCCGCGACGCGGGCAAGTGGCGGCGCCGACTGCTCGGCTACGGCACCGTCGTGTCGACGATCCTCGTCGTCGCGATGCTGGCGGTCGGGGTGTCGACGAAGGTGTGGACGTGGCACGTCATGTCGCAGAAGGTCGACACCCGCACCCTCAACCCGCACGAGTACCCGGGGGCGCGCGCCCTGCTCGACGGCTGGCCCGTCCCCGACGCACCGCCGCGGCCCGCGCCGAACGTCGCCGAGTTCGACTTCCCGGAGACCAGCACCGACGGCTACATGTCGAACTTCCTCGACAACGACATCCACGTCGGCGTCTACGGGGACAAGAACGCCAAGCGGACCATCGCGCTGGCCGGCGGGTCGCACGCCGAGTTCTGGATCACCGCGATGAACATCCTGGGCAAGCGCTACGGCTTCAAGGTGAAGACCTACCTCAAGATGGGCTGCCCGCTGACCGACGACCGCCACCCGGTGAAGTCGGGCACCGACAACCCGTACCCGGAGTGCTACGACTGGGGCCAGCGCGTCGTCAAGCAGATCATCGCCGACCGCCCGGACGCGGTGATGACGAACTCGACGCGGCCGCGGGACCACAAGCCGGGCGACTACATGCCGCCGGACTACCTCCCGATCTTCGGCGCCTTCCTGGACGCGGGCATCCCGATCATCGGCATGCGCGACACCCCGTGGCCGCGGGATAAGCACGGCCAGGGCTTCATCACGCCGCAATGCCTCTCCGACGGCGGGACGGCCGACAGCTGCGGCACGGTCCGCCGCTCGGCCCTGTCGCCGACCGACCCGGCGCTGCCGTTCGCCGCGGAGCACCGCGGCATGTTCTTCCCGATCGATATGACCGCGGGCATCTGCAACGACCTGACCTGCCCGGCGATCGTCGGAAACATCGTCGTCTACAAGGACTACCACCACCTCTCGGCGACCTATGTCCGCAGCCTGACCGACGAATTGGGCCGTCAACTCTCCGAGCAGATCGACTGGATCGGCAAACACTGACCGGTAGAGTTGCCCCTGTGGCGGCTGCGCACTCCTCGAACCCCGACAGCGTGGCTCCGGTGGCCACCTACCGGGTGCAGCTCACGCCGGAATTCGGCTTCGCAGAGCTGCGCAGGGCGCTCAAACCGATCGCCGCCCTCGGCGTCAGCCACCTGTACCTCTCACCGATCCTGGCCGCGATGCCCGGCTCGGCCCACGGCTACGACTGGTCGCCGCCGGCGCGGATCAGCACGGTCCTCGGCGGGCGCGACGAGTTCGCCCGGCTGCGCGAGGCCGCGGCCAAACGCGGGCTCGGGATCATCGTCGACATCGTCCCCCAGCACGTCGGCATCGCCGACCCCGGCGCCAATCCGTGGTGGTCCGACGTCCTGCGCAACGGGCTGGACTCGGCCCACGCCCACTGGTTCGACCTCCTGCCGGCGCCGGACGGAAAGATCGACCTGCCCGTCCTGGGCGACGACGGATTCGACGCCGTCATGCTCGACGTCGAGAACGAGCGGCTCTGCTACCACGACCGCTGGTTCCCCACCGCGCCGGCGACGGTACGGCCCGGCGACGACGCCGGCACCGTCGCGGAGCGCCAGCACTACCGCCTCGTCGCGCATGCGAGCGGCCGCTACGGATACCGGCGGTTCACCGACGTCGCCGAGCTGGCCGCCCTGCGCGTCGAGAACCCCGAGGTCTACGAGGCCACCCACGGCTGGTTGATCGACCTGATCGGGGCCGACCTCGTCGACGGGGTACGGGTCGACCACCTCGACGGCATCGCCTACCCCGGCCCCTACCTCCACCGACTCCGCAAGGACGTCGGCCCGGACCGGCTGATCTACGTCGAGAAGACCCTGAGCCATCTGGAACCGTTGAACCCCGACTACCCCGTCGACGGGACCACCGGATACGACCAGCTGGGCGTCGTGGGCGCGCCGTTCACCTCGCACGCCGGGCTGCGCGAACTCACCGAGCTGTGCGAGGTCGCGACCGGGATCAGCGGCGATTCGGCATGGATGCTCCTGGAGATGCACGACCTCAAACGCCAGTCGCTGGCCACCGCCTACTCGGCCGAACACGCCCGGCTCGCGGTAACGCTGTGCCAGGCGATCGGCGACGGGGCGCCGACCATCACCGACGTCTGCGCGGCAACGGCCGAGCTGATCGCCTTCATGCCCGTCAGCCGCCCCGACGAGGGCCACCACGCCGGGCTGATCCGCGAGATCGGCAACCTCGTCGCCGACGGCGACCCGCGGATCGCGCCGTTGATGCCGGCAGTCCTCGACGCCCTGGAGACGACACCCGCGGCGGCCTCCCAGTTGGGCCAGCTCTGCGCCTCGGTCTACGCGAGCGCCGTGGAGAACACCCTGGCCTACCGGAACCCGCGTCTGGTCTCCCTCAACGAACTCGGCTGCCAGCCCTGGTTCGGCCTGCCCGCCCTGCCGACCTTCCACGAGATCAACACCATTCGGGCCGACCGCCTGCCGCGGTCGCTGACGATGATGAGTTCCCACGACACCAAGCGCAGCGAGGATGTCCGGACCCGGATCAGCCTGCTCTCGCAGGTACCCCAACGCTGGGCCCTGGTGTTGGTCCAGATCAACAAGACCGCGCCGCCGCCGGACCGGATCACCGGCATGTTCGCGCTACAGAACTTCTTCGGGGCCTGGCCGGTGGACGAGGACGGGCCGCTGCAGCCCGACGAGCAGTGGCGGGCCAGGATGCGCGACTATGCGGTCAAGGCAGCGCGCGAGGCCGGCATCCACTCGTCGTGGGCCGCACCCGATACCGGATTCGAGACCGCCCTGCGCGAATGGGTCGACGTGGTTACCGACGATCCGGTCAACGCCCCCCTGATGGACTTGGTCGCCAACACCTTCGAGGCATGGCGGGCCGACGTCGTCTCCCGCA
Organism: Gordonia sp. X0973; assembly: GCF_013348785.1. NCBI lineage: Bacteria > Bacillati > Actinomycetota > Actinomycetes > Mycobacteriales > Gordoniaceae > Gordonia > Gordonia sp. X0973. The sequence continues at coordinate 2,122,313 of NZ_CP054691.1, forward strand.
AGGTCGTCAGCCTGCTCTGCCCCGGCGTCGGCGACCTCTACCAGGGCTCACAATGGTGGACCGACTCACTCGTCGACCCGGACAACCGCCGGCCCGTCGACTACCAGCGCAGCCTCGAGCATCCCAAAGCCCGCGCGGTGATCAACGCACTCGCCGTGCGCCGCCGCCATCCGGAGGCGTTCGGCCCCGGCAGCGGGTATCAGGCGATCCCCGTCGCCGGGGAGGCGGCCGATCGGATCCTGGCCTTCGGCCGGGGCAGCGGTGACTCCGACGTCCCGCAGGTCATCGTGGCCTGCGCGCGGCACACGTACAGTTTCGCGAGCGAACCCAAGGAGTCGACGTTCCTGGAACTGCCGGACGGGGCCTGGCAGGACCGCAGCGACCGACGACGCTTCACCGGGAAGGTGACGATCGCCGATCTGCTGACCCGCGACCATCCCGTCGTCGTGCTGGAACGCCGATAGCTCAGTTGCCCGGGACGGGCGCACCGGGCGCCGGCACCGCGTTCTGCGGTCCGGCCGGCTGCGATCCGTTGGCACTGAAATCGCCGACGCCCTTGGACTCGGCCACCAGCCACTTGCCGCCCTCGCGGCGCAGGATCAGGCGCAGCACCACGGTCCGCTTCTGCGGGGTGGGCGAGACGCGCGAAGTCCCGGTGGCGGTCACGACCATCAGCGTCGTCGCCTCGTCGCGGCTGAGGCTCTCCACCGCGGCCGAATCGATCTTCGCCGTCGCCTTGATCCCGGCGTCGCGGAGTTCCTTGGTCGGCTCCGAGCGGTCGTCGTTCAGTTCCTTGAGCAGCTTGCCGGTGACCAGCGGGCGCTGCGCCTCGCTGGACTTGTCCACCTTGTCCGAGCTGGTGTACTCGATGCTGGTGACGAGGAAGTTGCCGGCCGCGTCCTTGACCGCGTCGAAGTCGCGGATCTGCTGTCGGGCCGAGTACCACTGCCAGATCCCGAGGACGAGCAGCGCGACGAGCAGCAGCGCGCCGAGTGCGATGGCCGCCTTGCGCAGGGTCGTCTTGCTGATCGTCAGCGAGACCGCGCCGTCGCCGGCCGCTGCGTCCTTCTTGTCGCCGTCCTTCGCTTCGGAGTCCTTCGCTTCGGTATCGGTGGCGTCGGCGACCGCATCCGAGTCGTCGGCATCGTCGTCACCCTTGGGGCGCGGTTTCGCCTTCGGCGTCGACGACCCACCCGTCTCGCGGGCCTTGCGCTTGACTTCGGACAGGCCGTCGCGGGACTGGTCGTCGCCGTCGATGGACTCATCGGGGGCAGACTTCGCCATGCATCCTTCTTCTGGTCGTGGGCGTCACGTGCATCGACGACGACACACGGGGTTCGAGAACCCCGATTAGCGGTCGAGCGGCACCGTGCGCGCGTTGGGATCGAAATTCGGCGGCGGACCGGCCGTATCGTCACCCTTCGGGCGCGGAGCGTTGGCCGCGCCGCGGACCTGCTGATTCGGGTCCGCGGTCACACAGTACAGGTTCAGCGGAATCGTCAGCTCCAGCAACTGCGTCGGACGCGTCGGGGTCACCGGATACGTGCAGTACGGCCGCGGGTACAGCGAGGCCATCGCCCACCAGGCGCCGTTGTGGAACATCGCCATCGACTTCGACGATCCGTCCCGGACGGCGGGCAGCAGCGCGGCGATCGCCGGGGCGCGCAGGGCGCCCTGGCGGGCGATCTCGCGGAACTGCTTGAGCACGTCGGTCACCGGGTCGCGGATCTCGCCCAACGACCCGGTCAAGCTGGTCACCTGCCCGGGACCGTTGCCCAGCAGCGTGCGCAACTCCGCGTCGGCGGCCATCGCCGCGTTGATGACGGCGCTGCCGCCGCCGACCAGGCGCTGCAGATCCGGCTGGATCCCGCTCGAGGTGTTCAGGATCTTGCCCGTGTTGTTGATCAGGTTCTGCGTCTGCGGCAACACCTTGTACAAATCGGCGAACAGGGTGCCGCCCGAGTCCAGCAGGACGCGCAGGTCGTTGGAGTTGCCCTCGCTGCTCAGCGCGACGTCGAGCTGTTCCACGGTGGTCTTCAGCTTGGCCGGGTCGATCTGGTCGACCACCTTCAGCGTCGTCTCCAGCATCTTCGGGAACGCCACCGCGGCGCCGCCCTCGACCGTGTCGCCGTTCTCCAGATACGGCCCGTCGGCGGTCGGCGGTCGGAAGTCGACGAACTGCTCGCCGGCCGCCGACAACGCGCTCGCCCGGACCAGGGAGTTGCGGTTGATCTTTGTGCCGCTGTCGATCTTCACCCGCACCGCGACGTGGTCGGGTTGGACCTGGATGTCGTCGATGCTGCCGATCCGGGCGCCGCGCAAGGTCACATGCGAGGTCTTCTGGATGCCGCCCGAGTTCGGGAACTTCACCGTGAGGTCGTAGGTGTCGGCGAAGGGCCGCCACCCCAGCGACACGAACGACAGGTAGGCCAGCCCGACGAACATCACGAGGACCAATGCGATGTTGCCCGACAGCACCGCATGCTTCTTGACCCAGCCGATCATCCGCAGCACCCCTTCGTTCCGGTCAGCTGCGCCAAGATGCGCGTCAGCGTCTGCTCGAGCGCCTTGGTCCCCTCGTCGAGGTCCTTGAGTTCGGGGAACCGCGAGGCGGCGTCGAACCCGGTGCCCGGCGTCAGGTAGTAGACGCGGGTGCCGACGGTGGCGGCCGACGTCTTCGTCGTGTTCGCCCACTTCGGCAGGAGCAGGTGCAGGTTGTCCACCAGCGGGCCGACGGTGTTCGTCGCCTCGCGCAGACCGGCGAGCGCCGTCGCCAGGGACTGCAGCAGCTCGACGGTGTTGTCCTGGTTCGTGTTGAGGAAGTCGGTGGTCGCGGCGGTGACCTTGTTCGTCTTCTCCACCGTGGCCAGGATCATCGACATCTGGCTGTTCACCGCGTTGATCGCGGCGGGCAGCTTGGCGATCGCCGCCTGGATCTGCGGGCGCCCGGCGGCGACCTGCGCCGTCAGCCGACTGGTCAGCACCATCGACTCGTCGACCTTCGCCGCGTTGGCGTTGAGGCGGGTGATCGCCGTGGTGAAGCCGCGGATCACCCCCTGGAGGTCGTCGTGATCCGACGGCGTGGATCCGACCGCAGCAGCAAGTTCGCTGACGATGGTCTGCAGGGAGCCCAGCGATCCGCCGTCAACCGTGGCGGCCGCGGTGACCAGCAGGTCCTCGACCGTCGCCGCGGCGCGGGTGCTGCCGGTGATCTCGCCACCGTCGGAGACCAGATCGGCGGAGGTACCCGACGGCGGTTCCAGCGCGATGAACACGTCGCCGAGCGGGGTGGCCTGGCGCAGTTCGGCGCCGGTGTCCTTCGGCAGCTTCGTGTTCTTGTCGATGAGCATCGTGACGACGGCCCGATAGTCGTGCGCCGCGATGTTGGTCACGATCCCGACGTCGGTTCCGTACAGCTTGACCTTCGCCTTGGCCGGGAGGTTGAGCGCGTTGTCGAACCGCGCGGTGACGTGGATGCCGTCGCCGATCCCGCCAGGGGCCGGCAGCGGGATCTGCTCGACGGTCAGACCGGGCAGGTGGCTGCACCCCGAAAGCGCCAGGGTCGCGCTGACCCCCAGCACCAACGCGGCGCGCGTGGTTGTGCGGACTCGCATCTACCCTCCTCCCGTCAACTTCTGCAGGAGCGCCGAGAAGACGCCCATATCGGGACCGAAATCCTTCAGTTGCCCGGTGCGGCAACCGTTCTTCTGCAGCTTGATCGACTCGCAGAACCGGTTGAGCATCTGGGTGTCCATCAGCGACTTGTCCAGGAAGACCTGTGCGCGCCAGGCGCCCTGCTCCTCGGAGACCGAGTTCGCCAGGTTCTGGAACAGCAGCGGCCCGAGGTCGATGGTCTCCACCAGCTGCCGGGAGTAGTCGCCGAGGTTCTCCGCCAGCGCCGCCAGCTTCGACGTCGAGACGCCGATGTTGCCGGAGTTGTCCTTGAGCAACTCCGTGGTGTTGCGCAGCATCGCGTTGAGGTCGGTCATCGCGGCGACCAGACCGGGAGACTGGCGGTTCAGTGTGCCCGCGACGTCGGTGACCGAGTTGGAGAACGCCCGCATCTTCGGGTAGTTCACCACCAGCCTGGTGCTGAGGTCGTTGATCATCTTGATCAGCGAGACCAGGGTGTCGCCGTTGTCCGCGGCCAACTTGCCCGCCTGGCTCATCTGCGTGACCGCCTCGGAGAACCGCTGGCCGTTCTCCGCGGTGATGCCGTTGGCGATCCCCAGGAAGTCGGCCAGCGGACCCTTCCCGGCTCCGTTGCCGGAGAAGGCCGCCATCAACTTGTCGATCGAGTCGAACAGCTCGGCGACCTCGACCGGGGCCTTGGCGTTGGCCACGGTGTCGCCGTCCTTGAGCTTGTCCCCGTCGGAATAGGCCGGGGACAACTCGATGTGGCGGGTCGTGACGATCGAGGTGTTGACGATCGCCGCGGTCGCGTCCTTGGGCACCGGCACCGACTTGTCGACGGTGAACCGGACCTTGACCCGTTTGCCCTGCGGCTCGATCTTGGTGATCCGGCCGACCGGCATGCCGAGCACCGCGACGTCGTTGCCGGTGTAGAGGCCCGCGACGCTGTCGAAGTAGGCGGTCAGTTCGTACGCCTGCCCCAGGCCGGTCTTCACGGCGCCGGGCACGAAGGAGCACGACGAGGTGGCCACCGCCGCCGAGACGACCAGCGCGGCACCCATCGCCGGCCTGGCCCATTTCTTCTGCTTCATCAGCATCCGTCCACCACCCGGGCCGTACACAGCCAGTTGTCCGGGAACAGGCCCCACGGCAGGTAGCTGTTCGCGTAGGGGCCGTCACCGGTGATGTTGACCGTCGCGCGCGCGGTGATCGGGAGGATCTCCAGCATCTTGCGAAGGTTGTTGCGGTTCTTCTCCAGACCGGCCGAGATGGTCTGGATGTTGGCCAGCATGGGGGCGAGCTGACCGGCGTTCTGCGCACCGATCTGCTGCGCGTACCGCGTCAGGGTGGCCAGACCGTCGAGCAGGCGGGTGACCAGCGCCTCGCGGGTGACGATCTTGGTGGCCAACTGCTGGCCCTGCCCGATGATCATCGCCAGCTGCACCTGGTTGTCGTCGACGACGGAGGTGATCCGCTTGGTGTCGGCGATCAACTGGTTGATCTGGTCCTTGCGGCTGGTGATGACCTCCGACATCCGCGCCAGCCCGTCGATCGCGGGACGGGTCAGCGCGGGGGCGCCGGCCAGCTGACGGTTCAGCTCGGTGAGGCTGCCCGACAGATCGTCGGGGTTGATCCCGGCGAGGATCGGCGTCCCAGCCTCGATGGTCTTCTGCAGGTCGTAGGGAACGACGGTCTTGTCGATCGGGAAGAAGCCGTCTTTCAGCGCGTCCGGTGCATCCCCGAGCGAGACGTCGATGTAGCGCTGGCCCAGCAGGGTCGACATCTTGATCTCGGCCGTTCCGTTGGACTTGACGTTGACGTCGCGGTCGACCTTCATCTTGATCTGCACGTGCGCCTTGGAATCACGGCTACCGATGACCAGCCGGGTGCCGCTGACCTCGCCGACGTCGATTCCGGCCACCCGGACCTTGTCGCCGGGCCGGATGCCGCCGGCCTGCTCGAAATCACCCGACATCGTCTTCTTGCCGATGTGGGCGCCGGCGAAGACGAAGACGAGCACGAGTGCCAGGACCATCGCCAGGGCACCGATGATGCCGGTCCACAGCTGCGGGCGCTCGCGGTAGCGCGATCGGAAACTCATCGACATGCCTCCGAGTGTGCGGTGCCGCCGACCTTGTTGAAGATCCCCGGTGGGAGCAGGACGTCGCCGAAGGTGACGTCCAGGTCGCAGGCATAGATGTTGAGGTGGGCGCCCTGCCCCATCACCATCGGGAAGTGCGCGAGGAACACGGGCACCTCGACGGCGGCCCGGTCGAGTTTCGAACCGAGCTGGATCAGCTTGTTGGTGGCCAGGGTCGCGTCGCGCCCGGCGCCGACGAGCGAGTCCTGGCTGCGCGCCAGGATGTCGCCGAACCCGGCCGCGGTGCGCCCGACGTCGGCCACGACCTTGCCGAAGGCGGCGGAGTTCGAGTTGAGGCTGGCGATGAGGTCGGCCAACCCGCGGGTCAGGTCGGAGACCTGCGATCCCTGCGCGGCCACGTCGTGCAGCACCCCGGAGAGGTTCGTGACGATCGATCCGATGATCTCGTCGCGGTCGGCCATGTCGTTGGCCAGCTTGCTGATCTGGCCCACCGTCGACGTCAGCGAGACCGTGTCGCCCTGGAACACCGAGATGAGGCCGAGCGAGAGGTTGTTGATCTGCTCGGAGGTCAGGGTGTCGAACAGCGGCTGGAACCCGGCGAGCAGGCGGGTGACGTCGAAGGAGTCCTCCGACGGCTGCTGCAGCCGGTCCCCCGGCTTCAACTCGGTTTGCGGCTGCCCCTCCACGAGGCTGAGCGCGAGGTACCGCTGTCCGATGAGGTTCTGGTAGCGGATGGCCGCCTTGGTGGCGGCGTACACGCGTTGGCCGGTGTCGACGGTGAAGTCGACCCGCGCCTTCCCGTCGTCGAGCTTCACGTCGGAGACGCGCCCGACGCGGACGCCGGCCATGCGGACGTCGTCACCGGAGGCCAACCCGGAGGCGTCGTGGAACACCGCGTTGTACTCGTGGGTGCTGCTGGGGCCGGAGCGTTCCAGCGTGGACCAGATCGTGTACGTCAGCAGCAGCGCGAATACCGCGAACAGGGAGAAGCCGATCAACGGCTTGCGGATGGTCATCGCCCTCCTTCCGAACGGGGGGTGGTCTGGCCAGGCGATGCCGGCGAGTGGTTGCCGTGCTTGCGCTTGGTGGTCGGCTTCGACCCGTTCTTGGGGGCCACCGAGTCGACGAGGGGACCGAGCATGAGGATCTCAGCGGGCGACGGCTCGTGGCCCAGCATCGCGCGCAGGGTCCCGATGTCGGTGCCGGTGGTCACCGCGCCGGCCGCCGCCGTGCGGCGCATGCTGGGCGGGAAGATCGCCAGCGGACCCGAGCTGGTCGGCCCGGTGCCGGTGCCAGGTCCCACACAGCCCGGGCCGCGCAGCTGGCCGTACTTGCCGCCGTTGTACACCGGGCAGTTCTGACGGGTGTAGCGCATGAATGCGCTGAAGCTGATGCCCAGGTTGAGGCGGGCATGCCCGTTGACCGCGGTGAACACCGTCTGGACGCGGGCGGCCAGGCGGTTGAGGGCGACCACCGCGTCGGGCAGCGCCCGCGGCTCGAGGACGGCAGCGCCGACCACCTGGTTCAGGTCGGTGACCAGGGCTTTACCGGTGTCGCCGTTGGCCGCGAACAGGGCTTGGGCCTCATCGGTGACCCCCTGCGCCGCGGACAGCAGCGCGGCGATATTCGCCTGGTTCTCGGCGATGGTCGCGGCCGGGACCACGCTCTTGCCGAGCGCGTCGAGCAGCTGCGGCGCCGAGCGGGACAGGCCGATCACGGTGTTGTTGAAGTCCTCGAACCCCGACGGCGCGCCGGGCGGGAACATCGAGTTGAGCTGGTCGAAGTATTCGCGCAGCGATTCGGAGAACATCGCGAAGGTGGTGCCGCCGCCGCGCATCGCGTCGGCGATGGTGGCGAGCACCTGCGACAGCTGTTCGGGCGGCACGGCCCGCATGATGTCGCGCAACTGGTTCTGCGCGTCCTGCAGCGCGAGGGTCTGCCGGGACTGCGAGGGCCCGATGTCCTTGTGCGCGGAGATCATCTGCGAGGTCTGCGTCCCGTCGTCGGGGACCAACTCCACCGCGTTGACGCCGAACAGGTTCGACGGCACGGTCCGCGCGCTGACCGTGCTCGGAATCCCCTTGGCCTGCTTGGGATCCAGGTTGATCGCGACGGTGCGCATCTGGTGCCCGTTGCGCCCGATCCGGTCGGAGACGCTCACCCCGGTCACATGCCCGACGATGAACCCGTTGTAGCGGACGTCGGCATCGCTGACCAGGCCGTCGCCGACGTCGTCGAGGGTCGCCGTCACCGGCATGACCTTGTCGAACTTGCCCTCGTAGCGCAGTGCCAGCACCGCGAAGAGCGCGATCAGCACGGCCAAGAAAGCCACGCCGCGCAGCACGTAGCTGGTCAGTGACGGATTGCGTCCGGTTGTGTCGATGAATGGCATGGTCTACCCCGAGATCTGGATTCCGGCCGAGGTGCCCCAGAAGACCAGGGTCATGATCAGGTTGGCGAACACGATGACGATGATCGCCAGGCGGATGGCGTGGCCGGCGGCCACCCCGACCCCTTCGGGACCACCACTGGCGAAGTAGCCGTAGTAACACTGGATGAACGTCGTGAGCAGGACGAACACGATGACCTTGAGGAAGGAGAGCACCATGTCCCAGGACAGCAGGAACTGCTGGAAGTAGTAGATGTAGGTGCCGTCGCCCTGGCCGCTCTGGATCTGGAACATGAACTGCGCGGCCAGATAGTTCGCCGAGAGGGCGATGGCGTACAACGGCACGATCGAGAGCACCGCGGCGATCATCCGGGTGGTGACCAGGTACGGCATCGGCCGGATGGCGATCGACTCCAGGGCGTCGATCTCCTCGCTGATCCGCATCGAGCCGAGCTGGGCGGTGAACCGGCAGCCCGCCTGCGCGGTGAACGCGGTCGCGGCCAGCAGCGGCGCGATCTCGCGCGTCGTCGCGAAGGAGGAGATGGCGCCGACCACCGGGTCCATGCCCAGCAGGTGCAGCGCGGTGTAGCCCTCGATGCCGACCGTCGCCCCGCCCATCAGGCCGAGGATGACCATGACGCCGACGGTGCCGCCGCCGACGACGATCGCGCCGTTGCCCCAGGCGATGTCGGCCAGGAGGCGCCACACCTCTTTCGAGTACTGCTTGAAGGTGAGGGGTACCGCACCCAGGGCCTTCAACAGGAAGGTGAGCTGGTGGCCCATCCGGGCGAGCGCGTCGCGCGGTCCGCGATAGATGCCTTTGAGGATCTCGACCGGCCGGAGGACCGGGGGGGTATACCGGGATGCCGTCACGTCGTCACACCACCTTCGCCGGGACGATGAGCGCGAACACCTGGGTGAGCGCGACGTTGACGGTGAACAGCAGGATGACCGAGTTGACGACCGCGGCGTTCACCGAGTCGGCGACGCCGGCCGGGCCGCCGCGCGTGGTCAACCCGCGGTCACAGGCGACAATGGCGACGATGGCACCGAAGATCACCGATTTGACCAGCGCGAACCACAGGTCGGCGGTACTCGCGAAATTCGCGAAGGAGCCGGTATAGGAACCGGGTGTGCCGCCCTGCATGTACACGTTGAAGACGTAGCCGGTGATGAAGCCGACGAAGCAGACGAAGCCGCAGAGTAGGAAGCTGACGACCATCGTCGCGAGCAGGCGCGGCGAGATCAGTCGTTCGATGGGGTTGACGCCCATCACCTTCATGGCGTCGATCTCCTCGCGGATGGTGCGCGAGCCGAGATCGGCGGCGATCGCCGAGCCGATGGCACCGGCCATGATGAGGGCCGTGACGAGCGGTGCGCCCTGGCGGATGACGCCCAGACCGGTGGCGGCGCCCGCGAAGGAGTTCGCACCGATCTGACCGGCGATGTTGGAGACCTGGATCGAGACGATGACGCCGATCGGGATGGCGACGAGCAACGTCGGGAAGACCGAGGTGCTGGCCATGAAGGCGCATTGGCGGACGAATTCGCCGAAGGGGAAGCGCCGCTTGGCGATGTCGGTGAAGAGGGTGCGGAAGACCTCGACGAACATCCCCAGCTGGCGACCGAAAGTGTCGAAAGAGGCGACGATGTGCTCTCTCCACCACTTGCGCACCGGCGAGACCCGCACGGGCTTCACCGGTGTGTCCGCGACCGGAGTACTTGTGACCACTCTCCCCTGCCTCACTCGTCCTCATCGCCCCGAAGCGTCCGCGCCGGACCCCGACCCCGATACGCTTGCGCCGATTCCGCGAACCGACTCGCGAGTAATATACCGTGCCCGCCGATGGCCATTGCGATTTGGGTCACATGTCCACCATCGTGTCAGGTCAGGCACCCGATCGAGTCAGGTCAGATACCGGTATTCCGGCGATCCCGGGTCCAGTCGGGCACAGTCCAGCCGCGAGGACTCCATCCGCTCGAGCAGCCCGGCCAGCCCCTGCGGGGACCCCAGCTCGATACCGACCAGTGCCGCGCCGGTCTCGCGGTTGTTCCGCTTGACGTACTCGAAGAGCGTGATGTCGTCGTCGGGGCCCAACACCTCGTCGAGGAACCGGCGCAGCGCCCCCGGCTCCTGCGGGAAGTCGACGAGGAAGTAGTGCTTGAGGCCGCGGTGCACCAGCGACCGCTCGATGATCTCGCCGTAGCGGGAGACATCGTTGTTGCCACCCGACACCAGCACCACGACCTTCGCGTCCTCGCCCATTCCCGAGCCGGCGAAGTCCACCCCGTCCAGCGCGGTGGCGGCCAGCGCCCCCGCGGGCTCGGCGATGATGCCCTCGTTCTGGTACAGGTCGAGCAGGGTCGAGCAGATCGCCCCCTCGTCGACCTGCGTCACCCGGACCTCGCCCGGGCGCATCGGCGCTCCCTCGTCGACGACCCGGACGCCCGACCCGTCCGACCGGTGGGCGGCGAGGTCGCGGTGGTCGACGACGGTCGGATCGACGGCCGACACCGCGCTGTGGGCGAGGGCGCCGATCCGACGCACCGCCGCCCCGTCGACGAAGGAGTCGATCTGCTCCAACGTCACCGGGCCGCCGGCGAGCAGTGCGGCGGCCAGCGACGGCGCACCGGCCGGCTCGACGCCGAGGACCCGCACCGACGGGTCGCTGGCCCGCAGGTAGGTCATGATGCCGGTCAGGCATCCGCCGCCGCCGACGGGAACGACCATCAGGTCGGGGACGCCGTCGAGCTGCTCGACGATCTCGCGCGCGATGGTGCCCTGACCGGCCGCGGTGCGCGGATCGTCGAAGGGATGGATCCACACCGCGCCGGACTCGCGCACGTCGGCCTGCGCCGCCGCGGCCGCCGCGTCGTAGGTGTCACCGGTCTTGACCAGCTCCACGAAGTCGCCGCCGTGCCAGAGGATCCGGTCGCATTTCTGCTTCGGGGTGGTCACCGGCACGTAGATCCGGCCGTGGACGCCCATCGTGCGGCACGCGAAGGCCACCCCCTGCGCATGGTTGCCCGCGCTCGCCGCGACGACGCCGCGGGCCAGCTCGGCGGGCGTCAGCTGCGCCATCACGTTGTAGGCGCCGCGGATCTTGTACGACCGCACCGCCTGCAGGTCCTCGCGCTTGAGATAGACCGAGACGCCGTGGCGCGCCGAGAGGCGCGGGCAGAACTCGAGCGGTGACACCAATGCCGCGCCGGCGATCCGCTCGGCGGCCGCCGCGATGTCGGCGACGGTCGGCAGCGCCGCTCGCGGCTGCTCGGCGGGCAAGGGGGCGTCGTGGCTGGTCGGGGCTTCGGTCACGACACCAATCGTCTCACGCCCCCAGGCAGGACGGACCCAGCAGTGCCTTGAGGTCGCCCATCAGCGCCGACGACGGCGTGACCCGCAGTTGATCGGTGAGGCGCAGCATCGTCTGCCGCTGTTCGCTGACCACCGTCAGGTGGACGTCGGCCGGCCCCGGATGCCGCCGGAGTACCTGCTTGAGGTCGCTGACCCGGTCCGGGGTACACAGCCGGGCGCTGATCGTGAGCGCCACCGGCTTGGTCGCCCCCGACGTCTGGAGGTCGGGCACCGCGAGGTCGTTGGCCGCGATCATCAGACCGTCGTCGCGCTGGCGGACCTGGGCGCGGATGAGCACGATGTTGTCCTGGGCGATGTCCATCCCGAAGGCGGCGTACGCCCGCGGGAAGAAGTAGACCTCGACGCCACCGACGAGGTCTTCGACGGTCACCGCCGCCCAGGACTCGCCCTTCTTGTTCACGCGGCGGTTGACGCCGGAGATGATGCCGCCGATGGTGATCTGGGCGCCGTCGGCGACCTCCCCCTCGAGCAGCGTCGTGATCGACGTGTCGGTCTGCGCGGCGATGGCGTGTTCGAGGCCGGCCAGCGGGTGGCCGGAGACGTAGAGGCCCAGCATCTCCCGCTCCAGGGCCAGCTTGTGTTTGGTCTCCCACTCCTCGTCGGGGACCTTGACGGCGAAGACGTCGTCGACCACGTCACCGCCGTCCCCCATGTCGCCGAACAGATCGAATTGACCCATCGCCTGGGCCTTCTTGGTCCCCAGCACCGAGTCGACGGCGTCGGCGTGCACCAGGAACAGCCCCTTGCGCGGGTGGTCGAGCGAGTCGAAGGCGCCGGCCTTCACCAATGACTCGGTGACCTTCTTGTTGCAGGCGCCCACGTCGATCTTCGACAGGTAGTCCGAGAAGCTGGTGAACTTCCCCTTCTCGATGCGCGACGCGATGATCGAGTCGACGACCCCCGCGCCGACGTTGCGGATGGCGGCCAGCCCGAATCGGATGTCGGTCCCCACGGCGGCGAAGTTCGGCTGTGACTCGTTGACGTCGGGCGGCAGGACGGTGATCCCCATCTTGCGGCAGTCCGCGAGATAGATCGCCGACTTGTCCTTGTCGTCGCCGACCGAGGTGAGCAGTCCGGCCATGTATTCGGCGCGGTAGTTGGCCTTGAGATAGGCCGTCCAGTACGAGACCAACCCGTAGGCCGCCGCGTGCGATTTGTTGAACGCGTATCCGGCGAAGGGCAGGACGGTGTCCCAGAGCGCCTTGACGGCGGGTTTGGAGAAGCCGTTGTCGGCCATCCCCTTCGCGAACCCGTCGTAGGCCTCGTCGAGGACTTCCTTCTTCTTCTTACCCATCGCGCGGCGCAGGTTGTCGGCCTGTCCCATCGAGTAGCCGGCGACCTTCTGGGCGATCTGCATGATCTGCTCTTGGTAGACGATCAGGCCGTAGGTCTCGGCGAGGATGTCGCGCAGCGGCTCTTCCAGCTCGGGGTGGATCGGCTTGACCTCTTGCCGCCCGTTCTTGCGGTCGGCGTAGTCGTTGTGGGCGTTCATGCCCATCGGGCCGGGGCGATAGAGAGCACCGACGGCGATGATGTCCTCGAACGCCGTCGGCTGCATCCGGCGCAGGAGGTCGCGCATCGGCCCGCCGTCGAGCTGGAAGACGCCGAGGGTCTGTCCGTGCGAGAGCAGGTCGAAGGTCGCCGGGTCGTCGAGCGGCAGGGTGTCCATGTCCAGCTCGATGCCGCGGTTGCCCTTGATGTTCTCCAGGGCGTCGTTGATGACCGTGAGGTTGCGCAGGCCGAGGAAGTCCATCTTCAGCAGGCCGATGGCCTCACACGACGGGTAGTCGAACCCGGTGATGATGGCGCCGTCCTGGGCGCGCTTCCACACCGGGATGGCATCGGTCAGCGGGTCCCGCGACATGATGACCGCGCAGGCGTGCACGCCGGCGTTGCGGATCAGGCCCTCCAGGCCCAGCGCGGTGTTGTAGATGCGCTTCACGTCGGGGTCGGTCTCGATGAGGTCGCGGACCTCGGCGGCCTCGCCGTACCGCTCGTTGCTCGGATCGGTGATACCGGCGACCGAGATGTCCTTCGCCATGATCGGCGGCGGCAGCGCCTTGGTGATCCGGTCGGCGATCGCGAATCCCGGCTGGCCGAACTGGACCCGGGCCGAGTCCTTCAGCGCCGCCTTGGTCTTAATGGTGCCGAAGGTGATGACCTGAGCGACCTTGTCCTCGCCCCACTTCTGACTCGCGTAGCGGACCATCTCACCGCGGCGGCGATCGTCGAAGTCGATGTCGATATCGGGCATCGACACGCGCTCGGGGTTGAGGAAGCGCTCGAACAGCAGCCCGTAGGGCAGCGGGTCGATGTTGGTGATCCCCAGCGCCCAGGCGACGATCGAACCGGCCGCCGAACCGCGGCCGGGACCGACGCGGATCCCGACCTCGTGCGCGTGGGCGATGAGGTCGCCGACCACCAGGAAGTAGGCCGGGAAACCCATCTGGATGATGATGTCGAGCTCGACGTTCGCCCGCTCCAGGTATTCCTGCGGGATCTCGGTGCCGGCGAACCGTCGCTGCGCCAACCCGGCCATGACCTCCTTGCGCAGGAAGGTCGACTCGCTCTCCCCCTCCGGCACCGGGAACACCGGCATCCGGTCGCGGTGGGTGAAGACCTCGTCGTAGGACTCGACGCGCTCGGCGATCTCCACCGTGGAATCACAGGCGCCCGGCACCTGCGAATCCCACAGCTCGCGCATCTCCCGCGCCGACTTCAGGTAGTAGCCGTCGCCGTCGAACTTGAAGCGCGTCGGGTCGGAGAGCGTCTTGCCGGTCTGTACGCAGAGCAGGGCCTCGTGCGCACCGGCGTCGGCCTGGGTCACGTAGTGGCAGTCGTTGGTGGCGAGCGGTTTGATGCCGAGTTTGCGACCGATGTCGAGTAGCCCCTCGCGCACCCGGCTCTCGATCTCGATGCCGTGTTCCATGACTTCGAGGTAGAAGTTCTCCGGGCCGAAGATGTCGCGCCACTTCGCGGCCGCCTCCAGCGCCTCGCGGTCGTGCCCCAGCCGCAGCCGGGTCTGCACCTCGCCCGACGGGCAGCCGGTCGTCGCGATGATCCCGGAGGAGTGCTCCGCGATCAGTTCCGCGTCCATGCGCGCCCACTTGCCCAACTGGCCCTCGATCGACGCGAGCGAGGACAGCTTGAACAGGTTGCGCAGGCCCGTCGCGTTCGCGGCGACCATCGTCATGTGCGTGTAGGCGCCGCTACCGGAGACGTCGTCGGAGCGCTGGTCCGGCGTGCCCCACTGCACGCGCTTGGTGGTGAACCGCGACTCCGGGGCGATATACGCCTCGATGCCGATGATCGGCTTGATGTCGTTGCGCTTGGCGACGTTGTAGAACTCGCTCGCGCCGAACATGTTGCCGTGGTCGGTCATGCCGAGCGCGGTCATGCCCAGGCCCTTGGCCTCGGCGAACATGGGACCGACCTTCGCCGCACCGTCGAGCATCGAATACTCGGTGTGGTTGTGCAGGTGGACGAAGGATCCGGAGTCGGTCACGGCGTCCACTCTAGGACGCGGGTCGGACACTCATCGGCCGCCACGCCCGGACGTGATTGGTGTGGCAGATGTGACACCGATCCGGGTGCGCCCGGACGCGGCTCAACCCTGCCGCAGGACGTCCAGCGCGTGCTGGAGATCCTCCGGGTACTCGCTGATGAACCGGACCTCGCGACCGTCGGCGGGGTGGGCGAAGGCCAACTCGCGCGCGTGCAGCCACTGCCGGTCCAGGCCGAGCCGCTTGGCGAGCACCGGGTCGGCACCGTAGGTCGGGTCGCCGCAGCACGGATGGTGCAGCGCCGAGAAGTGCACCCGGATCTGGTGGGTGCGCCCGGTCTCCAGGTGGACGTCGAGCAGCGACGCCGCCGCGAACATCTCCAGCGTGTCGTAATGCGTCACCGACGGCTTGCCCGAGGCGGTGACCGCGAACCGCCAGTCGTTGCCCGGATGGCGGCCGATCGGGGCGTCGATCGTCCCCGAGGGCGGATCGAGGTGTCCCTGCACCAGCGCGTGATAGCGCTTCTCGACGGTGCGCTGCTTGAAGGCGCGTTTGAGCACCGAGTAGGCGTGCTCGGAGACGGCCAGCACCATCAGGCCCGAGGTGCCGACGTCGAGGCGCTGCACGATCCCCTGCCGCTCGGCCGCGCCGGAGGTGGAGATGCGGAACCCGGCCGCCTCCAGCGCCCCGACGACCGTCGGCCCCGACCAGCCCTGCGACGGGTGGGCGGCCACGCCGACCGGCTTGTCCACGACGATGATGTCCGAGTCGTGGTAGACGACGCCCAGGTCTTCGACGGGGGTCGGCTCGACGCGCAGCGGCTGGGCCGGTTCGGGCAGCAGGACGTCGAGCATGGCCCCGGCGGGGAGCTTGTCGGATTTGCCGACGACCGCCCCGTCGACGGTGATGTCGCCGGCCGCGGCGAGCTCGGCCGCCACGGTGCGCGAGAGGCCGAGGATGCGCGCCACCCCGGCGTCCACCCGCATCTGGGCCACCCCGTCGGGCACCGGCAGCGTCCGCGACTCACGCACGGGTGTCGCCCGTCTCGATATCCGCGGCGGCCGGATCACCGGCACCCTCTCCCTCGACGGCGCCGCGCCGACGGGCCGCCCACCCGCTGCGCCCGCCGTCGTAGTCGAATCCGAGGATCGTGAGCACCACGAGGAGCGCCGCGCCGCAGACGACGGCGGAGTCGGCCACGTTGAACACCGGCCACCACCCGACCGCGATGAAGTCGACGACGTGGCCGCGCAGCACCCCGGGCGAGCGGAACACCCGGTCGATGAGGTTGCCCAACGCACCGCCGAGGACCAGCCCCAGACCCAACATCCACCACCCGGAGCGCAGCCGTCCGGCCAGCCGGATGATTGCCGCGACGACGACGATCGCGATGATCGTGAGCACCCAGGTGTACCCGGTCGCCATCGAGAAGGCCGCGCCGCTGTTGCGCAGCAGGACCAGCCGGAACCAACTGCCGACGAGGTAGACCGGGTCGCGATCCTCCAGGTGCGCCACCGCCCACGTCTTCGTCGCCACGTCGGCCAGCACCACCGCGAGCGCGGTGCCGAACACCGTGAGGGTCGTCAGGTATCGCTTCTGCACGTCGCCCAGGGTACTGGTGCGCCCATTCCCGCCCGCTAGTCTGGGGCCGTGCTTGCCGCGACGACCTCCCCGACCGCCCGACCGACGGCACTGTGCGGGCGGCTGCTGGGTTCGACCGCCGTGGCGTTGCTCGCGCTCTGCCTGCCCGCATGCGGATCGAAGGACTCGGGTGCCGACACCGCGCCGTGCGCCGCCGAATCGACGACCGCCGATGCGACCGTCCGGCCGATCCCGTTGGCGCAACCGACCGTCGAACTGGTCTCCGCGGGCGACGGCGACCGCGCGGTGTTGCGCGCCGCGCCGGACCGCGGGTCGGCCCAACACGTGCGCTTCTCGGCGACGACGACGGTGCTGTCGCGGTTGGCCGACGCACCCGCCGACGACAAGGAGTCCTCGTCGCGGCAGGACCAGGCGGTCAACGTCGAGCTGACCGCACGGCACCATTGCACCGACGACGCCGACGTCGCGCTGCGCTTCGATTCCTTCTCCGCCGCCGACCCCGTCGTCGCCGGCGATCTCGGCAAGGACTCCGGCTCGCGCGGCGGCCTGACGGTGGGCGCGGCGCGCGTACCGATCTCGCTGCGCTTGTGGCCGAACGGCGGCGCCCCGGACAACTCCCGCGCGATCATCGAGAACACCCTGGTGACGGCATTGCAGACGACGGTCGCCCTGCCGGATCAGCCGGTCGGCACCGGTGCGACGTGGCGCTCGACCCGGACACTGCTCGGCGCCACGACGCTGCGCCAGACCATCACCGCCACGCTGCGCGGGCGCACCGGCGACGCCGTCGACCTCGACGTCTCCCTCGACGAGTCCCCGACGGGCTCGGACTACACGGTGCCCGGTACCAGTCAGACCCTGCGGATCGCCCGCTATTCGTCGCTCGGCCGCGGAACGCTGCGCATCGACCTGCGCCGCGCGCTGCCGGTCGGCGGGAAGCTCGACCTGCGCGGTGCGCGCGAGCTGATCGGCGCCGACGCCGCCCATCCCCTGGTCCAGCAGACCCGCTACCAGCTCTCCTGGACCGGGTAGCGCCCCAACCCCGCCGAGTGGGCACCTGAATCGCGTCGAGTGGGCACCCGCCGGATACGACGAGACCCGCCACCGGTCCGTTCGGTCCGGTGACGGGTCTGCGTCGCTGGTGGTTATCCCGCGGGGTGCGGCTTGTGCTTCGACGCGCCTGCGGGCGCCGGGCACATCGCGGTCCTCACGTTGTTGCCGCTGAGCAACGGGCACACGGTGTTCTTCGAGAGCTTCCAGCGGCCGTCGACGTAGACGATGCCCGCCTCGGCCTTCGCCGGCGGGTTCTCGCCGATCTTCAGCTGAACCTTGACGGTCGCGCGACGCGGGCCGTCGGGGATCACCGGCGGGAAGATCTTGTACGTGGCGTCCGGGTTCTCCTTGCGGGCCTGCACCAGCTTGTCGAACACGGCCGGATCCTTCTCCGACCCCTCGACCAGCTGGGTCTTCTCCGAGTTCGGCACGTTCGGGTCCAGCGCCATGTCCAGCATCGCGTTGAGCGTCTTGACCGTCGGACGCTTCTTCGGGTCAGTCACGCCGGTGATCACGTGCCCGCCGTCCGGGGCGGCCTGGGACGCCTCGGCTGACGAACTCACCGGGGGCAGTGACGGCAGGCCGTCGTCGTTGTTGCCGCCACCACAGGCGGCGAGCGACAGCGCCACGCCGACAACCATCGCGCCGGCAGCAATCTTCGGTAGTTTCACAGTCCAATCCCTCTCTGACGGCGCACAACGGCTGCGCACCTCTTGCCAAAGCCCCCATGAGGCTAGTCCACGCGACCCGTGAATTATCTGAGCGCCCGGGTCAACACGCCGTCAACGCTTGACCCCGCCGAATGGTTCCCACACGCTAGATCAGATGGGGACGAAAAAGGTCGTGCTGATAACCACCGGCGGCACCGTCGCCTCGCACCGGACCGCCGGGGGCGCCATCCCGGTACTCCATTCCGGTGACCTCATGTCGCTGGCCGAACGGGCATTTGACCAGGCCGGGACCACCGGGCCGCCGGAGATCACGACCGTCGACCTGATGACCAGGGACTCGTCTGCCCTGCGGACCCGCGACCAATTCATCATCACCACCGCCGTCCAGGGCGCCCTTGCCGATCCCGACGTCGCCGGCGTCGTTGTGACGCACGGCACCGACACGATGGAGGAAACGGCCTTCCTCGTCGATCTCTACGCCCACGACCCCCGGCCCGTCGTGTTCACCGGCGCACAGCTGCCCAGCGATCATCCCGACGCCGACGGCCCGGCCAACATCGCCGCCGCCATCGCCTGCGCGCTCGACCCCGCGTCGACCGGGCGCGGGGTCCAGGTCGTCGTGGGCGGTCCGCCGCAACCGATCCGGGGCCTGTTCAAGGTCGACACCGAGGCGCTGCGGGCCTACGACGCGGTCCACCCGTCTCTCGGCCGACCCCTCGTCGACCTGCCCGTGCCCGCCGGGCGCACCGCCCGGGTCGACACGATCGCCCTGTATCCGGGTGTCAGCCCAGGGACGATCGCCGCCGCCGTCTCCCAGCACGCGGCGGGGATCGTCCTGTCCGCCACCGGTTCGGGCAATACCCACCCCGACATCACCGCCCAGGTCTCGTTGGCCGTCCAGCAGGGGGTGACGGTGGTGGTGAGCACCCGCGTGCCCTACGGCGAGGTCGCCGCGCTGTACGGCGGCGGTGGCGGTGCCGTCGACCTCGTCGCGGCGGGCGCCCTCATGTCGGGTTGGCTGCGCGCCCCGCAGGCGCGCATGGCGCTGGTCGCGCTGTTGACCGCCGGGGCCACACGGGCCGAAGTCGCCGAATTCTTGGCGAAATCCGGGCCCGTCGACGGCGGGGCGGACTAGACCAGGTCGTAGAAGGGCTCCGCGTACCGGAAGACGCAGTGCTCGACCGACCCGTGCTCGCCGGCGAGTACCCGCGCCTGGAACGGCGGCCCACCCCATTCGCCGACATCCGGCACGATCCCCGCATCCGATGCCGGGCCGAAGCCGAAGCGGCGGTAGTACGCCGGATTGCCGAGGAGCACCACGACCGTCTCGCCGAGGGCCTCGGCCGCGCCGAGGGCCGCATGCATGAGGGCGCTCCCGACGCCGTGCCCCTGTGCGGCCGGAAGGACGCCGAGCGGCCCCAATCCCAGCGCGCCGGTATCCGCACCGGTACCGCGCAGCAGTCCGCGGGTCAGGCAGACGTGTCCGACGATCCCGTCGCCGCCGTCGGCGACCAACGACAATGCCGGGACCCACGACGGACTCGCGCGCAACGCCCGCACCAGGGCCACCTCGGCCGGTTGGCTCCCCGGCTCCGACGCCGCGGCGAACGCCTGACGATGGACCTCGTCGATCCCCAGCTCGTCCCCCGCGCGCTCCCGGCGGATGATCACGACGACACCTCGCGCGCGTTCCGCTCGCGCGGACCGCGGTAGCGGAGCAGCAAGACGACGAGGCCGGCCAGCGCCGTCCATCCATAGAAGTCTCCGACGATGGTCTGCCACCAGTTCCAGTGCAACTCGCGCGCGTAGCCGGCCGGTACCGTCCAGTGCGGACCGACGTAATAGGCGACGACCACGACGACGATGGCCGCGATCGGCCACCACCGCAGCGGCGCCCCCGACTGACGTCGCCTCAGCACCGTGTCGACGGCCAACACGATGGCCGGGACGATCCACACCCAGTGGTGCGACCACGAGACCGGTGAGATCAGCAACACCGTCGCCGCGTTCACCACCATCGCGGCCAGGGGGTCACCGGCGACGACCATCCGCCGCATGACGACAAGGGCCATCGCGACCACGACGGCGGAGGCGGCCAGCCACACCACGATGGTGGCCGAATCGGACCAGCCGAATCGGATGACCATCCCCTTGATCGACTGGTTGCTGGAGAACTGCGGCGGTCCGATCCGATTGGTCGAGACGACGGTGCCCCGCAACCAGTACTGCACCGAATCGGCGCGGGCCAGGAGGAACCCGATCCCGGTGGCGACCGCGGCCGCCACCGCGACGGTGATCGCGGGCCGCCACTGCCTACCGGCGACGAAGTAGAGGATGAACGCCGCCGGGGTGAGCTTCACCGACGCCGCGATACCGATCAGGGTGCCGCGCGGCCACCACGGCTTGTCGACGAGGATGTCGGCGGCCACGAGGAACATCAGGATCAGGTTCACCTGTCCGAACCCGAGCGTCTCGCGCACCGGCTCGATGAACAGCGCGGCAGCGGTGACCAGGACCACCACCGTCAGCCGGGTGACCGCCCGGGTATCCGGCCGGATTCGGGCCAGGACCAGCCACAGCGTCCCGGCCAGTGCGGCCGTCGACAGCGCGAACATCACCGCGGCGGCCGGGTGCTCCGCCAGCATCGCCATCGGCGCGAACACGATCGCCGCCAACGGCGGATAGGTGAAGGGCAGTTCCTCGCCGTTCAGCACCGGCGGCAACGGCCCGTAGAGCAGATTGCCGTCGAGCCAGGTGCGCCCGCCGAGCCGGTAGACGAGCAGGTCGATGTAGGCCCGCGCGATCGGCAGCCACAACCAGACGGCGATCGCCGCGGCGAGGACGACGAGTGACCCGACGAGCAGCAGTGCCGATCGGCGCGAACCGCCGACGCGCGGCTCGGCACGGTCGCCGCCGTCGGCCGGTTGGGGCCCGTCCGGCGGGGAGTCGATCTGTGGCTCGCTCACCGCGACAGCCTACTTCTCATCCCAGGCCAGCGAGTCCAGCGGATCGGCCGGGTGCAGCGCGGGCTCGGGGAGATCGAAGGTGCGCGCGGCGCCGGGGCCGGTGGCCCTCGTCTCGAAGCGCACGGTCACCACGCCGTGGCCGGTCCCCTGCACCCACCCGTGACCGAACTCGTCATGCGCGACGTCGGCGCCGGTGTCCCAGAGCGGTGGCGGGTCCGCCGGAGCCGTCGCGGCGTCGTCGGTGGGCCCCGGGGCGGGCTCCGGGACAGGCGCCGGCATCTCCCGGTCGCCCTCGACGCCCCCCTTCTCCTCGTCGAACAGCGTGAACTGTTCGGCATCGGTCAGTCCCGAATACCCGACGCCGACGAGGCGGATCGGTCCTACTTCGAGCGGGTCGAGGGCGAGCCGCTGGGCCGCTGCGGTCAATTCGGCCCGGTCGGCGGTCCCGACCGGCAGCGTCGCCGACCTGGTCAGCACGGACATGTCCGCGCGCTTGAGTTTGACCACGACCGTGCGCGCGAGCCGCCCGTCGGTCACCAGCCGTCGGTGGGCGTCGGCCGCGGAGCGGGTGATCTCCTCGCGCAGCGGTCCCATCGCGACGATGTCGACGGCCATCGTCGACTCCGAGCTGATCTGCTTGGCCTCGGCACGCTCGTGGACCGGCCGGTTGTCCACGCCCCGGGCCAACTCGTGCAGCGCCAACCCGACCTTGGACCCCAGCACCGATACGACCTCGGTGGGCGCGAGGGCGGCGAAGTCGCCGATCGTCTCGATCCCCAGCCGCGCCAGGCGCTCCCCCGACACCGGCCCGATCCCCCACAGCTTGCGGACGGGCAGGCCGTGCAGATAGTCCAGTTCGCGCGACGGTGCGACGACCAGCACGCCGTCGGGCTTGGCGTCGCCCGAGGCGATCTTGGCGATCTGCTTCCCCGATCCCAGGCCGACGGAGGCGGTCAGCCCGGTCTGCGCGCGGATCGCCGCCCGCAGCTCCTGGGCGAATTCACCCGCCCGTGCCGCGGACGCGCCGGCCAACTCGGCGGGTTCGCCGAAGGCCTCGTCGAAGGAGAGCATCTCGATGATCGGAATCCGCGCCCGGACGACGTCGAAGACGCGCGTGCTCGCCGCCCGGTACACCGCGCCGCGCGGCGGCACCACCACGGCGGCGGCCCCGACGAGTCGGCGCGCCTGGTGCATCGGCATGGCCGAGCGCGCCCCGAAGGCGCGTGCCTCGTAGCTCGCCCCGGCGACCACCCCGCGGCCACCGCGCCCGCCGACGAGGACGGGGCGCCCGCGCAGTGTCGGCCGGGTCAGCTGCTCCACCGACGCGAAGAACGCGTCCATGTCCAGGTGCAGCACCCAGCGCGGGCTGGTCTCGGCACCGGCCCCACCCCCGGGGGAGGAGGACACGTCAGGCCTTGCGGATGTCCGCGCTCGCGCCGTCGCCGAGTTCGACGGCGGCCGGTCCGCCGTCGGCGGCCTCGACGTCGAACTCGGTCGCCAGGATCTCCCCGGCGATCATCGACGCATGCTCGCGGGCGGTGTCCAGGCGCGGCGCCGGAACCACCAGGCGGACGACGATGCGATCGGAGATGTCGAGGTCGAGGTCGCGGCGGGCCTCCTGCAGCTCGCGCACCCGGTCCTTCGCCCAGCCCTCCGCCTCCAACTCCGGGGTCACCGTGGTGTCGAGGACGACCAATCCGGTTCCGCCCGGCAGCTCGGCTGTCGAGTCGGGGGCACTCGCCACGAGCTTGCGGCTGTATTCGCCGTCGCGCAGCTCGATACCGTCGGCGACGACGACCTCCGCGCCGTCTTCCCCCGTCGCCACCGACCAGTCGCCGGACTTGACCGACTTGATCGCGCGTTGGACGTCCTTGCCCAGCCGCGGACCGGCGGCGCGGGCGTTCACGACGACTTCGCTGCTACCGAATTTCGACGGATCCGTGTGCAGTCCAACCGATTTCACGTTCATCTCGTCGGCGATGAGATCGGTGAACGGTGCCAACCGTTCCGCGGTCGGCGAGGCGATCGTCAGCTCCCGCAACGGCAGTCGCACGCGCAGCTTGTTGGCCTTGCGCACACTGGAGGTCACCGAGCACACCGCCCGCACCTCGTCCATCGCGGCGACCAGCTCCGCGTCGCGCGGTAGGAGATCGGCCGACGGCCAGTCGGTCAGGTGTACCGACCGCTCACCGGTCAGGCCCCGCCAGATCGCCTCGGTCGCCAGCGGCAGCAGCGGGGCGGCCAACCGGCAGGCGACCTCCAACACCGTGTAGAGCGTGTCGAAGGCGGCCGGATCCTCGTCCTGGCCGGCCCAGAAGCGGGCGCGTGAACGCCGCACGTACCAGTTGGTCAGCGACTCGCAGAACTCCCGGAAGGAGTCGCAGGCCCCCGAGATGTCGTAGGTCTGCAGGGCCGCGGTGATCTCGTCGCGGGTCTGCGCCAGCTTCGCGAGGATGTAGCGGTCCAGCACGTTGTCCGAGTCGGTCCGCCACTGCGCCGGCCGCTGCGCGTAGAGCTGCAGGAAGCTATAGGCGTTCCACAGGGGCAGCAGCGCCTGCCGGACGCCCTCGCGGATCCCCTGCTCGGTGACCACGAGGTTGCCGCCGCGCAGGATCGGGCTGGCCATGAGGAACCAGCGCATCGCATCCGACCCGTCCCGGTCGAACACCTCGTTCACGTCGGGATAGTTGCGCTTGGATTTGCTCATCTTCTGACCGTCGTTGCCGAGCACGATGCCGTGCGCGGCGACCGTCTTGAACGCCGGCCGGTCGAACAGGGCCGTCGACAGCACGTGCAGGTTGTAGAACCACCCCCGCGTCTGACCGTTGTACTCGACGATGAAATCGCCCGGGTTGTGGGCAATTTCGCCGGTGGCGGGGTCGCCGTCGAACCAATCCCGGTTCTCGAACGGGTAGTGCACCTGGGCATACGGCATCGATCCGGACTCGAACCAGCAGTCGAGCACCTCGGGGACGCGGCGCATGGTCGAGCGGCCCGTCGGGTCGTCCGGATTGGGCCGCGTCAGTTCATCGATATGCGGCCGGTGCAGGTTGTCCGGGCGCACGCCGAAGTCGCGCTCCAGCTCGTCGAGCGATCCGTAGACGTCGACGCGCGGATGCGCCGGGTCGTCGGAGACCCACACCGGGATGGGTGCACCCCAGTACCGGTTGCGGCTGATGTTCCAGTCGCGGGCACCCTCCAGCCACTTGCCGAATTGGCCGTCGCGGATGTGTTCGGGCGACCAGTTGATCTCCTGGTTCAGCTCGACCATGCGGTCGCGGATCTTCGTCACGGCGACGAACCAGCTCGGCACCGCCATGTAGATCAGCGGCTGCCCGGAGCGCCACGAGTGCGGGTAGGAGTGCTCGATGGTCTCGTGCCGCAGGATCCGACCCTGCAGATGCGACCCGCTCGCTGCGCTCCCGGCGTCGGCCGCCTTGAGGTCTTTGATGATCACCGGGTTGGCGTCGAAGACCATCTGGCCCTCGTAGGGGGGCACCTCGGCGGTGAACCGGGCACCGTCGTCGAGGGGGCGGACCACCTCGATGCCGTTCGCCGCGGCGACGTCGAAGTCCTCCTCACCGAAGGCCGGCGCGAGGTGGACGATGCCGGTACCGGAATCGGTGGTCACGTAGTCGGCGAGCAGGACGACGTGGGAATTAGCACGACCGGCGAAGAAGTCGAACGGCGGCGTGTAAGAGAGTCCGGCGAGCTGCTTGCCGGTGTAGGTGCCGAGGGTCTCCGCGTCGCCCAGTTCGGCGGCGTACGCACCGACCCGCTCGGTGGCCAGCAGGTATTCGGTGCCGTCCTGCGCGCGGACGTGCGAGTACTCGACATCCGGGTGGACGGCGATCGCGAGGTTGGACGGCAGCGTCCACGGCGTGGTCGTCCAGATCACCGCGTTCACCCCGTCCAGGGCGGCCAGCTCCCCCGACGCCGAGAGCGGCATGGTCACCGTGAGCGCCGGGTCCTGGCGCATCTTGTAGGCGTCGTCGAGCTTCGACTCCTGATTCGACAACGGCGTCTGCTCGTACCAGCTGTAGGGCAGCACGCGGTAGCCCTGATAGATCAGGCCCTTGTCGTAGAGCTCCTTGAACGCCCACATGACCGACTCCATGAAGTCGAGGTCGAGCGTCTTGTAGTCGTTGTCGAAGTCGACCCAGCGGGCCTGCCGGTTCACGTAGGTGCGCCATTCGCCGGTGTAACGCAACACCGAGTCGCGGCAGTATTCGTTGAACTTGTCGACGCCCATCGTCTCGATCTGCGCCTTGTCGGTGAGGCCCAGCTGCCGCTCCGCCTCCAACTCGGCGGGCAACCCGTGGGTGTCCCACCCAAAGCGTCGTTCCACCCGCTTGCCGAGCATCGTCTGGAAACGCGGGACGACGTCTTTCACGTAGCCGGTCAGCAGGTGGCCGTAGTGCGGGAGACCGTTGGCGAACGGCGGCCCGTCGTAGAAGACGAATTCGGGGGCGTCGGCCCGCTGCTCGATCGAGGCTCGGAACGTGTCGTCGGCATCCCAGTACGCGAGCACCGTCTCTTCGATGTCGGGGAACTTCGGCGCGCGCGGCGTTCCGCCGGTCAGATCGACCACCGGATAGGGGCGGGACTGGTCAGACGACAGGGATTCCTGCGATGTCGACATGGCGTTCGGGTGCCTCCGTGCTCGTCACTGCACGGGGACGGCGCCGACCTGGCGGTCGGTCGTCGCGGTACCACCCCGCTTGCCCGTGACCGCCCGACGATGCGGGCGAGCCGGACCACTCGACTTGATCGGGAGTAACGGGCCCGGACCCGCCCGGTTCTACTGGGATCCACGTGCGGATCTGTTCTTCCGGGTGCTCCCCGGTGATGGCCGGATCATCGCGGTGCCCAGTTTAGTCAGTTCGACGGCGGACGCCAATTCGGATCGAGGGGATCAATCGGCCGCGCGGCTTCCTCGCTCGGCGGCCGGCGCCGCGCTCGGCGGCCCACCGGATTCGACGGGATGTCGTTGACGTGCGCGATGGCCGCGCGCGACTCGTCGGCGACCAGGCCGGACCCCGAGGTCGGCGGAATCGACGACTCCCACCGGATGCCGGAGACCTCTTCGCTGTCGCCGACCACCTTGGGAATCGAACCGGTCGTCTCGATCCGCGGGATCGACCCGGTCGACGTCACGTAATCGTGCAGGTCACCCACCCGCGGGGCGCGCCCGGTCGACGCCGGGGTGGGCCAAGCGGCGGTCGAGGACTGCGCGGGCGGCTGCTGGGCCGCGGGCTGAGGCACCGCAGGTTGCGGCACCGGAGGTTGCTGGGCCGGAGGCTGCTGCCCCGGGGGGTGGACGGGCGGTTGGGGCGCCTCGGTGCGCTCCCAGGTCGGCACCGGACGCGAACCGGGCGCCGGGGCGGGAGGCTGATTCACGGTCTCCACCGTGAGCAGGGTGAACGCCGGGTCCGACTCCGCCGGAGGGGCCGGCTGTGCGGCGGGCGCCGGCGCCGGTGCTGCTCCGCCGCCGAAAACCGGGATCGGCCCGGTGAAGTCGGGTTCGGGGTCGCGGAAACCGGCCGCCGCGGCGGTATCGCCGACCGGGGCGGCGGTCGAGGTCGTCGTCCACCCCGATCCGGGCGGAGCGGGTCGACGGGGGGCGGCGAATTGGCCGGATGCCGGCGCCTCACCCTCGCGCACCCCGTGTCGTGCCGCGGGGAACTCCCCGGTCCGCGGGCCGATACGGGTGTGCGAACCGGTGTTCCCCATCGACAGGGCGCCGGTGCCCGCTACGTCGGCGTAGGCGCCGGCGTCGCGCTTCGCCTCGCGCTGCGCGGCGTAGGCAGCGACGTCCTCACCGAGGAAGGCGCCGGTGGTCGGCGCCTCTTCCACCGGATTGGCCCGGGCGGTCCGCCTCGTGTCGACCAGCAGCAGGATCAGCCCGATCGCCGAGGCGACGACACAGGCGACGGCCAACCAGACGTGACCGGTCAGAAGTCCGGCGACGAGCAGCCCGAAGGCCGTGAGAGCGGCGAGGATCGCGGCAACCAACATGGCTCACTCCAACCGAACGACTAGTACTGCCCGCTGCCCGGGTAGCCACCCGGGTCGGCGATGGCCTCGCGGCCGCCCTCGACCGGCGCGGCGCTCCCGCGCTGCGCGAGCTCTTCGAGCTGGGACTCCAGGTAGGTCTTCAGTCGCGTGCGGTACTCGCGCTCATAGGTCTTGAGCTGCTCGATCCGACCCTCGAGGACGCCGCGCTGCTGGCTGATGGTCGCCATGATCTCGCTGTGCTTGCGCTCGGCGTCGGCCTGCAGCGCCTCGGACCGCTCGGCGGCCTGGCGCAGCTGGGCCTCGGCCCGGGTCTGCGCGTCGGCCAGGATGGCCTCGGACCGCTGCCGGGCGTCGACGAGCATGCCGTCGGCCTTCGCCTGAGCCTCGGCGACGATCGAATCCGCACGGCCGCGGGCGTCGTTGAGCGTGGCCTCCGACTCGCTGCGCGCGGTGGCGGTGACGCGGTCGGCGGTGTCCTGGGCCAGCGCGAGCACGCGGGCCGCGCGGGCGTTCGCCTCCTCTTCGGACTGACCCGCCGGTCGCGGCGGCTCGGCCGGGGCCGCGTAGGCGGGCGGCTGTCCGGCGAATACCTGTGTGGGCGCCGGCTGCGGCTGGGCCGGTTGCGGCGCGGCGGGTGCGGGACCGGCGGCACGGGCGTGGGCCAGCTCGGAGTCGAGTTCTTCTACTCGCGCGGTGAGGTCGGCGTTCTCATTGATGAGACGGGCGAGTTCGGCTTCCACGAAGTCGAGGAACTGGTCGACTTCGTCCTCGTTGTAGCCGCGTTTCCCGATGGGCGGTTTGCTGAATGCAACATTGTGCACATCAGCCGGTGTCAGCCGCATGGCCTATTCCCCTCTACCTCGGTGTCGTAGACGCATCTCGTCTGCGACGTCTGGCGTGGCGCGCTGAACCGCTGAGTGCGAAAAATACACTGTTCACAACGGACAGTTCTGCCCCTAGCGCACCATCCTGTCACAACCATCCCGCCCGTCGCACCCGTCCGAGACGGTGTCGCAACCTAACGGTCGCCCAACAATGACCTTGGGCTCGAGCCGGTATACGCGGCGGCAGGACTCCCACCAGCGAGTTTACCCCCGCAACTCCTCACATCAACGCGAGGACGACGCGCTGCGCGATGATGACGAGAATCATTACGATCATCAATGACAGGTCGAGTCGCACGGCGCCGAGGTTCAGCGGCGGGATGACCCGCCGCAGCAGTTTGATGGGTGGATCGGTCAACGTGAAGATCGTCTCGACGATGACGACCACCGCCCCCTTCGGGTGCCAGTCCCGGGCGAAGGAGCGAACCAACTCGAGGACGAGGCGGGCGAGCAGGAGCATCCAGTACAACCACAGGACGTAGTAGACGATGGTGAGGAAAACGGTCACATCATCACTTTGCCGCAGATCGCCGCGCGCGGCACGTCCGGGTCACGAGTGACTGTAAAAACCGGTCTCGGCGATCCGGCGACGATCCTCGGGTGAGACGTCGATATCGGCCGGTGCCAGCAGGAAGACCTTGGTCGCCACCTTGTCGAAGGAGCCGCGCAGCGCGAACGCCAGACCGGCGGCGAAGTCGACGAGCCGCTTGGCGTCGGCGTTGCTCATGTCGACCAGGTCCATGATCACCGGGTTGCCGCTGCGGAAGCGCTCCCCGATCGTCCGGGCCTCGCTGTAGCTCGACGGGCGCAGCGTGGTGATCTTCTGGCCGTCGCCGAAGACGGCGGGCTCGGCCTCTGCGGCCAGGCCGGCGGTGGCGCCGACCGCCCGCAGCGTCGACCCCGCCGAGCGGTGCAGCGGCTCGAGGCGCGCGTTGCCGCGGGCACCGCCGGTGTAGACATATCCCCCGTTGCCGACGGCGGCGTAGTCGCGCTCGTCCTCCTCGTAGCGGTTCGAGGAACGGACGCGCTCGCGCCGCTGTTCGGTTTCGCGGACCGGTTCGCCGTAGGGATCGGCACCGTAGGAATCGGCACGGTACGACTCGGCGAAGCCCTCGTCCCGGTAGGAGCCGTCGCGGTAGGCGCTCTCGCCGTAGTAGTCGTCGTAGTCGTAGCCGCGACCGCGCACGCGCCGGATCGCGCCGGTGCCCTCGTCCTCGAGGTAGTCGTCCTCGTAGTCACTCGGCGGCACCATGCCGAAGTAGGCCTTGAACTTCTGCATCGTGGTCATCGTGCGCCCCTCTATGTCTATCGGCTCTTCTGGTTGGTCGGTGACGCTGGCTTCGCCAAAGTCGTGGTGTTGCTGTGTCTCATGTGACCAATGTGATTGCCCATTGGTCCTTACGGTAGCCCTCGGGCCAGACCGTTGGGCGGCACGACACGCGCAGAAAAGCACCACCTATCCGTCCTCGCGCCAAATCACCGAGGCGAGCCGGCCCGTCGGGGCGCCGCGCCGGTGGCTGAACAGCTTCTCGTCGGCGATGGTGCACCGCGGGTCGACGGCGATCGACCGGATGCCGGCACCGGCCAGCTGTCGGGAGATCCCGGCCCGCAGGTCCAGGCCGACCGTCCCGGCCTCCGTCCGGCAGAGGCTGCCCGGCAAGTGGCCCTCGACGTCGCGCGCCATCTCCGGCGGCACCTCGTAGAAGTTGCCGGATGCTGCCGGCCCGAGCAGGGCGGTGATCCGCCCCGGTTGCGCGCCGAGCCCGGCCATGACGCGCAGGGTCTCGACGACGATGCCGTTGCGCGCGCCCACGCGTCCGGCGTGGACCGCGGCGATGACCCCGGCCTCCTCGTCGCCCAGGAGCAGCGGCACACAGTCCGCGGTGAGCACGGCCAGGGCGAGGTTTGGTTGTGCGGTGACCAGTGCGTCGGTGGCGAGCACCGGGCGCTGCTGCGGCCCGTCGACCACGGTGACCGTGGTGCTGTGGATCTGTTCCATCCAGACCACCCGCTCGTCGGGCAGGCCGGTCGCGCGGGCCAGCCGCGCCCGGTTGGCGGCGACCGCCTCCGGGTCGTCGCCGACGTGATCGCCCAGATTGAACGAGTCGTAGGGCGGCGCGGAGACCCCGCCCTCGCGAGTCGTGACGATTCGACGGATGCCGCGCTTGGCGGGCTTAGCGGTGGCGCCGGCCATCACTTCATGAAATCGGGGATGTCGACGTCGTCGTCGTCGAGCCGCACCGTGTTGGGCCGGAGTTCGTCGGTCTTCGAAACCGCCGACTCGGCACTGCCGGAGCTGCTGAAGATCGACTCGCCCGACGCGGGTGCGTTGACCTTGCCCGCCTGCCCGGCCGCGACGTCGGTGTGACCGATCGCCGGCGCGTCGCTCCGGCGCCGCGGCGACCCGCCGTCGAAGCCGGCCGCGATGACCGTCACCCGCACCTCGTCGCCGAGGTTGTCGTCGATGACCGTGCCGAAGATGATGTTGGCGTCCTCGTGTGCCGCCTCCTGCACCTGCGTCGCGGCGTTGTGGATCTCGAAGAGTCCGAGGTCCGAGCCGCCGGCGATCGAGATCAGCACGCCCCGCGCACCCTCCATCGACGCCTCCAGCAGCGGCGAGTTGATCGCCAGTTCTGCGGCCTTCTTCGCGCGGTCCTCGCCCCGCGCCGAGCCGATGCCCATCAGCGCGCTGCCGGCATTGCTCATCACGCCTTTGACGTCGGCGAAGTCGACGTTGATCAGGCCCGGAGTGGTGATCAGGTCGGTGATGCCCTGCACGCCGTTCAACAGCACCTCGTCGGCGCTGCGGAAGGCGTCCATCAGGCTGACGTTGGCGTCGCCCAGCTGCAGCAGGCGGTCGTTGGGGATGACGATCAGGGTGTCGCACGACTCGCGCAGCGCGGTGATCCCGGTGTCGGCCTGGCCGCTGCGCCGCTTGCCCTCGAAGGCGAAGGGGCGGGTGACGACGCCGACGGTGAGCGCGCCGAGCTTCTTGGCGATCGACGCGACGACGGGTGCGCCGCCGGTGCCGGTGCCGCCGCCCTCGCCCGCGGTGACGAAGACCATGTCGGCACCCTTGAGGAGTTCCTCGATGTCGTCGCGGTTGTCCTCGGTGGCGCGGCGGCCCACCTCCGGGTCGGCACCGGCGCCGAGGCCGCGGGTCGAGTCGCGCCCGACGTCGAGCTTGACGTCGGCGTCGCTCATCAACAGCGCCTGCGCGTCGGTGTTGATGGCGATGAACTCGACGCCCTTGAGCCCCTGCTCGATCATCCGGTTGACGGCGTTCACGCCGCCACCGCCGATGCCGACGACTTTGATCACGGCCAGGTAGTTGTGCGGTGCCGTCATTGCCGACTCGCCTTCCTCTGTGTCACCGGGGGTCGGCGGGGAGAAGTCCCCGCCATTCCCTCGGGCAAACCCTAAACCTGAACCACAGATTTAGAGTTATGTCAAGTAGTACACGTTCAACGGGCAACGCTAGGCACTGCGCCACCGCCGGGCCAGCATCGACTCGGCGTGTCGCCAAACTCGTCATGCGATCACCTGAACCATTTGCCCAGTGCCTGGTCAGAGCCTTGGCGCTGTCACACGCGTCACTCTGTTAACGGTACGAGGGAAGGTCAGGGCTCGACACGTTGTAGAGGGTTCCCTTGCGCGTGGTGATGGCCCGCCACGCGATCGCCTTGTCCCCGACCCGCGTCCCGTCGCCGAAGACCACCGTCGTCCCGTTGCGCAGGATGAAGGCGATGTCGACCGGCGACTGCGCGCGGACCGTCGCGATCGACGCGCGCAGGTCGTCGGGCAGCTCGACGACGATGTGCAGCGCCGCCGTCGTGGCCGGGTCGGTCGGTCCGACGTTGGGGGTGTCCAACTGGGGCAGACGCCGCACATCGGCCGGCACGGCGGTCCCCCGGTCGTAGTGCCGGTAGCCGACGCCCAACCGGTCGAGCACCGTCGTGGCGCGCTCGGTCTCCACCCGGACCACCGGCATCCGCTCGACGACGATCACCTCGATCGTCGACGGGTATTTGCGGCGCACCCGCGCCGACTCCACCGCACTGATCGCCGCCACCCGCGAGGCCGCCTGCGCGGTGTTGATCTGCAACAACGGCCGTCCCGACGGGATCTGCGCCTGCTGGCGGATCTGGTCGTCGCTCAATCCGGAGGTCGCGGTCACCCCGGAGACGGCGATGGTGCGCACCGCCATCAGCGGGGTGAAGTAGGCGACCGCGACCAATCCGCCGAGCACCGCCACCACGGCGGTACAGACGAGCCAGAACCGTGTACGGCTCACCGGGACGGCTTCCCCAGCGCCGCGAGGATCTCCGGGCCCTGCATGGTGACGTCACCGGCACCGAGGGTCAGGATCACGTCGCCGGACTCGGCCAGCCCGACGACGGCGGGCACCAGATCGTTGAGGTCGGGCACGAACCGGCCCGAGTGGGTCATCTGCTCGGTGATGAGCCGCCCGGTGACACCGGGCATCGGATCCTCCCGGGCGCCGTAGACGTCGAGCACGATCGCCTCGTCGGCGAGGTCGAGCGCGCCCGCGAACTCACGCGCGAACTCCTGGGTGCGCGAGTACAGATGCGGCTGGAAGACCGCGATCACGCGACCGCCGCCGGCGGCGACGCGGGCCGCCGACAGGACTGCGCGGACCTCCGTCGGGTGATGGGCGTAGTCGTCGTAGACGCGGACGCCGCCCGCGCTCCCCCGATACTCGAAGCGCCGGCGCACCCCGGAGAACTCCGCGATGCCCTCGGCCAGGGAGTCCAGCGACGCCGCCCCCGCATCGGCCGTCACCGCGTTCGCGGCCAGCACTGCGGCCAGCGCGTTGAGGGCCATGTGTACGCCGGGCATCGGGGTCGTCAAGGTGATCTCGGTGGATTCCGGCACCACCGGCGGGTGCAGCCGCACGCGGCTGCTCCCCCCGTCCGGGCCGCCGGTGAACTCCAGCAACTCGGCCACGAAGCGCTCGCGCCGCGATTCCGGCTCGCCCGCACCGTCGTTGTGGCCGTATCCGAGGACCGTCACCCGGTTGTCCCGCAGCACCTCCTCGGTGCGGTCGAGCAGTGCTGCGACCCCCGGGTCGTCGAGGCAGGCGACGACCGCCCCGCCGGGCTGCACCCCGGCGAGGAATTTGTCGAAGACCTCGACATAGGCCGCCTCGCTGCCGAAGAAGTCCAGGTGGTCGGCCTCGATATTCGTCACCACCACGACCGTGGCCGGGTACTCCAGCAGCGAGCCGTCGCTCTCGTCGGCCTCGGCGACGAAGATCTCCCCGCTGCCGTGGTGCGCATTGGTCCCCGACTCGTTCAGCTCGCCGCCGATCGCGAACGAGGGGTCGGCGCCGGCGTGCTGGAGTGCGGCGACGGCCATCGACGTCGTCGACGTCTTGCCGTGGGTGCCCGCGACGAGCAGCGTGCGGTGTCCGGCCATCAGGGTCGCCAGCACCGAGGGCCGCAACACCACGTCGATCCCGCGTTTGCGCGCCTCGACGAGTTCGGGGTTGTCCTTCGGGATGGCCGCGTGGGTGGTCACGACGACGGTGGGCCCGCCGGGCAGCGAATCCAGCGCCGCCGGGTCGTGTCCGATCGTGATGACCGCACCGCGGGTGCGCAACGCGAGGATGCCGCGACTCTCCTTGGCGTCCGACCCGGACACCTGCCCGCCGCGGGCGAGCAGGATCCGCGCGAGACCCGACATGCCGGCCCCGCCGATGCCCACCATGTGGACCCGGCCCAGGTGCTCCGGCAGTGGTTCCGCTTCGCTTTCGGCCATCGGTCGTCGTCGTCCTCTCGTCGTGCCGGTTAGGGCTACAAGTCTGCCCGGTGATCGCGCCGGGCCAATTCCAGGGCCGCCCGCGCGACCGTGGCGGCCGCGTCGCGGTGCCCGCCGATCGCCGCGTTCGCCGCCATCGCGGCGAGCCGCTCGTCGTCGCCCAGCAGCGCGGGAACCTCGCGGGCCACCCACTGCGGGGTCATCTCGTCGTCGGGAACGAGCAGACCGCCGCCGGCCTCGACGACGGGCAGCGCGTTGAGGGCCTGTTCGCCGTTGCCGTGCGGGAGCGGCACGTAGACCGCGGGCAGCCCGGTCGCCGAGACCTCGGCCACGGTCATCGCACCGGAGCGGCAGATCACCAGGTCGGCGGCCGCATAGGCCAGGTCCATCCGCTTGAGGTAGCCGACGCCGACATACGGCGGTGCCCCCTCGACCCGTTCCGGCGAGATCGTGTTCTTGGGGCCGTAGGCGTGCAGGACGCCGATGCCCGCGTCGCCGAGTTGCCTGGCCGCGCCGACCACGGCGTCGTTGAGGCGCACCGCCCCCTGCGATCCGCCGAAGACCAGCAGGTTGCGCACCGATTCGTCGAGGCCGAAGTAGTGGCAGGCCTTGGCGCGCAGCGCGGACCGGTCCAGGCCGGCAAGGCTGCCCCGGACGGGGATCCCGACGACCTCGGCGCCGGGCAGACCGCAGTCGGCGACGGCCGCCATGACCCGCTCGGCCCAGCGGGCGCCGATCTTGTTCGCGATTCCGGCGCTGGCGTTCGCCTCGTGGATCACCAGCGGAATGCGTCGGCGGCGCCTGGCCCGGCCGCGCGCGGCCAGATAGGCGGGCAGCGCGACGTAGCCGCCGAATCCGATGACGACGTCGGCCGACACGTCGTCGAGCACCTTGCGCGTCGCCCGCACCGAGCGGGCCAGGCGGCCGGGGGTGAGCGCCAGATCCATGCCGACCTGGCGCGGCAGCGGCGCCGGCGGGATCAGGCGCAGGTCGTAGCCGCGGTCCGGGACGATGGTCGTCTCCAGGCCCTTCGCCGTGCCCAGCGCGGTGATCCGGGCGGTCGGGTCGATGGCGGCGATCGCGTCCGCGACGGCCAATGCCGGCTCGATGTGTCCGGCCGTGCCGCCGCCGGCCACCACCACCGAGACCGGCCGTGTCACCGGGTCCTTCATCGCCACCCGTCCCGGGGCCGTGTCGTCCGCGTCGGATCGGATTGCGCCCGCGCGCCGCCGCGAGCCGAATGACTCCGGCGTCCGGGAGCGCGTTCGGTCCGCGGGATCGCCCCGGTCTCGGTGCGCCGCGGGCGCGGCGAGGTGGACCGGCCGCCCGAGGCGATCGGCCGTGCGTCGCGCGCCTGCGGTCGGCGGCGCGCCACCGGCTCGGACCGGCGCGGCCGCTTGGCCAGCCGTTCGCGCAGCTGGTCGGTGCGCGAGGGCCGGTAGGCGACCGGCGCGGGCAGTCGCGACAGGCGGGCGCGCCAACCGAGCGGTTTGACGTCGCCGAGCGCGGCGACCGATTCCGGTTCGTGCCGGGCGGCATTCGCCATCAGCCCCAACATCGCCAGGACGGTGAGGGTCGACGTCCCGCCCGCGGACACCAACGGCAGCTGGATACCGGTCACCGGCAGCAGCCCGACGACGTAGCCGATGTTGATGATCGCCTGCGCCGTGATCAACACGGTGATCGTCGACGTCATGAGCTTGAGGAAGGGATCCTCCGAGCGCAGCGCGATGCGGATCCCGATGAGCATGAGCCCGACGAAGAGGCTGATCACGACCAGCGCGCCGAGGAGGCCGAGTTCTTCGCCGACGATCGCGAAGATGAAGTCGTTGTGCGCGTTCGGCAGATAGTTCCACTTCGCCCGGCTCTGTCCGAGGCCGACCCCGAAGACACCGCCGTTGGCCAGCGCGTAGAGGGCCTGTCTCGCCTGGTAGCCGGCGCCCTGCGGGTCGTGGATGGCCCCGATGAAGCTGCGGACGCGCTCGGACCGGTATCCCTCGACGAGCGCCAGACCGACGGCGAACACGACGACGGTCGCGCCGAAAGCCAGGAAGACCCGCACGGGCAGGCCGGCGAACCACAGCAGGGCGCCGACGATGATGGCGATGGTGATCGTCGTCGAGAGGTTCGGCTCCAGCAGGATCAGCAGACAGATGAGGACGGCCACCGGCAGGAGCGGGACGAGCAGCTCGCCCATCGTCGCGTTGTCGCGGCGCCGCGACGCGAGCAGGTGGGCGCCCCACACGCACAGCGCCACCTTCACCAGCTCGGAGGGCTGCACCGACAGGCCGTAGATGACGAACCAGCGACGGGCGCCCTGGCTGAGCGTGCCGACACCGGGGATCAGGACCAGTGCGCACAGCAGGGTCGTCAGCACGATCATCGGCCCGGCCATGCGCCGCAGCAGCCGCACCGGCAATCGGACGGTCCCGTAGAACACCACCAGCCCGAGGATCGCGAAGATCACCTGCGTCGTGAACAGGCTGTAGGCCGACCCCTCCTTGGAGTAGCCCTCCACCGACGAGGCGGACAGCACCATGACCAGGCCCAGGATGGTGAGGACGATGGCCATGCCGACGATGAGGTGGAAGGACGCGGTCGGCCGGGCGAGCAGATTGCGGACGGCCTCGGCGATGACCCGCGGCCACGCCAGCAACGACTCGCCGCCCGTGTCCGCCTTCCCGGCGGAGGGCTTGGCGGTGTCGGCCTGTTCGGCGGCGGCGGTCACGACGTCGCTCCGGCAAGCGCGGCTGCGGCCGCGGCGAAGGCGTCCCCGCGCGCCGCGTAACTTCCGAACATGTCCAACGATGCCGCCGCGGGTGCCAGCAGCACGGCGTCGGCCCGGCCGTCGGCGCGCGCCAACTCCCACGCCGATCCGACGGCGGCCCGCATCACGGCGTCGGCGGCGGCCCGGTCGCCGGCGCCGGTATCGGGCGAACCCAGCGGTGAATCAGTCCCTGGAACGTGCTTGGCAACACTCACCCGCCCATCGTCCCCTGTGAATACTGTGACTGCTGGGACTTCTGGGGCGTGTCGCGCAATCGCCCGCACAAACTCGTCGCGGTCGCGGCCGATCGCGACGACCCCGGCCAGCCGTTCCCGCGCCCCCCGGATCAATTCGTCCACCGACGCCCCCTTGAGCAGTCCGCCCGCGACGAGGACCACGCGGTCGCGGGCGGCGATCGCGGCGGCCGCGGCATGCGGATTGGTCGCCTTCGAATCGTCGATGAAGTCGACGGCGACCCCGTCGGCGCGGTCACGAGAGGCGACGCGCTCCCCCCGGTGCTTCGCCGGCGCGAACCCGGCCAGCCCCTGCGCCACGGCCGCGGCGGGCACCCCGATCGCGAGCGCCAGCGCCGCCGCGGCCAGCGCGTCGGCCCGACCGGACGGGCCGGGCGGATGGATGAGTCCGGCGGCGACCAGCTCGCGCGGCTCTCCGGCCGGTTCGCCGAATGCCCGGTCGACGAGCATCTCGCCGACGACGCCCAGTTCCCCCGCCGCCGGCTCGCCCAGCGTGAAGGCGACCCGGCGAGACGTCGGGCCGACCGGCAGCGCCGAGGCGATCTCGTCGTCGCCCCCGACCACCGCCACCGCGCCCAGCAGCGCGCCCGCCTTGGCGTCGCGATACCCCGCCATGCCGCCGTGCCAGTCCAGGTGGTCCTCGGCGATGTTGAGCACCACCCCCGCGGCCGGGCGCAGCGACGGCGCCCAGTGCAGCTGGAAGGAGGACGCCTCGACGCACAGCACCTCCACCCGCGGCGAGGCCGTCAACACGTCGAGCACCGGGGTGCCGAAGTTGCCGCAGGCCGCGACGGTGCGCCCGGAGGCGGCGACGATCTCCTCGAGCATCGCGGTGGTCGTGGTCTTGCCGTTGGTCCCGGTCACCACCAGCCAGGTGCGCGGCGGACCGGTCACCGCGTTCTGGTCGACCCACCAGGCCAACTCGACCTCACCCCAGACCGGGACGCCCGCGGCATGCGCGGCGGCCACGAGGGGGTGATCGGGCGGGAAGCCGGGCGAGACGACCAGCAGGCGGGCGCGGCGCCACAGCTCCGCGTCGCCCAGCGCCTCGTCGACCCCGATGCGGGTCACGCCGTCGACGGTCTCCGGTGCGCCGAATGCGCCGTCGATCGCGGTGACCCGGGACTGTGCCGCGGTCAGAAAGGTGGTCGCCGACCGACCGGCGCTGCCGAACCCGGCGACGAGCACGTCGGCGCCGCCCAACCCGGCGACGAGTTCGGCGGCGGCACGAGTCTGGCGGTCCACCTCAGTTCTTGTACTCGCTGTAGAACAGCGACAGCCCCAGGCCGATCGACAGTGCCGTCAGCAGCCAGAAGCGGATGATGACCGTCGTCTCGGCCCACCCGCCCAACTCGAAGTGGTGGTGGAAGGGCGCCATCCGGAACAGGCGGCGTCCCGAGGTGCGGAAGACGAGGATCTGCAGCACCACCGAGACCATCTCGGCGACGAAGAGCGCTCCCAGGACCACGGCGATCAGCTCGGTGTGGCTGACGATGGAGATCCCGGCGAGCAGGCCGCCCAACGCCAAGGATCCGGTGTCACCCATGAAGATCTTCGCCGGCGCGGCATTCCACCAGAGGAATCCAAGGCAGGCCGCACCCCCGGCGGTGGCGAGGATGGCCAGGTCGAGCGGGTCGCGAACCTGATAGCAGCCCTGCGCGAGCTGTTTGCCCGCCGCCCCGCCCTGACAGGCGTTGCGGTACTGCCAATACGTGATGAGGACGTAGGAACCCATGACCATCGCCATGGTTCCGGCGGCCAGGCCGTCGAGCCCGTCGGTGAAGTTCACGGCGTTCGACCAGGCCGCGACGACGAACCACACGAAGACGACGAAGACGACACCGCCGAGCCCGGCCAGCGAGATCGCCGAGATGTCGCGGGCGTACGAGAGGTGCTCACTGGCCGGTGTGTAGCCGAACCCGTTGCGGAAGCGCAGCACGAGGATGCCGAAGAGGATGGCGGCGGCGGCCTGGCCGACCGACTTGGCGGTTTTGTTGAGTCCGAGGTTGCGGTGCTTGCGGACCTTGATGATGTCGTCGAGGAAGCCGACGAAGGCCAGCAGCACCGTCAGCCCGAGGACGAGCATTCCCGACGCGGTGGGTCCCGGCCCCGGACCGCCGGGCTTCTCCGCCTTCGCGCCGAGGAGATAGGCGACGAGGTGCGCGGCGAAGTATCCGACGACGATGGCGGCGACGATGGCCACACCGCCCATCGACGGCGTACCGCGCTTGGTCTGATGGCTCTCGGGTCCCTCGACGCGGATCTCCTGGCCGAAGCCCTGCTTGGAGAACTGCCTGATCAGGACCGGGGTCAACGCGATCGCCACGAACAGCGCCACCGCCCCGGCCACCAGAATCTGCGTCACGTCATGCGCCACATCTACTCCATCCCATAGCGATCAACCCCAACACATCCAACCCGGTGCTCAAATCTGCCGGACCACCAGGTCCCAGTCCGCCAACGCGTCGAGCACCCGCCGGGGCCCGATCGCCCCCGCGATCGCCACCACGTCGCCGGCACCGGGGCGCTCGGCGCCGGGCTGATTCCACCGCGCCAGCAGTTCGTCGACGTCGGCGACCAGCATCGCCTCGTCGCCCCAGGAGCCCTCCATCACCGCCCCCTGCCAGGCGGCGCGCTCGGCGCGGGTCGGTCCGACGCAGACGACCTTGTCGATGGCCAGCCGTACCGCGGCCCGTCCCAGCAAATCGTGGTCGACGACGCTGCGCTGTTCGTCGGCGTCGCCGAGGGCGAGCCCGCCGACCAGGAACCAGGTGCGGGCCGCGGACTCCTCGTCGCGGTGGGCGGAACCTGCTCCCGCGTCGGCAGCGGCCTCGACGAGCCGCCGCAGCAGCACTTTGCCGTGGGCGACATCGGCCTCCGGGGCGCTCAGCACGACGACCGGCCGCTGCTCGCTCACGACCGGTCACCGCCGTCGACGATCGCCGTCAACGCCCGTCGCAGGACCACCCGGTCGTCGAACTCGTGCTTCACGCCGTTGATCTCCTGGCCGGCCTCGTGGCCCTTGCCCGCGACGACGACGACGTCACCGGGGCGCGCCCACGCCACCGCCGCCGCGATGGCCTGCGCGCGATCACCGATCTCGCGGATGTCGCGGGCGCGCCGTGTCGCGGCGTCGACGCCGTTCGCCCCCGCACTGACGGCGGCGCGGATGGCCGCCGGGTCCTCGGTGCGCGGGTTGTCGTCGGTGACGATCACCAGGTCGGCGCCGCGGGCCGCCGCGGCACCCATCTGCGCCCGCTTGCCGGTGTCACGGTCGCCGCCCGCTCCGACGACGATGCCGACCCGGCCGCGGCAATCGGCGGCGAGCGTCGCCAACACCGCCTCGACCGCGGCGGGTTTGTGCGCGTAGTCGACCACGGCGAGGAAGTCCTGACCGGCCCGGACCGGTTCCAGGCGCCCGGGCACGACGACGTCGGCGATACCCGCGCAGGCCCGGTCGACGGCGGCGCCGGCCGCCACGCTCAGGGCGACCGCCAGGGCCGCGTTCGTCACGTTGTAGCGCCCGGGCAGTGGAACCGGAAGGTCGTGCGCGGTGCCGTCGGGATCGATCAGCACCGGCGCCCCGTCGCCGACGACCGCCGTCCACCGGCCCGGTACACCGCTGCGATCGGCCGCGGCGTCCACCGTCTCGACCGTCGTCGGGTCGACGGCGATCTGCGCCATCCGGCGGCCCCACTCGTCGTCGACGCACACCACCGACGCGGCGGCCGCGGTCGGTGCCGCCGGGTCGAACAGGGCCGACTTGGCGGCGAAGTAGTCCTCCATCGTCGGATGGAAATCGAGGTGGTCCTGCGAGAGATTCGTGAACCCGCCCACCGCGAACGAGGTACCGGCCACCCGGCCGAGGGACAGCGCATGGCTGGAGACCTCCATGACCACGCTGTCGGCGCCGCGCTCGACCATCGCCGCCAGCAAGGCCTGCAGGTCGGGCGCCTCCGGCGTCGTGAGGGTCGCCGGGGCGGTCTCCCCGTTGATCCGCGTCGCCACGGTGCCGATGAGGCCCACCGAACGGCCCGCGGCCATCAGCGCGGACTCCACCATGAACGCGGTGGTCGTCTTGCCCGAGGTTCCGGTGATGCCGATGACGGTCAGGGCACGGCTCGGGTGGTGGTAGACCGCCGCACTGGCCGCGCCGAGCACCGCGCGCGGATCGTCGTGGACCAGCACCGGCGGTCGGCGGTCGGCGGCTATCGCCGCGTCGATGATCGCGGCACCGGCCGGGTCGGTGAGCACCGCCGCGGCGCCGCGCGACACCGCGTCGTCGGCGAAGGAGGCGCCGTGGACGCGGGCGCCGGGAAGTGCCGCGAACAGGTCTCCCGGTTCGACTCGCTGGGCCCGCAGCGTCACGCCGGTGACCGCACCGTCGTCACCGCCGCGGACGCCCGCGCCGATCAGCTCGGCCAACTCCGCGATCGGTGTCGGCGCGACGTGTTCGGGCCGGGTGGAATCAGTCCCCATGGCGTGCCAATCTACCGGCCCGCCGTCCGCGGCGGATCAATCAGCCTCGAGGACCAGGCGGGGTCCGGGCGGCGAGTACGGCACCCGGGCGCGTTGCAGCAGCCAACCCGCGATCGTGGCGAACATCGGGCCGGCGGATTGCCCGCCCGAGCCGTCGGAACTGCGCTGCGGGTTGTCGAGCACCAGGCCGACGACGTAGCGCGGATTGTCCGCCGGTGCGATCCCGGCGAAGGTGATGTTGTACCGGGAATTGGAATAGCAATTGCAGCGCGGATCCACCTGCTGGGCGGTTCCGGTCTTGCCCGAGATCTGGTAGCCCGGTACCGCCGCGGTGTACCCGGTGCCGCGTTGTACGCCGGTCGGGTCGTTCTGGGTGACCGCCTGGAACATGGTGCGCACCGTCCGCGCGGTGTCGGCCGAGACGACCCGCACCCCGTCGGGCGCTGGGGTGGGCGACTCGGGGTGGCCGTCGCGGGTCTCGGCCGCGATGATCCGCGGCGGGATCCGCACCCCGTCGTTGGCGATCGTCTGATACACCGACGTCATCTGCAGCAGGGTCATCGAGAGCCCCTGCCCGATCGGGAGGTTCGCGAAGGAGCCGCCCGACCATTGCGAGAGTGCCGGGACCTGCCCCGGGCTCTCGCCGGGCAGCATCACACCGGTGCGCTGACCCAATCCGAAGGCGGACACCATGTCCGCGAACCGCTTCTCGCCGACCTGGCGCGCCAGCATCAGGGTGCCGACGTTGGACGACTTGCCGAAGATTCCCGTCGTCGTGAAGCGCGTCGGGCCGTGCGACCAGGCGTCCTTCACCGTCACCCCGGCCATCTGGATGGCTCCGGGCACCAGGTGCGTCGCCTCCGGTGTCGTCACCCCGTATTGCAGGGCGGCCGAGGCGGTGATCACCTTGTTGACCGAGCCCGGCTCGAACGGCGTCGTCACCGACGGGTTGTCCAGGCTCGCGTCCTTCTGCTCCGAGAGCGGCCGCGAGGCGTTGAACGTCGAATCGTTGGCCATCGCCAGGACCTCGCCGGTCTTGGCGTCGAGCACCACCGCCGCGACGCGCTTGGCGCCCGAGGCGGCCTTCGCCGCGTAGACCTGGCTCTGGACGAACCATTGGACGTCGGAGTCGAGCGTCAGCCTCACGGTGGCCCCGTTGAGCGCCGGATGCACGTTGCGCGCACTGCCCGGGATGATCGCCCCGTCCGAACCGCGGTCGAAGGTCTTCGAGCCGTTGGTGCCGCCGAGCACCGAGTCCATCGAGGACTCGAGGCCGATCAGCCCGTTGCCGTCGTAGTTCACGTCGCCCACGACATTCGCGGCCAGGGAGCCGCCCGGATAGAGCCGCATATCCTCCGGATCGGCGCCGACCTCGGGATAGTCGGCGACGATCTTCGCCGCGACGTCGGTGGCGACCGACCGTGCCAGATAGACGAACTGGTCGGAGCTGGTGAGTTTGGCCAGCAGATCCGATTCCGAGATGGAGCCGCCGAGCGCGGAGGACACCCCCTTGGCGATCTCGGCGAACCGCTTGTTCGCATCCGGCAGTTTCGGATCGCGCGCATGCGCCGCGTCGGTGGCGGTTCGCACCGCCTGCGGGAGGAAGGTCAGCGCCCTGGCCTCGTCGGTGTAGGCCAACGGCCGTCCGTTGCGATCGAGGATCGACCCGCGCTTGGCCGTGAGGACCTGGGTGTACTCGCGCTGCGCGGCGGCCTGGGCGGCCAGCGACTGGGCCTCGACGGTGTGCACGTAGACCAACCGCGCGGCGATCACGATCACCGCCATCGCGACGACGACGACCGCCCAGCGGGATCGGATGGTGAACCGGTCCGGCCGGTCACCGGAGCCGCGTCGACCGCCCTTTCCCGGACCGGTCGGCGGACCGTCGGCCGACTTCGCACCGCGCGCCGCGGAGCGGGCGGCGGACCGCGACGACTCGACCCCGCGTCGGAGTCGGCCCAGCGGGCCCGAGCGGAGGGCCCCCGGGTGAAAGTCGGCGCGCGTCATGATCGTCAATCATTCCCGGCGCTACGACCGACGCTGCGGATTTGAGCCCGGCGCGCCGCGGTTCGACTCCGCCGGGCGCGGGGTGGCCGGATGCTGGGCGGAGGGCGCGGGCAGCACGTTGGGCGCTGCCGCCGGTGTCGGCGGCGCCTGATCCGGCGTGGCCGGGGCCGCATCGGGCGCCTGCCCGTTCTGCGGCGCCGGGGCGGCCGGCTGGGAGGTCTGCGGTGCGTCGTCACCGGGCAGGCCGGTCGAGTCCTCGACCTTCGACTTGTCGATGTGGCGGAGCGGATCGTCGCTGGACTTGGGGTTGATCGACTGCGGCGCGCGGCCCGTCGCCGGCGCGGGCTTTCCGCGCACGGTGACCCGGCCGTCGTCGCCGACGACGAGTCGAGCCGCGTTGCGCGCCGGGACCAGGCCGAGGCGGGCCGCCTTGTCCGAGAGCTCCGGAGCCGAATCCCCCGACTCGTAGGTGCGCTTGAGCCCGTCCCGCTTGTCGAGCAGGGACTGGTTCTGGGTCTTGGCGACGGTGAGTTCGTAGGAGTCCTGGGCCGCCCGGGTGGACAGCCACAGGGTGCCGACCAGGCCGAGTGCCACCAGCGCGATCACCGGTACCGCGAACGGGAGTTCGCGCACCCGCTCGACCAGACCCGGGCCGACCGGGCGGGAAG
Organism: Gordonia sp. X0973; assembly: GCF_013348785.1. Lineage (NCBI taxonomy): Bacteria > Bacillati > Actinomycetota > Actinomycetes > Mycobacteriales > Gordoniaceae > Gordonia > Gordonia sp. X0973. Next base: position 2,166,465 of record NZ_CP054691.1, read on the forward strand.
CGCCCGCGGTCGTGCGGACGGTGGCCTTGCGCTCCTTCTCCTCCCGGTCGAGCCGGGCGGCGCGGCGGTTCACCGCGCGCTGCGCGGCCCGCGAGCGGTTCGCCCGCTGCGGCGCACCCGCACCGACCCGGCGTCGCCCCGCCTCACCGGCGCGGCGCCGGCGACCCGGCGCGTCGATCACCGAGAGTTCACCGGTGGGAACGGCGTCCAACTCGCCGGTGTCCTCCGCCCTGTGCCTCACTGCGCTCCCCCCTCTGCCCCGTCCGGGGCGATCCGTTCGACGGCGCGGACGCGCGCCGGGGCCGAACGCGGGTTCGCGTCGACCTCCTCCGGCGTCGCCTGCTCGGCGCCACGTGTGACCAGCTCGAACCGCGGCGCGGTGCCCGGCAACTCGACCGGGAGCCCGGCCGGCGAGGTCGAGCGGCAGCGGGCCGCGAACTCCCGCTTGACGATGCGGTCCTCGAGCGACTGGTAACTCATCACCACGACGCGCCCGCCCACGGCCAGCGCGTCGAGTGCGGCGGGCAACGCCTGTCGCAACGAGTCGAGTTCGCCGTTCACCTCGATCCGCAAGGCCTGGAAGGTGCGCTTGGCGGGGTGGCCGCCGGTCCGCCTGGTGGCCGCCGGGATCGTCGCGTACAGCAATTCGACCAGTCGGCCGCTCGTGGTGAAGGGCTCGCTCCGGCGGGCGTCCAGCACGGCCGAGGCGATCCGGCCGGCGAATCTCTCCTCGCCGTAGTCCGACAGCACCCGCGCCAGGTCGCCGTGCGAGTAGGTGTTCAGCACGTCGGCGGCGGTCAGCGGGTCCTCCGGATTCATCCGCATGTCCAGCGGGGCGTCCACCGAGTACGCGAAACCGCGGTTTCGCTGGTCGAGTTGCATCGAGGAGACGCCCAAGTCGAACAGGACGCCGTCGACCGCGCGGAGCGGCCCGTCCAGACCCTCCGGTTCGGCCAGGACGCGGGCCAGCTCGTCGTAGCGGCCGGCGTTGATCGAGGCGCGGGCCCCGAAGGGGGCGAGGCGCTGCGCCGCCTGCGCGCGCGCCGCACCGTCTCGGTCGATGCCGACGACGGTCAGCTCGGGAAAGGTCTGCAGCAGGAGTTCCGCGTGTCCGCCCGCGCCGAGTGTGGCGTCGACGACGACGGCACCCGCGCCGGCGGGGTCGACCCGGGTCAGCGCCGGGGCGAGCAATGCCACGATCCGGTCGGCCATCACCGGGATGTGTCCGTGCTCGGCGCCGCTCATCGCGAACCCTTCTGTGTCTGCCGGTGGTGCGGGGTGGATGAATCGGGGTCCCCGCCCGATTCCGAACCTGGCGCTGGGGAAGTGCGTCAGGGTCAGATCGGGCGCAGGCCTCGTCCCATCCACCGTGGCGGTCGCGGGGCGCATCGCCGTTGTCTAGAGGAGGGTCTCGAAGGCTTCCGAGCCCGCAGCCGAGAAATCCTCCTCGTGGTCGGATTGATAGGAATCCCAGGCTTGGGCGTCCCAGATCTCCAAGTGGTCGAAGCTGCCGATGACCACGCAGTCCTTCGTCAGGCCGGCGTAGGCGCGGTGGTCCGGGGAGAGGGTGATCCGCCCCTGCCCGTCGGGCCGCTGCTCGTCGGCACTCGCGAAGAAGTACCGCTGGTAGGCGCGGGCCTGCGGGTTGTTCCGCGAGGCCGCCCTCGTCTTCTCCGCGATCGCGTCGAAGTCCTCGAGGCGGTAGACGGCGAGGCTGTTGTCCTGGTTGCGCGTGACCATCACCCCTCCTGCCAGAGCGTCTCGAAACTTCGCGGGCAGCGTCAGCCGCCCCTTGTCGTCCAACTTGGGCGTGTAGGTGCCGACGAGTCGTTGACCCGACATCTCGCACCTCCTACACCCGCCGGGTTCGACGTCCGGTTCGTCTCACCCAGTTCCCACACTGTACCCCACTTTCCACCACTTTCCACCCCAATAGTCTTTCGAATAGTGGATGCGCGCGAGAAAGTGCAGGTCAACGCCATGAGAATCGGTGGGGGAAGTCGCCCTCCCCCGTGTGCCACACCGGCCCCGTGGCCCGGATCCACCTGGGCCGAACACCCTCGGGCCGCATCCGAAGTGCGGTTATGCCGGCGGGTGGTGGAAAGTGGGGCATATCCCGATGGAGCGGTGGGGGCACGTGGGGCGCACAAGAAGGCCGCACATCCGAATGATGTGCGGCCTTCGAGAAATCTGGTCGAGGAGTTCGCTACTCCTGCGTGAACCGCTTGTTGAAGCGGTCCTCCATGCGCTCGGAGAAGCTGCGCGACGGGGTCTTCGCGCGGGCCGTGCCGCCCGCGCCGCCGTCGACGGACTTGAGCGAGGGCTTACCCCGCCCGCCCCGCAGGGCCCACAGCCCCGCGCCGAACATCACCAGGAAGCCGATCAGACTCAGGATCGGGAATCCTCCGATGTGCACGCCGGCGACGATTCCGCCGATCAGCAGCGCGAGTCCGAGGATGAACAGCGCGATCGCCTGCAGCCGGCGGCGCCCGCCGCCGAGTGCCGAACGTTGCACCGTCGAGGCGAACTTGGGGTCGTCGGCGTACAGCGCATTCTCGATCTGGTCGAGCATGCGCTGCTCATGTTCCGAAAGTGGCACCGCCCCTCCCCTTCCTCAATCGTGCTTCTAGAACTCCAATGATACGAGGTACACGGCGGAACGACCACAATTCGACGCGGCCGTCGGCCAAACCGGTCACGCGGAGCGCCGCGACACCGTGGTCACGAGCGGTTCGCGACCCTGCTCATATGCGGCGAGCACCGATTCCGTCGCCTCGATGAGCTCGGCGAGCCGGACGCGCACCCGCGCCACGACATCTTGCGGCACGTCGGCGACCAGGCCGGTTTCGATGCGCGAACGCAGGCCGGAGTGACCCGCGAAGAAGGCGGAGAGGACCGCCAATCGGTCGTCGGCGCCGACCTGTGCGTCGAGGCGCCGCCAGGCGTTGCGGACTCCGCGCGGTCCCCGGCGGCGCGACTCCAGGACGGCCAGCGCCGCGCCCGTCGTCCGCAAGGCCGCGAGATAGTAGAGGCGCATCCGCTCGGCGCTGCCGGCCACCACGTCGGCGTCGTCGGCGATGGCCACGGCCTGATCGAGCAGCCGGTGGGCGTCGAGCACCACCTTCGGTTCCACCGGTCCCATATCGCCTCCTCGGCCATCCGTCTGAATCCCGTTGTCTGGAAAAACCTATCGTCGGGGTCGGACATTCCCATTATCGAACATTTATTCGATTCCGTCAATGCTAGCGTGATGCTGCGACGGCGTAGAATCGTCTCGACCGGCCCGGGCGGAATCCCGCCCCTTCCAGGAGCAACCATGGTGAACGAGCCGACCGGCCCCCCGGTCGACGTCCGCATCGTGCGACTGCCCGGCGGCGACGCGCACCGCTGGCTGGATCCGGCGCTCAACGTGTACGTCACCGCGATGGGGTATCCGCGCGGCGTCGAGGCGCAGCGCCGCACGCTCTGGCGCCAACACATCGCCCGCCCCGGATGGAACGCCTTCGGTGCCGTCGCCCCGCTGGACCACCGATGGTCCCCCGGCACGCGGCTGCGGCCGTCGGTGATGACGCGCCGCATCCCCCGGCTGGCCGGCGCGCCCGACTCGCGCGACGAGATCCTGCTCGGCATCGCCTACGGCTACCGGGGCGCGCCGGATCAATGGTGGAACCAGCAGCTGCGCATCGGCCTGCGCCAGGCCGGCTGCCCGCCCGACCGCGCGGCCCACCTCCTCGCCGACTACTTCGAGCTGACCGAGCTCCACGTCCATCCGGACGCACAGGGTCTCGGGGTGGGCCAGGCGCTGCTGAACGCGCTGCTGCACGGGCGCCCGGAGGCACGGGTGCTGCTGTCCACCCCGGAGGTGGCCGGCGAGGGCAACCGCGCCTGGGCGCTCTATCGCCGATTCGGATTCGGCGACGTCCTGCGCAACTTCACCTTCGCCGGCGATCCCCGCCCGTTCGCCTTCCTCGGCCGCGATCTCCCGATCCCGACGACCGACGGTCCCGCGCTGCGCAGTTCGGATACGCGGGTCGGCGGGCCGTGACCGACGACTTCGACGCGATCGTCGTCGGCGCGGGGCACAACGGCCTGATCGCCGCGGCCTACCTGGCGCGGGCGGGCCGCTCGGTGTGCGTACTCGAACGCGACCCGATCCCCGGCGGCGCGGTGTCCACCGTGCAACGATTCCCCGGCTACGCCGTCGACCGCGGATCCTCGGCGCACCTGATGATCCGGCACACCCCGATCCTCGCCGAACTCGACCTGGCCGCCCACGGACTCCGCTACGCCGACTGCGATCCGTGGGCCTTCGCCCCCGCCGAGACCGACGACGAGCAGCCCATCGTGTTCCGCCGCGACCTGGCGGCCACCTGCGCCTCCATCGAGCGCTCCTGCGGGCGTCGCGACGCGGATGCCTATGCCGCATTCGTCGCGGTGTGGGCGCCGCGGGCACGGGCGATGATGGCCTCGTTCGTCGACGAGCCCACCCCGACGCGGTTCGCGCGGGCCTTCGCCGCCAGCGGTTGGCGCACCCGCAGCGCGCGGCGCTCGCCCGTCGGCAGGCGGATCGGCGCGTTCTCGTCGATGTCACAGGACATGATGCGGCCGGGCGACGCACTGCTGGACGAGTGGTTCGACGCCGAGCGGCTCAAAGCCGCCCTGGCCTGGTTCGGCGCCCAGTCCGGACCGCCGATGGATCTGCCAGGCACCGCGCCGATGGTGGGCTTCGCCGCCCTGATGCACGACATCCCGCCCGGTCGGGCCATCGGCGGCAGCGGCGCGCTGACCACCGCGTTGCTCGCCCGCCTGGCGTCCGACGGCGCCCGGGTCCACACCGGCGCCGCGGTCACCGCGCTGCACCGGGAACGCGCCGGTTGGCGCGTGGTCGCCGCCGACGGGCGGGTCCGCCGGGCGCGCCACGTCGTCGCCGCCTGCCACATCGGGGCCACGCTGGACCTGCTCGAGGCCGGCGGCCTCCGCACCGCTGACCTGGACCGGTGGCGGCGCGCCATCGTCGTCGGCAACGGGATCGGCATCGCCGTGCGGCTGGGCACCACCGCCCTGCCCGCCTACCGGAACCTGCCGGCCGACCTGCCCTCGCACGGTCTGCACAGCGGATTGGGGCTGCTCGTCGCCGATCGGGCGCTTCTGCGCCGCGCCCGGGCGGCCAGCGTCGTCGGACGGCTGCCCGACCGTCCTGCGGTCCTGCCGATGGGCTTCTCCGCACTCGATCCGAGTATCGCCCCCGCCGGGCGGCACCTGGTCAACGTCTGGGCGCAGTGGCACCCGTACGCGCTGGCCGACGGCCGGTCCTGGGCCGATGCGGCGCAGCCGGCCGCCGACGCCGTCGTCGCCGAGATCGAGCGGTTCGCCCCGGGTTTCGCTGGTTCCATCGAGCACTGTCACATCCAGACGCCGGCCGACCTCGAGGCGGAGCTCGGCCTCCCGGCGGGCAACATCATGCACGTGGAGATGAGCATCGACCAGATGTTCGGCTGGCGACCACACCCCGATCTGGCCGGTCGGCGCGTGCCCGGAGCACCCGGGCTCGTCCTCGCCGGAGCCTCCACCCATCCCGGCGGAGGGGTCAACGGGAGCAGCGGACGGCTCGCCGCGCGCCACATCCTGGGCCGGATCTGACGATTGGCCCGCCATGTCTGGCACGATTGAGCGCGTGTCGTCCTCCCCCACCCGCGCAGCCGCACCCCGCACCGGGCCGCGCCGGCTCGTCGCCGCCGTTGCCGCCCTCCTCCTGGTTCCCCTGCTCGGCGGGTGTCTGACCCGCTCGACGACGGTGGGCGACCGGTTCTCCGGCGAGATCATCGTCGCCACCTCGTCGGACAACCCGAACGGGGTGCCGCGCCTGGACATCCCGCAGTCGATGTCCGAGCGCGTCACGCTCTCCGACTTCACCGGCACCATCGGCCCGGACGGCTCGGTGACGACGAAGTCCGACAAGGACTCGGCGCCGGGCCAACCGCAGAAGGGCCCGACGAAGACCGGGACGCGCGCGGTGTACTCGGACCTCACCGCCGGCCAGTTCAGCCAGCTCGGCGACATCATCGCCGCCTCGTTCATCGGGACCGGGGCCGCGATGGACCTGTCCACCAAGCGCAGCGGCGACGCCGTGCGCATGACCGGAACGGCCGACTTCAGCGACCTGGTGGACGGCCGCGACGTCGTCTACTTCCTGGTCACCTTCGCCGGCGACATCGGCGGGACCAACGGGATCCAGCAGGGTGACAAGAGCGCAGCCTGGGTGGTGCCGATCGGCAAGTCCAGCGACCTGAACGCCGACGCACGCTACCCCGACCCGGCCAGCGCCGCGCTGCCCAGCTGGTCGTATTTCGTGGCGTTCCTGTGCCTGCTCGCCGTCGGGGTGGTCGCCTGGTACGCGCGCCGCGAGCACCAGGCCGACACCACTCCGCGCCCCGGCGCCCCGGCGCGGTGAGCGGCGCGACCGGACTGCCCGAGCAGCTGACGACACGCCTGCGCACCGTCTTCGACGACGCGCGGACCCGGGCGGCGGGGATCGGCCCCGCTGTCGTCGACGCCACCGACGTCTTGGCCGACTTCGTCCTCGGCGGCGGCAAGCGGGTCCGCCCGCGGTTCGCCGAGGCCGGGCGCGCCGTCGCCCACGGCGCCCGGGCGGTCGTGCCGGCCGCCGACGACACCGATGCCGCCCTCGTCGACCTCGGGGCCGCGCTCGAACTGGTCCAGGCCTGCGCCCTCGTCCACGACGACATCATCGACGCCTCGGACACCCGTCGCGGCAACCCGACGGTGCATCGCGTCTTCGCGGCCCGCCACGCCGGGGACCGCTGGCTCGGGGACCCGGATCGGTTCGGCGAGTCGATGGCCATCCTGATCGGCGATCTCGCCCTGGCCTGGGCCGACGACCTCGCCGCCGGACTGCCCGCCCGTCTCGCGCCGACCTGGCGCACGATGCGGACCGAGGTGCTGGCCGGCCAGCTCCTCGACATCGTCAACGAGGCGGGCCGCGACGAATCCCTCGGCGCCGCCGAGAAGGTGATCAGGTTCAAGACCGCCGGTTACACGGTCGCCCGGCCGCTCGAACTGGGCGCGGTCCTCGGCGGCGCCGACGACGACCTCGTCGCCGCTCTGCGCACCATCGGCCTCGACCTGGGCGCGGCATTCCAGCTGCGCGACGACCTGCTCGGCGTCTACGGCGATCCCCGCGTGACCGGCAAACCCTCCGGCGACGACCTGGTCACCGGAAAGCGCACGGTGCTGATCGCGGAGGGATTCTCGCGGTCGGCCCCCGGGCAGGCCGACGAGCTGCGCACCCTGCTGGGGACCGACCTCGACGACGCCGGGCTGGCCCGTGCCCGGGCGATCCTCACCGAATCGGGGGCACAGGCCGCCGTCGAGGCGCGGATCGATTCGACACTGGCATCTGCCCTGTCGGCCATCGATTCCCTGCCGACCAGCACGGAGGCGCGCGACCGCCTCGCCGGGCTCGCCCACGACATCACCCACCGTGCGGCGTAGCGCCCGCCGCGCCCCGCGCCGGGTGGGTGGACCCACGAAGCGGGTCGTCGTCATCGGCGCCGGGTTGTCCGGCCTGTCGGCCGCCCTGCACCTGCGCGGCGCCGGACACGAGGTGACCGTCGTCGAATCCGGCGGGATTCCCGGCGGCCTGGTGCGGACCGAGACGATCGCCGCGGCCGACGGATCGGCGTATCGGTTCGACACCGGCGCGACGATCCTGACCATGCCGCGGCTCGCCGTCGACGCGTTGGCCGCGGTCGGGGTCGATCCGGCGCGCGCGGCGGCCGACCTGGATCTGCTCCCGGTCGACCCGACCTACGTCGCGCGGTTCGCCGACGGCACCCAGCTCGACGTCGCCGCCGACCGCGACGCGCGGATCGCCGGGATCGCCGACGTCTTCGGCGCCGACACCGCCGCCGGTGCCGCCCGGCTCACCGACTGGCTCGCCGAACTCCACGACATCGAGTTCGACCACTTCATCGACCGCAACCACGACGCGGTCCCCGACTTCGTGCGCGGCGACATGGCCGCGGCGACGCGGCGGCTGCTGCGCCACGGTGCCACCCGCGGGTTGACCGGGGCCATCAAACGCTTCACGAAAGACGAACGGCTGCAACGGGTCTACTCCTTCCAGGCGCTCTACGCCGGCGTGCCCCCGGCCCGTGCGGCGGCGATCTACGGGGTCATCGCCCACATGGACATCGGTCTGGGGGTGTCCTACCCGGCGAACGGGATGGGCCGGATCGGCGAGGTGCTCGCCGACGGGTTGATCGGGGCCGGCGGCGAGATCCGGTATGCGACGAGGGCCGTCGGGTTCTCCCGTCGGGGCGATCGGATCGACGGCGTCCGCGTCACCGCGACCGGCAACGGCGGGAGGATCGACGACGGCGCGGTCATCCCCGCCGACGTCGTGGTCGCGGCCTGCGGCAGCGCCGCCCTGGCGGGAATCTGGGGCGAGTCGGCCCCCGACCGGGCGATCCGCTATTCGCCCAGCGCCGTCGTCGCCCATCTCGCCGTCGACGAGGCGGCCGCCGCCCGGTGGCCGGACGACCACCACACCATCGACTTCGGCGCGGCCTGGGCCGACACCTTCCGCCAGATCGCGCCGCGCCGCAACGGCCGCGGCGAGCCGATGCGCGACGCCTCGGTCCTGATCACCCGACCGGGCAAGACGAGCCCGGGGCGCTTCACGAGCGGCGGCCGCGAGGCCGTCTCGGTGCTGTGGCCGACCCCGAACCTCGACGCCGCACCACGACTGGACTGGGAGCGGTTCGGCCCCGGGTATGTGGCCCGCTCGCTCGGGGAGCTCGCGGCGCGCGGCTATCGGGGCATCGACGGCGCCGAGGTGCTGCGCGTCGACACCCCGGCGACCTGGGCGGCGCGCGGATACGCCGCCGGGACGCCGTTCGCGGCCGCGCACACCGTGCGCCAGACCGGGCCGCTGCGCACCGGCAACCTCGATCCGCGCGCCGAGAACCTGGTGCTCGCGGGAGCCGACACGGTCCCCGGCGTCGGCATCCCGCCGGTCCTGGTCTCCGGCCGCCTCGCCGCCGACCGCATCACGCCGATGCCCGCACGTGCGTCGGCGACGGGCGCCGCCGACGCGGGACATTAGGATCGCAGCGTGACGGTGCGCACGGATTCGTGGTGGCGGTGGCGGGAGTTCCCCGCCGGCGTCGCCGCCTCGGTACTCGTCGCCCTCGGCGCCTTCGGCGTCGCCGACATCCCGCGGGTCAACACCGTCGCCCAGGATGCCGGATTGGCCTGGTTGACCTACGGGCACGGCAAAACCCTTGCCGCCGTTGCCTTCTGGGTCGGTGTCGCGGTCCTCGTCGTCTGTTGGGTGCGGATCGGTCGGATCGTCGGCGGGGCCGACGCCTCCGGCGCACCGCGCCCGACGGTGAAGCAGGTGCAAATCGCCGTGCTCGCCTGGGCGACCCCGCTGACGATGACCGTCCCGATCTACAGCCGCGACATCTACGCCTACCTCGCGCAGGCCCAGGTCTTCCGCGGCGGCTTCAACCCCTACTCCGACGGCCCGGTGCACACCCCGGGTCCGTTGCTGGACTCGATGGCCCAGGTCTGGGCGTCGACCACCGCGCCCTACGGCCCGACATTCATGTGGCTGGGCCGCGGCGTGGCCGCCCTGGCCGACGAGAACCCCATCCTCGGGGTGCAGTTGATGCGCGCCGTCCTGATCCCCGGGCTGCTGTTGGCGCTGTGGGCCGTCCCCCGGCTCGCGGAACACTTCGGGGCCTCCCCGCAACAGGGGCTGTGGCTGGCGCTGCTCAACCCGATGGTCCTGATCCACCTGGTGGCCGGGGCGCATGTCGAGCTCCTCATGATGGGGGTGCTGGTCACCGGCGTCACGCTGGCGGTGCGCGGGCGCCACGTCGGGGGGCTGGCCGTCCTCGGCCTGGCCGCGACCATCAAGATCACCGCCGCGATCGCCATCCCGTTCCTCTTCTGGATCTGGCTCGCTCACCTGCGGGACACCCGTCGCGACCTGCCGCATGGCGACTCCCCGCGACGCGAGCTGCCCCGGCGCGAGCTGCCCCGGCGCGTCGTCGCAGGGGTCTTCGCGGCCACCGCCGCGATCCCGCTCGCCGTCTTCGCCGCGATCACCGCGGTGTCCGGACTCGGACTCGGCTGGCTGACCGGGTTGGGGTGGGCCGGTCGAATCATCAACTGGCTCTCGGTCCCCACCCTCGTCGGCCACGTGATCACCTGGGTCGCCGCCCCCTGGCACGCCCTCAACCTGCAGTCGGTGCTGGTCTACACGCGCGGGGTCGGCGCCGCGGCGCTGGCGCTGATCCTCGTCGGGCTGTGGATCGCCTTCCGCCAATCGGAGCGGCGCGCGATGGCCGGGATGGTGTGGGCGATGCTGGCCGTCCTGCTGCTCGAGCCCTCCACCCTGCCCTGGTACTACACGTGGGCGTTGTGCCTGGTAGTGGCGTTCACACTGCCGTTGCGGGTGCGCGCGCTGATCGTCGCGGCGTCGACGGTGCTGCTGATCGTCTTTCAACCGGACGACTCGATCGTGCTGTACAAACCGCTTCCGCTGCTGCTGGCCTTCGCCCTGGCCGCCCTCGCCGCCGCCTCCCTGCTGCGCCCCGACCCGCTGCGGCTGCGTCGACTCGCCTTCACCGGTCCGCATGAATCCTGATCGGGGCTATGCGCTCGGTGCCCGGCTGTCGGCCGAGCACGGGCGGACCTACCACCTGGCCGCACGCCTGTTGCCGCCGCCGAATCGGCACGCGGTCCACGCCCTCTACGGCTTCGCCCGCACCGCCGACGACATCGTCGACCACCCGCCCCGCGTCGGGGCCGACGACCGGGCCGACCGGCTGGACTCGCTGTTCGCCGCGCTCGACGCGACCCTGCACGGGCGGCCCCCGGTGCAGGACATCGCCCCGGGAACCGCGGACCTGCTCGCCGCGGTGGCCGATTCGGTACGACGGTTCGGCATCGACCCGTCGTTGTTCGACGCGTTCGGCAGGTCCATGCGCATGGACCTGCCGTCGGCACCGGAGTTCACCGACCGCTACCGCGATTGGGAACAGCTGCGCGAATACACCTACGGATCGGCCGCGGTGATCGGGCTCATGCTGCTGCCCGTGTTGGGCGCCGACGCCGACGACCCCGCGCTGGCCGACGGGGCCGCGGCGCTGGGCGAAGCCTTCCAGCTGACCAACTTCCTCCGCGACGTCGGCGAGGACCTGGACCGCGGCCGGATCTACCTCCCGGCCGACGAGCTCGCGGTCTTCGGCGTGGACGAGGCGCATCTGCGGGACTGTCGGCGGCACGGTCGGGTCAGTCCGCGACTGCGGCGCGCGCTCGCGCATATCGCGGCGGTGAACCGCGACTGGTACCGGCGCGCGGAACCGGCCGTGGCGGCGCTCCCGGCCCGCAGCCGCCCCGCCATCGCGGCCGCCGCCCGCTCCTACGCCGACATCCTCGCCGTCATCGCCGACGGCGGCTACGAGGTCTTCGCCGGTCGGGCCGTGGTGCCCGCGCACCGGCGCGCGGGTCACGCCGCCGCGGCGCTGCTACTGCGGCGAGACCGAATCCGCTGATCGACGCCGCGTGTTCGCCGGTACCCGGGCACGTCACCGGGCCGATCGCGGCTAGAAGGCGGCGGCTTGCGCGCGGCGGATGACCTCGCGCGCGGAATGGGTGTGGATGGCCGCGGCCGGATAGACGCCGAGGTCGTCGATCTCGGTGAACAGCCAGGCCATCGCCTCGTCGCGGCTGTAACCACCGTCGAGCAGCACCTCCACCAGCCCGGTGAAATGCTTGGCGATGCCGTGCTCGTCGAGGAACAGGGCCGGGACGACGGGCTCGCCGCCGCGCGAGAGGCCCAGCAGCTGATGGTCGTGGATCAGCGTGCGCACCCGATTGCTCGAGACGCCGAGACGGCGGGCCACCTCGTTCAGGGACAGGACCTCTGCGTCGGCGGGAAGACAGTCGTCAGACAGCGGCAGCGAACTCACGACCACCACCCTACCCAGCGCCGTGCGGCTGTGCCTGCGGGGCACGGGCCGCTTTGCCCGGTACATTCGCAGTCGTGAACCCCGGTCCCGCCCGTCCGTCGCCGACCCGCGACGCGCTCATCGGCACGCTCGTCGACCGGCGCTACCGGATCGACGCCCTCATCGCGCGCGGCGGCATGAGCGCCGTCTACGTCGGCCGCGACGAGCGCCTGCACCGCCCGGTCGCGGTCAAGGTGATGGACGCCGCCTATCGCGACGATCCGGTCTTCCTCTCCCGCTTCGAGTTCGAGGCGCGCGCCGTCGCCGGACTCAAGCACCCCGGGCTGGTGTCGGTCTACGACCAGGGCATCGACGAGCCGGTGGTCTTCCTCGTGATGGAGCTGGTGCAGGGCGGCAGTCTGCGCGAACTCCTGCGCGAACGCGGCCCGATGCCGCCGCATGCCGTCGCCGCCGTGCTCGGCCCGGTGCTCGGCGGGCTCGGCACCGCCCATGCCGCCGGGCTGGTCCACCGCGACGTGAAGCCGGAGAACGTGCTCATCTCCGACGACGGCGACGTGAAGATCGCCGACTTCGGATTGGTGCGCGCGGTGGCCGAGGCCGGGCTGACCTCGGCCAGCGTGATCCTGGGTACCGCCGCCTATCTGTCCCCCGAGCAGGTCGAGTCCACCCGCGCCGACGCCCGTTCCGACGTCTACTCGACCGGCATCGTCATGTTCGAGTTACTCACCGGGCGCACCCCGTTCCACGGCGACACACCGCTCGGGCTCGCGTATGCGCGGCTGACCTACGACGTGCCCGCGCCGGGCGACGTCGTCGACGGGGTGCCGCCCCAGTTCGACGAGATCGTGCTGCGCGCCACCGAGCGCGATCCGGCCGCCCGCTATGCCGACGGATTCGAAATGGCCCGCGCCCTCACCCGGGCCGCCGACGAGCTGGCCCTGCCCCGGTTCACGGTGCCGGCCCCGCAGCGATCGGCGGAGCGCATCACCGAGGACCGCCTGCGCCGCGAACGCGCAGCGGGGGCGCTCCCCGATCCGGTTCCCGGGCCCTCCGGCACCGCCGTCCTCGCCGGTGTGGACGACTACCTGCCGGACGACGAGGCCCCCGCTCACGCGGCGTACAGCATCCTCGACGCCGACGGGCAGCGCGACCCCGATGCCCGCGACGACTGGGATGACGACGACGGCGACCATGCCACGGCACCGGTCGCGGGTGGCGCCGGCGTCTTCGCCGCCGCGGTCTGGTTGACCCTCTACGCGCTGCTCATCTCGGGGATCGCGGCCGTCGGCTGGTGGCTCGGCCTGCGCGTCCTGTCGTAGCCGGGTTGTCGCGAAGCGGGTCGTCGCGCGGCGGTCAGCCGCGAAGCATCTCGGCGACCAGGAAGGCCAGCTCCAGGGACTGCTGGGTGTTGAGCCGCGGATCGCAGGCGGTCTCGTAACGGCCGGCCAGATCGTCGTCGGAGATCTCCTGCGCGCCGCCCAGGCACTCGGTGACGTCTTCGCCGGTCAACTCGATGTGCACGCCGCCCGGGTGGGAGCCGAGCGCGCGGTGGACCTCGAAGAACCCCTGCACCTCGTCGACGATGCGGTCGAAGTGGCGGGTCTTGTAGCCGGTCGACGCCTCGTGGGTGTTGCCGTGCATCGGGTCGCTCTCCCAGATGACCTTGTGCCCGGTCTCCTCCACGGCCGCCACGATCGGCGGCAGCTTCTCGCGCACCAGGGCGTTGCCCATCCGCGCGACCAGCGTCAACCGGCCCGGCTTGTTCTCCGGGTCGAGGCGCTTGACATACTCGACGGCCTGTTCCGGTGTCGTCGTCGGGCCGATCTTGACCCCGATGGGGTTGTTGATCAGCTCCGCGAACGCGATGTGGGCACCGTCGAGCTGTCGCGTGCGCTCGCCGATCCACAGGAAATGCGCCGACAGGTCGTAGAGCACGGCCTCCCGGTCCTCGCCCGGGGCCTGCGCCAGGCGCAGCATCGCCCGCTCGTAGTCGAGGACCAGCGCCTCGTGGGAGGCATAGATCTCCGCCGACTCCAGACTCGAGTCGTGCACGCCACAGGCGTCCATGAACCGCAGGCCGCGGTCGATCTCGGCGGCGAGCGCCTCGTACCGCGCCCCGGCCGGCGAGGTGCGGACGAATTCCCGGTTCCAGTCGTGCACCTTGAACAGACGGGCCTCGGTGCTGGTCAGCGCCCGCACCAGGTTCATCGCCGCCGCCGCGTTGGCGTAGGCGCGCACCAGGCGCGACGGGTCATGGGCGCGGACCGCGGCGTCGGCGGGGAAACCGTTGACCATGTCCCCGCGGTACGACGGCAGGCCCAGCGCATCGGTGTCGGCCGACCGGGGCTTGGCGTACTGCCCGGCGATCCGGGCGACCTTGACCACCGGCATGCTCGCGCCGTAGGTCAGCACGACCGCCATCTGCAGCAGCGTGCGGATGTTGCCCTTGATATGCGGCTCGGTGTTGGCGGCGAAAGTCTCCGCACAGTCGCCGCCCTGCAGCAGGAAGGCCTCGCCGTTGGCGACCTGCGCGAGCCGTTCCTGCAACCGCTCGACCTCGGCCGGCATGCAGATCGGCGGCACGCTCTCCAGCACGGTGCGCATCCGCGCCGCCTCGTCGGCCGGCCAACTCGGCTGCTGCAGGGCCGGGCGCGCCATCGCATCCTCGAACCTCGTTTGCAGGTCGCCGGGCAGCGGGGGCAGTTCGGGCAGTTCGTCGATCGGTACGTCGACAGTCCAATTCACCACGTGGCCAGACTAATCGACCGCTGCGCGGCACCGCCTCAGCGGCCGGTGATGCACCGCCACTTGGCGAGGTTGTGTTGTGCGTCGGCCAACGCGTCGTGGGCGTCGGCGGGCAACTCGGGCAGCGTCGGGCGGCCGGCCGCCTCCCATGCCTGCCGGAGGTCGCGGGTGTAACGCGGCAACACCCGCGGCAGGGCCGTCATCGGACCCCACAGCTGGCAGAGGACCACGTGGTCGTAGGCGCCGGTCCACGCCCACAGCTCCACCGGCGACCCGTCGTCGACGGCGGTGACGAACTCCAACAGCTCGTCGCGGATCTGGCGGCGGGACCGCCAGGACTTCGACGCCGGCGAGGGCAGTTTGGGCAGCACGTTGGCCCGCACCCAGTCGCCGGCGCGGCCCGGGTCGAACTCGGTCGAGACCGCGTAGAACTCACGGCCGTCCTCGGCGACCACGCCGATCGACACCAGGTCGATGGTGCGCCCGTCCTCGATGAACTCCGTGTCGTAGAAGAACCGCATCTCCCCAGTATTCGCCACCGCCCGGCACCCCTGTGCGCGCGGTGTACGCTGTGAACCCGTGCGCTACAGGTCAATGTGGGCGACCGCATTGCTTGCGGCTTCGGTCGTCGCTCGCGTCCTCTGGGTGGCGTTGAGCACCAACGGCGCGAATTTCGTCGATCTGCACGTCTACCGCGACGGTGCCGCCGGCCTCGCCGACGGGTCGCTCTACGACTTCGTCTACCACGGCCCCACCGCCACCCCGCTCCCGTTCACCTATCCCCCGTTCGCCGCGGTCGTCCTCTATCCGTTGTCGCTGCTGCCGTGGGATTTCGTGTTGTGGGCGTGGCAGTTCGCGACCATCGCCGCCCTGTTCGCCAGCGTCGTCCTGGCCCAACGCCTCTGTGGACGGACCGACGGCGTCTACGCCGTGGCCGCGGTGGGCACCGCCGTCGCGATCTGGTGCGAGCCGGTGCGGGTCACCCTCGACTACGGGCAGATCAACGTGTTCCTGATGCTGGGCACCCTCGCCGCGGTGTGGTGGGCCAAGACCCGGCGCGGCCGCATCCTCGGCGGCGTGCTGATCGGGTTGATGGCGGCGATCAAGCTCACCCCGGCGATCAGCGCCCTCTGGTATCCCGCGGTGCGCCGTCCGCTCGGCGCTATCGCGGCGGCGGCCTCCTTCGCCGCGACGGTCGTCGGGTGCTGGGCCTTCTTCCCCGACATCACCAAGAAATACTTCGGCAGCCTCATCGGCGACGCCGACCGGATCGGTCAGCCCGGCCTGGTGATGAATCAGAGCCTGCGCGGGGCGCTGGACCGGGTCGTCGGGCACGACGTGGGCACCGGTGCCGTCTGGATCGTCGCCGTGGTCGTCGCCGTCGCCCTCGCGGTGGCCGCCTGGCTGGCCGTGCCGCAGGACGGCGGGAACGGTCGCACCGACGGCAGTTGGTTGGGGGTGCTGCTGATCATCGCGCTGCTCGGACTGCTCGTCTCCCCCATCTCCTGGGTCCACCACTGGGTGTGGCTGATCCCGCTGGCCGTCTGGCTCGGATTGGGTCCGTGGGCGCGCCGCCCCGGCGCGCGCACCCTGCTCGTCTGCTGGGCGGTCGTGGCCGGGGCGGGGGTGCCCTGGCTGCTGCGCCTGGCCGAGCAGTTCGACGTCGCGCTCCCGACCGGTGTCCGCACGGTCGGCGGGGCGCTCTGGGGACTGCTGGCGCTGGCCACCCTGGCGTGGATCGCCGTCGTGGGCCGCCGCACCCCGGCGGTCGAGACCGCCTGACTCCGACTCAGGCCGCCGGCGACGTCGAATCGGCGGGTCCGTGCAGGGCGCGCAGCGCATCCTCCGGCGTCTGGCCGTTGTTCTTGAGGTCGGCGGCGTAGAGGTCGACGTATTGCTGGCCGGAGAGACGCATGAGGTCGTACATGATCTCGTCGGTGACGGCGCGCTCGATGAACCGATTGCCGCCCATCCCCTCGAAACGGGAGAAGTCCAGCGGCTTGCCGATGCGGATCTCGATGTGGGCGGGCCGCGGCAGCACCGATCCGGGCGGGTTGAGCCGGTCGGTGCCGACCATCGCGACCGGGATGACCGGGACGCCGGTCTCCAGCGCGATGCGGGCCAGACCCGTCTTGCCCTTGTACAGCCGCCCGTCGGGTGAGCGGGTGCCCTCGGGGTACATCCCCATCAGATCGCCCTTGTCGAGCTGACGGCGTGCCGAGGCCAGCGCGCCGGCGGCCGCGTCGGCACCCGATCGGTCGATCGGGATCTGCCCGGTCGAGCTGAAGAACCACCGCTGGAAGGCGCCCTTGAGCCCGGTGCCGGTGAAGTATTCGGACTTGGCCAGGAAGTACATCCGCCGCGGGACCATCAACGGCAGATAGAAGCTGTCGACCACGGCGAGATGATTGCTGGCGAGGATCGCCGGACCCGATTCGGGCAGGTTCTCCAGACCGGTCACCTTGGGGCGGCCGATCAATCGCAGGAAGGGACCCATCAGGATGTACTTGAAGAGCCAGAACCACATGGGAGCAGCGTACCCCGCACGCCCCGCGACGGTTCGACGACCGGACTAAGCGCCAGCCCCGACCGTCCGGGTGACCTCCCCGCGGGCCACTTCCGCGGCCCCGATGACCCCGGCGGACTCCCCCAGCTGGGTGCCGCGGATCCGGGCCAGCTCCCGATGGCCGGCACCCGTGACCAGCGAGGCGTACTGCTCCCGCGCGTCATCGAGGTAGAGGCCAGACGCCCGGCCCACCCCGCCGGCGATAACGATGAGATCCGGGTCGAAGACGTCGGCGATCATCGCCAACCCCTGTCCCAGCGACGACGCGAAGGAGGCGAAGGCGGCCAGCGCGAGCGGATCGCCCTCCTGCGCGGCGGCCGCGATCCGCCGCCCGGTCACCGATCCCGGGTCGGCGGCGATCTCGTCGGCCAGCACCGAGCGGCCCCACTCCTCGTCGGCGAGTAGTTCGACGACCGTGTCGACCAGCGCCGTGCCGCTGCAGTACCGCTCCCAGCAACCGCGCTTCCCGCAGGAACACGGCCGGCCGCCGGGGACGATCACCACATGGCCCAGTTCCGGTGCGACGCCGTGGCTGCCCCGGTAGAGCTTTCCGTCGAGCAGCAGCCCGGCCCCGATGCCGGTACCGATCGCGAGCACCAGGGAGTTCCGGCCGCGCCCGGCCGCGCCGAAGCGCCACTCGGCCACGGCGGCGGCGTTCGCGTCGTGCTCGGCGAAGACCGGCAGGCCGATCCGCTGCGACATCTCCTGCGCCACCCGGGCCTCGCGCCACGGAAGATGCGGCGCGAACCGCACCGTCGACCGGTCGACGGTGAGGAACCCGGCGATGGCGAGACCGACCGCCGACACCGACCAGCGGGAGGTCAACTCCCCGACCAGGCGGTCCAGGCAGTGCTCCAGAGCCTGCGTCGTCGCGGGGGTGACCGCGCGCAACGTGTCGAGTTGTTGCCCCTGTTCGTCGACCACCGCGGCCCGCACGCTCGTGCCGCCGATGTCGATGCCGATGGTCGGGTCGCTCATCGCCGGCACGGGCCGATCACGGCTGGTCGCCGCCGATCGCGACCGCGATATCCTGATAGGCCGTCTTCACCTGCGCCGCACTGTCCGCCGACGGCGAGCGCAGGAGCGCGACGAGTGCCTCCAGGATCGCGATGAGTGTGGCGATCAGTCGCGCCAACAGTTCGCCCGCCTCGGCGAACAGCGCGGCGATGTCGCCGGTCACCTCGGCCGCGATCCCCTCGGCGAGGGAGCCCGCCGCCGAACCCGGTGCGAACAAACCGGCCAGACCGTCGATCTGGTTCGCCAGACCGGCCAAGACCTCGCGGGCCGCTTCGATCACCGCTTCGGTCGAACCCGCGTCGCTGCCGGGCGTACCGGCACCATGTGGAGTTCCCATGGGGTGCAACGGTACCTGACCGGGGGCCCCGCGTGGGGCGCCGGAGTGCCGGTTATGACCGGTGCCACTCAGGCCGTCGGACGCTGCGGCCAGACCGCGGGATCGGGGGTGAACCGCACGCGCAGGTGACCCCCGGTCCAGTTCGCGCCCACCACGACGCACCGGCGCAGCACCGGCGGGAGGCGCACCGGGAATCGGAAGCCGCTGATCGTCACCAGCAGGTCGTCACCGGCGCGGCCCAGGCCGAGTGCGGTCGGCTCCGGGAGCGGTTGGGGCCAGCTCAGCTCGTAGACGGCGTCGACCCCGCTGCCTTCGACCCGTTCGACGCCCGCCGCCGCCGTCCCGACCGGCGTACCGGAGGGATCGTCGAAGCGGATCTGCAGGCGCCGCAGGCGGGCCACCCGGTCCAGCGGGCCGTCGACGGCGGGCACGCGGACGACCGCGGCCCCGAAGCCCTGCGCCACCGCCGATGCCGCGTCGTCGAACTCTGCGTCGGGCCGCGGCGCGGTCCCCTCGTTGCCGTAGACACCGCGCAGCGGCAGCGCGGTCAGGGCGGCCAGCGCCGCGAACCGCGGCAGCAGCCGCAGACCGCGCTCACCCGGGTCGACGACGAGGTGCGCCGCCGTCGTGTGCGGGTCGCGCAGCAGGTCGACCACGTCGCGGCAGTCGCGGTCCACCTCGTCGACCGCCGCACTGGCCCGCGCCAAGACCGGGCGCTCGGCCGCCGCGGCGAGACGCCGATGCCGCGGCCACAGCCGGTTCACCGCCTGGCTCAGGGTAGCCGGGGCGCGCAGCAGCGCAAACGGGTCGCCGAGTCCGGAGCAGTCGACGATGATCGCACTCCACCGCCCGCTGGTCGCCTCGTCTCGGATCCGCCGCCACAGGAGCAGTTCCTCGAATCCGGGCAGCGAACTCAACTCCCCCGGCGCGACGGAGGCGAGCACCGAGACGACCGGCAGGGTCGGCCCGGAGGTCATACCGCCCACCGCCTCGACGAAGGCGGCCCACGCCGGTTCCAGCACCCCCAACGGGCTCAACGACAGCAGGCTGGCATCGGCGCTGATCGGCACCGGCACGCCCGGCGAGGGGTAGACACCCACCATGCCCGGTACCGGCGAGGAGGGGTCCAGGGTGATCAGCAGCGGCCCGCGCGGCCCGGCGTCGAGCAGCGGCGACGGCCGGTCGCCGCGATCGCGCTTGTCGACCGCCGCGGCTGCGGCGACGACGGATACCCCGGCCCCGCCCGGACCGAGGACGAGCTGGATGGGCGTGAGATCGATCAGCCTTCGACCCGCTTCTTGAGTTCGTGCAGCGCCGAGTTGATGATCGCCTTCTCGGCACGGCGCTTGAGTTGCCCGATGATCGGCACCAGCAGGTCGACGGTCAGCTCGTAGGACACCTTGGTCGACCCGGCAGCCTGGGCCACCACCGTGTACCGCCCGCGCTGTGCGCGCTGCAGTTTGCTGCTGGCCAGGTTCCAGCCGACCGACGAACCGTCGTCGGCCCAGTCGTATTCGAGGACGTAGGTGTCCTTGAGGACGCCGGCGTCGAGGTCGAAGCGCACGCGGGCCGGCTTGCCGTCGGGGCCGAACTCCTCGACCGTGACCTCGCGGGCCGCCGACACCCATTCCGGATAGTTATCGAAATCCGCGATGACCGCCATGACGGCCTCCGGCTCGGCGTTGATCACGATGGATTGCGCCGTGTGGTCAGCCACGCGCCCCTCCTGTTTCCGCCTCCGCCGCCACCGCGGGGTCACCCGCGGCACGGCCTCGCTCCAACCGGCGCTTGACCTCGAAGGCCATCACCTTGCCGGCCACGCGACGATTCCGGTTCATCTCGGCCAACTCATCGTAGAGCGCCCGCTCGCGTCGCGGCAGGCGGCCGGTCGGCTCGCCGTGCATGAAGTAGTGCAGGACGAATCCGTCCAGCACCGGCTCGCACCAGATCTCCATCGTCCCGTCGACCGGGCCGGCCACGGTCCACCGAATACCCGCGGGGCCGCGATCCTCGACGACCGTCAAGGTCAGGTCGGGCCACCAGCGCCGCCACTGCGATTGATCGCCGAGCGCTTCTCGCGCCGCCTCGGGCGCCGCGGCGACGAAAGTATCGTCGGCCACCTGAATGCTCGTCACTCCTCTAGCTTCACACATGCCCGCGGGACACCGGTGCGGACCCACCCCGATACGATTGTGTCCGCGCCAACCGTCCCAATCGTGAAAGGCAGTCTCTTGCCATCCGAGTACTCCGTGCCCGCGTCCTTCACCATCGGTGACACCGCCACCTGCCCCGACATCGTCTTCGATCTGGCCGCCAAGACGCCGGACCACCCAGTCGTGCTCGACCGCGCCGCCGACGGGCAGTGGCTCCCGCTCACCGCGGCCGATTTCGCCGCCCGCGTCACGTCGATCGCCAAGGGCCTCGTCGCGGCGGGCATCAAGCCGGGCGACCGGGTCGCGCTGCTGAGCTCGACGCGCACCGAGTGGCCGCTCATCGACTTCGCGATCTGGACCGCCGGTGCGGTGACGGTACCCATCTACGAGACCTCCTCGGGTCCGCAGATCGACTGGATCTGCAGCGATTCCGAGGCCAACGCCCTGATTTCCGAGACCGCCGAACACCGCGAGGTCATCGCCGGCACCGAGATCGCGGCCGGGTTGGCGCTGCAATGGTCCATCGACCCGGTCGACGGCGGGCCCGGGGCGATCGACGCCCTCGTCGAGGCCGGGCGCGACGTCACCGACGACGAGGTGGCCGCCCGGCGGGCCAGTCGTCGGGCCGACGATCCGGCGATCCTGATCTACACCTCGGGCACCACCGGACGCCCCAAGGGATGCATGCTCACCCACGCCAACCTGCTCAGCGAGGTGGAGGGAGTGCTCGCCGGCGGGCTGCGGGGATTGCTCCAACCGGGCAAGCGCCTGCTGATGTTCCTGCCGATGGCCCACGTCCTGGCGCACGCGATCACCCTCGTGGCGATGCGGGCGGGCGTGTCGGTCGGCTTCTACAACGACATCCCCAACCTGGTACCCGAGTTCGGGGCCTTCGGTCCGAGCCTGATCCTCTCGGTACCGCGGGTGTTCGAGAAGGTCTTCAACACCGCGCAGCAGAAGGCCCACGACGACGGGAAGGGCAAGATCTTCGACGCCGCCGCCGATACCGCCATCGCCTACAACTCGGCTCGCGAGCGCGGCAGCATCGGTATCGCGCTGCGGGTTCGCCACGCCGTGTTCGACAAGCTCGTCTACTCGAAGCTGCGCGCCGCCCTCGGCGGCCGCTGTGAGCTGGCGATCTCCGGCGGCGCCCCGCTCGGCGCCCGGCTCGGTCACTTCTTCTCCGGCATCGGGATCCCGGTCTACGAGGGCTACGGCCTGACCGAGACCACCGCCGCCTTCTCGGTGAACACCCCCGGCGCGGTCAAGGTGGGCACGGTGGGCCGGCCGATCGCCGGCAACGCGGTCCGGATCGCCGAGGACGGCGAGATCCTGCTCTCCGGCGGGGTCGTCTTCGCCGGCTACTGGAAGAACCCGACGGCCACCGCCGAGGCGATCACCGACGGCTGGTTCCACACCGGCGACATCGGCAAGGTCGACCGCGACGGCTTCCTCTCCATCACCGGCCGCAAGAAGGAGATCCTGGTGACCGCCGGCGGCAAGAACGTGTCGCCCGCCGGACTCGAAGACGTCATCCGCGCGCATCCCCTCGTCTCGCAGGCACTCGTCGTCGGTGACCAGAAGCCGTTCATCGGCGCCCTGATCACGCTCGACGCCGAGGCGCTGGCCGCCTGGAAGGCGCGGGCCGGGATCCCCGCCGATACCCCGACCGCCGATCTCGTCGACAACGCGGCGCTGCGCACCGAGATCCAGACGGCCGTCGACGAGGCCAACAAAACCGTGTCCCACGCCGAGGCGATCAAGAAGTTCCGCATCCTGCCGGTCGACTTCACCGAGGAGACCGGCGAGCTGACCCCGACGCTGAAGGTCAAGCGCAACGTCGTGACGGAGAAGTTCGCCGCCGACATCGACGCGCTCTACCAGCACTGACCGCCGAGTGGGCACCCCAACCCCGCCGAGTGGGCACCCCAACCACGTCGAGTGGGCACCCAGAGCACGCCGACTGGGCACCCGGCCGGTCAGGCGGTGAGCAGGCGGACCAATCGCGCGGCGATCTGCGGCCACTGCCACTGCTGCTCGACGAACTCGCGTCCGGCCGCGCCCATCCGTCGCGCCCGTGCGCGATCGGACAGGATCTCGACCACGGCGTCGGCGATCTGGCGTCGCGACTTACCGTCGACGACGAGACCGGTGCGCCCGGGGATCACGGTCTCCGGTGCCCCGCCGGAGTCGCCGGCGATCACCGGGACGCCGCACGCGGATGCCTCCAGGTAGACGATCCCGAGTCCTTCGACGTCGAGCCCG
Organism: Gordonia sp. X0973; assembly: GCF_013348785.1. Taxonomy (NCBI): domain Bacteria; kingdom Bacillati; phylum Actinomycetota; class Actinomycetes; order Mycobacteriales; family Gordoniaceae; genus Gordonia; species Gordonia sp. X0973. Next base: position 2,189,553 of record NZ_CP054691.1, read on the forward strand.
CCGCCCCTGGTCCGCGACGGCATCGCAAACACGTCGGCGGCGTTGTGGTAGTCCGGCAGTTCCTCGCCGGGGACCGATCCGGTGAAGACGATGTCGTCGGCGCAGCTGCTGACCGCGGCCAATTCGTGCAGGGTCTCCGCGTAGGGTCCCCCGCCGACGATGAGCAGCGCGGCGTCGGGGATCTGTTCCCGGATCGCGGGCAACGCGCGGATCAGCATGTCCTGTCCCTTGCGCGGCACCAGGCGGGACAGACAGACGACCACCGGCCGGTCCCCCAGCTGGTGGCGCTCCCGGATGCGGCGGCGGGCCGCGGCGTCCGGGTGGAACCGGTCGACGTCGACCCCCGGCGGTAGGTACTCCAGGGCGGCGTGGCGTCCGAAGGCGGCGGCGAACCGCCCCCGGGTGTACTTGCTCACGAAGGTGACGGTGTCGGTTCCCTCCCCGATCAGCCGCAGTACCTGCCGCGCCACGGGCAGCATCGACCACCCCACCTCGTGTCCGTGCGTGGAGGCCAGCACGCGTCGCGCACCGGCGCGGCGCACCACCGGCGCCAGCACGGCCAGCGGGGCGGCCGCGCCGAACCACACGTTCTCGATGTCGTGCTCCCGGACCAGGCGGGCGGCCCGCCGCGCCACCAGCGGCGTCGGAACCATCAGGGTCGTCCGGTGGCGCACCACCGTGTACGGCACCGCCGCGTCGAACTCGACATGTGAGCGTCCCCGCCAGCGCGGCGCGTAGACGACGATCTGTTCCGGCGGCAGCAGGTCGACGAGATTCTGCAGGTAGGACTGGATTCCGCCCGGGCGCGGGGGAAAATCGTTGGTGATCAGCAGGGTGCGTCCGATCGGTGCCGCCGAACCGCTCACCCGCCGGACTGCTTCCGCACCCATGCCCGCCACTGACGCTCCAATTCCCCTTGCGGCACTCCCACGGCGCTCGCCAAGGCGATTTTGGCAGCCTCCGGATCGGCGGCCCCCGCCACCCCCAGGTACATCTTGCGCAATGCGTCCTCGGATCGGGATTGCGCGACGAAGGCGGCGATCGACCACGCGGACTGGTAGGCGAGCGCCGCGCGCTGCGAGTCTACGGTGAAGTCCTCGTCGGTGGGCCAGCTCGGCGGCGTGCCGGTGCGCGTGGCGGCGGCAAGGTCGGGGGCCACGTCGTCGAACCGGCTGTAACTGCCCTTGCGCCCGACGTATTCGGCCAACCCCTCGGCGAGCCACAGCGGCGTGTCGACGCCGGTGGCCAGGCGCACCGCGACATGACTCAACTCGTGGCGCAGGACGACGGCGAGCATCGCGGGCGGGAGCAGGCGCGCGGCGGGGGTGAAGACGATCCGCTGCCCGGTCACGGTGTGGTTGGGCACGTCGAGGGCGGTGTACACGGTCGCCGCGGCGGCATCGGCGGTGTCGGAGTCCGGACTGGCGGCGAGCGCGGCGAACTGCTGGTCGGTGCCGGCGGTCACCACCAGTGCGCGTTGGGGCCAGTTGGCCCCCCAGAACGCCGACACCGCGCGCACCGAGTCCGGCAGCAGGGCCGTGATCCGCGCGGCGAGGTCGCGTGACTGGGGGTAGGAGGCCACCACGGACTGTCCGCCGGCCGTCTGCGCGGTCTGCGCCCGCGCTCCGGGGAAGCTCCACAGCCCGGCCCCCGTCGCGGGTCGGCCCAACAGTGCCAGGTCCCCCACCAGCTTCCACTCGTCGTCGTAGCGCGCGACGACCAGCGGCGTGTCGATCTCGATCTCGGGTTCGTCGAGTCCGGGAGCGCCGGTACCGCCGAGCGCGAACCGCAGTCGCACCGGCGAGACCCAGTTGTCGCTGCTGCCCTCGGCGGCCAACCGGTTGGCGACCGCGTCCGGCACCAGTTCCTCCGCGTCGGCGCTGCCGATGAAGTGCTGATAGATCCGGTAGCGCACCGGTGCCGGGTCGCCGGCCCGGGGAGCGGGAGACGGAGCGGCTCCGGCCGAACTGAGATTGTCCTGGGCGACGTGCAGCTGTTGCCGGAACGTCTTCGACGCGGAGCGGTCCAGCAGGGCATCGAGATCGGCGGGCCGCCCGTGCAGGAGTGCCTTGTCGAGCTTGTCGAGCAGGGAGTTCACCCCGTCGGTCCGCTGCTGTTCGAAGACGTCGGTGGGACTCGCCGAGGCGGGGCTACTCGTCGACGGCGACGCCGGCCGACCGCAGGACGACACCAGGCCGACGGTGGCCAGCATGACGCCGACGCATAGCCAACGCGCCCGCACTTCGACGGCTAGACGCGGCGCGCGGCCTGGTACGGACCGGCCCCGTCGATCGGGACGACCTTGACGGGAACGCCGAAAGTCGAGGCGTGGATCACGTAGCCGTCGCCGATGTACATGCCGACGTGGTGGGCGTCCGGATAGTAGATGATGAGGTCGCCGGGCTGGAGCTGGTCGCGGCTGACGGGCACTCCGGCGCCGAGCTGCGCCTCGCTCGAGCGGGGCAGGCTCTTACCCGCCTGCCGGTACGACCACACCATCAGACCCGAGCAGTCGAACTGGTTCGGCCCGGTGGCACCCCAGACGTACGGGTCGCCGATCCGGGTCAGCGCGGCCTGGACGGCCACCAACTCGGGGGCGGTGCCCTTCGGCACGATGTTCGGGTTGAAGTCGAACTTGGGCCCCCGCAGCTCGGCGAGCTGCTGGCCGGTCATCGACTGGTAGACCGCGCGGATCTGGACGGCCTTCAGCTGGAGCGTCGCCCGCTTGGCCTGCAGATCGCCGCGGACCTTCTCCACCTGGGCGATCGCGGTGTTGGCCGCGGTCGTCGCCTTGGCCGACTCGTCCTTGGCTGCCACGGCGGCCGCACGCGTCTTGGTCAGGTTGTTGAGGTTGCGCGTCGCGTCGCGGGAGATGATGTCGAGCGCCGACATCTGGTCGAGCATCTGCTGCGGCGAATCGCTCGTCAGCAGCGCGTAGAGGCGGTTGACGCGGGCGCCGCGGTAGCTGGCGCGCAGCACACCGTCGACGCGGCCCTGGAGGTGGCGCTGCAGGTCGGCGGTGGAATCGAGCTTGCGCTGCGCGGCGGTCGCGGCGCGGCGCGAGCGATCCAGGATCGCCTTCTGCTTGTCGTACTCGATCGTCGCGTTGTGCATCGCCTCGGCGGAGCGCTCGGCCTCGTCGTTGAGCTTCTTGTAGTCGGCGACGAGCTGGCCCGGCGAGCGCGGCGGGGCGGCGGTCACGGTGGCGGCGGGGATTCCCGCCGCGGCGACCGCGCACACGAGGGCCGCGGTGACGACGATGCGCCGACGGCCCGATTCCACGGATTTCACGATTCCCATAGTCCTGACTCCTGAGAACGAGGAACGGCGGACCTCCCGCGAATACAATCCCGGGACGCCCGCCACCTCAAAGCTGGTCGTGCTCAGTAGCGGCGGACACCGGTAAGAGCCCAGGTCTTGACCTTGGCCTTGTGCACCGGGACGCCGTAGGTCTCGGAGTGGATGAACTCACCGTGGCCGATGTAGATGCCGGCGTGGCTGCCGCCGTTGAAGATCAGCACGTCTCCGGGCTTGGCATCCTTGTAAGCGATGGCCTTGCCGTGGCTGAGCTGGCCGTAGCTGTCACGCGGGATGGTCTTGCCGGCCTTCTTGTAGGACCAGTAGACCAGGCCCGAGCAGTCGAAGGCGTTCGGGCCGGCCGAGCCGTAGGAGTACGGCGATCCGATCTTGCTCTCCGCGTTGTGAACGGCCTTGTCGGCGACGGTCTGGCGGACGGCACCGAGGAGGCCGGGGGCCTTCTTGACGTTCGGCTGAAGTTCCTTGGGGATGTCCTTCTGCGCGATGCCCGGGATCGAGAAGGTGCCGACGTTGGGCACCTGGACCTGGGCCTGCGCGCCGGGCTGCGCCGGAGCCTTGGTCTTCGAGGCCTTCTTGACCTTCAGGGACTTGCCCTTGGTCGCATGGTGCCGCGAGTTGTTGATCTGGTCCCCGAGGGCGCCGAGTTCGACGTTGCCGAGGTGCGGCAACGTGACCGTGCTGGCGGCGGCCTGGCCGGCTGCGAGCGAACCCATGGCGATGGCGCCGGTGATGACCGCGCCCTTCGCCGCCTTGGTGCCGCGGCTCGGCTGTTCCAAACGATGTTTGGCCACGAGAAGTGTCTCCTTCTATCTCCCTGCGCTTACCGGGTTAGCTGTCGGGTTCGGGCTGGAAGATGCCCTACGCGTTGCCTGACGAGCTGTTCAGGCGCGGCGATTCACCCCGTTGCGGGCCTTGCGGCCCAGGTGGGTCCCCGGTTCACCCCTGCGGGGTGACTCAGCGATTGACTCCCGCGGATCACTTCTGTTGAAGCGTGACGTTCCGCAATGTCTCAAAAAGGTTACGAAAACGTGGAGCCGATGTCCAACACTTCCGCAGATTTCTTTGCGACGGTGAGCCAGCGCCAAACTTTACCCTGCGCGAACGATGGTGAGAAACCGTTCGCTCGAACCACCCTCACGTGGGACGATCCGCCCCTGCGCGGCCCTGGCCTCGGCGGATGTGACGAGCGTCGCTTCCCGAAGATTGGCGATGGCCACCAGCAGGTCGGCGCGCTGTTCGGCCACCGTTGCCACCCTGGGTGTTTCCCCAGGGTGAGGTGCCGCATCGGCACCAACCAGTACCGACATCATGCAGCCGTCGCAGGCCGCCGGGCGGCCCGGGCAGCTCTCGCAATCGATCCTCATGTGATCTCCATCTCATCTCGTCCTGTCAAGCTGTTTTCGAGCGGTTCCCCTCGTATTCACCGGGAGTTCCCCGGTCCCGCGACACCGCCGGATGGGCGCTGGACGGCCTCGCGGAGCCGATAACAGGACGCTAACGGCGACCCCTGACAAGCCCCGGCCGATGAACCTCTGCCGCGCCCTCCCCGGCGTTGTCCGACCCTCGAACTAGCGTTCGCAACATGGACTCCGACCGCACCGCCGAGCAGCTGTCGTTCGCCGACGTGGGTTTGCCCGGTGTCGGGCTGCCCGGGCCGGCGAACCGCGACCGGGCCGGCCGGTCGCGCGGGCACGGATCGCACCGCCGACCGCCGACCGCCGCCGAGGCGGCGGAGATGTCGGCCAGCGTCCACGGCGGAATCGACCAGTCGCTGGCCACCACGCCGTTCGTCGTCGTCGACCTGGAGACCACCGGCGGCAGCCCGGAACGTGACGCGATCACCGAGATCGGCGCGGTGCGGATCTGCGGCGGCGAGGTCGTCGGAGAATTCGCGACGCTGGTCGACCCGGGACGTCCGATCCCGACGGAGATCGTGACGCTGACCGGGATCACCGAGGCGATGGTCGTCGCGGCACCCACGATCGGCGAGGTCCTGCCCGCCTTTCTCGAGTTCGCCCGCGGCAGCGTGCTCGTCGCACACAACTCCCGCTTCGACCTCGGCTTCCTCACCGCGTCGGCAAACCGCCTCGGACTCGACTGGCACTTCCCCGCGACGCTGTGCACCGTGGCGCTGGCGCGCCGCGTCCTGACCCGCGAGGAGGCCCCCGCTGTTCGGCTGTCGGCGCTGGCCGCGCTCTTCGACGCGACGACGACTCCGACGCACCGGGCCCTCGACGACGCACGGGCGACGGTGGACGTCCTGCACGGCCTGCTCGAACGCATCGGGAACCGGGGCGTCGGCACCTTTGCCGAACTGTTGGACTTCCTCCCGCGGGCCACCCCCGCGCAACGGGCCAAACGCCATCTCGCCGACCGCGTGCCGCGCGCGCCGGGTGTCTATCTGTTCCGCGGATGCGGCGACGAGGTGCTGTACGTCGGCACCGCGGTGGACCTCCGCCGCCGGGTCCGGTCCTACTTCGCCGGGGATTCCCGCCCCCGGATCGCGGAGATGGTGGCGTTGTCGAGCAGGGTCGACCACGTGGTCTGCGCCCACGACCTGGAAGCCGGGGTCCGCGAACTGCGGTTGCTCGCCGCGCACAACCCCGCCTACAACCGGCGCTCGACCCAACCCAGGCGCGGCTGGTGGGTCTCGCTCACCGAGGAGCGCTTCCCGCGCTTCACCGTCGGCCGGTCCGCGCGTCCGGAGCCCGGCCCGTTGGGCGAGCCGACATCGATCGGACCGATCCCGCAGCGGGCCACCGCACAGGCCGTGGCCGATGCACTCACGCGAGCGACCGGTCTGCGGTCCTGCACCACCCGCCTGGGCGCGCGCCGGGACTACCACTGGTGCCCGCCCCACTCCGTATCTCCGACGACGAGACCGGTATCTCCGACGGCGGGGCCGGTGCGCGGGCCAAGTTCCTCGACTGCCGTCCCGGCGACCCGGGCCGGTCCCGGCGACTGCGCCGCGGCCAGCCCGATTCCCGAGTCGGTGACCGACTACCTCCCCCGGGTGCGCGCCGCCCTGGACGTCGTCGCGGGACGCTCGGACGCCGCACTGCACGAATTGGCCGCGACGGTCGCCGCGGCCGCCGAGGCCGAGCACTTCGAGACCGCCGCGCGCCACCGCGACAGTCTCGCCGCGGTGGTGGCCGCACTCGCCCGGTGCCACCGGCTCCGGGCGCTGTGCGACCTCGAGCAGTTCGTCGTGGCCCGGCCCGGGCCCGCCGGCGGGTGGCGGTTCGCGGTGGTCCGCCACGGCCGGCTGGCTGGCGCGGGTACCGCGGACGCACACACCCCGCCGATGCCCGTCGTCGAGGCCGTGATCGCGGCCGCGGAGACGGTGATCCCCTCCGCCGGGCCGCTCCACGGCGCGGCCCCCGAGGAGGCCGCGCTCGTCTACCGCTGGATCACCGCGGCCGATGCCCGGATCGTCGACGCGTCGGGCGGCCTGGCACTGCCCCGGTTCAGCGCCTGCGGCTGGGAGGGATGGGCCGTCCGGGCCCGTGCGGCGCGGAGTCGGGAGACTACCGACGGGCGAAGCCGAGAACCCGCGGGGCACCGATGACTACCCTTGGTCCCATGCTGACCGCTTTCGTGTTGATCACCGCAGACGTCCATTCGATCCCGGAGACCGCCCAGGACGTCGCCGACATCGACGGAGTCACCGAGGTGTACTCCTGCGCGGGTGACGTCGACCTGATCGCCAAGGTCCGGGTCCGCGACCACGAGCAGGTCGCCGAAGTCGTCACCAACCGGATCAACCGGCTGCCCGGGGTCGCCCGCACCACGACCCATATCGCCTTCCGCAGCTATGCGAGCAGCGAGACCGAGGCGGGCTTCTCCGTCGGCGAATAGCCGCTTCAGTCCTGCGCCAGCTCGCCGCTCACCGTGGCCCAGCGCTCGAGGATCTGTGCGGCGGCCCCCGAATCGATCGCGTGGGCGGCCCGCGTCATTCCCGCGGCGAGCGCCGCGACGAGGTCGTCGCGGGTCATCGGCGCCGTCTGCTCGGCGGCGACCAGCGCACCGGCGGCGTTGAGCAGCACGGCGTCGCGCACCGGGCCGACCGCGCCGGCGAACAGATCGCGCGCGACCACCGCGTTGTCCTGTGCATCCCCGCCCTGCAGTGCGGACAGCTCGACGCGGTCGATGCCGAGATCGGCCTGCGGATCGATGTGATGCTCGGTCACGACCCCGTCGACGACCTGCCAGATGGTCGAGGTGCTGGTCGTCGTCAGCTCGTCGAGGCCGTCGTCGCCGCGGACCACCAGCACCGACGACCCGCGGTCGGCGAAGGTCTGCGCGAGAACCGGCGCGAGATCGGCGAAGGCGCACCCGATGAGCCCGGCGCGCGGCTGAGCCGGGTTGGTGAGCGGTCCCAGCACGTTGAACACGGTGGGGACGCCGAGTTCCTTACGGGGCGGTCCGGTGAAACGGAATGCCGGGTGGAACACCGGGGCGAAGCAGAAGGCGATACCCGCCTCGGCCACACATCGGACCACCGCGTCGGCGCCCAGGTTGATCGTCACCCCGAGCGCTTCGAGGACGTCGGCCCCGCCGCTCTTGGAGGAGGCCGCCCGGTTCCCGTGCTTGACGACGGGGATCCCGGCCGCCGCGACGACGATCGAGGTCATCGTCGAGATGTTGACGGTGTGGGAGCGGTCGCCGCCGGTGCCGACGATGTCGATCGCGGTACCCGCGAGGTCGACCCGCGTCGCATGGGCGAGCATCGCCTCGGCGAGCCCGTCGAGTTCGGCCGGCGCGGCCCCCTTCATCTTCACCGCCAGCCCGAATGCCGCGATCTGGGCACTCGTCGCCGAGTCGGCCATGATCTCGTTCATCGCCCACTGCGCCTGCGCCGAGGTCAGGTCTCGATTCTCCGAGACCAAACCGAGGATGAACGGCCAACTCAATTCCGACTGACTACTGGTCACGCGTCCACCCTAAACGAGTGCTCCGGTGCCCGATTTCCGACCGGAATACTGCGCGGGACACGCCGGGGAGCGACGGCGCGACCTGGTCCGACCTGGGCCGCCGCAAAATGTTGCACCAATTTGTCGACCCCGGTGGTCACGCTTTACTACGAACCGTCATACTTCTTGTGTGACTAGCGCTGCAAGTACCCCGTCAACGGCCATTACGGCTCGGGTGCACTCGCTGAACCGTCCCAACATGGTCAGCGTCGGCACGATCGTATGGCTTTCCAGTGAGCTCATGTTCTTCGCCGGGCTGTTCGCGATGTACTTCGTCGCCCGCGCGAACAACTCCACCGGCCACTGGCCCATGGAGCCGACCGAACTGAACCTCTGGCTCGCCGTCCCGGTGACGACCGTCCTAATCCTCTCGTCGGTGACCTGCCAGATGGGCGTCTTCGCCGCTGAGCGCGGCGACGTCTTCGGCCTCCGCCGCTGGTACATCCTGACCTTCATCATGGGCGCGTTCTTCGTCGCCGGCCAGGCCTACGAGTACCACCACCTGGTGGAACACGGCACGACGCTGGCGAGCAGCTCCTACGGCTCGGTGTTCTACATGGCCACCGGCTTCCACGGCCTGCACGTCATCGGCGGTCTGGTCGCGTTCCTCTTCCTGCTGACCCGCACCTGGCTGTCGAAGTTCACGCCGGCGCAGGCCACGGCAGCGATCGTCGTGTCGTACTACTGGCACTTCGTCGACATCGTGTGGATCGCCCTGTTCGTCACGATCTACTTCATCCGTTAAGAACCTCAGCCCCGGTAGTCCGTATTAGTAGAGAGTCACAGATGAGTACATCTCCACCCTCGGATCACGCCAACGCCGATCCGGCCCCGGCGCCCAGCAGCACCGCCGCTCGCGCGGCCAAGAGCCGGCGCAAGCTGCGCCGCCGTGCGTCGGGCACGATTCTGCTCCTCGCCGGACTGGTCAGCGCCGGCGTCATCACCGCGCTGCTGACGCCGAAGGCGCAGGTCGCCGTCGCCGACCCGAATTCGCAGTCGCAGGCGCTGATCGACGCGGGCAAGAAGCTCTACGACACGTCCTGCGTCAGCTGCCACGGCACGAACCTGCAGGGTGTGGCCGACCGCGGACCGTCGCTGATCGGCGTCGGCGACGCCGCCGTCTACTTCCAGGTGGCCTCCGGCCGCATGCCCGCGGTCCGCAACGACGCGCAGGTCACGCGCAAGCCGCCGAAGTTCACCGAGGCGCAGATCACCCAGCTCGGCAAGTACATCCAGTCGGTGTCCGGCGGACCCCAGGTGTACTACGAGCGCAACGCCGACGGCACGGTGAAGACCGACGCCGACGGCATCCCGATCGTCGCGCAGGCTTCGCTGCGCGGCACCAACCTGGGCCGCGGCAGCGAGCTGTTCCGTTTGAACTGCGCCTCCTGCCACAACTTCACCGGTCGCGGCGGCGCGCTGTCGTCGGGCAAATTCGCCCCTAACCTCGACCCGCCGAGCGAGCAGCAGATCTACACGGCGATGCTGACCGGGCCGCAGAACATGCCCAAGTTCAGTAATCGCCAGCTGTCCCTTCAGGAGAAGAAGGACATCATCGGCTTCATCAAGTACTCCTCGGAGTCGCACCAGCCCGGCGGACTCGGGCTCGGCGGCTTCGGTCCGGTGAGCGAGGGCATGGCCATGTGGGTCATCGGCATCGGCGCCATCGTCGCCTTCGCAATGTGGATGGGATCGCGGTCATGAGCGCTACCGAAAACACCCCGTCGAGCGAAGAACTCGCCGACATGAGCCAGGACGAGCTGGTCAAACTCGGCACGAACCTCGACGGCGTCGAGATTCTCCACCGCGAACCGCGGTTCCCCGTCGCGGGGACCCGCGCCGAGAAGCGCGCAGCACGTGCCGTCGCCTTCTGGTTCACGTTGGCCGGCATCTCGGCCCTCGCCTGCCTGATCGTCTTCCTGTTCAACCACTGGAAGTTCGTGATGCCGGGCAAGCCGAACTACTGGCTCTACTCGCTGAACACGCCGCTGCTGGGCATCACCTTCGGCCTCTCGATCCTCTCGATCGGCATCGCGATCGTCCAGATCACCAAGCGGTTCATCCCCGCCGAGATCGCCGTGCAGGACCGTCACGACGGCGGCTCCAACGAAGTCGACAAGAAGACGACCGGCGCGCTGCTCGGCAACGCCCTGGAGACGTCGACGCTGCCGCGTCGCAAGATGATCCTCGGCTCGGCCGCGTTCGGTCTGGGCGCCTTCGCCCTCACCGGCCTGGTCGCCGCTCTCGGCGGATTCATCAAGAACCCGTGGGCACTGCGCGAGAAGTCACCGCTGTGGCACTCGGGCTGGTCCCCGATCTACAACCCGGCGGACAACCCCAACGAGACGATCTTCCTGCGTCGCGACACCGGTAACCCCTACCAGGTCGCGCTGATCCGCCCGGAGGATCTCGACGCCGGCGGCATGGAGACGGTCTTCCCGTGGCGTCCCTCCGACGGGCACGGCGAGACCGAGGAGTCGCGCCACAAGCTGCTCGAGGGCCTGCGCTCCGTGCGCAACCCGGTGATGCTCATCCGCCTGCGCCCCGAGGACTCGGCGAAGGTCATCAAGCGCAAGGGCCAGGAGAGCTTCAACTACGGCGACTACTACGCCTACACCAAGGTCTGCAGCCACCTCGGCTGCCCGACCTCGCTGTACGAACAGCAGACCAATCGCATCCTGTGCCCCTGCCACCAGTCGCAGTTCAACGCACTGGAGTACGCAAAGCCCATCTTCGGACCGGCTGCGCGGGCATTGGCACAGCTGCCACTCACGGTGAACAACCAGGGCTACATGGTCGCCGCCGGTGACTTCATCGAGCCCGTCGGACCGGCCTTCTGGGAGCGGAAATCATGACGACAAGCATCGGCGGACGCCTCGCGCAGCAAGCTGAAGAAGTCGATTCGCGGTATCACCTCGCCGCGGGCATGCGTCGACAGATCAACAAGGTCTTCCCGACCCATTGGTCCTTCCTGCTGGGCGAGGTCGCGCTCTACTCGTTCATCATCCTGTTGCTGTCCGGCGTGTACCTGACGCTGTTCTTCGACCCGTCGATGGCGCACGTCACCTACCACGGCGACTACCAGCCGCTCAACGGCGTCCTGATGAGCCGCGCGTACGAGACGACGCTGAACATCTCCTTCGAGGTGCGCGGCGGCCTGTTCGTCCGCCAGATCCACCACTGGGCGGCCCTGCTGTTCGCGGCGTCGATCATCACCCACATGGCGCGTATCTTCTTCACCGGTGCGTTCCGCCGTCCGCGCGAGGCCAACTGGATCATCGGCTCGTTGCTGCTGGTCCTGGCCATGTTCGAGGGATTCTTCGGATACTCGCTCCCCGACGACCTGCTGTCGGGCACCGGCGTCCGCGCCGCGATGAGCGGCATCGTCCTGGGCATCCCGCTGGTCGGCACCTGGATCCACTGGGCGCTGTTCGGCGGCGACTTCCCCGGCGACATCATTATCCCGCGTCTGTACGTGCTGCACATCCTGCTGTTCCCGGCGATCATCCTGGCGCTGATCGGCGCCCACCTGGCTCTCGTCTGGTACCAGAAGCACACGCAGTTCCCCGGCCCCGGTCGTACCGAGCGCAATGTCGTGGGCGTGCGCATCCTCCCCGTGTTCGCGGCCAAGGCCGGTGCGTTCTTCGCCATCACCTTCGGCCTGCTCGCCGTCATGGCCGGGGTCTTCCAGATCAACCCCGTGTGGACGATCGGGCCGTACAACCCGGCGCAGGTGTCCGCGGGATCGCAGCCCGACATCTACATGCAGTGGACGGACGGCGCGGCACGACTCATGCCGCCGTGGGAGATCTACATCGGCAACCACACCATCCCGGCGATCTTCTGGGTGGTCGTGATCATCACGATCGTGTTCGGCCTGATGTTCAGCTACCCGTGGATCGAGAAGCGCCTCACCGGCGACGACGCGCACCACAACCTGCTGCAGCGGCCCCGTGACGTTCCGGTGCGTACCGGCATCGGCGCGATGGCCATCGCCTTCTACGCGATCCTCACGATCTCGTGCATGAACGACATCATCGCGTACAAGTTCCACATCTCGCTGAACGCGACGACGTGGATGGGTCGTATCGGCCTGCTCATCGTCCCGCCGCTGGCGTACTTCATCGCCTACCGCTGGGCCATCGGCCTGCAGCGCAGCGATCGCGCCGTCCTCGAGCACGGAATCGAGACGGGCATCATCAAGCGCCTGCCGCAGGGTGAGTACATCGAGGTGCACCAGCCGCTCGGCCCGGTCGACGACCACGGTCACCCGATCCCGCTCCCCTACGAGGGTGCGGCGATCCCGAAGAAGATGAACAAGCTGGGTGCCGCGGGCTCCCCGGGTACCGGCGGACTCCTGTTCGCCGATCCGCCCGAGGAGCAGAAGATCAACGCCGAGCTCGAGCACAAGGGCCACGTCGCCGAGCACGAGGTCCTGCGCGAGCTGCAGGCCCAGAACGGCAATCCGCTCGACTAGGGTTTCCCGCCGCGCCCTGTAGGGCTTGGCAGAAGCCAGCTGAAAGGCCGCCAGGATCGTTCCTGGCGGCCTTTCTCATACCCGGTGCCCCCCGGGCCCCGGGCCGATTGGGTGCGCCGTCCAAGTGCTGCCGAGTGGGCACCCCGAGGCCGCCGACTGGGCACCCCGAATCACGCCGAGTGGGCACCTCGACGCCGTCGACTTGCGCTCGTCGGCCCGGGGAGATGAGTCTCCCGGCCATTGACGGGCAGCTCGCGTGACCATCTGCCGCCTGCCGTCAATCTCAGTGCCGGCGTACTACGGATACACGTCGCTCCACCGACGCGTGCCCGCTTCAGATTCACCCACCTTCAGGCAGCGCGCTACGCCCACTCGATGTGCTCGGGGTGCCCACTCGACGTGGTTGGGGTGCCCACTCGACGTGGTTGGAGTGCCCACTCGACGTGGTTGGAGTGCCCACTCGGCGTGATTCGGGTGCCCACTCGGCGTGATTCGGGTGCCCAGTCGGCAGGATTGGAGTGCCCAGTCGACGTGGTTGGAGTGCCCAGTCGACGGGGTTGGGGTGCCCACTCGGCGGGAGTCGGGAAAACAACGAGACCGCCGCACCCCCGACGGGATGCGGCGGTCTCGCGTCGTCTAGTGAACCGGGGTCAGTGCTTCTCGGGACCCCAGTGGTACTCGAAGACCAGTCCGGCGGCGGTGATCACGATGATCCCGGCGGCGACGATCGAGAACCAGAAGTTACGGGTCGCGAAGCCCACCGCGAACATCGCGGCGCCGCCTGCGACCAGGATCGGCCACCAGCTGTGCGGGCTGAAGAAGCCCAGTTCGCCTGCGCCGTCCTCGATCTCGGCCTCGTCGTAGTCCTCCGGGCGGATCTCGACGCGGCGCGCGACGAACCGGAAGTAGGTTCCGGTGATGAGCGTCAGACCGGCCGAGAAGAAGAAGGCGGTGGCGCCGGCCCACTCGATGCCGGTCCGCGAGATACCGGTGAAGATCGTGTAGGCGACCGCACCGATCAGGAAGAACGCCGTCAGCAACTCGAAGATGCGAGCTTCGATTTTCATTCAGATGCTCCTAGGTTCGCGGCGTGCAGTTGGACAGCCGGGTGTCGAACGCGTTGCCGAGGTACTTCGGGGTGTCACCGCCGGTCTTGCGGCGCGTCTCGAACGGCACCGTGGTGACCGACTTGGGCTCCTGGCAGATGGCCTCCAGCGCCGCGGCGTTGCTCAACTTGTCGTTGGCGCGCAGTGCGATGTAGCGCTGGAAATCCTTCTGACTCACCGCGCGGATCTCGAAGTTCATCATCGCGTGGTAGGTGCCGCACATCTCGGCGCAGCGGCCGACGAACGCACCCGTGCGGGTGATCTTCTCGATCTGGAAGCTCGGGTCCTGATGGTTCTGCTTCGGGAACGGCATCACGTCGCGCTTGTACAGGAACTCCGGCACCCAGAAGGAGTGGATGACGTCGGCCGAGGCCAGGTTGAACTGGATCGGCGTGTCGACCGGCAGGACCAGGATGGGGATCTCGGTCGGCGTGCCCAGCGTCTCGATGCTCGAGTACTTCAGGTAGTCGCGCACGTTGTCGCTGCGACCACCGGCCGGCAACGGGAGCTGCTTGCCGTGCTCGGTCTCGCGCTGCGCCTGCAGGTCGAAGGGGTTGCCGTTGGAGACGACGTAGCTCTTCTCCCCGGCCTTCGGACCGTTGAGCGGGTCACGAATCTGGTCGTAGCCGAACTTCCAGTTCCACTGGAACGCGGTGACGTCGACGGTGACGCCCGGGTCGTAGGGCTTGCCCTCGACCTTGTTCTCGACGACGACGGTGAAGTAGAAGAGCACCGCGATCGCCAGGAACGGCAGCGTGATCAGCGTCAGCTCGACCGGCATGTTGTACGCGGTCTGCCGCGGGAAGGAGTCGTCGCCGTCGCGGTGGCGGAAGAAGGTGATGCACCAGAAGATGACCATCCAGACCATGAAGCCGACGATCAACGAGGCGATGACGGCCCAGGTCCACAGGTGACCCATCTCTTTCGCCTCGGGCGTCACGCCGGTCGGCCAGCCGAAGCGGAGGGCCTCGCGGGGCCCACAGCCGGTCATGACCAGTGCGGCGAGGCCCAGTGCGGCGACTAGGCCGACCCGCTTGACCTTGCGCGATGCGGTCATGGCGCGCCGCGCCGTGGACCGTTCATCGTGTGCCAATTTCATGCCTTCCTGCTCACCCGGCCACGCGCCGACCCTCGGCCCGCGCGCGCCCAAATTCCACGCAACATGACTGCAAGACAATTCTTGCATCTAGTACTACGCAGCGTAGACCAACCCGCCCAAACTGTTGCGTTTGGGGGCGTGGTCGCAGGCGAGTCGGTATCGCCCGGTCGGCTACGGCATACTCGACACGACGTTGTGATCAGCCGGGCGCCGACGCCGGCTGGAGGAAGTGGGGCAAGAACACCGTGTGCGGACTGCTGGGCCTGTTGACCGCCGACGCCTCGGCGGCCACCGCCGTCGACCTGGTCGCCGACGCGTCGCACTGCATGCGTCATCGCGGACCGGACGAATCGGGCACCTGGCACGACGACGATCTCGTCGTCGGCTTCAACCGTCTCTCGATCATCGACATCGAGCATTCCCACCAGCCGCTCCGCTGGGGGCCGGCCGAGAGCCCGGACCGGTACGCGCTCGTGTTCAACGGCGAGATCTACAACTACGTCGAGCTGCGCGAACAGCTGCGCGACGAGTTCGACGCCCCGATGCACACCGAGGGCGACTCCGAGGTCATCGTCGCCGCCTTCCACTATTGGGGACCGCTCGCCGTGCAGCGCCTGCGCGGCATGTTCGCCTTCGCCATCTGGGACACCGCCGAGCGGAAGCTCTTCCTCGCCCGCGACCCCTTCGGCATCAAGCCCCTGTTCCTGGCCACCGGCCCGGGCGGCACCGCCTTCGGCAGCGAGAAGAAGAGCCTCCTCGAACTCCTGGACCGCCTCGCCCTCGGCGCCGACCTCGACCACCGCGCGCTCGAGCACTACATCGAGTTGCAGTACGTACCCGAGCCCGAGTCGCTGCACACCAACATCGGTCGCCTCGAATCCGGGTGCTACGCCACCCTCTCCCCCGGCCAGGCGCCGGCGATCACGCGGTACTTCAACCCGCGGTTCGACGTGGTGCCGTTCACCGCGGAGACCCGGCAGTCCCGCTACGACGAGATCACCGCGGTCCTGCGCGACTCGGTGGCCAAGCACATGCGCGCCGACGTCACCGTCGGGTCGTTCCTCTCCGGCGGCATCGATTCGACGCTGGTCGCGGCACTCGCCCACCAGCACAATCCCGACCTCATCACCATCACGACCGGCTTCGAGCGCGACGGCTACTCCGAGATCGACGTCGCCGCGGAGACGGCTCAGGCGATCGGCGTGCGCCACGAGATCAAGGTCGTGAGCCCGCAGGAATTCATCGAAGCCATCCCCGAGATCGTCTGGTACCTCGACGACCCGGTCGCCGATCCCGCGCTGGTCCCGCTGTACTTCCTGGCCAAGGAGGCCCGCAAGCACGTCAAGGTCGTGCTGTCCGGCGAGGGCGCCGACGAGCTGTTCGGCGGCTACACGATCTACAAGGAGCCGCTGTCGCTGAGCGGATTCGACAAGCTGCCCGGATTCGCCCGGCGCACCGCCGGACGCATCAGCGACCGGATCCCGGAAGGCACCCGCGGCAAGAGCCTGCTGCACCGCGGCTCCATGTCGCTGGAGGAGCGCTACTACGGCAATGCGCGCAGCTTCGACGACGCGCGGCTGCAGAAGGTGCTGCGCGACTACCGCCCGGAATGGACGCACACCGACGTCACCGCGCCGATCTACGCCGAGTCTGCCGGCTGGGACCCGGTGGCCCGGATGCAGCACCTCGACCTGTTCACCTGGCTGCGCGGCGACATCCTGGTCAAGGCCGACAAGATGACGATGGCCAACTCGCTGGAACTGCGCGTGCCCTTCCTCGACAACGAGGTGTGGCGCGTCGCGTCGGCCCTACCGGCCGACGAGAAGATCGCCCACGGCACCACCAAGTACGCGCTGCGCAAGGCGATCGAGGAGATCATCCCGCCGCATGTGCTGCATCGCCGCAAACTGGGCTTCCCGGTGCCGATCCGCCTGTGGCTCGCCGAGACCGAGATGTACGACTGGGCGCACCAGATCATCGCCGACTCGCAGACCGATCACCTGGTCGACAAGCAGTTCGTGCTACAGATGCTCGACGAGCACCGCGCGGGTGCGGTCGACAACAGCCGACGCATCTGGAACGTCCTGATCTTCATGGTGTGGCACGGCATCTTCGTCGAGAAGACGATCGTGCCGGTCATCACCGACCGCGACTACCCGGTGCGGCTCTAGCCGGATACCGCGGTCCCGCTCCGGGGCCGGACCCGCCGCCGTGCGCACCTCGTCGAAACCCGGTCGGGCGCGCCCGCCGAAGGCGCGGAACCACGACGCGACCGCCGCGAACCGGTTCCGGAAGCCGACCAGGTAGAACAGGTGCACAGCGAGCCAGGTGAACCAGCCGAGCAGGCCGGTGAGTCGGATGCCGAAGGGCGCGTCGACGACGGCGTTGTGCCGGTTGACGACGGCCATGCTGCCCTTGTCCAGGTACTCGAACTCGGTGCCGACGGGCGTCTTGCGACGGATCATGTCGGCGACGTGGCGCCCCTCCTGCATCGCGACGGGGCTCTGACCCGGATACCCCTTCAGGCTGGTCATGTCCCCGATCGCGAAGACGTCGGCGCGAGTTCCCACGGTGAGGTCGGGGTTGACCAGCAGGCGTCCGGCGCGGTCGGCGTCGCATCCGGTGGCGGCCGCGATCACCCCGGCCAGCGGGGTCGCCTGGACCCCGGCCGACCAGACGACGGTGTCGGTGGCGATCTCCCGCTCGGTTCCGTCGGCGTCTTTGACGACCACCCGGCCGTCGTCGATGGCGGTGACGAGGTTGTCGGTGAGCACGGTGACGCCCGCGCCCTCGAGCGTGCGCCGGGTGAAGGCGGACAGCTCTCCGCCGTAGACCGGCAACAGCTCACCCGCGCCCTCGATGAGGTACACCTGCGCCGGGACGTCGGTGAAGTGGCGGGTGCGCAGCTCGCGGATCTGACCGGCCAGCTCGACACCGGTGGCCCCGCCGCCGACGACGACGAAGGTGTGTGCCGGCTCGTCGTCGGCCGGTGCCGCGAAGCACTCCAGCAGGTGGGCGCGCAGACGAACGGCATCGTCGAGGGTCTTCAACGCGAAGGTGCGCCCCGCCCATTCGTCGTGCCCGAAGTAGCCCTGCGAGGCCCCGGCCGCGACGACCAGGTACTCGTAGGCGATCTCGGTCTCCCCGTCGTCGGTGCGATAGGTGACGATCCGCGCCTCGGCGTCGACGGCGGTCACATATCCGCGGACGACGTCGATCGACTCCTTGGCCTCGAGCACGCCGGCGATCGGCGGGGCGATCTCGGCGGCGGGCAGGACGCCGGTCGCGACCTGGTAGAGCAGCGGCTGGAACAGGTGCTCGTCGGTTGCCGAGATCAACACCGTCGGCACCTTCGACTTGGCGAGTCGCTTGGCGGCGGCGAGGCCGCCGAATCCCGAGCCGATCACGACCGCGGTGGTGCTCCGCATGACTTCTCCTTGGATCGAAGAGCTGATACCACCACCTTGATCGATGACTCGGCCGGGCTTCAACCGCGATGAACTGCTGTTTCTAGATGACAACCATCTGTCTTGTTCATACGATGGGCGAGTGGAGTTCCGACAGCTCGAATACCTGGTGGCGGTCGCGACGCAGGGCGGGTTCTCCCGCGCGGCGCAGTCGTGTTTCGTCTCCCAATCGGCGGTGAGCCATCAGGTCGCCGCACTCGAGCGCGAACTCGGCGTCGAACTCTTCGAGCGTTCGGGCCGGTCGGTGACCCTCACCGAGGCCGGCCAGGTCTTGCTCCCCCGCGCCCAGGAGATGTTGCGCCTGCGCGACGACGCCGCGGCGGCGGTCGCCCCCAGACACGACCGGGTGCGGATCGCGGCCAACATGACCTTTGCCAGGGCGGCACTCGGCGCGGTCTCCGCGGTGCGCGAGCGGCACCCGGAGGCGGAGATCGACTTCCTCCTCAAGCCCTTCGCCCAGCGGATCGCCGCGGTGGCCGCCGGCGAGGCCGACCTTGCGCTGGTGCGGGGCACGGTCGAGCACGAGGGCCTCTACCTGGATCCGTTGTGGGTGGACCAACCGGTGGTCACCTTCGCGGCACGGCATCCGCTGGCGCATCTCGCCAACAGTCCGACGCCGGCCGAACTCGCCGACTACCCGCTGCTCCTACCGCCGCCCGAGGAGCAGGTGCTGTTGCGCAGGCTGGTGGAGCGGGTGTTCACACGGGCCGGCGTCGAGCCGACCTTCGGCCCCGACATCCGGCCCGGCCACCCGGTCGCCTTCGAGATGATCAACCACCCGGACAGTTGGACGCTGCTCTACGAAGACCCGCTGGTCCCGGGCCTGGTCTGCCGCCGCAGCCTGGAGTTCACCCTCCCGGTCTCGGCGGTGCTGCGCACCGACGCCACCCCGAATCCGCTGGTCGCCGAGGTGCTGACCGAGCTGACCCGCGGCTATCGCCGGTAGCCCGCTCAGGCGAAGAGCGCGGCGATCTCGCTCGCCGCGTCCGACCCGTACGCGTCGCGCAGCCGCGCATCGGCCTTGTCGGCGTTCCACGTCCAGCCCTGCGTCGAATCACTCTCCAGGACCAGCACGGCGACCATCGAGCCGAGTTGCGCGGCTCGCTCGAAGCCGAGCCCGCCTTCGAGCGCGGTGAGGAAACCGGCGCGGAATCCGTCGCCGACCCCCGTCGGATCAATCGCGTTCTGGACCGGGACGACGGGCACGTGGATGGCGTCGCTGCCGTCCGACGGCACGATGTCGACGCCGTTCTCGCTGCGCGTGGTGATCCGGACCTGGACCAGTCGCGCGACGTCCTGCGCCGACAGCCCGGTCTTCTGCTGCAGCAATCCCCACTCGTACTCGTTGGTGAACAGGTACTTGGCCCCGTCGACGAGGTCGCGCGCGGTCTCGCCGTCGAGGCGGGCCAGCTGCTGCGACGGGTCGGCGGCGAAATCGATCCCGGCGTCACGGCAAGCGCGCGTGTGGTTGACCATCGCGTCGGGGTCGTCGGCGCCGATGAGCACCAGGTCGGGCCGTCCGATCCGGTCGAACACCTCGATCAGGCCGATCTCGCGGGCGCGGATCATCGCGCCCGGGTAGAAGCTGGCCAGCTGGGCCATCGTCTCGTCGGTGGTGCACATGAACCGCGCGGTGTGCGCGGTGTCGAAGATCCGTACCCCCGAGCAGTCCACCCCGTGGTCGACGAGCCAGACGCGGTACTCCTCGAAGTCGGAGCCGGCCGCGGCCACCAGCTTGGGCGAGCCGCCGAGTTCGCCGATCGCGTACGCGATGTTGCCGCCGACGCCGCCGCGGCGCACGACCAGATCGTCCACCAGGAAGCTCAACGAGAGATGTTCGAG
The DNA here is from genome assembly GCF_013348785.1 of Gordonia sp. X0973. NCBI lineage: Bacteria > Bacillati > Actinomycetota > Actinomycetes > Mycobacteriales > Gordoniaceae > Gordonia > Gordonia sp. X0973. Next base: position 2,209,835 of record NZ_CP054691.1, read on the forward strand.
CTGGTCGGCGAGCAGCTGCTCGGAGAACTTGCCCGGAAACTTCATCAGATGGTCGGTGGCCAGGGACCCGCACACAGCAATAGACACGCGGGCCACGCTACCCAATGCCGTGCCGCCGACACGCGAAGGGGCGGCGCGCAGCCGCTATGGCCGTGCACCGCCCCGTCGACGCGACGCCGGTCAGCCCGGCGCTCGGTTCAGTCGCGCGAGTGTCAGTTGAACGAGTCGCCGCAGGCACAGCTGCCCGTGGCGTTGGGGTTGTCGATGGTGAACCCCTGCTTCTCGATGGAATCCTCGAAGTCGATGGTGGCACCCTCGACATACGGCGCGCTCATGCGGTCGACGGCGAGCTTGACGCCGCCGAAGTCGCTGACCACGTCGCCGTCGAGCGAGCGGTCGTCGAAGAACAGCTGGTAGCGCAGGCCGGCGCAACCACCGGGCTGCACGGCGATGCGCAGGGCCAGGTCGTCGCGGCCCTCTTGGTCGAGCAGCGCCTTGGCCTTGGCGGCCGCGGTATCGGTCAGGTTGACGCCGGTCGCGGCTTTGGTTTCGGTCTCGTTCGAAACGGTCATGGGTGACTCCCTCGTCGTCAGGTCGCTCAGGTCAACGGTACTCCATCGCCGTCTATTCCCGCCGCGACGAGGGCCGCCAGGGATTCCAGCACCTGCTCGGCGTCGCGTAGGGCCCGGTCGCGGCCACCCGAGTGGTCGATCAGCGTGTACACGGCGCTCAGCCCGATCGACGCCGGATCGTCGAGCGCGTTCTCCCCGACCAGCGCGACGACCCGCGACGACGGGTCCGCTGCCGCGGCGACACGGGCCACCACCTTTCCCGCCGCGGTCTGGGCGTCCAACCTCCCCTCCCCGGTCAGCACGATGTCGGTGCCCCGCAGGGCGGTGCGCAGGCCGGTCGCCTCGGCGACGAGGTCGGCACCGGAGACGCGCCGCGCCCCCACTGCCAGCAACGCGGCGCCGATACCGCCCGCCGCACCCGAGCCGGGTTCGCCGCTGACCGCGCGCCCGGCGACCGCGTCCAACTCGGCGGCGTATCCGGCGAGCCGCTCTTGCAGACGTGCCACCGTCGGCGGGTCGGCCCCCTTCTGCGGGGCGAACACCGCGGCGGCGCCCAGCGGACCGGTGAGCCGGTTGTCGACATCCGACGCGACGACCAGCTCCCGCCCGGCGAACGCGCGCCGCGCCGCGTCGAACCCGCCGAGCGCCTCGATCATCCCGCGCCCGCCGTCGGTGCCGGCCGAGCCGCCGAGTCCGACGACGACGGTCCGCACCGCGGGATCGGCCAACACGGCCCGCAGGAGCTCCCCCACCCCGCGGCTACTCGCCGCCCAGGCCGTGTGCGGGTCGGGATCGGCCACCAGGTGCAGGCCGCAGGCCTGCGCCACCTCCAGGTAGGCGGTGTCGGGCCCCGCGCGCCACGCCGCGCGCACCGGCTCGCCGAGCGGCCCGGAGACCGTCGCGACCTGCCGCGCACCGACGCCCGCCAGGCAGTCGAGGAAACCCGGGCCGCCGTCGGACTGGGGTTTGACGATCACCTCGTCGCCGGGCCGAGCCGACGACCACCCGCGTGCGATCGCGGCGGCGGCCTGCGCGGCCGTCATCGTCGAGCCGAACCCGTCCGGGGCCACGACGACGCGCAACGACATGGTCGGTGAGTATAGGCAGCCCGGCAATGTCCGGCGCGGCGTTGATCGCCTAGGCTCGCAAGGGTGAGAATGCCGTGGCAGCGCAGCACCGACGACGCCGACGCGATCGAGACAGCCGTCGACGAGTCGCCGTCCCCCGAAATGACCCGCAAGTCCGCCTACACCGAGAGCAAGGGGCGCCCGACGCCCAAGCGGCGCGAGGCGGAGCGCAAGCGCGGCCCGGTCGCCCCGCCGCCGCAGAATCGCTCCGAGGCGCGGGCACGGCGCAAGGAATTGCGCTCGACGATGTCGAAGGAGGACCGCGCGCAGGCACGTGCCAAGCAGCGCGACCTGCGCAACGAGATGCGCGAACGCCGACTGGCGGGCGACGAGGAGTACCTGCTCCCCAAGGACAAGGGGCCGGTGCGCCGCTACGCCCGCGACCTCGTCGACGCGCGCCGCAACTTCGCCGGGCTGTTCACCCCGGTCGCGCTGGTGTTCATCGTGCTCGTCTACGGGCTGCCGAAACTCTCCGGGCTCGTCAGCATCGCCCTGCTGGTCTTCGTCCTGCTCGTCGTGGCCGACTCGGTCTACCTGGGCCGGATGGTGAACCGCAAGGTGCGCGAACGCTTCCCCGAATCGACCGACGGCGGATTCCGCCTGGGCTGGTACGCCGCGGCGCGCGGGTTGCAGATGCGCCGGCTGCGCGTGCCGAAACCCCAGGTCTCCCACGGCGAAGCGGGCTAACCGCCGATGCGCACCCTGGTCCTCGGCGGCGTTCGCTCGGGCAAGTCCGAGCATGCGGAGCAACTACTCGCGGGCCACGCTCGTGTCCGCTATCTGGCGACCGGGCCGACGCTGACCACCGACGCGGAATGGACGGCCCGCGTGGCGAGCCACCGCGCCCGCCGGCAGGACCACTACGAAACCGTGGAGACCGCCGACGTGGCCGACGCCTTGCGCGCGGCACCCGATACGCCGGCCCTGATCGACGACCTGGGGAACTGGGTCGCCGCACAGGTCGACTGGGATGACGCCGCCGACGCGGATGCCCAGGTCGACGCCCTGGACGCGGCCCTGGCCGATCTCTGCGCGGCCATCGCCGATCATCGGGCCGAGGTCGTCGTCGTCTCCCCCGAAGTCGGACTCGCCGTCGTGCCGTCGACGACGGCCGGCCGACGGTTCCAGGACCTGATGGGCCGCGCCAACGGTGCGGTCGCCGACGTGGCGGATCGCGCGGTGCTGGTCGTCGCGGGCCGCGCACTCGAACTACCCGCCCGCGGGCAGACGACCGCCGCCCAGGACAGCGCACTGCACAAGGCAGCGAACAGCACCGCCCCGGCCGCCGGTGCCGTCGCATCCGGTCCGGCACCGGACTCCGAATCCGCCGATGCCGAGGTATTCCCGCCGATCGACCCGCCGGATGCGGCCGCGGCCACGGCGGCCGCCGCCCGCCAGCTGATCCTGACCAAGCCGCCCGGTTCGCTCGGCCGCCTCGAGGACATCGGCATCTGGATCTCCGCCTGTCAGGGCGTCTGCCCGCCCCGCCCGATCGACAACGCGACCGTCGTCGTCTTCGCCGGCGATCACGGGGTGGCGGCGCCGGATTCCGACGGCGGCAGCGTGTCGGCCTTCCCGCAGGAGGTGACCGCCCAAATGGTCGCCAACTTCCTGGCGGGCGGTGCCGTCGTGAACGTCCTCGCCCGACGGGCCGGTGCCGACGTCCGCGTCGAGGACATCTCCGTCCTCGCCGACACCGCGCCGCAGGTGTCGCGCCACAAGGTCTGTCGCGGCAGCAACGACCTGCGCACCACCGATGCGATCACGCTGGAACAGGCCCGCGAGGCGGTCGCCGCCGGTCGCGCCATCGCCGACGAACTGGTCGACTCCGGCAGCGACCTGCTCATCGCCGGGGAGATGGGCATCGGCAACACCACGCCCTCGGCGATACTCATCGGCTTGCTGGCCCACCGCGAACCGGTCGAGGTCGTCGGCCGGGGCACCGGGGTCGACGACGCCGGTTGGATCCGCAAGACCGCGGCGATCCGCGACGGCATGTGGCGCGGCCGCCCCCTGATCCACGATCCGCTCGCGCTGGTCGCCGCCGTCGGCGGCGCCGACTTCGCGGCGATGGCCGGGTTCCTCGCCCAGGCCGCGGTCCGGAAGACGCCGGTGATCCTCGACGGCGTGGTCGTGACGGCGGCGGCGCTGGTCGCCGAGTCGCTGGCCCCCGGGGCCGTCGACTGGTGGCAGGCCGGGCACCAATCGGCCGAGCCCGCGCACGCCTTCGCCCTGGACCGGCTCGGCGTGAAGCCGATCCTGGAACTCGACATGCGCCTCGGCGAGGCGAGCGGTGCCGTCGCCGCCCTGCCGCTGGTCGCCGCGGCGACCGATGTCCTGACATCGGTCGCGACATTCGGCGAGGCGAACGTCGACGACGGCGGCACCGACGGTGCCGCCGACTGAGTCCCGCGCCGCGCCGCAGCCGGGCCGTGTCGGCCCGCTGCGCTCGCTGTGGTTGGCGTTCTCCTGGCTGACCGTCGCACCGATCGGCACCCCGACGGTGACGATGGACCGACGGGCCGGGCGGGCCGCGATCGCCGTGACCCCGGTCGTCGGAGCCGCACTGGGCGCCGTCGCCGCCGCCGCGGCCTTCGGTATGGCCCACACCCGGGCACCCGACCTCCTCGTCGGCGTACTCGTCGTGGCACTGCTGGCGCTGACCACCCGCGGCATGCACGTCGACGGGTTGGCCGACACCGCCGACGCGCTGGGCTGCTACGGCCCGCCCGAGCGGGTGCGGGAGGTCATGCGCGACGGCGGGGTCGGGCCGTTCGGGGTCGCCGCGCTGATCGGTGCCGCCGCCGTCGACGCGATCTGCATCGGCACGCTGACCGGCGAAAACCGCTGGTACGCAATCGGATTCGCGATCGGGTCGAGCCGCATCGCGGCGGTCGTCGGATGCCGGTGGACGCGCGGCCCGGCCGACTCGACGGGTTTCGGGGCCCTCGTCGCCGGAACGCAGCGCTGGTCCATCGCGTGCTGGATCCTGTTGGCCGCGGCCGCCGCCTACCCGCTCGGGGTGCGCGGCTTCGTCGCCGTTGCCATCGTAGTGGTCGGCTCGTGGCTGTTCACCGCGCATTGCGCGCGCCGCGTCGGCGGCGTCAACGGCGACCTGCTCGGCGCCGCCATCGAATTGTCGACGATCGCGGCGCTGCTGGCCTTCGTGCTGTGATCCTTCGTGCTGTGATCAGGCCTTCGCGACCGCGGGGGCCGCATACAGCTCGGTCATCCAGCCGTGGGTGTCGGCGAAGGTGCCACGCTGGATGCCGGTCAGCGTGTCGCGCAACGCCATGGTGACCTGGCCCGGCTCGCCGTCGCCGATCACGTAGTCCTCGGATTCGCCGCGGACCCGGCCGACCGGGGTGATGACGGCGGCCGTGCCGCAGGCGAAGACCTCGGTGATCGCGCCGTCGGCCACGCCGGTCTGCCACTCGTCGATGGAGATGCGGCGCTCCTCGACGGCGAAGCCCGCGTCCATGGCCAGCTGGAGCAACGAGTCGCGGGTGATGCCCGGGAGCAGCGAGCCGGTGAGTTCGGGGGTGACCAGCCGCGCGTCGGCGCCGGACCCGTACACGAAGCACAGGTTCATTCCGCCCATCTCCTCGACGTAGCGGCGCTCGACGGCGTCGAGCCAGACGACCTGGTCGCAGCCGTGTTCGGTGGCCTGCGCCTGGGCGACGAAGGCGGCGGCGTAGTTGCCGCCGCACTTGGCCGCACCGGTGCCGCCGGGGGCGGCGCGGACGTACTCGCGCGAGAGCCACACCGTGACCGGGCGGATGCCGCCGCTGAAGTAGGGACCGGCCGGGGAGGCGATGACCGCGTAGCGGTACTCCCCCGACGGCGAGTTCACGCCGAGACCGGCCTGCGAGGCGAACATGAACGGACGGATGTAGAGCGCCGCCTCGCCGCCGGCTTCCGGCACCCAGCCGTGGTCGACGGCGAGCAGTTCCCGCAGCGAGGCGAGGAAGTCCTCGGTCGGCAGCGGCGGCATGGCCAGCCGCTCGGCCGAGCGCTGCAGGCGTTCGGCGTTGGCCTCCGGCCGGAACGCGGCGATCGACCCGTCGGGCTGGCGGTAGGCCTTGAGTCCCTCGAAGATCTCCTGCCCGTAGTGCAGGACCATGGCCGAGGGATCCAGGGCGATCGGGCCGTACGGCTTGACCTGGGCGTTGTGCCAGCCGCGCGCGACGTCGTAATCCACCATCACCATGTGGTCGGTGAAGTGCTTGCCGAAGCCCGGCGCGGCCAACAGCTCGTCGCGACGGGACTCCGGCACGGCGTGCGGGTGCAGCGTGCGGGTGAAGTCCAAGGTCATGGCAGTAAGACTACCGGCAACTCGCAACGGGATTTCTGCCGATCCCGCCCTGCTCGGGGTCAGACGTGCGACTCGACGAAGGGCGGGAGCACGACCTCGCACGGCAGTGCGCGGCCCCGCACGTCGACGACGACGGTGTCACCCTTCTTCACCCCCGACGAGGTGTCGAGGAAGGCCAACGCGATTCCCACCTGGGCGGTCGGCGAGAAGGTCCCCGAGGTGCAGACGCCGATCTGCGCGCCGCCCTCGGTCGTCGTATTCGGCCCGCTGGCTTCGCCGCCGGCACCGGGCGCCAGCACGGCGCAGCCCTCGCGCGGGATGCCGCGGCCGGTGGCGCGCAAGCCGTAGAGACGGCGAGCCGGCCCGGCCGCCTTCTCCGCGACCATCGCATCGCGGCCGAAGAACGCCGGCTTGTCCCAGCCGACGGCCCAGCCGGTGCGGGCCTGGTTCGGGGTGATCTCCGGGCTCAGCTCGTGCCCGTGCAGCGCGTACCCCATCTCGGTCCGCAGGGTGTCACGGGCACCGAGGCCGGCGGGCAGGCCGTCGCGGGCGGTCACCTCGCGCAGCAGCGCACCGAAGACCGCGGGCGCATCGGCCCAGGTCGGCAGAACCTCGTAGCCGTGCTCGCCGGTGTAGCCGGTGCGGCAGACCCGCACCGGGCACGGCGACCCGTCGATCACCGGGGCGGCGTCGACGAAGGCCATGTACTCCATCTCGGTCGGCATGCGCAGGGCCTGCAAGACCTCCGCGGAACGCGGTCCCTGCACCGCCAGCACGGCGTAGTCGCGGTGCTGGTCGGTGACGTGCACCCCCTCGGGCGCGACGGCGGACAGGGCGGCGACAACCGCGGCGGTGTTGGCCGCGTTCGGCACGAGGAAGACCTCCTCGTCGGAGACGAGGTAGGCGATCAGGTCGTCCACGACGCCGCCGGTCTCGTTGCCGCACATCGTGTACTGCGCCTTGCCCGGCGCGATCTTGCCCAGGTCGTTGGTGAGCGTCGCGTTCACGAACTCGGCGGCGCCGGGTCCGCGGACCAGCGCCTTGCCCAGGTGGCTGACGTCGAAGACGCCCACGGCGTTGCGCACGGCGTTGTGCTCGGCAACCGTCCCGGAGTAGGAGACGGGCATGTTCCAGCCGCCGAATTCGGCGAAAGCGGCGCCGAGTTCGCGGTGTTGTTCGGTGAGCGGTCCCTCGAGGAGTTCATTCGTCTGCGCCATGGCCAAAGACTAGCCCGAGGGCGGTACCTGTTCTGTGGCAGAGTTGGATGTCGTGAGCAACTCAGACACCGCCGACCGGGTCCGCGGCCCGGAATTCGATCTCGCCACCACCCTCTCCCGCGCCGACAGCGCGTTGCTCGTCGGCCTCGCCGCCGGCGCCGGGAGCGACGCGAGCGGGAAAGACCGATTCGCCGGCGACGACGCGCCGACGCTGGTCATCGGTGACGGCATCGTCGACGACGCCGTAGCCGAAGCCCTCGAATCCGGGTTGGTCGCCCTGGGCGCCACCGGCAAACACGGCGAGATCACCCGGATCCCCGCCCCCGCCGGGCTGGCCGTCGACGTGGTCGTCGCGGTCGGGCTGGGCCCGCTGGACGAGGCCTCACCCGACGCGGAATCCGAGACGGATGCCGCCGGCGCGGCGGCCGAGTCGCTGCGCCAGGCGGCCGGTATCGCCGCGCGCGAGCTGGCCGGGCACGACACCGTCGCCACCACGCTCTCGACGTTGGCGGTCGGGCCGGTCGTCGAGGGGCTGTTCCTCGGCGCCTACCGCTTCGAGCTGTTCCGCTCGGCCAAGGCCGACGAGAAGAACGCCAGGTCCACGGTGCCCGCCAAGTTCCATCTGCTCGTCGAGGCGAAGAACACCGAGGCCAAGGCCGATCTGGCCCACGCGGTCGTCGTCGCGGACTCCGTCGCCATCGCGCGCGACCTGGTCAACACGCCGCCGAGCCACCTCTACCCCGAGGAGTTCGCGAAGCGGGCCGCGGCGCTGGGCAAGAAGTTCGGACTCGACGTCGAGGTCTTCGACGACGAGAAGCTCGAGCGCGAGGGCTACGGCGGGATCGTCGGCGTCGGCAAGGGCAGCTCACGCAAGCCCCGGCTGGTCCGCCTGACCCATGCCAAGAAGGATGCCAAGTCGGTGGCGCTCGTCGGTAAGGGCATCACCTTCGACACCGGCGGCATCTCCATCAAACCCGCCGCCAACATGGACCACATGACCTCGGACATGGGTGGTGCCGCCGCGGTCGTCGCCGCCGTCATCGCGGCGGCCCGCCTCGACGTCGACGCGACGGTCGTCGCGACGGTGCCGATGGCCGAGAACATGCCGTCGGGCACCGCGCAGCGCCCGGGTGACGTGCTGACCCAATACGGCGGGAAGACGATCGAGGTGCTCAACACCGACGCCGAGGGCCGGCTGATCCTGGCCGACGCGATCGTGCGGGCGCTGGAGGACGAGCCGGACTACCTCATCGACACCGCGACCCTCACCGGGGCGCAGATGGTGGCACTGGGCACCCGCACCCCCGGCGTGATGGGGACGCGCGAGTTCCGCGACCGGGTCGCGGCACTGTCGCGGCGCGCGGGTGAGAACGGTTGGGCGATGCCCATCCCGCCCGAATTGCGCGCCGACCTGACCTCCCGCGTCGCCGATATGGCCAACATCACGCCGCACCGATTCGGCGGGATGCTGGCCGCGGCAACCTATCTCAAGGAGTTCGTCCCGGCCGGGCAGGCCTGGGCCCATATCGACATCGCTGGCCCGGCGTTCAACTCCGGCGGCACGTGGGGATACAACCCGAAGGGCGGAACCGGTGTGCCCGTTCGGACCCTCATCGATGTGATCGAGGACATCGCCGCGAACGGCTGAGACTTCGCCTGTAGGGTTGGTCTCGAGCGGCAACCATCCCCGTCCGCGCCAGGCGACCCAGCGCACCACACCACGCGCCCGACCTGCCACTATCGACTAGTTCGAGGAGTCAACAGCAATGGCCTTCTCCGTCCAGATGCCCGCGTTGGGTGAAAGCGTCACCGAGGGAACCGTCACACGGTGGCTCAAGGCGGAGGGAGACACCGTCGCCGTCGACGAGCCGCTGCTGGAGGTCTCCACCGACAAGGTCGACACCGAGATCCCCTCCCCCGCCGCGGGCGTGCTGGTCAAGATCGTGGCCAACGAGGACGACGTCGTCGAGATCGGCGGCGAGCTGGCCGTCATCGGCGAGGCCGGCGAAGCAGCACCTGCGGCACCCGCCCCGGCCGCGGAGCCCGCCGCTGCCGCTCCCGCACCGGAGCCCACTCCCGAACCCGCGGCACCGGCACCGGCCGCGCCGGCCCCCGAGCCGGCGGCTGCACCCGAGCCCGCCGCCGCACCCACCGCCCCGGCGAGTGGCACGGAGGTCGTGATGCCGGCCCTCGGCGAATCGGTCACCGAAGGCACCGTGACCAATTGGCTCAAGCAGGTCGGCGACTCCGTGGCCGTCGACGAGCCCCTCGTCGAGGTCTCCACCGACAAGGTCGACACCGAGATCCCGTCCCCCGTGGCCGGCACGCTGCTGGAGATCAGCGCCGACACCGACGACGTCGTCGAGGTGGGCGGCAAATTGGCCGTCATCGGCAGCGGCTCCCCCGCGGCGGCACCGGCCGCTCCCGCACCCGCACCCGCACCGACCCCTGCACCGGAACCCGCCCCAGCGGCAGCCGCTCCCGCACCGGAGCCGACTCCGGCACCCGCTCCGGCTGCACCGACACCCCCGCCCGCACCGGCCGCTCCTGCTGCTCCGGCACCGGCCGCACCCACCCCGGCCTCGCCCGCCCCGGCTTCGGCCGGCGACGGACCCTATGTGACGCCGCTGGTGCGCAAACTCGCCGCCGAGAACAACGTCGACCTGTCCGCGCTGACCGGCACCGGCGTCGGTGGACGCATCCGCAAGCAGGATGTGCTGGCCGCCTCCGGCGGTGGGACGACCGCTCCGGCCGCCGTGCCTGCCGCCGCCCCCGCCCCGGAAGTCCGCCCGGAACTCGCGGCGCTGCGCGGCACCACGGCCAAGGTCAACCGGATCCGGCAGATCACCGCGGTCAAGACCCGCGAGTCGCTGCAGACCACAGCGCAGCTCACGCAGGTGCACGAGGTCGACATGACCAAGATCGCCGCCCTGCGCGCCGAGGCCAAGAAGAGCTTCCAGGCGACCGAAGGTGTGAACCTGACCTTCCTGCCGTTCTTCGCCAAAGCCGTCGTCGAGGCGCTGAAGGTCCACCCGAATATCAACGCCAGCTACGACGAGGACGCCAAGGAGATCACCTACCACGGCGGCGTGCAGCTCGGCATCGCGGTCGACACCCCCGAGGGCCTGCTCTCGCCGGTGATCCACAATGCCGACGACCTCTCGCTGGCCGGATTGGCCCGCGCCATCGCCGACATCGCCGACCGCGCCCGCAACGGCGGCCTGAAGCCCGACGATCTGATGGGCGGCACGTTCACCATCACCAACATCGGCAGCCAGGGCGCCCTGTTCGACACCCCGATCCTGGTGCCGCCGCAGGCGGCGATGCTGGGCACCGGTGCCATCGTTAAGCGCCCGGTCATCCTGACCGACGACGACGGCAGCGAGTCGCTGGCCGTCCGGTCGATGGCCTACCTGCCGCTGACCTACGACCACCGTCTCATCGACGGGGCCGACGCCGGTCGCTTCCTCACCACCGTCCGCAAGCGCCTGGAGGCCGGGGAGTTCGCCGCCGACCTCGGTCTGTAGCCCCCATGCGCGTCCTGATCGCCGGATCGTCGGGACTCATCGGTGGCGCCCTGGCCGCCGCACTGCGGAGCCACGGGTCCACGGTGACCCGCCTGGTGCGCCGGGAGGCGCGCCTGCCCGACGAGTTCAGTTGGGACCCCGAGGGATTCGGCGTGCCCGACGAGGCTTTGCGCGGTGTCGACGCCGTCGTCTCCCTGGGTGGCGTCGGCGTCGGCGACCGCCGTTGGACCGGCCGCTACCGGCAGGAACTGCGGGATTCGCGGATCACCCCGACTCAGGTCCTCGCCGACGCGATCGCCGACTCCGAGGTGGGCACCTTCCTCTCGGCCAGCGCGACCGGCTTCTACGGCGACACCGGCGACCACGCCGCCACCGAGGCCGACGGCCCGGGCACCGGCTTCCTCGCCGACCTCGTCGTCGACTGGGAGGCCGCGGCCGCACCGGCCGCCGAACGTGCCCGCGTGGTCCTGCTGCGCACCGCCCCGGTCCTCTCCCCGCGCGGCGGACTGCTGGGCAAACTGCGGCCGGCGGTGAAGGCCGGACTGGGCGGGCGCCTGGGCGACGGGCGCCAATTCCTCTCCTGGATCACGCTGCGCGACGAGATCGCCGCCATCGAATTCCTGCTCGCCGAGTCGACCGAGACCAGCGGTCCGGTCAACCTGAGCGCCCCCATCCCCGTCCGGTTCGCCGACTTCATCTCCACCTACGGATCGGTGCTGCACCGGCCGACGCGCCTGGTCGTACCGGCCGCAGCGCTTCGATTGGTCGGCGGCGACATGGCCAGGGAAATGATTCTGGGGTCCTCGCGCGTTGTACCCCATGTGCTCACCGACGCCGGATTCACCTTCACCGACGAGACCCTCGTCGACGCATTGACTTGGACGAAGTGACCATGAGCGCCAAACCCTCCCTTCGCCGCGACGAGTCCCCCCTCGAGGTGCGGTGGCTCGGCACCGTCGACTACCGCACGGCCTACGAGCTGCAGCACGCGCTGGCCGCCGAGCGCGCCGACGGCACCCTCGACCACGACGTCCTGCTGCTCCTCGAACACCCGTCGACCTACACCGCGGGCAAACGCACCGAGGACTCCGACCTCCCGACCGACGGCTCCGAGGTCATCACCGTCGACCGCGGCGGCCGGATCACCTGGCACGGCCCCGGTCAGCTCGTCGGGTACCCGATCGTCGCGCTCGCCGAGCCGCTCGACGTCGTCGAATACGTGCGACGCCTCGAGGAAGCACTCATCGGCGTCTGCGCCGGCCGCGGCGTCACCGCCGGGCGCGTCGACGGCCGGTCCGGCGTGTGGCTGGACCAAGGCGCGCGCAAGATCGCGCAGATCGGCATCCGCGTGCAACGCGGCGTCGCCCTGCACGGCTTCGCCATCAACATCGACCCGGATCTGTCCGCCTTCGACGCGATCGTGCCCTGCGGCATCGCCGACGCCGGGGTGACCTCCCTGGCCCGCGAGACGGCCTCGCCGGTCACCGTCGACGAAATCCGCGGCGACGTCGCGACCGCCGTCGCCCATTGGCTCGACCACCCGCTGCCGAGCGCCCCCGTCGCCGACCCCGTTTCCCAAGGATCTTCGCTATGACCTGCGCCAGCCCCACACCCGATCCCACCTCGGCCCCCTCCGACGGCCGCAAACTGCTGCGGTTGGAGGTGCGCAACGCGCAGACCCCGATCGAGCGCAAGCCCAAGTGGATCCGCACGCGCGCGACGATGGGACCCGAGTTCACCGAGCTCAAGGGCCTCGTCAAGCGCGAGGGGCTGCACACGGTGTGCGAGGAGGCCGGCTGCCCCAACATCTACGAATGCTGGGAGGACCGCGAGGCGACCTTCCTCATCGGCGGCGAGCAGTGCACCCGCCGCTGCGACTTCTGCCAGATCGATACCGGCAAGCCCGCCGAACTCGACCGTGACGAGCCGCGTCGCGTCGCGGAGAGCGTCGCCGCGATGGGGTTGCGCTACTCGACTATCACCGGTGTCGCCCGCGACGACCTGCCCGACGAGGGCGCCTGGCTGTACGCCGAGACGGTCCGCAAGATCCATGAGCTGAATCCCGGCACCGGGGTGGAGAACCTGATTCCCGATTTCCATGCGAAGCCCGACCTCCTGGCGGAGGTCTTCGAGTCCCGTCCCGAAGTGCTCGCGCACAACCTGGAGACGGTGCCGCGCATCTTCAAGCGGATCCGCCCGGCCTTCCGCTACGAGCGCTCCCTCGACGTCCTGACCCAGGCCCGCGATTTCGGCCTGGTCACCAAGTCCAACCTGATCCTCGGTCTCGGCGAGACCGTCGACGAGGTGCGCGCGGCGCTGCGTGATCTCCACGACGCGGGCTGTGACATCGTCACCATCACCCAGTACCTGCGCCCGTCGCCGCGCCACCACCCGGTGGAGCGCTGGGTCAAGCCGGAGGAGTTCGTCGAACTCTCCGAGTACGCCACCGACCTCGGCTTCGCCGGGGTGATGGCCGGCCCGCTGGTCCGGTCCTCCTACCGCGCCGGACGCCTCTACGCGCAGGCGATGGCCCGCCACGGGCGGCCGCTCGCCCCGGCGATGGCCCATCTCGCGCAGGAGTCGTCGGCCCACCAGGAGGCCTCGAGCCTGCTCGCCCGTCTCGACAGTAAGGTGTAGGGCATGGCACAGGCGAAGGACAACGCGGGCAAAGAGGCCAAGAAGGCCGCCAAGCAGGCCCGCAAGCAGGCTTCCAAGGAGCGCCGGGCGCAGCTCTGGCAGGCGTTCCAGATGCAGCGCAAAGAGGACAAGCGCCTCATCCCCTACCTGGTCGGCATCTTCGTGCTGGTCGTGGCGATCGCGGTGGGCATCGGCTTCCTCATCCACCAGATCTGGATGATGATCCCCATCGGGATCATGCTGGGATTGCTCGCTGCATTCATCCTCTTCGGTCGACGGGTGCAGAAGACGGTGTACGCGAAGGCCGACGGCCAGCCCGGTGCCGCCGGATGGGCCTTGGACAACATGCGCGGCACCTGGCGGGTCAAGCAGGCCATCAACGGGACGACCCACTTCGACGCGGTGCACCAGGTGATCGGCAAGCCGGGCGTGATGCTCGTCGGTGAGGGCAACCCGAATCGGGTGACCCCCCTTCTCAACCAGGAGAAGAAGAAGATCGCCCGCGTCGTCGGCAACACCCCGATCTACGTCATCGTCGTCGGCAACGACGAGGGCCAGGTCGAGCTGAGCAAGCTCGACAAGTACCTGAACAAGCTGCCCAACAACATCAACGCCAAGCAGGTCGACGCACTCGAGGCGCGCCTCGCCGCGCTGAGCAGCCGCAAGGGCGGTGCTGCCCTGCCCAAGGGCCCGCTGCCCCAGGGCGCGAAGGTGCGCAACATTCAGCGCACGGCACGCCGCCGCTGAGCCAGGTCGTCACACGCCAAGGCGATCCGGCGCGGCGTCGCCGGCGCGAGGGTGATCCACTCTCCCCCGTCGGCTGCCGTCGACGGGACTGACACGACGTCGCCGCGCGGGGAGCAGAACACCCCGACCGCACCGTCGAGTAGGTTGTTCTCGTCGTCGACGGCGACGATCTCCGCAGCGCTGGTCACCGACCCCAGGGCCGTCGCGAAGACTTGAGCGTCCGGTCCGCCGATGCCCGCGGACCGCAGCGCGGCGAGAATGTCCGCCGGATCGGTGACGCCCTCCAGTCGCGGCAACAGATCCGCCGCTCGAGCCCGAATCGACTGAGCAGCAACCGGTTTCGTCAGCGGCAGTGATCCTGCCAGCGCCGCTTGGTGGTGACCCGTGCCGACGTGCCGAGCCGGTTTCCCCGGTTCGACGAGACACACGCTGAACCCCACCGTTTCCATGCCCGCACCGTACTGACCGCCAGGGGTGTTCGTCGGCACTTCCCGACACGCCACGTACTACGAGCCGATCACCGAGGTCGTCGGCGAATCGCGCAACTCCGCGCGGTGATCAGATGAGCCTGCTGCCACCGACGTAAACCTTGCCGCCGTAGGTCTGCGGCGCAAAGTAGCTCTCAGTCATGTAGGACCACAGCGGTCCTCCACCATCGGCTGAGTAGGCGGTCACCGTCTGCTCCTTCTCTGACTCCTCTGTACCGAGGAGGACGTGCTTCCCATCGGTGGCCAACAGCTTCGGTCCGCGCTTGGCTCCGGCGACCGATTCGTAACCACCGAGGTAGGCGTCGGCGACGAGGACCTGATAGTTGGGCGCGTCGAGCATGTCGACCGCCATGATCGCCGTTCCGATTCCCACCACCTCCGTGGCCCTCCGATCCTTGACCGGCATCGCCCGCGTCCACAGTGGGCGACCAGTTCGCGGGTTCAAGGACGCGATCGACGTCTCCGATCCCTTCTCGACACTGCGCTCGACCACCGGCAGGCTCGGCGAGGTGGGGTACTCCGTGGTGTAACCGGGCATTTCGACCGGCATCCACCCCGGCTCCGTCGTCGAAAGCTTGGTTCCGTTGAGGTCGTAGATCGTGGTCACACCCTCCTCGGTTCGGTCCGAACCGAGGGCGAATCCTCCGACGAACGGTGCCCACAGGCGGGAGGAACCGGATTCGGCCACTTCGACCACTTTGCCGTCGGTGTCTCGCTTGAACTCGGTCGTCATCGGATCCTTGTCACCGCGTTCGGTGTCAACCGGTACCACACCCGAACCCGCGACCACCGGGATGACGCTGTCTGACGCCGACCGCCACCTCTCCCGGCCATCGGCGCCGATGCTGACGACTTCGGCGGCGAGCGGCTCAGAGGATGTCTTTCCGTCAGCCCAGAAGCCGTCCGATGCCGCAACCGGCGCAGCGGCCTTGGCTATCCGGCCGACCACACGCCCAGCATCCAAGTCGACTATGAACACGGTCTCGTCCAACTCACACGCGGCGACCTGTCCGGATCGCGCCGTCGCGCACTCCTTGAAGATCGCGGTTCGCACACCGCGCGCCAATTCGACTTTGCGCAGCTCCGCCCCGGTCTCTGCATCGATGACTCCGAGGGTGGCGATGTTGCCCCGCACACTAATGCCGCCGCTCAAGGCGTACTTCTCCGTACCACCGACGATCGTCTTGTCGCTGATTCCTATCTCGCCTTTCGGCAGTGTCCAGATCGGCTTGCCCCGCTTGGTGGCGAGCGATGCGCCGAGCGGGGTTGCCGGTTCCTGGGTGAGTCCGGCCTCCTCCGGCGATACCTTGCTCGAGTCGTCGCCCGAGTCGCCGCGGAATACAAAGAAGCCGGCGGTGGCCACCAAGGCGACGACCACCACGGCCGCGAGCCCGGCCAGGGCCCATTTCAGGCCCGCCTTCTTCTTCGGCGCCGAGCCCGGCCAGGGTTGCGGCGGCAGGTTCGGGTATGGCGGCTGGTTCGGATGCGGCGGGTTCGGATACAAGTCGGTCAACCGATCGTCGTCGTGGAGGGGACGTTGGTGGCAGCGCCGATCAGCGGCTGCGCACCACGGCCGTACGGGTGATCCGGTCGTGCAGGGCGCGGCCGTTGTTGTCGTTGAT
This sequence comes from Gordonia sp. X0973, assembly GCF_013348785.1. Taxonomy (NCBI): domain Bacteria; kingdom Bacillati; phylum Actinomycetota; class Actinomycetes; order Mycobacteriales; family Gordoniaceae; genus Gordonia; species Gordonia sp. X0973. The sequence continues at coordinate 2,226,087 of NZ_CP054691.1, forward strand.
CAGCGCGGGCACGATCACGACGATCAGCACCTGCCGGACCAGGGCCCGCCCGATGCCGACCGCGGCGCGCATGCGTGCGTTCTCGTCGACCCCGAGGTCGACGCGGATCACCCGCAGCCCGGCGGCGAACTGTCCGGGGGTGAAGCCGAACAGTGTGATGCTGACCACACCGATGGCGAACCAGATCCCCAATTGCGGCAACGCTGCGGCGTTGATCTTCGCCTCGAAGGTGGACGCGTTGCCCACGAACAGGAACGCCAGCGCGTAGGCCATCAGCCAGTCCAGCAGCAGCCCGCAGCACCGGCGCCAGCCGCTGGCCAGGCTGCCCGGGCCGTGCTCCGGCAATCCGAGGTCCTGACCTGGGTATTCGTTGTCCCTGGTGGCGATGTCGTCCACACGAGGCCCGGAAAGCCAGGAGCCCGCCGCACGTCGTCCCGACTGCTGTCCCATGCCGCCATCCTAGGCGCCGGCACCGGCATGCTGCTTTCGCGGGTTCCCTCGTGCATGCAACCCCATGTTTGCCATAGTGGTGAGGGGTCCTCTCCCGACCCGGCACAGCGTCGTGCGTTGGTTAACACGGGAGAAACATGACTTTGACCGAAGGGCAACGTGCCCTTCATAACGTCATCGTCATTGCCAGACCACTGGCGAAAGTAGCCACGAGCCTCTCGGCTACGCAGAAGCGAAGGAGTCACCGCACGGTGTATAGCAGCAAAGAAGAACTTCTCGAGGGCATCAAGAAAGAGGGCGTCGAGTACGTCGACATCCGCTTCTGCGACCTGCCCGGTGTGATGCAGCACTTCTCGATCCCGGCCAGCGCGTTCGACGAGTCGGTGTTCGAAGACGGCCTCGCCTTCGACGGATCGTCCGTGCGCGGCTTCCAGTCGATCGACGAGTCGGACATGATGCTGTTGCCGGACCCGGCGACCGCCCGTATCGATCCGTTCCGCAAGGCCAAGACGATGAACCTCAGCTTCTTCGTCCACGACCCCTTCACCCGTGAGGCCTACAGCCGCGACCCGCGCAACGTCGCCCGCAAGGCCGAGGACTACCTGGCCTCGACCGGCGTCGCCGACACCTGTTTCTTCGGCGCGGAGGCCGAGTTCTACATCTTCGACGGCGTCTCGTACGGCTCGGAGATGAACGGCACCTTCTACAAGGTCGAGTCCGAGTCCGGCTGGTGGAACGCCAGCTCGCCGACCGATCCCGACGGCAGCCCGAACCTCGGCTACAAGGTCCGACCCAAGGGCGGCTACTTCCCCGTCGCCCCGTACGACCACTACGTCGACCTGCGCGACGAGATGTCGACGAACCTGATCAACGCCGGCTTCGAACTCGAGCGCGGCCACCACGAGGTCGGCACCGCCGGCCAGGCCGAGATCAACTACAAGTTCAACACGCTGCTCCACGCGGCCGATGACGTCCAGCTGTTCAAGTACATCATCAAGAACACCGCCTGGCAGAACGGCAAGTCGGTCACCTTCATGCCGAAGCCGCTCTTCGGCGACAACGGTTCGGGCATGCACGCCCACCAGTCGCTGTGGAAGGACGGCAAGCCGCTGTTCCACGACGAGTCCGGTTACGCCGGCCTCTCGGACATGGCCCGCTACTACATCGGCGGCATCCTGCACCACGCGCCGTCGCTGCTGGCCTTCACCAACCCGACGGTCAACTCCTACAAGCGCCTGGTGCCCGGCTACGAGGCCCCGATCAACCTGGTCTATAGCCAGCGCAACCGCAGCGCCTGCGTCCGTATCCCGATCACCGGCAACAACCCGAAGGCCAAGCGCCTCGAGTTCCGCTGCCCGGACAGCTCGGGTAACCCGTACCTGGCGTTCGCGGCCATGATGATGGCCGGCCTGGACGGCATCAAGAACAAGATCGAGCCGCACGAGCCGGTCGACAAGGACCTCTACGAGCTTCCGCCGGAAGAGGCCAAGTCGATCCCGCAGGCGCCGACCTCGCTCGCCGCCGTGATCGACCGCCTCGAAGAGGACCACGAATACCTCACCGCCGGTGGCGTGTTCACCGAGGACCTCATCGAGACCTGGATCTCCCTCAAGCGCGACAACGAGATCCTGCCGACGCAGATCCGTCCGCACCCCTACGAGTTCCAGCTCTACTACGACTGCTGATTTAGGGTTTCAACCCTTTCGACAGTTAGCCAAAATGGCCCCTGGCCTGTGAAGACGTCTTTTCGGCGCCTTCCAGCGTCAGGGGTCGTTTTTTTCGTTGTTTTTCGGCCCCATCGCGTCCGCTGAAGATGAGCATGTCGACGAGTGGCCACGCCCCCTGGACAACCTCGCTTTACAGATTACGTCCGATATGGGACATTATTTGTTATGGCAGGTGAGTTCCTCACGATCGAGGAGACAGCGAACACCCTCGGGGTGTCGACTCGCCACGCCCGCAGACTGGCGGACTCCGGGGCTATCACTCGGATCGCCCGGGGCTTGGTCGATCGTGGGTCGGTCGACAACTACCTGGCCTCCCAGCGTCAAGGCCGCACGCGCGCGTGGGCTGAACACACTGCGTGGGGTGCTGTCGCGCTTCTGGCTGGCCGCGACGTCGACTGGCTCGGGACGGTACAAACCTCCCGACTCCGGTCGACGTTGCGCGAGATCACCGACGTCGAGGACCTTCTGACCCGCATGAGGGACCGCGTCCACGTCCACACCTATGAGGCCCACAGGTCGGCGCTCCCCCGCCTGCGCGATCGGGTTGCCTCCACGAATCTGCGACTGCTCGGGATCACAGACGCGGTCGACGAGAGCGTGGACGGCTACCTCGCCGCCGACGATCTCGCCCAGGTGGTCCGTACCCTCGGGCTACGAGCCAACGCGAGCGGGTCCGTCGCACTCCGCGCGACAGGCTTCGACCTCGACCACGTTCGTGACCTCGTGGCGACCACCACCGCTGCTGCGTTGGATGCGGCAACCAGCACCGACCCCCGACTGCGAGGCGTCGGTCGCCAGACGCTTGCCGACCTGCTGGAGGCGTACCGATGAACGCCGAGCGCTCCACCATCGAGGTCGCAGCAGCCGTTGGCGGGTGGCCGGCTCCGTGGCCCAGCGTCGCGGAACTCGCCGAGGCGCTGCCCGCCGAGAGCTGGACGCTGGTCGGCGGGCTGATGACTCAGCTCCACACGATCCATCACGGGCTGGCATCGTCCGACCGACCAACGACGTCGACATCGTGCTTCACATCGAGACCCAGCGCGGCGTACCGAACGCGGTCGCGACTGCCCTCGAGGAACTTGGGTACTGGTTCCAGCCAGCATCGACGAACGCAACAACACCGCGCACCGGTTCGTGCGCGGCACCTCCACCATCGACCTCGTCGCAGGCGCAGGCGAGGAGGACCAGGTCGACGTCCTCATCGCCGACCACCCCGCGCCGCGCGTGATCGAGAAACTACGTGGCCACGAGATGATCCGCATCGAGGGCGGCACCCAAGCCTTGCGGCGGACCGTCAACGCCCGGTTGGAGATCGTGCCCGGCACGACCGCGACGATTTCCGTGCCGCGCCCCTTCGGCGCGCTGATCCTCAAGGCCGCCGCGTACGTCACCGACTCCCGCGACAAGGACCGTCACCTCTTCGATGCCGCCGCGCTACTCGCCTGCATCGACGACCCATTCGCCGAGCGAACCGAGTTCACCGGCTCGGACCGGCGACGGATCGCTGCACTCCTCCGCAACCTCCCGGCCGAGCACGCCGCGTGGCGGGCACTGCCCGAGGACCACCGGACCCAGGCTCAGTTGACCCTGGACCTGCTCGGCTGACCAGTTCCAACACGGCGCTACAACTTCCAACACTTTTCGGTGTTGGAGACCGTAGCGCCGTGTTGGATTTCTGGGTCAGACCGCAGCGTCCGCGGGTACCTCCGCCCCGGCGTCGACCCGAGCCGAGCCGCGCAGGCCCCACACCGCGAGCAACGCGGTCGCGATCAGCACTGCGGCGCCGACCCAGGCCGCGGCCGACAGGCCGGAGACGAATGCGCTGCGCGCGACCGCCAACAGGTGCTCGGCCTGCGGCGCCGGCAATCCGTGGGCGGTGGCCAACGCCCCGGACAGACTGCGCCCGGCCGGCGCATCGGCGAAGGCGTGGTCGTCGAAGGAGAGTCGGTACACCGCGTTGAGCACGCTGCCGAGGATGGCGATGCCGAAGGCGCCGCCGAACTCACTCGAGGTCTCCAGCAGGCTCGACGTCGCACCTGCGCGATCGGCCGGGGCCACACCGACGATGTAGTCGGCGATCACCGACGCCAGCGCGACCGTGCCGCAGGCGAGGGCCGTCGCGCCGATCAGGACGGGCACCAGCGAGTGCGTCGTCGTCAGCACCGCCAGGATCACGAAGCCGGCGGCGGCGCACAACAGCCCTGCGACGACCACCGGTGGTCGGCCGAATCGTGCCGAAGCGACGGCTGCCGCGGGCGCGGCGGCACCGACGAACACCGACGGCAGCAGACTCCACAGCGCCGCGACCAGCGGCGAGTAGCCCAGCACCGATTGGAGGTACTGCGTCATCATGATCGCGTTACCCAGGATCGCGAACATGCCGATGACGTTGATCCAGATGGAGACCGAGAACCGCCGGTCGGCGAACATCGACACGTCGACGAGGGGCTGGTCCAGGTGGAATTGGCGCCACACGAAGACGGCGCCGACGGCCAGTCCGGCGACGATGAGCGCGATCCACGACGCGGCCCAGCCGTCGGCGGCGAGCTTCTTGATCCCCTCGATGATCGGCAGGATCGTGCCGAGGGCGAGCAGCGCGCTGATCACGTCGACCCGGCGGGTGTGATCGCCGGTGTCGCCCGGCAGCAGCACCGGTGCGACGAGCAGCAGCGCGACCATGACCGGCACGTTGATCAGGAATACCGAACCCCACCAGAAGTGCTCGAGCAGCAGTCCGCTGATGATCGGCCCGACGGCGACGCCGCCGGTGAACACCGCGCTCCACGTGGCGACCGCCTTGGCGCGCTGCGCCGGGTCGTCGAAGAGGTGGCGGACCAGGGCCAACGTCGAGGGCATCAGGGTCGCCCCACCGACGGCGAGCAGGGCGCGCGCGGCGATGAGCATGGCCGGGGAGACCGCGAACGCCGCCGCCACGGAGGCGACGCTGAACGCGACGGCACCGATCATGAGCAGTCGGCGATGGCCGATCCGGTCGGCGAGCGATCCCATCGTCAGCAACAGGCCGGCGAGGACGAAGCCGTAGACGTCGAAGATCCACAGCTGCTGTTCGGCGGTGGCATGCAGGTCCGCCGCGATGAACGGCGCCGCGAAGAACAGCACCGAGACATCCATCGAGACGATCAGCATCGGCAGGCAGAGTGCGACCATGCCGATCCAGGGTGAGCGTGGAGAACTCATCATCCACTCCTTCATAATTGTTTACAACAGATACTGTTTATGCCAGATATGGATGTTAGACCCATTCTGCGTACGACACAAGCAATAACTGCGGTAGCATTTGCCCCATGTCGTCCGCGAGCCCCGATCTCCCCCGCCACCTGCAACTCATGTGGGAGCTCGACGACGGGACGCGGCGGGGTCCGAAGCCGAAGCTGACCATCGGCGACATCGGCGCGACGGCCGCGGCGATCGCCGACGACCAGGGCCTCGACGCCGTCTCCATGAAGGCGATCGCCGACCGCCTCGACGTCACCCCCATGTCCCTCTACCGCTACGTGGAGGCGAAGGAGGACGTCTACGACGTGATGTTCGACGAGGCCTACGGCAGCCCGGACCCCGCCCTTCTCGACGGCCTCGACACCTGGCGCGACCGGCTCACGGCCTGGGCCCTGGCCGTCACCGACCGCATGGTCGCCCACCCGTGGGTGACCGCCCTGCCGATGACCCGACCGCCCGCCGGCCCGCGGACGCTGCGGTGGACCGATGTGGGCATCGCCGCATTCGACGGAACCCGCCTCCCCGACGCGCAGCGGCTGTCGATCCTGCTGCTCGTCTCCGGCTTCCTGCGCAACCACGTGCGGATGTCGGCGGATATGGGGGCGTTCGAGCCCGACCGCCCGTCGTCGGCGGACCACTACAACGCCGTGCTGGGGCACGTCATCGACGAGCAGCGTTACCCGAACCTGACGCGCGCCGTGCGCGGCGACTTCGCCGACGACGACGAGAACTTCTTCACCGACGAGCTGCGCGTCGGCCTCGACCTCATTCTCGACGGGGTGGCCGCGCGCATCGCCGCGGACGGCTGATCCCGCGGAATCCGGGAGCCATCGCGCCGCCTGCTAGGTTGGCGGAATGCGCAAATCTGCTCTGATCCCCGCCGCGACCCTCGCCTGCACCGCTGTTCTGCTCGCCGGGTGCGGCGGCAAGAACAACGACAAGGCGGCCGACGACCAGCCGGAGACGGGCACCTGCCCGACCGCAGCCGCACCGGCCGGTGCCGCGACCACCTGGACGCTGGCCGGGGCGACCGGCGACATCAAGGTGGTCGCACCGACCGCGCAGCACGCCCCCGGCGTCACCGTCGGCACCCCGTTCACGGTGGGCCAGACCACCGTCCACGTGCTCACCCCCGGCTCCGGCGACAAGACGATCACCGCCGACGACATGGTGTCGGTCTGCTACATGGGCGTCAACGGTCGTGACGGGAAGGTCTTCGACAGCGCCTACCAGCGCGGCACCCCCGCATCCTTCCCGCTGACCAACGTCGTCACCGGTTTCCAGAAGGCGATCGTCGGCCAGAAGCCGGGCGCGACCGTCGCGGTCGCGATGACGCCCGACGACGGCTACAAGGCGATGGGCGGGATGCCCGACGCCGGCATCCAGGCCGACGATCCGCTCGTCTTCGTGCTGCAGATCAAGGCCATCGAGCCGACCGACGGCAGCGGCGGCCCGACCCCGTAGACGGGATCTACCGGGCTTCCAGCGCGCCGAACAGCCGCTGGTTGTACTCGAAGGCGCTGATCGCCTCGGCGGTCAGCGCGCCGACCCCGGCGCGGTCGAGGTCGAGGGCGTCGAGCCGGTCGCGGTAGGCGTCCTTGTAGCGCTTCACCTTGTCGATGCGGTCGAATCGGTAGAACGTCAACGCCTCCGGCGCGACGCCGTACAGGTTGCGCATCCGGTTGGCGATGATCTGCCCGCCGGAGAGATCCCCCAGATAGCGCGTGTAGTGATGGGCCAGGTAGCGCACGGCGTCGGCCCGCGAGGCCTCGATCGCCGCCACGTATTCCGCAGTCACCGGCAACATCGTGAGCGCGGACGGCTCGGCGCCGAGTGCGAGCAGGTCGGCCGTCAACGACGGCACGCGGCGCAACCTGTCGTCGAGGACGGCGTCGGCGATCGGGTTCCCCGACAACCCGCTGCCGGTGTCTTCGAGTGCCCGGTAGACGAACAGCAGCTGCCCGGCCAGCGCGACATACGCATCGACGTCGAGCTTGCCGCCCATCAGGTCGGTCACGAACGCGGAGTGTTCGGCGTTCTCGTGTGCCTTCGCGGTGGCCGCACGCAGGACATCGGAGTTCCGGTGGTCGGTCGCAATTGCCATGCCCGCCATCCTACCCCCTCAAGTGAGGTAACCCTTAGTATGTGAGTCGAGTCACCTGGCGGCCGGGGTGAGCTTCACGACCAGGGCGCGGTGATCGGACCCGGGCAGGGTGTAGGTCTTCACGTGGGTGGCGACGAAATGCGAGCTGATGACGTGGTCGATCCCGACGACCGGTCCGGTGAACCGATCGGTGGGGTACGTCGGCAACCAGCCGCCGCCGGCCTGATCGGTGGCATCGGCGACGCCGCCGGTCAACAGCTCGCGGAAGTGCTTGTGGTCCCACGTCGCATTGAAGTCCCCGGCGGCGATCATCGGGTGCCGCCCCATCCCCTCGAGGTGGCCGCGCAGCACGCCCATGTCCTTGACCGCCAGCTCGCCGTAGCCGGCCCCTGGGACGGGTGCGCCCGGGTGGACCGCGAAGACCGTCGTCGACGGCACGCCCGGGACGTCGGTGACGGCGGCGAGGTTGTTCAGGACCATGCCGGGAAGCACCCGCTGCTCGCGCAGAGGCCCCCGGGTCAGCAACGCCGTTCCCGAGGCCGCGGGTCCGGGTACCGCAAAGGCGTTCGGCAACATCGTCACGATGGGCGACGCCTGGATCCGGGCCCACGCCTGCGGCGTCAACTCCTGCAGGCTGACGATCTCCGGGCGCTCGCGTTCGACGATCCGCGACAGCTCGCCGATGTCACCCTCGCCCACCATCAGATTCGACGTGATGACCGTGAACGTGGGTGCCGACGCCGAGACCGGCGCGGCGCGCCACAGCGGTAGCTGGGTGACGAGGAGCCCGCCCACCACGAGTACCGACAGGCCGGCGAGGATCCAGCTGCGCAGGCTGGCGAACACCAGCACGGCGGCCGCGGTGGTCAGGACCGCGAGTGGAACCGCGCTGGTCGGATAGATGGTCAGGTTTCCGCTCGACCGGTAGAAGTGCAGCACGAGTGCGGCGACACCGGTGACGAGCAGCACTAGGCCGACGGCCAGCAGGCCCATCCGCAACACCTTGGAAATCACCCGGACCACCCTATCGGTGGGCCTCAGGCGCCGAACACGTCGGTCACCACTGCCTTGGCGCGGCGCGTGACCCGCAGATAGTGCTCGAGGAACTCCGACGCCTCGTCGGCCGGCCACCCGGCCGCGAAGGCGACCGCGCGCAGCGCCGCACCGGGGCCGGGTAGTTCGTCGACGGGCTTGCCGCGCACCAGGACCAGCGCGTTGCGCGCCTTGGTCGCGGTCAGCCAGGCGTCGCGCAGCAGGTCGACCTCCTGCTCCGGGAGCAGCTCGTCCGCGGCGATCGCGTCGAGCGACTCCAGCGTCGACGTGTTGTGCAGCGACGGGTGGTCGTGGGCGTGGCGCAACTGCACCAGCTGCACGGTCCACTCGATGTCGGCCAGACCTCCCCGCCCCAACTTCGTGTGTAGCGCCGGATCGGCGCCGCGCGGCAGTCGTTCGGCGTCGACGCGCGCCTTGATCCGCCGGATCTCGCGTACCGCCTCGGGCGAGACGCCGCCCTCCGGGTAGCGGATGGCGTCGGCCATGTGCAGGAAGTCGATGCCCAACTCCTGGTCGCCGGCCACCTGGTGGGCGCGCAGCAACGCCTGGATCTCCCAGGGCTGCGCCCACTGCTCGTAGTACGCCCGGTAGGACGCCAGCGTGCGGACGACCGGTCCGTTGCGCCCCTCCGGGCGCAGGTCGATGTCGACCTCCAGCGGCGGATCGGCGCTGGGCGTCCCCAGCATCGTGCGGACGTTCTCGGCGACGGTCTGGGCCCACTTGAGCGCCGCCGTCTCGTCATCGGCGCCGGGAGCGGCAGCGAGCGGGCCGGATCCGGCACTGCCGGCCACCGGCTCGCAGACGAACATCACGTCGGCGTCGGAACCGTAGCCGAGTTCGCCGCCGCCGAGGCGGCCCATGCCGATGACCGCGATCCGGGCCGGCGCCTCCTCCCCCGGTGCCAGCGACTCCGCGATCACCACCTGCAGCGACGCGTCGAGTACGGCCGCCCACACCGAGGAGAGGGCCGCGCACACCTGCTGCACGTCGAGCAGGCCGAGCACGTCGGCCGAGGCGATACGGGCCAGCTCCGCGCGCCGGTGCCCGCGGGCCACCGCCACCGCCTGCTTGAGGTCGCTGCGCCGCACCGTCGAGGCCACGAGCCCCTTGGCGACGTCGGCCGGGTCGACGCCGACCAGCTTCGGCCCATCCGGCCCGTCGGTGTAGAGCTTGATGACCTCCGGCGCCCGCATCAGCAACTCGGCGATATAGGCAGAGGTCCCTAGGACGTGCATGAGTCGCTGCGCGACCACCCCGTCGTCGCGCAGCAACCGCAGGAACCACGTGGCGTCGACCAGTTCCTCACACAACCGCCGGTAGTTGAGCAGTCCGGCGTCGGGATAGGGGGTACGGCTGATCCACTCCAGCAGCGACGGGAGGATCAGCAGCTGGATCTGTCCGCGGCGCCCCGGCGTCGACGCCAGCGCGCGGATGTGTCCGAGCGCCCGTTCCGGCTCGGCGTAGCCGAGGGCGGCCAGCCGACGCTGCGCGGACTCGTTGGACAGCGTCAGCTCGTCGGCCTCGAATCGCGTCACCGACTCCAACAGCGGTCGGTAGAACAGCTTCTCGTGCAGCTGCCGGATGCGCTGGCGCTGCGCGCGCAGTTCGGCGCGCAGGACACCGGCCGCGTCGAGGTCGGCGGTGGGTCGGATGTGCGCGGCCCGCGCCAGCCAGCGCATCGCGGTGGCGTCGTCGGGGTCGGGCAGGACGTGCGTGCGCGAGAGGCGCTGCAATTGGAGCCGGTGCTCGAGCAGGCGCATGTACTGGTAGGAGGCGGAGAGGTTCGCGCCGTCATCCCGTCCGACGTATCCGCCCGCGGTGAGCGCGGCCAGCGCGTCGACCGTGGACTGGACCCGCAGCGACTCGTCCACGCGCCCGTGGACCATCTGCAGCAGCTGCACCGCGAACTCCACGTCGCGCAGGCTCCCGCTGCCGAGTTTGAGGTTGCGCTCGCGCAGCTCCGCGGGCACCAGCGACTCGACGCGGCGCCGCATCGCCTGGACGTCGACGACGAAATCGTCGCGTTCGGCCGCGGTCCACACCATCGGGGTGACCGCGTCGATGTACTCCGCGGCTAACCCCATGTCGCCACACATGGCGCGCGCCTTCAGCAGGGCCTGGAACTCCCACGTCTTCGCCCAGCGCTGGTAGTAGGCCAGATGGCTCTCGACGGTGCGCGTCAGGGCCCCGGCCTTGCCCTCCGGCCGCAGCGCAGCGTCCACGTCGAAGAACGCGGCCGAGCCAAGCCGCATGAACTCCCCCGCGATCCGCGCCGATACCGAGTCGGCCGGCTCCGCGACGAAGATGACGTCGACGTCGGAGACGTAGTTGAGTTCGCGGGCGCCGCATTTGCCCATCGCGATGACGGCCAGCCGCGTCTGCAACGGGTCCTGCCCGCACACGTCGGCGACGGCGACCGCCAGTGCCGCGGTCAGCGCGGCGTCGGCGAGTTCGGCGAGCAGTTCCCCAACCCGGGGCATCGCGACGAACGGTTCGTCCTGGACGACGGCAGCGAGATCGTGTGCGGCGATCACCAGCAGTTGGTCGCGGTAGGCGGTGCGCAGGGCGTTGACCGCGTCCGGGCCGGTGATCTCCGCGCGGAACAGCAGGTCGTCGGGGCCGGCCGAGGGATCGGGTTGCGCGCGCACCGATTCGAGCATGGCCGCGCGCATGCCCGGCGCGTCGGGCAGCTCCGCCGCGGTCAGCAGCCGCCACGAGCCGGGTTCGGCCACCAGGTGGTCGCCCAGCGCGTCCGACGCCCCCACCACGCCGAACAGGCGCCCGCGGAAGGAGGTGTCCCGGTCGATCAGTTCGTCGACCTGCGACCACTGCGGACCCAGCGCCTCGGCCAGCCGCACGAGGGTCCGCAGCGCCAGGTCGGCGTCGGGTGCCCGCGACAGGGCCCACGCGACGTCGGCGCGCTCCTGCGTGTTCCAGCCCAACCGGGCGAGGTTCTCCCCCGCAGCCGGGTCGAGCAGCCCGAGCCGACCGGTGCTGGGGACGGATCCGCGGCGCATCGGCCTACAACGGCAGGTAGTTGCGCAGCTCGAACGGGGTGACGTGGCTCCGGTACGCCGACCACTCCGCCCACTTGTTGCGCAGGAAGTAGTCGAAGACGTGCTCGCCGAGCGCCTCGGCGACCAGTTCGGAGCGCTCCATCTCGTTCAGCGCGTCGGCGAGGCTGCCCGGCAGCTCCCGATACCCCATGGCCCGGCGCTCGCCCGCGGTCAACGCCCACACGTCGTCCTCGGCCTCCTCGGGCAACTCGTAGCCCTCGGCGATGCCCTTGAGCCCGGCGGCGAGCAGCACGGCGAACGTCAGGTAGGGGTTGCACGCCGAGTCGGGGCTGCGCACCTCGATGCGGCGCGACGAGCCCTTGTTCGGCGTGTACAACGGCAGCCGCACCAGCGCCGAGCGGTTGGCCCGGCCCCAGGTCGCGGCGGTCGGCGCCTCACCGCCGTGGATCAGCCGCTTGTAGCTGTTGACCCACTGGTTGGTGACCGCGCTCAACTCGGTCGCGTGGTGCAGGATGCCGGCGACGAACTGCTGACCCACCTTGGACAGCTGCAGCGGGTCGTCGGGATCGTGGAAGGCGTTCTCCTCGCCCTCGAACAGGCTCATATGCGTGTGCATGGCCGATCCGGCGTAGTCGCTGAACGGCTTGGGCATGAAGGTCGCGGAGACGCCCTCGTTGATCGCCACCTCCTTGATGAGGTAGCGGAAGGTCATCACGTTGTCGGCCATCGACAGCGCGTCGGCGTAGCGCAGATCGATCTCCTGCTGCCCCGGGGCACCCTCGTGGTGGGAGAACTCCACCGAGATCCCCATCGACTCCAGCGCATCGATCGCATGCCGCCGGAAGTTGGGGGCCGCGTTGTGCACGGTCTGGTCGAAATAGCCGCCCTGGTCGGCCGGCTCGGGCTCGGTTCCGTCGGTGGGCGCGTTCTTCAGCAGGAAGAACTCGATCTCCGGGTGGACGTAGCAGGAGAACCCCTTCTCCGCGGCCTTGTTCATCTGCCGGCGCAGCACCTGGCGCGAATCGGCCCACGACGGCGTCCCGTCGGGCATCACCACGTCGCAGAACATCCGCGCCGAATGGTGCCGCCCGTCCGACGTCGTCCACGGGAGCACCTGGAAGGTCGACGGGTCCGGGCGCGCCACGGTGTCGGCCTCGGAGACGCGGGAGAACCCCTCGATGGCCGAGCCGTCGAATCCGATGCCCTCCTCGAAGGCGCCCTCCAGTTCGGCCGGCGCGATCGCGACCGACTTCAGGTACCCGAGCACGTCGGTGAACCACAGGCGCACGAAGCGGATGTCACGCTCTTCGAGCGTCCGGAGCACGAACTCTTTTTGGCGGTCCATATCCGCCGAGCCTAGAAGCAACCTGTTACGGCCGTGTTACTTCCTGCGCATTTGGCGCGCCGCGCCGCGGCCGGAGGCCCCGATGTGACAAACCGCACTCGACTCGCCTGTTGGACCGCACCGCCGACGGTGGGAGAATGGACGGCGTCCACATCAACCCGGGTACCCGACGAGGGACTCGAGGCAGAAAAGAGACGACGATGTCCGACGCACCCGTTTACGGCTCGACCGGCACCGGCCCGACCGGCGATTCCCCCCGGCGCGCCACGCGCATCCAGCACCTGGCCCAGATGAAGGCCGAGGGCCGCAAGTGGGCGATGCTCACCTGCTACGACTACTCGACAGCCGCCCGGTTCGACGAGGCCGGTATCCCCGTGCTGCTCGTCGGCGATTCCGGGGCGAACACCGTGTACGGCTACGACACCACCATCCCGGTCACCCTCGACGAGATGATCCCGCTGATCCGCGCCGTCGTGCGCGGCGCCCCCCACGCGCTCGTCGTCGCCGACCTGCCGTTCGGCTCGTACGAGGCGGGACCGCAGCAGGCGCTGGAGTCGTCGGTCCGCTACTTCAAGGAGACCGGCGCCCACGCCGTGAAACTGGAGGGCGGCGAACGCGTCGCCGAGCAGATCGCCACCCTCACCGCCGCGGGCATCCCGGTCATGGCCCACATCGGATTCACGCCGCAGAGCGTCAACGGCCTCGGCGGCTATCGCGTGCAGGGCCGCGGCGACGGCGCCGACCAGCTCATCGCCGACGCGATCGCCGTGCAGGAGGCGGGCGCCTTCGCCGTCGTCATGGAGATGGTGCCGGCCGAGCTGGCCGCCCAGATCACCCGCAAGCTGACCATCCCGACGGTGGGCATCGGCGCCGGTCACGAGACCGACGCACAGGTCCTCGTCTGGCAGGACATGGCCGGGCTGACCAGCGGCAAGACCGCCAAGTTCGTGAAGCGCTTCGCCTCCATCGGCGACGAGCTGCGCGACGCGGCGGCCGCCTACGCCGACGAGGTCGCGCGCGGCACCTTCCCCGGTCCCGAGCACAGCTACTGATCGGCGGGTCCGCCTCGTAGGCTGGGCGGATGCGCGACCTGTACCCGGAGATCGAACCCCACCGGCACGGCCACCTCGCCGTCGGCGACGGCCAGGAAATCTACTGGGAGGTCTCGGGCAACCCCGAGGGCAAACCGGTGGTCTTCGTCCACGGCGGTCCCGGCGGCGGGACGTCGGGCCGACAACGACGGTTCTTCGACCCGACCGTCTATCGGATCGTGCTGTTCGACCAACGCGGTTGCGGACAATCGCGCCCGCATATCGCCGACGGCGCCGACCTATCGGTCAACACGACCGGCCACTTGATCGCCGATATGGAGCTGCTGCGCGAGCATCTGGGCATCGAGCAGTGGCAGGTGTTCGGCGGGTCGTGGGGTTCCACCCTGGGGCTGGCCTATGCGCAGGCCCATCCGCGGCGGGTCACCGAACTCGTGCTGCGCGGGATCTTCCTGCTGCGCCGCGGCGAGATCGACTGGTACTACAACGGCGGTGCCGCGCAGATCTTCCCGGACCGTTGGGAGGGCTACCTGACACCGATCCCCGAAAACGAGCGCGACGGCGACCTCGTCACCGCCTACCACCGGATCCTCACCGGCCCCGACCGGGCTCGGGCGACGGCGGCGGCGCTGGCCTGGACCCGCTGGGAGTCGGCCACCAGCTACCTGCTGCCCCGACCGGAGGAGTCGCCGACCCCCGCCGACGAGGCGCGCTTCGCGCTGGCCTTCGCGACCATCGAGAACCACTACTTCGTCAACCACGGCTTCTTGCGCGAGGGCCAACTCCTGGACGAGGTCGCCAGCATCGCCGAGATCCCCGCGGTCATCGTGCAGGGCCGCTACGACGTCGTCTGCCCCATGCGCAGCGCGTGGGACCTGCACCGCGCGTGGCCGTCGGCCGAACTGACGATCGTCGACGACGCCGGGCACGCATCCTTCGAGCCGGGCATCGTCGACGCCTTGGTCGCCGCTACCGACGGCTTCGCCCGCGGCTGATCAGCGACCGAAACCGGGATACTGCCCCGGGAACTGACCGGGCGCCGGGCCGCCGAACGGCGGTCCCGGGTTTCCGGCCGGTGGCCGCATGGGCGGCTGCGGCATCGGCTGCGGAGCCGGGCCGGGAGCCGGCCTCGGCGGCGGGCCGAAGCCGCCCGGCCGCGGCATCGGGGCGGGAGCGGGAGCCGCGAACGGGTTCGGCGACTGACCGTATCCGCCGACCGGCAGGGGCATCCCGCCGCCGGGCATGCCGGGCGGCGTGCCCTTGCCCTTGCGTCCGCGGATGACGAAGAAGCCGATGAGCGCGGCCAGCAGCACCACCACCGCCACCGGGATCAGCACCCACATCAGGTTGAACCCGCTGTCCTCGTCGGAATCGGCCGCCGAGAGGTTCGCCCCGTTGCTCTGCAGGAAGCTGCGCAGGTCCACCGGGTCGGTCACGAAGGCGAACTCCGACGACTCACCGCCGGGCTGGGTCTTGTTCTTGAACGAGTTGATACCGATGACCTCGCCCTTGGCGTTGACGGTCGGGCCGCCCGACATGCCGGTGCCGATGGTCGCCGACACCTCGGTCTGCTCGTTGCCGTTGGCCCCCTTCTGCCGCGACGAGACGGTTCCGGTCTTGAACGACGGCTGCGGGATCATCGACTGGTCCGACACGCGCGCGACGCCGCCGGGGAAGCCGACCGAGGTGATCGGGTCGCCCTCGGTGGGCAGGTTCTTCACGATCGGGAGCGGGACCAGACCGGAGGGCGGGTTGTTCAACCGCACGACGGCGTTGTCACCCTTCCCGAACTTCTCGCTGGCCACCACCTGAACATCCGACCACGCGCTGATCAGCTGGTTCTCGCCGTCGGGCTGCTTCACGCGCACCTTCACGGTGGGCGCGTCGCCGGAGCCGTTCGCCCCGCGCACCGGCCACTTGTTGTTGTAGGCCATGGACAGCAGCTGCGCGGCATCCGCTTCGTTGCCGCCGGCGATCGAGTTCGCCACCTTCTCGTAGAAGTCCATCGGATCCGCGTTGACGCAGTGGCCGGCGGTGGCGATGTAGCCGGCCGGGTCGACGACGAAGCCGGTGCAGTGCCCCTCGATGTCGATGTCCTCGGTCCACCGGGCACCGCCCTTGAACGGCACCTGCACGGCGCCGGTGAACTTCAACCCGAGATAGACGACGGCCTTCTTGACCTTCGCATTGACCTCGGCCGGACTCGGCTCCGCCATCGCCGGTGCCGCACCGGACATCATTGCGACCGATGCCGCCAGCGTGAGTGCCGCCAGCCTGATGGTTCGTTTCACCGTCTCCGCCTTGATTGGTGCTCGTTGGGATTTCTCCACATCAGAGTAATGGGACACCGGCCCAACTCGTCATTCAGATCGCTCGCCGGCACCGTCGACGGGGGTGAATCGGACACGGCGTTGCGCGGGGTCGGCCTGGGTGAGCGTCACCGCCAGCCGGTTGCCCGGTGCCGGATCGCCCTCGCAGGGCGCCAGGACGGGCGGGTCGGCCACGAACACCTCGGCCGCGCGGCGGTCGCGGCGCGGCCGCGTCACGACGGCGTCGAACCGCTGCCCGACGTACTTCTCCAGGACGACGGCCTCGGCGAGGTCGACCGATTCCCGGTCGGCCCGGCTCGCCAGCCGCGCCGACTCCTCGACCTGCGCGGGCAGGCCGGGCAGCGCCTCGAGCACCCAATCGGGCACCGGACGCCCGGCTGCGACGGCGAGGCACGCCTCGGTGGCGAACCGGTCGGGCAGCCGCCGCAGCGGGGCGGTCACGTGCGCGTACACCGAGGCCAAACCCGAATGCTCCGTGTACGGGGTGGTCCCGTCGTCGTTCGCGACCGCGGGTAGCGCCAGATAGTCGGCGCCGCTCAGCAGGCCGGTCGCCGCCGACATGAGGGCGAGCGTCGTCGGCGAATCGGCCGGCTGGGCGGCCAGGAACTGGCCGATCGTCGCACCGTCGGGCCAGGAGGCCCCCAGCGTGGCGGCCATCGCCCGGAGCTGTTCCACCGCCGCATCCGACGGCGGCGGAACCGTCCGCAGGATCCCGACGTTCGCGTCGCGCATGATCGTGCCCGCGACGATCCCGGTCAGCAGCGAGAGCTGCTCGTTCCAATCCTCGCTGTCGTAGCGGCGGGCCAGGCGGATCGTCCACCCGTCGCCGTCGCGCACGACCTCTTGGGCCGGCATGTCGAGGCCGATGGCGCCGCGTGCCAGGGCGGCACGGCTGCGCAGCTGCCCGAAGGCCGGCAGCGCCGCTATCGAGGGGTGCAGTGCTCCACGCGCGGCATCCGCCGACACCCCGGCGTAGTCGAGTTTGGCCACCGACCGGACGAGCGCCCGGCGCACGTGCACTCCCCCGTCCCCGAGGCCGCCGACGGTGCCGTCGGGGGCGACCTCCATCGTCCAGACCACGGCGGGGCGGTCGACGTCGGGCAGCAGCGACCCGCTCCCCTCCGACAGCACCCGCGGGTGCAGCGGTACCGACTCGTCGGGGAAGTAGAAGGTGGTCCCCCGCCTGCGCGCCTCGGCATCCAACGCACCGCCGGGCACCACGAGCGCCCCGACGTCGGCGATCGCGTAGTTGACGGTGAAGCCGCCGTCGGGTCGGGTCTGCAGGTAGACGGCCTGGTCGAGATCGCGGGAGGTCGGCGGGTCGATCGTCACGAACGGCAGGTGGCGCAGATCCTCGCGGTCGGCGGCACACGAGTCGACGGCGTCGGCCGCCTCGGCCAGCGCTTGGTCGCCGTAGTCCTCGGTGATGCCCAGTTCGGTCCGGATGCCGGCGAAGTCGATGTCGGGGGCGGAGAAGAAGCGCACACCACGAATCTAGTGCCCGGGTCGAAGGGGGCGAACGAGTCGGCCGATAAGCCGGATCCTGTCCCGCCGAGGCGGGGGCGGCCATCCATCTGGGCACACCGTCGCCGGGTACCTCGAGCAGTCCACCCGCGGGCTCGGGCGAGCAGCCCTCAAACGCCCGCGCAGCCGCACCGATCGGTGCGGCCTTCGACCTTGCTCCGGGTGGGGTTTACCGAGCCGACGCGGTCACCCGCGCCGCTGGTGCGCTCTTACCGCACCGTTTCACCCTTACCGGCTCGCGCCGGCGGTTTGTTTTCTGTGGCACTGTCCCGCGGGTCGCCCCGGGTTGCCGTTAACAACCACCCTGCTCTGTGGAGTCCGGACTTTCCTCGGCGCGCGGCGTACCGGACAACCGGCCGTTCCGCGCGACGCGGCCGCCTGGCCGACTCGTTCGCCCGTTCAGGGTACACGTCCCCGCGCACCCTCCGAACCGTTACGCGAGTGGGTAACTGCGCAGGTGGGATGTGTCGTTGACCAGCCTGCCGACCGACCCGCCGTCGACGAAGAACTCCACCAACGACACCGAGGCGAGGTCGAGGTGAAGGCCGTAGAGCAACTCCGGTCCCACCCCGAGGGCCTCGCGCAGCATCGACTTGATGGGGGTGACGTGGCTGACCAGCACGACGGTCTGCCCTGGGTGGGCGGCGACGATCCGCGCACGGGCGGCGGCCACCCGCTCCTGGGTGTCGGCGAAGCTCTCGCCCCCGGGCGGGGCCAGGGTGGTGTCGCCGATCCACGCCCGGTGCAGTTCCGGGTCGCGCTGGGCGGCCTCGGTGAAGGTCAACCCCTCCCACTCCCCGAAGTCGGTCTCGATCAGCCCCTCGTCGACGGTGACTGGCAGCCCGGTCGCGGCGGCGAGCGGGGCGGCGGTCTGCCTGGTCCGCTGCAGCGGCGAACAGATGATCGCCGAGACCGGCCAGTTCGCGAGGCGGGCCGCCGCGCGTGCGGCCTGCTCGGCGCCCAGCGGGGTGAGCGCCACGTCGTCGCGCCCGGAATAGCGGCGGTCGACCGACAGCGGCGTCTGCCCGTGCCGCAGCAGCACGAGTCTCGTCGAGGTCGGTGTCTGATCCCCCTCGCTGCGCTCGACCGGTGTCATCGGGTCACCTAGAGGCCGGATTCGTGGGTGCGGATGAGCAGCGCGCCGCATTCCTCGCACCGCAGCACGTCGTCCTCGTCGGCCGCCGCGATCGCCGAGAGGGTGCCGCGGTCCAGCTCCATCCGGCACGCGCCACAGCGCCGCTGGCGCAACAGCCCGGCACCCGGCTTGCCGTGGGCCGTCTGCCGGTCGTAGACCGCCAGCAGTTCGTCCGGCGCGTCGACGACGATGTCCGCGCGACGCTTCGTGAGGTCGGCGATGGAGGCGTCGAGGTCGGCGGCCGCGGCGTCCCGTGCGGCGGTGGCCCGCTCGACGTCGGCCAGCAGGGCGGCGACCGCGGCCTGCGCCCGCGACTTCTCCGCGGTGGTCGCCTCCTGCTGCTCCATCAGTTCAAGCAGCTCGTCCTCGGCGACCCCGCGGCGGCGCGAGAGTCCGGCCAATTCGTGCTGGAGTTCCGACAGCGCCTTGGGGGCCATGCCCGCCTGGTTCAGCAGCTGCGAATCGTGTTCCTCGCGCGTGCGCATGCCGCTGATCTCCCCGTCGATGCGGCGGTATTCGCGGTCCAGGTCTTCGGCGGCGATGTCGGCGCGCACCGCATCGTCACGGGCGGTGTCGATCTGCGTCTGCAGCCCGGCGATCTCGGCGTCCTCCGGCAGATTCGCGCGCCGATGGCGCAGCTTGGCCAGGTCGGCGTCGACCTCTGCCACTTCGAGCATGATCCGCTGCTTGGCCGCCTGCACCTTCATGACGGGCGAGTCTAGCGGTGCGGCGCGTAGGCCACGACGAACGGATCGGTCGGCTCGCGAAATTCGGTGGCCGCGATGCCCGTTTGCCGCAGCAGTTCGGCGGTCGGGGCGCACCACGGGAACTCGGTGGTCCAGTGCCCGGCATCGACGAGGGCCGGTCCTCCGGCGCGGCACGCCTCGTCAACGACGTGGTGGCGCAGGTCGCCGGTGAGGTACACATCGGCCCCCGCACGGGCGGCCGCGTCGATGAGTGAATCGCCCGCTCCGCCGCAGACGGCGACCCGGCGGACCCGCTGCTCGGGATCGCCGGCGGCGCGGATCCCCCATTCCGCGAGGGGAAGCCTCGCCCCGGCGTGGGCGACGAATTCGCGCAGCGACATCGCCTCGTCGAGGTCGCCGACGCGCCCGAGGCCCACGTCGCCGGGCAGCGGCGCCAACTCCAGGACGTCGAAGGCCGGCTCCTCGTACGGATGTGCCGCGCGCAGCGCGTCCAACACGTCGGCGCGTCGGCGTCTCGGTGCGACGACCTCGACGCGCGCCTCCACCACCTCCGTCACCCCGCCGACCGAACCGATGGCCGGTGTGGCGCCGGGGAGCGCCTCGAACTGTCCGGCACCGGTGACGCTCCACGCGCAGTGCCGGTAGTCGCCGATCTCACCGGCCCCGGCGGCGAACAGGCCGTCGCGCACCCGCGCGGCTGCGTCGACCGGGACCAGCACCACCCATTTGTCCAGCTCGCCGCTCGGAATGGGTTGCAGCGCAGCGGTTTCGCGCACGCCCAACAGGTCGGCGAGCGCATCGGAGACCCCGGGGCGGGCGCTGTCGGCGTTGGTGTGGGCGGTGTAGAGCGCACATCCGGCCCGGATCAGCCGGTGGATGATGGCACCCTTCGGGGTGGACGCGGCGACGGTGTCGACCCCGCGCAACAGCAGCGGGTGGTGCGCGACGATCAACTCGACCTCCTGCGCCACCGCGGCCTCGACGACCGCCGGCGTGACGTCGACGCACACCAGCGCCCGCGTCACGGGTTGCGCCGGATCGCCGCACACCAGCCCCACCGAGTCCCACCCCTGCGAGAGCGCCGGCGGGAAGGCCTTCTCGAGCCGGTCGATCACCGTCGACAACAGCACCGGATCCGTCACCGCGATCCCCTTTCCGCGTCGTGCGCTGCGAGTTCGTCGAGCACCGATTCGAGCGCATGGGAAAGATCATCGACCAGTTCCCGGTCCCGGACGGCGAAACGCAGGTACCGCGCGTCGAGTCCGGTGAAGTTCTCCGCGCTGCGCACGGCGAAGCCGCGGCGCCGCAGGGCCGCGCGGATGTCGGCGGCCCGAGGGTGCTCGACCAGGACGAAGGGTGCCGCGGACTCGGCCGGGATGGTGAACCCCGCCTCCCGCAGGGCGGCGCACAGGTATGCCCGCTCCCCCTCGACGGATCTGGCCTGTTCGGCACCGTAGGCCCGCCCCTGCGGCGAGGCGCAGGCGTGCAGCGCGGCGAGGGTGAGCGAATCCACCGGCCACGACCGCCGTCGGCGCTCCAACTCGGCGATCACGGCGGGAGCGGCGAGCAGGTAGCCGGCGCGCAACCCGGCCAGCCCGAAGGTCTTCGTCACGCTGCGCAGGACCACCACGTCCTCTCCCGCGAGATCGGCGACCGATCCGCCGGTCAGGTCGGCGAAGGCCTCGTCGACGACGAGGAGCCGTCCGGGTGCCCGCAGCGCCGCGATGTCGGCGGCGGGGTGCAGCACCGACGTCGGATTCGTCGGATTGCCGACGACGACGAGATCGGCGTCGGGCGGGATCTGTGCGCACACGTCTGCCAGTCGCCACGGCGCGGAGCCGATGACCTCGGTGACCGGGACGCCGGCGCGGCGCAGCAGGGAGACCGGCTCGGTGAAGGAGGGGACGACAACGGCTGCATGCGCCCGGCCCAGGCCCGCGACCAGCTCGAAGCCCTCGGCCGCGCCGTTGAGCAGGAGTACCTCGTCGGGTCGGCGGTCGTGCAGCTGCGCCAAGGCCGCGCGCGTCGCCCACTCGTCGTCGGCGCGGGGGTAGGCGGCGAGTTCGCTCATCGCGGCCGACAGCGCGGCGACGACGAAGTCGGGTGGACCGGGCCGCACGTTGACGGCGAAGTCGACCATTCCGGGGAGCGCGTCGGCGTCGCCGTGACGGTCGGGATCCATGGCAGCAGCGTACCGATTCCGGCGCGCCGGACCGCTCCCCCGTATTCTGGGATGGCGATGACTGAGAAACTTCTCATCTGTGTGGTGTGTACCGGCAACATCTGTCGTTCGCCCATGGGCCAGAACATCCTGCGGCACGCGTTGGCCCAGGAGGGGTTGGCCGATCGGGTCGACGTGGTGAGTGCCGGGACCAGTGGCTGGCACGTCGGCGACGCCGCGGACAACCGCGCGCGCACCGAATTGCTCGCCCACGGGTATCCCGACGATCACGTGGCGGCCCAGGTCGGCCCCCGACATTTCGACGCCGACCTGATCCTCGCGATGGATGCCGAGCATGTGCGGGCGTTGGAACGCAAACGTCTGGGCGAGCGCGTCCGGCTTGTCCGCAGCTTCGATCCCGACGCCGAGCCGGACGCCGACGTCCCCGATCCCTACTACGGCACCCAGGACGACTTCGCGCACACCCGCGAACTCATCGAAGCGGCGGTGCCCGGGATCCTCGAGTGGGTGCGCACCCGACTGCGCGAGTCGCTCGTGAGCTGACATGTCCGTCTTGCGCACCATCCTCCGTCCCGGTCCCATCGCGCTGGGGATCGCCGTCGCGGCCTTCGCCGCGCTGTGCTTCTCCGTGCTGGCACCGTGGCAGTTGGGCAAGAACACGACGACCTCGCACCGCAACGAACTGATCCGCCATGCCGTGGCGACCCCGGCGGTGCCGATCGCCGAGGTCGTCGCCCCCGGACTCCCGGTCGATCCGAATGCCGAATGGCGCGAGGTCTCCTTGACCGGCCGCTACCTGCCCGATCACCAGGTCCTCGTCCGGTTGCGCAGCATCGAGGAGCGCCCGTCGGTCGAGGTCCTCGTGCCGTTCGAATCGGCCGGGACCGTGTACCTGGTCAATCGGGGCTATGTTCGCCCGCCCAAGGCCGCCGATCTGCCCGACGTGCCCGCCCCGCCGGATGGGACGGTCACCGTCGACGCCCGCATCCGGTTCGGCGAGGGCACCGATCCGGGCCGCGGAGTCGGCCGCATCGGCGGGAAGCAGACCGCCTACAGCATCGACCCCAGCGCCGTCGCGACGGCCGAGGGCATCGCCCTCGCGCCGTTCTACCTGCAGTTGTCCGGCAACCAGCCCGGCTCGCTGGAACCGATCCCCCTACCCCAGCTCGACGCCGGCCCCTACCTCAGTTACGGGCTGCAGTGGCTGGCGTTCGGGATCATGGCCCCCCTCGGCGTCGTCTACTTCCTGGTCACCGAGATCCGCACCAGGCGTCGGGCCTCCGCTGCCGCGAAGGGCGCGGGGGAATCACCGCGCCCCGGCACCGAAGCTGACGATGCGACGACCCGGAAGAAGGACCGAATGCGCCGGGCCGGTTTCACCACCGGCAGCAAGCAGCGGCAGACGATCGGGGCGGCCCCCGACCTCGCCGCCGACGACGATCAGGTCAAACGCAAACTCGCCGACCGCTACGGCAACGGCTGACTCTCAATCAGCGGGTTCGGGGTTCCCTGATGGCGCACAACAAGAAAACCCCTCCAACCAGAGTCGGAGGGGTTTCTTATCCTCGCGCGACGGCCTGCTAGGCGCCGGAATCGCGCTCAGTGTGCCAAGCGTGTCCCAACGGGTGGAGTGCCGCTCCCGGTGGCTCAACCGCCTCGCTGTTGACCAGGCTGGGGGCATGATCGCCTCGTGAAGCTCTACCACTTAGACCGAGGTCTCAGCTTTCACCACGGTGCGATGGAGACCCGTACACCCGAGGCGCAGGCTGACGCGATTCGCAACTACATCGACGTGCCTCAGTCCGTCACGATGCACGGCGCTCGATACCTCTACCGCGAGACAGCTCAGCGGCGATCGAGTTCGTGTGGGAGCTTGTGCGCCAGCGAGAGTTTCCAGAGCACCCCACACGACTCGGATCGCTGTTCTGCTTCGCCGACGCCACGGCCGCGGCGCTGTTCGGTAAGCACGGCAGTCCCCACGGGTTCGGCCATGTTTGGGAGATCGAGGCAGCAGACGACACCGCGCGCTTCGACATGCGATGGCTCGACCGCAACAACTCGTTCGTCGCGATGATCTCGAACGCTCAGCACTACTGGAGGCAGGATGCCAACGAGTCACCGATCTGGGGAGTACCTGGTGTAGCCGTCCACGGCCCTTGTAGTTGGAAAGCTGGGCACGACGGCGCGGCCCTCGTAGCGTCATTTCCGCGCGTTGGCGTACGGCAGTCGGCCGTAGTGCGCGATAAATGCGGCGAGCATCGCGCTCTCAGTGCGCTCGGCATCAGCATCCCGGGTCACTCGTCAGCCGACGAGCAAGTCGGCGTGATCCGCGAGTTGCCAAATCCGACGACCGCCTGCATGGCCGACCATCTGCCCGGCCCCGTTCCGGCGATACTCATCCAGCCGGACCCGCCCGTCCCCAGTGGATGGACTGATCGCCATGAAACTCGTCGATCCGCTCCGCCGCCGCGGAGCTATTCCCGCGCGCGGCGTCCAACTCGCCTCGTCAACGGGTGCAGCGGATCGGCGGGCGACCACCGTCATCTGGGGTTCGGTGGTCGCCAGGTCGACGCGGGCGGCGGGGAACTCTCCGACTCCGCTGCCCGCGCGTCGGCTACCTCGGCTCGCAGCTAGTGGAACTCCCAGCCCTGGGACTCGATGTAGCCCATAAGGGTCACGCACGGCACTCCGAGATTGCTGCAAACGTCCGGGATACGGGGCTTGGTCAAGTTCCCGGAGGCCGTCTCCTCGCTGACCACGGTTCCCTTGGTGACCCGAGCGAGCGCGATCACGAAAGGGTCGGCCCCGCTCCGTTTGCCGCCCTGCCGGACGAGGTTCGGGTAGAGGCTGAGAACCTGCCGCGCGCCGTCCTGGATCTGTTGCGACAGAGGGCAGAACAGATCAGGTTGCTGATCGGCCCACTGCTTCGCGTCGTCGTCACGCTTCGATAGCTCGCGCTGTACTTCGTCGACCGCGCGGATGTCACCACGTGCGATCTCGTCCTCGATGCGCGTCCACAAGCCGACGAACACGGCGGGGCGAAACAGGTCACGGCGTCCGTTGAGGATCGCGCTCGTGTCGAACGAGTACAGCGTCACCTCTCAGTGCTCCCGAGCTGCGCGAACTCGCCGAGCTTCTGGATCTGTCCCACCTTCGCGTTGAGGTACACCGCCGCGGTGTTGCTGTCGATGACTCGCCGTCGGTGTGCGTCGGTCACCGCTCGGACGTACGCCTTGCCGAGGTCTCGCACCGTGTTGCGGTACCAGTTTCCACTCTTCGGCTTCTTACGCGCTGCCTCCTCGTCGAACGCCGCTGAGAACTCAGCGCGACGCTGCCGGTAGAACTCGACCGGGACCACGCCCAGCGTGGACAGTCGCCGCAGGAACGCCTCGGGGCTCACGCCGAAGTGCGCAGCGACCGACCGGAGGTTGTCGTAGTCCCACGAGGTGGGCACGTCCCTCCGCGCGATTACCTCGGGGCGCGCAAGCACAGCCGAGCGAGGCATGAGTACGGCGGCGGCAATCGCGTTGCAGACGGTCTCCACCTGGCGGTTCTCCGTGCGCGGTCGATCGTCGGCGGTGACATCGCACAGCCCCTCCGTGTGCGACGCGAGGTGCGCGAACTCGTGCAGCAGTGAGAACAGCCGAGGTCGGGCGGTATCGCTTCCGTTGAGGACGATCACCGGGAGCACATCGAAGTACAGGGACATCCCGCGCATCTCCGACACCTCGACACCGCCTCGGCTTGTCGCGAGGACCAGCACGCCGCTGGCCTCAATGGCAGCGATCCAGGCGTTCAGGTGGGCGTACGAGTCGTTCGACGTTGGCGGCACAGCCAGAGGGCCGACGGTGCCGAGTATGTCCCTGATCCGCTGCGCCGCGGCCTCGACATCATCCGCCGACAACCGCAGATTCCACTCGGTCGGTATCTCTCGGTCCTCGGTCTCTGCCAACTCCAAGGCGAACTCACGCTGCGTGTGGGCACGCCGGAACTCGTCATGCAGCCCGGGGCTCCAGTCGCCCGCCGTGACCTCGTCGAGCCGACGGAAGTCACGAAGGGTGTCGAACCCGTCCGGTGGCTCAGCGAGGAAGAACACGGCCAACGACCGGTTGTACGCCTCCGCCGCCTTGCGAAGCTGGGCGATGGTCGGAACGGCCTCCCCGGCCTCCCACTGCGCCACTCGGTCATCCGGCAACGACATCTTGCGCGAGGCCGCGATCGGCGAGTATCCACTGGACTCGCGCGCCCAGCGGAGCACGGAGGTCTCCACAGGTGCAGGGATCGAAGCGGCCACACCATGATGATGCACCACCCCACCCACACACGAAGAATGAACCGCTGAGCAGACTCAGTGTCACCAGGAAGACGAGGCGAACAAGACGCAGATCCTTCGAGCGCATGCAAGGCTGTGCCTGTGTCCGACGCAATTGACAACCTGTTCGACCCTGAGCGAAACAGCCCGGTCAACGAGCTCGATCGAGATGCCGTCCAACGGCTTCTACAGGACCAAGCCAATCTGATCGTGAGCGTGGGCACCGGAGGACCGCGAATCCAGGACGAAGACCGGCGGTACCAACGCAGCGCGCGCGTCCTTAACAGCAACTTCCAGAGGCTCGGGCTCCCGCTTCCCTTCCCGTGGGACTCACTCTGGGACTGGTACGGCTACTACTCAGCAAATCTGGACACGTACCAGTCGAGACGCGCCTACGTCGGCACCTTGGCCCGGGAAGCACTCGGCAATCTCGACGCTCTGGAGGCACGCGGAGGCGTCATCGATCCCAGCTTGACCGACCCTCCCCCGAACTGGGAGAACATCAACCGTCGCATCACCAATCTTGTAGATGAATACTCGACGGCCCGTGACCGTGACGACTGGCAAGATGTGGGCCGACGCAGCCGCGAGATCCTTATCGACTTCGGAAAGCTCACCCAGGATCCCGATCTCGTGCCGCCCGGCACGGAAGCTCCGAAAGCTGCCGACGCGAAAGCGTGGTTCGACCTGTTCCTTGCGTGCTACGCGGAGGGGAGCGACAAGTCCGAGCTGCGCACCACCATGCGGGCTGTCTGGGCACTGGCTCAAAAGGTCACTCACGGGGATGTCGCGGACGTTGATGCGTTCGCAGCCGCCCAGGGAACAGTGCTGGTAGTTCGGACCGCGCAGAAGCTTCTCCAGCAGGCGGCGACCGACTCCCCGTGAGCGCGCCCGTGCCCGGCTACGTGCCCCGCCCGGCTTCGTCTCCAAAGCCCCGCCAGTGGGCCGCCAGTGTCCCAATGCCCGGACAGATCAGGTGGACGGCTGATACGTAGTGAACATCAACGGAACTCTGAACAGGACTTATGCAGACGCGATGGACGGATTTTTCACGACGGAGAAGGCACTCTTCATCAGCGGGTTAAGGGTTCACCTCCGCCGCGCGAGCACGGCGACACCGACCGCGACGACCGTCGCCGCGGCGCGTACCCGACGCGACAGCCGCACCGCGGCGCGCAGGTCGGCCACCGACGGCCTAGCACCGTCGCCGAGTACCGGTCGCTGCTCGGTGTGCCCGCGGTAGACCGTGGTGCCGCCCAGCGACAGGGCAAGCGCACCGGCGAACGATGCCTCGACCACACCCGCGTTCGGACTGGGGTGACTACCGGCGTCGCGCCGCCACACGGCGACCGCCCGCCGGGGCCGCGGCCCACACAGGGCGGCGAGCACACCCGTCAGCCGGGCGGGGAGATAGTTGGCCGCATCGTCGAGACGCGCAGCGGCCCAACCGAACTCGCGGTAGCGCTCGGTGCGGTAGCCCACCATCGCGTCCAGGGTGTTGATCGCGCGGTAGGCCAGCACCCCGGGAGCACCGCCCACCGCGGCGGCCAGCAGCGGGGCGACGGCGGCGTCCGACGTGTTCTCGGCAATCGATTCGACGGCGGCCCGGCACATCCCGGCCTCGTCGAGTGCCGCCGGGTCCCGCCCGCACAGGCTCGGCACCAATTCCCGCGCCACCTCCAGGTCACCGGCCTCCAGCGCGTCGGCCATCGACTCGCCCACCGCGGCAAGGGATTTGCCACCCAGCGCGATCCAGACGGCCACCGCCGTCCCCACGGTGCCGAGCCGTCCGAGGACCGCGCCCGCCACGGCGGCGAATCCGACGCAGACCGCGGCGTAGCACGCACCGCGCAGACGCGACGGCGCCCACCACGCCCGCTCCAAAGCCGCTGCCCCGCGGCCGAACCCGGCCACCGGATGCCACCGGCGGGGATCGCCGACGGCGCTGTCGGCCAGTGCGGCGAGCACTATCGGGGCGGCGTAGTCCACCGGGCGATCGTAGCGGGCACTAGGCTCGACCGGGTGGCAGCGCGAGGTTCTGGACCGTCCCCCGGCGTCTACCCCATCGACAGCGGCGTCGCGGAGCTGTCGCCGTCGGACGGCGGTTGGCTGGTGACCATCAATGGCGCCGAAAGCAGCCATGTCGCCCCGGACGAGCCGGGTCGCCTGGATTTCGAATACATGCGCCAGATGATGATGCTGCTCGAACACCACCGGCCGCCGGATACGACGGCACCCGGGCCGCGCGCCCTGCATCTCGGGGCGGCCGCCTGCGCGCTACCGCGCTACATCCACCATCGCTACTACGGCGCGCGCCAGGTCGCGGTGGAGATCGACGCGGCCCTGGCCACCTATGCCCGCGAGTGGTTCGACCTGCCCCGCGCCCCCGCGCTGCGCATCCGGGTCGGCGACGCGCGCGACGTCGTCGAGCAGCTGACGCCGCACACCCGTGACGTCGTCATCCGCGACGCCTTCCGCGGCGACCGCGCGCCCGCACACCTCACCACCGTCGAGTTCACCCGGGCCGTGGCCCGGGTGCTCGATGACGACGGCGTCTACCTCGTCAACTGCGCCGACGACCGGCGCCTGGGCCTGGCCCGTGCCGAGGTCGCCACCATCGGAGCCGTCTTCGGCCATCTGGCGGTGGTCGCCGACGCGGCGATGCTCAAGGGCCGGCGCACCGGCAACGTGGTCATCGCCGCGAGTCGACGGCCGATCGAGGCCACCGCCGGACTCGTCCGTGAACTCCTGTCCGATCCGTTGCCCGCGCAGATCCTGGACGACGGGAAAGCCCGCGACTTCGCGCGCGGAGCCCCCGTCAACACCGACGCGGACCTGGCGTGACGCTCAGATCGTGTAGGCCAGCTTCCCGACGATCTGCCTGCCCAGTCCCTCGTCGCCGGTGATCGTCACCGACGACGGGTCGGCGTCGCGGCGCCCGCCGATCAACCGGAAGAACTCCGCGGTGTCGACGGTGAGCTCGACGTCGGGTTCGGCAGCTTCGGGCACCAGTCGCGCGCGCTCGGCCACCTCGACGGCCAGCCGCTTCTCCAGCAGCCCGGTCAACCCGATGACCACCGTCGTACCCGGCGGCACCCCGGCGCGCTTTGCGAGGACGTACGGCAGCGAGGCGGCGGCCTCGTCGAGGGCGATCGCGGCCGGTCCGGCGGTGTCCGGCGGCGCGAGCGCGAGACCGTCGCGCAGGTCGAGTTCGTGGATCCAACAGTCGAAGACCCGGATCCGCAGGAACCGCGCATACGCGTCGGGGCCGGCCGGGGTCATCGTCTCCGCGGCCATCTCCTCGTCGGACATCGCGGCGAGCGACGCGACCCGCTCCGCGGTGATCGCGTCGAAGGCGGCGAGCAGCTCCGCACGGTCGGTGCCGCGCAGTTCCTCGATCCACTTCTCGTTCAATTCGCCGATCGGGTTGCGGACGTGGGCCCGGCCGGTGACGTCGTGCTCGGGCACGGCCCGTCCGGCCAGGATGCTCTCCGTGCCGATGACGTGCGCGACGATGTCGGCGTTCGACCATCCGGGCAGCACCGACGCGGCGGCGAACTGCTCGTCGGACATCTCCCCCACCAAGGCGCGCAGCGCGGCCCATTCGGCGCGCAGCGCGGCGACGGTGGCCTCCGGATCGATCGGCGGCGCACCCATCAGTGCACCGGTTCCGTGCAGCTCGAGATGGGCGCGACGATCGAGCACACCTCCGCGGGCCGGGTCGGGCGGTATCCCGGACCCACGCCGCCTCGCGCGGTGATCCGCCGGTACACCGGCACCGCGTCGGTCGGGATCCGACGCAGACTGGCGTCGCGCAGCGCGTTGACCGTGTACAGCCCGAACCTGGGCGTGTAACTCCCCCACTCGTAGTTGTCGGTGAGGCTCCAGTAGTTGTAGCCGATGACCCGCATCCCGTCGGCCCGGGCGCGCTGCACCCAGTAGACGGTGTCGGCGAGGTGATCGCCCCGACGGTAGCCGTCGGCTCGCGGCGCGCCGTCGGCGGTCGGCATGCCGCTCTCGACGATGTACAGCGGCTTCCCGGGATAGCGGCGGGCGTTGTAGCGCAGCGCGTAGTAGATGCTGTCGGCGCTCACCGGCAGTCCGGCCATGCCGTCACGGGTGGCGCCGAGGACCGCGAACGGTCGGCTCAGCGAGAACCCGTAGTAGTTGTCGATCCCGACGAAATCGGCGTGGCGCATGAACCGGTCGGTCAACACCGGGTCGAGCACGGACTCGCCGCCCGCGGGGAGGAATGCCGTGTTGGACGTGACCATCGCCCCGGGCTGCACCCGGTGGATCTCGCGGTAGATCCGCGCGTTCGCCTCGACCATGCGATCACGCGCGGCCGGTAGGTGCGCCGGCGACAGCTCACCGCGCGACAGCTGCTGGCCCAGGTTGGCTACCGGTTCGTTGAAGGTGACCCACAGCGGGTTGAACCGTGCGAACCGGTGGACGACGGCCCGGGCGTAGACCAACCAGCGCCCGACCATCGCCGGGTCGGACCAGCCCCCGGCACGCATCACCCACAGCGGTACCACCCAGTGGTCGATCGTGATCATCGGACGCATCCCGGCGGCGACGATGGCGCCGATCATGTCGTCGTAGTAGGCCCACTCGGCGTCGTCGAAACGGGTCGGCGACGGCTGCACGCGCGCCCACTCGATGCCGACGCGGTACACCTTGACGCCGAGGCCGCGGGCCAGGGCGATGTCGGAGCGGTAGCGGTGCCGGAAGTCCACCGATCTGCCGACGGGCGTCTGCCCGGAGTGCGGCACGGTCCAGTTGCTGGCGGGTAGACCGCCCGGGGATCCCTCGGATTGGAATCCCGACGAGGCGACGCCCCACAGGAAACCCGGCGGCAGCGGTGCGGCGGCGCGCCCCGGTGCGGCCGGGGCGAGTCCCGCCATCAGTACCGCGCCGAGCGCGGCGATTGCCCCACGGACCAGTTGTCGACGCACGTCTCTCCTTGCTCCATCAAGTGATTCTCGTCACACCGAAGGTGACGAAACGGTCACGCTTCATGCGACGATGCCCTATTCGCGACGATCGGCACACTCCGATCGATGCAGCGTATCGCCTGGTTTCACCATATTCTGTTGCTCGTGCTTTCTCGTCGTCTTGCGTTATCTGCCGGTGTCCTCGCCACTGTGGGCCTCGTGGGCGGCAGCGCCGTCCAGCAGGTCTTGGCCGCGCCGCAGGTCGTCGCCAGCCCCGCCGCCGGCTGCGTCGGCTCGGCCCACCTGAGCGCCGGCTCGTCGAGCACCCGGACGCTGGAGGTCAACGGCGTCTCGCGCACCTTCCACATCCACGTGCCGTCCGGGTACAGCCCCGCCGCGGCCGAACCGCTCATCATCGCCTTCCACGGGCGCGGCGAGCAGGCGAAGAGTTTCGAGCACTACTCGCAGCTCTCGCGGCTCCCGGCAATCGTCGCCTACCCCGAGGGGTTGCGCAGTGCGACCGGGCCGAAGTCCTGGGAGTCCGCGCCCTACGCCAACCCCGCGGCCGACGACGTCGCGTTCACCCGCGCGATGATCCGACAGATCCGCTCGCAAGCCTGCGTCGACGGCAGCCGGATCTTCGCCGTCGGCCGTTCCAACGGCGGCGGCCTGGTCAACCTGCTGGCCTGCCAGCTGCCGGGTCAGTTCGCGGCCGTCGCGATGGTGTCCGCCGCGTTCTATCCGCAGTCCGAGCGCGGCTGCGGCCAGGCCCGCCCGGTCTCGCGGATCGAGTTCCACGGCACCCACGACGCGATCGTGCCCTACGGCGGCGAGGTCAAGTTCGGCAGCCAACTGCCCGCGATCCCGGCGTGGCTCGACGAGTGGGCCGCCCGCTCGCACTGCCGACCGCCGACCGAGCGGAAGATCGCCGACGGTGCGACCCGCATCGACTGGTTCTTCTGCCAGCCCGGCACGATGATGAGCCATATCCGCATCGACGGCGGCACGCACCGCTGGCCCGGCTCCTCTGGTGCGCTGTGGCGGCCGTCGAATCACATCAACGCCGCCGCGCTGATCTGGCAGTTCTTCCAACTGCAGCGGCCCGGACTCATCTTCGGGAGCTGATCGGGCGGCGCCGTTTGAACCCGGACCCGGCGCCACGCTAGATTTGCTTTCGGCCATCGCCACCCGCGATGCCCGCGCGCGTATAGCTCAGCGGTAGAGCACTGGTTTTACACACCAGCGGTCGTAGGTTCGATCCCTACTGCGCGCACTCGACCCGCGGCGCAGACGACGACCGACGCACGGCAACGACCGGGCAGCCGATTGCGCACTGCGGCCCACCGCGCCGATGATGTACGCCATGACGTCCGTCGCCGCACTCGAAGCGTCGTTGACGGACCTGGCGCGCGTGGTCGCCATCCTCCGGCACGAGGACTGGGATAGGCCGACGCCGTGTCCGGCATGGTCGGTCGGCGACGTGCTCGACCACGTCCTGGAGATCACCGACAAGTTCACCCGGTTCGCCGCCGGGCTCACCGACGCGCCCCGCGGGCGGGCGCCGCACGCTCGTGACCGCCGCGCGGCGCTCGAAGCCGTCATCACCGAGAGTCGGGCCGCCTGGTCGCGAGTCGACTCGGGCCGCACCTGCCACCTGCCGTTCGGCGACTTCTCGGCCACGGCGGCCGCGGGGATCAATGCCGCCGACGTCCTCGTCCACACCTGGGATATCGCGCGAGGCGCGGGCGTGGACTATTCGATGCCTGCCGACCTGGTCCCCGGGGCGCTGGCCGTGATCGAGCGCCTGGCCGCCGGCGACCGCGATCACCACCACTACGCACGACCGCCTGCGATGGCCGACGGTTCGGGACCGGACACATTGCTGATCGCTTCGGGCCGGTCGCCGAATTGGCCGGAGCGGGCGGGCGAGTAATGACCTGAGCCGCTGTTGGCGCTCACACCGCCAGCGCGCGCTCCCACACCGAATCGTCTCGAGGGGCGCCGGCGTCGGCGGCATCGGCGAACAGCACGCCGCGATCACGGTCGACGAGGACGGTGCCGCGCACCGAATAGCCGCGCCGCTCGTCGAAGACGCCGTATTGCGTCGCGACGGCGCCGTGCGGCCAGAAGTCGGAGAGGATCGGGAACAGGAATCCCTGGGCGCTCGACCACACCTTGTGCGTGGGCGGCGGGCCGACGGAGATCGCGAGCGTCGTCAGGTCCTCGTTGTCGAACTCGGGCAGGCGGTCGCGGATGAGCCCGAGTTCCCCCTCGCAGTTGCCGGTGAACGCCAACGGGAAGAACACCAGCAACACCTTGCGGTCGACGACCAGCGACGACAGGCTGACGCGCTGGTTGTTCTGGTCGGGCAGCGTGAAGTCCGGGGCCCGGTCCCCGACGGCGATCAGTTCGCGCATGCTCAGCGCGAACCGCGCGAGCGGGGCTGCACCAGGCGGGTCGCGGTCCAGTCCCCCAGATTGGTGACGCTGGTCTGGGTCAGCCCGGTGGTCGCGGCCGCCTCGCTGACATCGCTCGGTTCGACGTGGCCGCGCATCCCGGTCTTCGGCGAGAGCACCCACAGGTAGCCGTCGTCGGCCAGCGGCGTGATCGCGTCCATCAGGGCGTCGGTGAGGTCACCGTCGTCGTCGCGCCACCACAGGAGCACGACGTCGATGACGTCGTCGGCGTCCTCATCGAGCATTTCCGCGTCGATGATGTCCTCGATGGCGACCCGCAGGTCATCGTCGGTGTCGTCATCCCAGCCCAGTTCCTGCACGACGAGCCCTTTGCTCAGCCCCAGTTTCTGCGCACCGGCACCCTCGGCGGCGACCACGCGTGACCTCCTACATCTGCGGATCGACGCCGAGTGAGTCCCGACGCCCGTGTTGCTATCCCACAGGGTTGACGGCCCGAACGCAACCCGAACCGGCCGATTGCCCGCACCGTCGGTCACCGACCGCACCCTCAGTCGTGCAGGTAGTCCGCGCAAACCCGCACGAGCGCCTGCCGTGCGGCATCCCATCGGCGCGCGGCCGGGTTCAGGACGGCGGCGTTCTTCTCGGCGATCGCCCGACGGACCGCCTCGGCGGCATCGGCGGTCCTGGCCATCTCCGTCGCGAGCGGCGGCGGCAATTCGTTCGCGCCCGCCGCGCGCAGGACGCGGACATCCTCGTCGAGACGGGCGACGACCGCCGCATCGGTCCCCCGCAGCGCACCCATGCTCTGGGTCGAGTTCAGCGCTGCGATCATCGCGTTGTAGGCCTCGACGGTCGACCGCATGCCCCCCAACGACTCCCGGCAGGCGCTGGTCGACCGATACCGGGAGGTGAACGAACTCACCGCCGGCGATCCGGCGGGGCTGGCCTCGCCACCGACCGAGCACGCCATGACCGACACGGCCGAGGCCGACGCCAGAATGCCCGCGAGGGGGCGGCGGAGTCGGCTCAATAGCGCAGGCATATGACGTCGAGCTGGCGGCGGACGTCGTTCCACTTGTGCGCCGAATCGTTCAAGGAGTCGATGTTGCCCGCGGCGAGACGGTCGCGCTGGGTCTGGGTGGCGTCCTTGACCACGCCGATCTGGGTCTTGAGATCGTCCGGGAGGTCGACGGACTGGGCCTGGTTCAACGCCTCGATGTTGGCGTCCAACTTCGTGATGACCTGCTTGTCGAGCCCGGCGAAGTTGCCGCCGCTGCTGTTGTACTGGTCGATCATCTTGTTGTAGTCGCGCACGCCTTCACCGAGGGTGCTCCGCAGGTCCGAGCACTGGGTGCGCGCGTTCTTCTTCTGCGTGATGATCTTCTGCTCCGCCACGTACTTGGCGACGACGTCCGAGTTCGGCGCGTGTGCCGTGCCGCTGACCGTGCACCCCATCAGCATCCCGGCCGCGCCCAGGGCGACCACTGCTGCGGCGACTCGGCGGGGGGCGGCGAAGGCGATTGTGTCAGTCATGACTCTCCGTATTGTTTGGCGATGGTCTTGACGCGATTCAACTCGGATATGTTGCCGAAAATCGCGACCCAGTTGTAGACGAGCGCGGAAATGACCCCGAACCAACCCAGGCACAGGCAGTGCAGTTGTGCGCCCCAGAACGCCCGACGGACGTCGGCCATCGAACCCGTCACCTGCTTCGGGCTGGTCAGCGCCACGATGAGCAGTCCGGTATGTGCCTTGAACGTGGCGGTGTACACCCCGGGCCCCTGGGCGAATACCGGCTGGCCGTATCCCTGCTGCTGCGGGTAGCCAGGCTGCGCGTAGCCCTGCGCCACGGCCTGCGGATGCGGCGGCTGCGCGTACTGCGGTTGAGCGTACTGCGGATGGGCATACTGCGGTTGGGCGTATTGCGGGTGCGGATCGGGCGCAGTCATCGGTTCCCCCTCGTTGACAGTTCCACGTTGACCGGGCATCGGCCGCGGCGCGTTCGAGAATATCGGCAATCGTATCCCCGTCGGAAGCGGACCATTCACCCGACTGCTCGGTGGCACCCATCACATTGCCCGCCGGGTGTGGCGCACGTTTAGGCTGGGGATGCACCGACGCCCCACCCCGGCGTCGGCATCCGCAATTGCACCCACCGCGCACCACCAACCGCGCGGTGACAACAGAATCAGAGGAATCCACTGTGTCTGACGAGTCCGCAACTCCGAGCCGCGTCCGGGTGATCCGCGAGGGCGTCGCCTCCTACCTGCCCGACATCGATCCGGAAGAGACCACCGAATGGGTCGACTCGCTCGACGGCATCATCGATTCCGTCGGACCGGCCCGCGCGCGCTACCTGATGTTGCGGCTGCTGGAGCGCGCCGGTGAGCGCCACGTCTCCATTCCCGCGCTGACCTCCACCGACTACGTCAACACCATCCCGACCGAGAACGAGCCCTGGTTCCCCGGCGACGAAGAGGTCGAGCGCAGCTTCCGCGGACTGATCCGGTGGAACGCCGCCATCATGGTCCACCGCGCCCAGCGGCCCGGCATCGGCGTGGGCGGCCACATCTCCACCTACGCCTCCTCCGCGTCGCTCTACGAGGTCGGCTTCAACCACTTCTTCCGCGGCCAGGACCACCCCGGCGGCGGGGACCAGATCTTCATCCAGGGGCATGCCTCCCCCGGCATCTACGCCCGCGCCTTCCTCGAGGGCCGGCTGACCGAGAACCAACTCGACGGGTTCCGGCAGGAGCACAGTCACGCCGGGCTCGGCGGCGGCCTGCCGTCGTACCCCCATCCGCGCCTCATGCCGGAGTTCTGGCAGTTCCCCACCGTCTCGATGGGCCTGGGCCCGATGAACGCCATCTACCAGGCGCGGTTCAACCACTATCTGGCCGACCGCGGCATCAAGGACACCAGCGACCAGCACGTGTGGGCCTTCCTCGGCGACGGCGAGATGGACGAGCCGGAGTCGCGCGGCCTGCTGCAGGTTGCGGCCACCGAGGGGCTGGACAACCTGACCTTCGTCGTCAACTGCAACCTGCAGCGCCTCGACGGCCCGGTGCGCGGCAACGGGAAGATCATCCAGGAGTTGGAATCCTTCTTCCGGGGCGCCGGTTGGAACGTCATCAAGGTCGTCTGGGGCCGCGAGTGGGATGCGCTGCTGCACGCCGACCGCGACGGTGCCCTGGTGAATCTGATGAATTCGACG
The DNA here is from genome assembly GCF_013348785.1 of Gordonia sp. X0973. Taxonomy (NCBI): domain Bacteria; kingdom Bacillati; phylum Actinomycetota; class Actinomycetes; order Mycobacteriales; family Gordoniaceae; genus Gordonia; species Gordonia sp. X0973. The sequence continues at coordinate 2,262,827 of NZ_CP054691.1, forward strand.
CCCGACGGCGACTACCAGACCTATCGCGCCAATGACGGCGCCTTTATCCGCGAACACTTCTTCAACCGGGACCCGCGTACCAAGGAATTGGTCAAGGACCTCTCCGACCAGGACATCTGGAACCTCAAGCGCGGCGGGCACGACTACCGCAAGATCTACGCCGCCTACTCCGCCGCGATGACTCACAAGGGCCAGCCGACGGTGATCCTGGCCAAGACCGTCAAGGGCTACACGCTCGGCAAGCACTTCGAGGGCCGCAACGCGACGCACCAGATGAAGAAGCTCGCGCTCGACGACCTCAAGGCGCTGCGCGACACGCTGCGCATCCCCTTCACCGACGAACAGCTCGAGGCCGACCCGTACCTACCGCCGTATTTCCACCCCGGCGCCGACGACCCGCGGATCACCTACCTCCTCGACCGTCGACGCAGCCTCGGCGGCTTCCTCCCCAAGCGGCGCCGCAGCTCGACCCCGCTTCACCCGGACACTGCTCCGGCCATCGCCGCAGTGGCCAAGGGATCGGGCAAGCAGGAAGTCGCCACGACGATGGCGCTGGTCCGGATCTTCAAGGAGCTGCTGCGCGACAAGGAGATCGGCGACCGGATCGTTCCGATCATCCCCGACGAGGCGCGCACCTTTGGCATGGACTCGTGGTTCCCGTCGCTGAAGATCTACAACCACAACGGTCAGCTCTACACCTCGGTGGACGCCGAACTCATGCTCGCCTACAAGGAGAGCCAGGTCGGCCACATCCTGCACGAGGGCATCAACGAAGCCGGTTCGACGGCCAGTTTCACCGCCGTCGGCACGTCGTATTCGACCCACGACGTGCCGATGATCCCGCTCTACATCTTCTATTCGATGTTCGGGTTCCAGCGCACCGGCGACAGCCTGTGGGCCGCGGGAGACCAGATGGCGCGCGGTTTCGTCATCGGCGCGACGGCCGGCCGCACCACCCTCACCGGCGAGGGGCTGCAGCACGCCGACGGCCATTCCCCGCTGCTCGCCTCGAGCAATCCGGCCGCGGTGATCTACGACCCGGCCTTCGCCTACGAACTGGCCCACATCGTCGACTCCGGCCTGACCCGGATGTACGGCGACGCCCAGGAGGACGTGTTCTTCTACATCACCGTCTACAACGAGCCGTTCCACCAGCCGGCCCAGCCGGAGGGACTCGACGTCGAGGCGCTGCTGCGCGGGATCTACCGGTACGCACCGGCCCCCGCGCTCGCCTCCCCGGCCGCGTCGGCCAACATCCTCGCCTCGGGCGTGAGCATGCCCGACGCGCTGCGCGCACAACAGCTACTCGCCGACGAGTGGAATGTGGCGGCCGCGGTGCACTCGGTGACCTCGTGGGCCGAACTGGCGCGTGACGGGATCCGCGCCGACCGGGCCGCGCTCCTGGATCCGGGTGCCCCGGAAGCAGTCCCGTTCGTGACGTCGGCCCTCGACGGCAACCCCACCGTGGCGGTCTCCGACTACCAGCGGGCGGTCCAGGAGCAGATCCGGCCCTACGTCCCCGGCGCCTACCTGACCCTGGGGACCGACGGCTTCGGCTTCTCCGACACGCGGCCCGCGGCCCGGCGCGTCTTCAACGTCGACGCGGAGTCGATCGCCGTCGGCGCGCTGCTGGCGCTGGCGCGCGATCAGAAGATCGACCGCACGGTGGCCGCCGAGGCCGCGAAGCGCTATCGCATCGACGATGTGAACGCGGCTCCCGCGCAGACCAGCGACCCCGGCGTGGCGTAGTGACTACCCTGTACACGTGACCGCCCCGCCCAACCCGAAGCCCTCGCCCGGTTCGCCCGCGGCGATCTTCGGCGGGTTGGGCGGCCGTGTGCCCACACCGGACAGCGTCCGCGACGCGTTGCCCGACACGCTGTTGCGCCGGGTCAAGCAGTACAGCGGGCGACTGGCCACCGAAGCGGTGCACTCGATGTCGGACCACCTGCCCTACTTCTCCGAGCTCGACGCCGCCCAGCGCGCCTCGGTGCAGTTGGTGGTGCAGACCGCGGTGGTGAACTTCGTGGAGTGGATCCAGGATCCCGAGGGGAACGTCAAGTTCACCGTCGAGGCCTTCCAGGTGGTGCCGCAGGATCTGGCGCGGCGCATCTCCCTGCTGCAGACGGTCGAGATGGTCCGTGTGGCGATGGAGTTCTTCGAGAAACGGCTGCCGCTGCTGGCGCGCGACGACGAGCAGCTGCGGGCACTCACCGAGTCGGTGCTGCGCTACGGCCGGGAAATCGGATTCGCCGCGGCCTCCATCTACGCCTCGGCCGCCGAGTCGCGCGGCGCGTGGGACTCCCGGCTGGAGGCACTCGTCGTCGACGCGGTGGTCCGCGGCGACGACGGTCCGCAGCTCACCTCGCGCGCAGCCGCGCTCAACTGGGACTCCGACGCCCCGGCGACCGTGATCGTCGGCAATCCGCCGCCGGAACAGAACGTGTCGGTGCCGCTGACCATCCACAACACCGCCGTCGCACACGACCGTGCCGCCCTCTCGGTGGTGCAGGGCACCATCCTCGTCGCGATCGTGAGCGGCAAGATCCGGGCGAATGAGCCGTTCGTCACCGAGCTGCTCGAACATTTCGCCGACGGCCCGGTGGTCATCGGGCCGACGGTGCCCGACCTGATCACCGCGCATACCAGCGCCGTCGAGGCGCTGGCCGGCATGGAGGCGGTCGCGGGATGGCCGAGCGCCCCGCGGCCGGTGCACAGCCTCGAACTGCTGCCCGAGCGGGCCCTGGCGGGTGATCCGACCGCCGCCACCACGCTGATTCAGACGCTCACGAAACCCCTCGGCTCCGCCGGGGCGAACCTGACCGCGACGCTCGAGGCCTATTTGGACGCTGGCGGATCGGTCGAGGCTTGTGCCCGAACACTATTCGTTCACCCAAATACTGTTCGATACCGACTAAGACGAATCGCCGAAATCACTGGACGTGACGCAACTAACCCGCGAGATGCCTACGTGTTGCGCGTGGCAACGACCGTGGGCAGATTGACACAAACGCAGAACAAACCAGCTACTTCTGCCCCATGAGTCACATCCGTTTCAGGCGAGTCTTACCATTTTCCCAGGCTGAGCCGTTTTGGACACGGTTTGGTAACGGATAACGCTCCGGCTTCGGCCCGGGTGCCACTCGGGTGGAGTTTGTAGGATTCCTACAAAACGGCTCTGAAAGGTTCATGCTCTCCGACACCGTCGTCAGATGACTTGAAGGTGTTCAGTTACAACGTGCTTACGTTGCTTGCGCCCGGACAGGGCTCCCAGACCCCCGGCATGCTCGTCGACTGGCTCGAGCTGCCCGGGGTCCGCGATCAACTCGCGACCTGGTCCAAGCTGACCGGTCTGGACCTCGAACGCCTCGGCACCACCGCGACGGCCGAGGAGATCACCGATACCGCGATCACCCAGCCCCTGGTCGTCGCCGCCGCGCTGCTCGCCTACGACGAGCTGGCCAAGCAGCATCCCCTCGCACCCGGCAGCATCGTGGCCGGGCACTCGGTGGGCGAGCTGGCCGCCGCCGCCATCGCCGGGGTCATCAGCGCCGACGAGGCCGTGACCCTCGCCGGGATCCGCGGCGCCGAGATGGCCCGCGCCTGCGCCCTCGAGCCGACGACCATGGCGGCCGTGCTCGGCGGCGACGAGGCCGAGGTCCTCGCGCGCCTGGACGAACTCGAGCTCGTCCCCGCCAACCGCAACGCCGTCGGCCAGATCGTGGCGGCCGGCAAGGTCGACGCCATCGACGAACTGGTGGCCAACCCGCCGGAGAAGGCGCGCACCCGCAAGCTCGCCGTCGCCGGCGCCTTCCACACCGCGTTCATGGCGCCCGCGCAGGACGCGGTGGCCGCCGCCGCCGCGAAGATCACGCCCGCCGATCCGGTCTTCACGCTGCTCTCGAATTCCGACGGCAAGCCGGTCACCACCGGCGCCGAGGCGTTGGAGAAGCTCGTCGCACAGGTCACCCGCCCGGTCCGCTGGGACCTGTGCTCGGTGACGATGCGCGAGGCCGGTACCACCGCCATCGTCGAGCTCCCCCCCGCCGGGACGCTCGTCGGGATCGCCAAGCGCGAACTCAAGGGCACGCCCACCCTGGCCCTGAAGACCCCGGAGAGCCTCTCTGGAATCACTGAACTTGGATAGCGGCCGGGAACCCCCGGCCCCCGGAAAGCCGTAAAGCGGCTCGTCCACACGGCACCCATACCGCCGTCTCCGGAATTGGATAACACCCCTTAGACAAAGGAGCCACCCATGGCAGTCAGCCAGGAAGACCTCATCGCCGGCATCGCCGAGATCATCGAAGAAGTGACCGGCATCGAGCCCTCCGAGGTCACGATGGAGAAGTCCTTCGTCGATGACCTGGACATCGACTCGCTGTCGATGGTCGAGATCGCCGTCCAGATCGAGGACAAGTACGGCCTGAAGGTTCCCGACGAGGACCTCGCCGGCCTGCGCACCGTCGGTGACGCCGTCGCCTACATCCAGAAGCTCGAGGCCGAGAACCCCGAGGCCGCCGCCGCCATCGCCGCGCAGATCGCCGAGGAAAAGAAGGCGTGACCGCCTCGCTTCGCGAGTACTCCACGCTGGGGGGCAACTTCCCCAGCGTGGTGGTGACGTCCATGGTCGCCACCACCTCGCTCGGCGTCGACCTTGATTCGACCTGGGACGGACTGCTCAAGGGCCAGTCCGGCATCCGGGAACTGACCGGCGACTTCGTCACCAAATACGGCGAACTCCCCTGCCGGATCGGTGGCAAGCTCATCGAGGATCCCGCCGAAGAGGTCACCCGCGTCGAGGCGCGCCGCATGGCGTACGTCGAGCGTGTCGCCCACGTCATGAGCAAGCGCCTCTGGGCGCACGCCGGCGAGCCCGAGGTTGACCCCAACCGGCTCGCGGTCGTTCTTGGCACCGGCCAGGGTGGCGGCGACGCCATGATCCACAACTGGCAGGCCATGGAGGAGTCGGGCAACTACCGCAAGGTGTCGCCCCTCGCCGTCCAGATGGCGATGCCCAACGGCCCGGCCGGCGTCGTCGGCCTCAACGTCGGCGCGCGCGCCGGCGTGATCACCCCGGTCTCGGCGTGTTCGTCGGGCGCGGAGGCGATCGCGCACGCGTGGCGGCACATCGTCCTCGGTGACGCCGACATGGTCGTCTGTGGTGGCGTCGAAGGCTACATCGATGCGATTCCGATCGCCGCGTTCACCATGATGCGCGCGATGAGCACCCGCAACGACGATCCGGCCGGTGCGTCGCGCCCGTTCGACAAGGATCGGGACGGCTTCGTCTTCGGCGAGGCCGCCGCGATGCTGATCCTCGAGCGCGAAGAGCACGCCAAGGCCCGCGGTGCGCACATCCACGCCCGCGTCCTCGGTGCCGGTATCACCTCGGATGGGTTCCACCTGGTTGCCCCCGACCCCAGCGGTCAGGGCAACTCGCGGGCCATGGCCCGTGCGATCCAGACCGCCGGGCTGACTCCGAAGGACATCAGCCACGTCAACGCCCACGCCACGTCGACCCCGGTCGGCGACACGGCAGAGGCGATCGGCATCCAGTCCGCCGTCGGCAACCACGCGGCGATCTACGCCCCGAAGTCGGCGCTGGGCCACTCGATCGGTGCCGTCGGCGCCCTCGAGTCGGTGCTGACCATGAAGGCGGTCGAGGAAGGCGTTATCCCGCCGACTCTCAACCTGGAGAATCTGGATCCCGAGTGCGGCGACATCGACGTTGTCCACGGCAAGCCCCGTGAAGGCAACTACGAGTACGCGCTCAACAACTCGTTCGGTTTCGGCGGCCACAACGTGGCCATTGCGATCGGGCGCTACTGACAGATGTGATGCACGACCAGCCACCCCGCTAGACACAGGGAAGGAGACGGCGATGACCACCTTGGCCCCCATTTCCAGCCAAGAGGATTCGGTGGATCCCCGCGATCCGCTGCTTCGCTTGACCAACTTCTTCGACGAGGGTTCCCTGCGCCTGCTGCACCCGGTAGACGATTCCGGCGTGCAGGCGGCAATCGGTGAGGTCCACGGTGTGACCACCGTGGCCTACTGCACCGACGGCACCGTGATGGGCGGTGCCATGGGGGTGGCTGGTTGTGCTCATATCGTCGACGCCATCGACACCGCGATCGCCGATCAGGCACCGGTCGTCGGTATCTGGCATTCCGGCGGGGCCCGCCTCGCCGAGGGCGTCGAGGCCCTCCACGCGGTCGGCCAGGTCTTCGAGGCGATGGTCCGCGCCTCCGGGGACATCCCGCAGATTTCCGTGGTCGTCGGCTTCGCCGCCGGCGGCGCGGCCTATGGTCCCGCCCTCACCGACGTCGTCATCATGGCGCCGGCCGGCCGGGTCTTCGTGACCGGGCCCGACGTGGTCCGCAGCGTCACCGGCGAGGACGTCGACATGGAGTCGCTCGGCGGCCCCCTCGCGCACGGCAAGAAGTCCGGCGTCTGCCACATCACCGCCGATTCCGAGCCCGACGCACTGTGGCGCGCCCGACGGCTCGTCTCGACGTTCAACCGCCAGGGCGAGATCGACGTCGACGCGGCGCGCGCGGGCGACACCGATCTCCAGGCGCTGCTGCCCGAGTCGGCCCGACGGGCCTACGACGTCCACCCCATCGTGGCGCAACTGCTCGACACCGATCACGACATCGACGGCAACGAGATCTCCTCCTTCGAGGAGTTGCAGGCCAAGTGGGCGCCCAACATCGTGATCGGGTTCGGCCGCCTCGCCGGCCGCAGCGTCGGCGTCATCGCCAACAACCCGCTGCGGATGGGTGGCTGCCTGAACTCGCTGAGCGCCGAGAAGGCCGCCAGGTTCGTCCGCCTCTGCGACGCTTTCGGCATCCCCCTGATCGTCCTGACCGACGTCCCCGGCTACCTGCCCGGGGTCGGCCAGGAATGGGACGGGGTGGTCCGGCGCGGGGCCAAGCTGCTGCACGCGTTCGCCGAGTGCAGCGTCCCGCGCGTCACGCTGGTCACCCGCAAGATCTACGGCGGCGCCTACATCGCGATGAACTCCCGCGCACTCGGCGCGACCGCCGTCTATGCCTGGCCGGGCTCCGAGGTCGCCGTCATGGGCGCCAAGGCGGCCGTCGGCATCCTGCACAAGAAAACCCTCGCCGCGGCCGCAGAGCACGAGCGAGAGGCCCTGCACGACCGTCTCGCCGCCGAGCACGAGGAGATCGCCGGCGGGATCGGCACGGCGCAGGCCATCGGCGTCGTCGACGAACTCATCGATCCCGCGACGACCCGCAGCACCCTCGCCACCGCGATCGCCACGGCACCGGCCCGTCGCGGACGGCACAAGAACATCCCGCTCTGAGCCCCGGTACATCGAGAGCACCAAAACACGAACTCCGCACCTGCGCGCAGGTGCGGAGTTCGTGTGTCATCCAACTTGTGCGGTATTCACCCCACCCGCTGGGCAAGCCAGGTCGCCTCTGCTCCCACGGAGCCGAGGCGGTAGTTCTCCAGTTCGTTGTCCCATGCCGTGCCGAGGGCCGCGTGCAGCTCGCCGGATAGGCCGCGGCCGTCGGGCTGCGCGTCCATGAGCGCCCGGATCTGCATCTCCCCCAGGATCACGTCGCCGTTGGCGCCGGTCGAGCCGTGCCACAAACCGAGGCCGGGGACATAGCTGAACCGCAGGCCGTCCACACCGTCGCTGGGATCCTCGGTCACCTCGAAGCGCAGCGAGGACCATTCGCGCAGCGCGGTGACCAGGCGTGCGGCGGTGCCGACCGGGCCGACCCAGTCGGCGGTGGCCCGCTGCATGCCCGGCTCGGCATCCTGCGGCGACCACTTGAGGCGCGCGGGCACGTCAAGGGTCGACGACAACGCCCACTCGACATGTGGGCACAAGGCGACAGGAGCGGCATGGATGTACACCACGCCTGTCGCGTAGTCCGCAAGCTGAGACAGATTGCGCACTCTGATCACCTCCGGTTCGACGAGGAACGTCTTCCCCAACACACCTCGTCGTCAACCAGCGGCGTTACTTATCACAACTTCTGTTATCTAGTGTGCCTCATGGGACGTGTGTTGCGCTAGTTCTTCTTGACGTTGTTGCTCCTCGAATCCGACCTCGGTGATGTGGCGGATACGCGCCCACACCGATTCGAAGGTCAAGAACACCGCGCAGCCGATGGCCAGCGAGCCGGGAATGAACACCAGCAGGTTGTCGATCTTCTCCCATGCCCCGGGACTCCACAGGGCCACCCACGTCAGCAGCAGCGCGATGACCGTCGACGCCTCGCCGATGAAGTTGGCGATGGCGAACACCATCGCCGCCCGTCGATTTCGCCGGACCGCCTTCGGCGAGAGGTGGAAATTGGCGGCGAAGGCCAACAGCAGCACCGCGTAGAGGGAGAGCAGCCCGCCGAGGTCGTTGGCGTCCAGTTCGCGCATGGTCATCCCCCGCCGTCGAGACGCGCACAGATGTCGTCGTTGAAATCGCTCCACAGCGGCTTGGCCCACGCCCCGAAGGCCCGGTCGGTGAGCACGACGCAGGCGGCCCGCCGGACCGGGTCGACCCACAGGAAGGTGCCGGACTGCCCGAAGTGGCCGAAGGTCTCCGGCGACGCACTGCTCGCCGTCCAGTGCGGCGACTTGTGTCCCCGGATCTCGAAACCCAATCCCCAGTCGCAGGGCCGGTGTCGGCCGTAGCCGGGGACGAAGCCGTCGAGGCCGGGAAACCAGACCGACCGCGCGCTGCGGGCCGTCTCCGGCGCGACGATCCGCGGCGCGAGCAGGTCGCCGGCATACCGGGCGAGGTCATCGACGCAGGAGGTCGCGCCGTGACCGGCCGGGCCGTCCAGCGTCGTCGTCGTCATCCCCAGCGGCTCCGCCACGGCTTGCGCCAGGTAGTCCGGGAACGCGATCTCGGTGGCCTCCGCCACGGTCTTCGCCACGAGTTCGAACCCGTAGGACGAGTAGATGCGCTGGGTGCCCACCGGCGCGAGCTGTTCGGCCGAGTCGAAGGCCAGGCCCGACGCGTGCGCGAGCAGGTGCGCGACCGTGGATCCCGGTGGACCGGCCGGCGTGTCGAGTTCGATCGCCCCCTCCTCCACCGCGACCAGCACGGCCGAGGCGACGAGCGGCTTGGTCACCGACGCCAACGCGAAGGCCCGGCCGGTGTCACCGAAGGTCTCGATGACACCGGCCGGGCCGATCAGCGCGCCGGCGACGTTGTCGACCGGCCACTGTGCAAGTTGCTGCAGCACTCGCCTCAGGCGGCGGGTCGCTGCGCCGTCGTGGGCGCCGGAGCCGGTGCCGACGGGATGGGCGTCACGTTGCCCGGGGTCGCCGGCACGCTCGCCGGGGCCTTGACCAGGCCGTCTTCATCCGGGTTCAGCGTCTTCTTGAGCTCCTCGGCGTTCAGACCGGTCGCGCCCGAGAGCACGGCCTGGATCTTGTCCTCGGAGACGTCGCAGTGCTTGCGGGCCTCCGTCGGCCAGAGCTTGGTCAGCTCGTCGACGCCGTCGCCGTGAGCGTTGGCGACGGTGCCGCTGACCAGGTTCTGCGGCTGGATCCGGCCGGTGACCAGCGCCGCCTGCTTGCAGACGTGGAACTTGCTGCCCTTCTTCGAGTACCAGACCTGATCCTGGCCGGTCAGCGCCTGCACGACGTTGCGCTCACGGGCGATCTGCTCCTGCGACACCGGGTTGGTCTCGACGCCGGTGGCGAACACCGCGGCCGCGAGCGCGATCGCGATACCGCCGATGATGCCCTTCTGCTTACCGCTGAGGTCCTGGTCGAGGAAGACCAGGATGATCAGCGGCAGGAAGGCCACCACCGTGATGATGGCGCCCAGCTGGTTCTGCACGAAGAAGCGGAACTTGTTCTTCTCCGACGCGGGGTCGAGACGATTGGCCTTGCGCCAGAGCAGGTTGCCCGCGATGGCGAGTACGGCCATCGCGACCAGGAAGGCGATGATCTGCCACATGATCACTTCCTGCCCCTTGGGCAGCAGGATCTTGAAGATCACCCACAGTTCGATGGCGATGGCCGCCACCCACAGGACGATTGCCGCGACGCGGAACCACGTCGCCTTGGACTTGTCCTGCGGCGCCGGGACCCAGTTGCCCTCCGCGATTGCCGAGGCGCGCTCGCGCTCCGCGGCCCGCGCCTTCTTCTTAGCGTCGTCTGCCATTGCTTACTGCCCTTCAACACGTTGGTCTCGCGACGATGATCGCGATCGTCACAAACATTAGTGCACAAATGCCCACAAACAGGCGTCGAACGGGTCCACGTGTCGTGAACCCGTCCGCCGGAGTCGCGGTGAGCCCGCGCAGGTCAGCCCGTCACCAATCCTCTTCGGTGTACCGGATGACGCCGCGGATGTTCTTCCCGTCGAGCATGTCCTGGTAGCCCTCGTTGATCTGGTCGAGCCGGTATTCGCGGGTGATCATGTCGGTGATGTTGAGTTTGCCCGCCTTGAACAGCGACAGCAGCATCGGGATGTCGAGCTTCGGGTTCGCGCCGCCGAAGATCGAGCCCTGCAGGTTCTTCTGCATCAGCGTCAGCATCGAGTAGTTGAGGGTGACCTGGTTGTCGAGCATGCTGCCCATGCCGGTCAGCACGCAGGTGCCGCCCTTGGACGTCAGGTTCATCCAGTTGTCGATGTCGGTGCCGTGTACCTCGCCGACGGTGACGACGACCTTCTTGCACATGCCGCCGGCGGTGATGCCCGCGACGTCGCCCATCGCCTCTTCGATGGTCGCGTAGGCCTTCGTCGCACCGAACTTGAGGGCCTGCTCGCGCTTCCACTCGACGGGGTCGACGGCGAAGATGTTCCGCGCGCCAGCGAGGACCGCACCCTGCAGCGCGGCGGTGCCGACGCCGCCCACGCCGATGATCGCGACGTCTTCACCGGGGCGGATGTCGGCGCTGCGCGTCGACGATCCGAAGCCGGTGGGGATGCCGCAGCCACACAGCGCGGCGACCTCGAACGGGATCTCCTTGTCGATCTTCACCACCGAGGCCTCGTGGACCACCATGTACGGGCTGAAGGTGCCCAGCAGGGTCATCGGGTAGACGTTCTCACCGTCGGCGGTGTGGATGCGGAACGTGTGGTCGGAGACCGCCTCGCCCTGCAGGAGGTACATGCCGAAGTCGCAGAGGTTGGCCTGTCCGGCCTCACACGAGGGACACTTGCCGCAGGAGGGGATGAACGAGAGGACGACGTGGTCGCCGACCTCGAAGTCGGTGACGCCTTCGCCGACCTCCTCGATGGTCCCGGCGCCCTCGTGGCCGCCGAGAATCGGGAAGCCGCCCATCGGGATGCCGCCGGTCATCAGGTGATGGTCGGAGTGGCACATGCCCGCGGCGCCCATCTTGATCTTGACCTCGTGGGCCTTCGGGTCGCCGATGTCGATCTCTTCGATCTTCCACGGCGTATTGAGCTCTCGCAGCAGCGCACCTTTAGTCTTCACAGTTCATCCTCACTCGCGATTGGCGCGGTCGAAACCCGCTTACCCGTGTGAGGGTAGTCACCCGAACGGAAAATTGGAACACGTTTCACTTTCGTGTCCCCCGCGAGCCGCCGCTCAGCTGTGCAACCCCTCGTCCTTGCTGCCATAACTGCTGCGCAACGTCGGTTTCACGACCTTGCCTCCGGCATTGCGCGGCAGTTCGTCGACGATGACGAGATCCTTCGGATGCTTGTAGCGGGCCAGGTTCTCGTTCAAGTACGGCTCGAGTTCGGCGAGCGTCAGGTCGCCGCCGTCGGCGACGACCACGACGGCCACGGGCACCTCGCCCCACTTGTCGTCGGCGCGCCCGATGATGGCCGCCTCGCTGATCCGCGGGTGTGCGAACAGCACGTTCTCCACCTCGGCGCAGTAGATGTTCTCGCCGCCGGAGATGATCATGTCCTTGGCGCGGTCGACGACGTAGACGAAGCCCTCCGCGTCGCGGCGGACGAGGTCGCCGGAGTGGAACCAGCCGCCGGCGAAGGCGTCGGCCGTGCCGCGCGGGTTCTGCCAATACCCCGCCATCAACTGCGGGCCGCGGTAGACGATCTCGCCGACCTGTCCGTCGGGCACGTCGTCACCGGCCGGATCGACGATCCGCGCGACGACCGACGGCACCACCCGGCCCACCGAGCCGAGCTTGCGCAGCGCGTCCTTGCCCTCCAGGACGCAGGTGATCGGCGACATCTCGGTCTGCCCGAACACGGCGACGTTCATCGCGTCGGGGAAGGTCGCGCTCATCGCGTTCAACACCGTGTCCGACGCGGGAGCCGCACCCCAGCTGATCACGCGCAGCTTCAACTCGCGGGGCTTGGCCTGCTGCGCCGCACACACCGCCTGCCACTGCGCCGGGACCAGGAAGATCGACGTCGTCCCCTCGCGCTCGATGGTGTCCAACAGGTCGTTCGGGTCGAAGGCGCCCAGCGGGTGGATCACCGAGAGCGCACCCGCGTAGAGCAGCGGGGTCATCGCGCCGAGCGCGGCGATGTGGAACATCGGCGCGACGCAGGAACCGATGTCGTCCGGCCGGGTGCCGAGTGCGTCCAGACAGGTCATCGCCTGGGCCTGCAGGTTCTGGTGGGTGAGCATCGCCCCCTTGGGCTTTCCGGTGGTGCCCGACGTGTACATGATCAGCGCCACCGTGTCCTCGGGCACGTCGATCGCCGGCAGATCCGCCGCGTCCTCGTCCATCAGATCCTCGAACCGCAGGTGACCGTCGCCGGCCTCGCCGACGGTGACGATGGTGTCGATAGCACCGCTCGCCGCCGCCACCCCGTCGGCCAGCGGGGCCAACGCCGTCTCGGTGATGATCCAGCGGGCACCGCTGTCGGCGACGAGGAAGCCCACCTCGGCCGGCGCCATCCGGAAGTTGACCGGCACCGCGATCGCCCCGATGAGGTTCGCCGCGAGGACCGCCTCGACGTATTCCGAGCGGTTGAGCATGAGGATCATCACCCGGTCGCCGAAGGCGACGCCTCGGCGGTGCAGGGCACCGGCGAAGGCGCGCACCCGCTCGTCGAGGGTCCGCCACGACGTCTCGGCACCGAGGAACCGCAGCGCGGGAGCCTCGGGTTTCATCAGCGCGTGGCGGCGGACCTGGTTGTTCCAGTGGTTACGGCTCGAGCGCAGCGGCTCGGCGGTGCGATCCTCGACCGGTGAAACGGGCATCGTCGCAATCCTCTCCCGGCGGCGCCGGTGTGTTTGACGGTCCGGCGTCAGCCGGAATGCTTGGCGAACGCGGCCAGGGTGACCTGGAACTCCGGCGATTGCAGGAGCGCGACTTGGCCGGCCAACTCGTGGCCCAGCGCGGACTCGAATGCGGCCATCGTGATCGCATCGGAAGCGGCTTTGGTCGTGCGCAGCGCCGACGCGGGCTTGGTCGCGAGCTTGGCCACCACCTCGTCGACCCGGGCGCGCAGCGCCGGCTCGTCCGCGACGACCTCGGTCACCAGACCGGCGTCGAAGGCGGCGGCTGCGCGGAATTTCTCGCCCAGGAGCAGCAGCGCGTTGGCGCGCGCCCGTCCGACCGACGCCGCCACCAACATGCTGGCGCCGCCGTCAGGCATCAGGCCGATGTTGACGAACGGGAACAGGAAGTACGCGCGACTCGTCGCATAGACGAGGTCGGCGCCGAGGGCCAGGGAGGCGCCGATTCCCACGGCCGCCCCGTCGACCGCCGACACCACCGGCACGGGGATCCGCCGCACGGAACGGGCCAGCTCGGAGCCGTTGGCGATGATGCCCTGGGCGCTGGCCTCGTCGACCGAAGCGCCCGCGTCGCCGCTGTTCGCCGCGGCCATGTCGGTGATGTCGGCGCCCGCCGAGAAGCTGCCGCCGACCCCGGTGATCACGACGACGCGGATGTCGTCGCGCTGTGCCCATTCGTCGAGCGCGGCACGGATGGCCAATGAGACCGGACCGCTCAGCGCGTTCATCCGATCCGGGCGGTTGATGGTCAGTCGGGCGATTCCACCGTCGTCGACGGTGGCCAGGAGCTCAGCGGAATCGGTCACGCTCTCGTTCTAGCACAACGTGATAACGCGTGTTGTCACACGACGTCGAAGCCGTCGAGCAGCCACCGGTTGCCGTCGCGCACCAGGGTCGCCCGCACACGCGACTGATACAGGTGCCCGTCGGGAAACTGCTCTGCTATCGCCGGCGAGGTGATCGTCTGATCCAGGGCGACGAGGACCACCGCGCGCTTCCCGGACAGCTCGATGATGCCGGTGGCGGCGGCCTTCCCCTGCGACGAGGCATCCCCGGCGGCGCTGCCCTTGCGGGCCGGGCCGGAGGCCTTGATGTACTGCTCGGCGAATCCCGGGGTGGCGACGGCGTGGATCCGACGATCCAGGTCGCCGAAGTCGTCGACGTTGTAGGTCATCACGTCGGCGACGTATTTGCCGGCCGTGGCCTGCGCATCCTTTCCGAAGGAGGACTGCGGATTCAGCTGTGCCGCCTCGTTGGACGAGCGCACCGCCCAGAACACGACCCCCGCCGCGACGACGGCGAGCACCGCCGACAGCGCGATCAATGCCGGCACGAGCCGGCTGCGGCCGGATGCGCCCCGCGTGGGCGCGGCCACCTTGCCCGGGGTGCGCGCCTTGCGGGCGGCCTCCTCCTGCGCCCGCGCCTTGGCCTCGGCCCGATTCCGACGATTCGCCGCGAGGAAGTCGGCCCCGGCGAGCGGCGAGTCGGTGTCCGCTTCTGCATCCGTCGATGCGGTCTTCTCCGTCGATGCCGTCTGCTCGTCGACGGTCTCGTTCTCGGAATCGGTGGTGCGTCCCATGGCTTAACAGGGTAGGCGACAACCCGGGACTGTCTGACTATCAAATATATGTGATATGAATGACGGAGCTTCCGAACGAAAGGCTCCATCAGACATGGTCGAATTCACCCCAGAACAGCAGTCGTTCGCCCAAGCGGTGCGCGACTTCTGCGCCCGCGAGGTCGGCACCCGCGAGCAGCGCGCCAAGTACACGCAGGACGGTCCGCACAGCGAGGAGCTGTACCGCAAGATGGCCGACCTCGGCTGGGCCGGCATCATCGTCGGCGAGGAATACGGCGGCGCCGGCGCGGGCAACGTCGAACTCTGCATCTTCCTCGAGGAAGCCCTGCACGGCATGGCCCCGGTCGGCGGCATCGGCCCCACCTTCATCACCGCCGCCGCCTACGAGCGCTTCGCCAGCGAGGAACTGAAGAAGGAAGTCCTGGCCAACGTCGTGAAGGGCGACTCGCTGTCCATCGCGATGAGCGAGCCCGAGGCCGGCTCGGATGTCGCGAACCTGTCCTGCAAAGCGGAGAAGGTCGACGGCGGCTGGAAGATCAACGGTCAGAAGACGTGGATCTCCAACGCGGCGATCGCCTCGTCGATCCTGCTGATCGCCCGCACCGAGCGCACCGACAAGAAGCACGAGGGCATCACCCAGTTCCACGTGCCCGCCGGCACCAAGGGCCTGGAGATCGTGCCGATCGAGACCCTCGGCGGTCGCGAGCAGAACGACCTCTACTTCACCGACTGCTTCATCCCCGACGAGTACGTCGTCGGCCAGGTGAACCAGGGCTGGTGGCAGCTGATGGCCGGCCTGAACACCGAGCGTCTGATCCTGGGCGCCATGCAGCTGGGCCTGGCCGAGCGCTCCTTCGACGACACGCTGAAGTTCATCACCGAGCGCAAGCAGTTCGGCAAGCCGGTCGGCACGTTCCAGGCGTTGCGGCACCGCATGGCCGATCACGCCACCGAGATCGCCTGCACCAAGCTGCTCGTGTACGACTTGGCCGCCAAGGCCGACGCCAACCCCACGCAGATGTTCCCGCGGGAGGCGTCGATGGTGAAGCTCAAGTCCACCGAGGTGTCCAAGGCGATGACCATCGACGGGATGCAGATGATGGGCGGCTATGGCTACACCAAGGAGTTCGACGCCGAGGCGCTGATGCGCAGTGCGATCATCTCGACCGTCTACGGCGGTACCAACGAGATCCAGCGCGACATCATCGGCAAGACTTACGGGCTGTGACACCACCCCAGGGCGGCGCACTGCGTCGTCGGCCCCAATTGTCGGAGGAGGTCGCCGGCGCGATCCGACACCGGATCATGACCGGCGACTTCCGCCCCGGCGACCCCATCCGCATGGATGAAACGGCCGCCGAACTCGGGGTCAGCGTCACGCCGGTGCGCGAGGCTCTGCTCACGCTGCGGGGCGAGGGGATGGTGAACCTCGCCCCGCACCGCGGGTACGTCGTGGCCGACCTCTCGCGCACCGACGTCGAGGACATCTTCTGGCTGCAGGGCCAGATCGCGGTGAAGATCGCGCTGCGCACCGCCGACATGGTCTCCCCCGAAGACGTCGAACTGCTCACCGCCTGCAACGAACGGCTGCGCGCGGCGGTGGGTTCCGGCGACGTCGACGAGATCGTCGACGCGGAGTTCGACTTCCACCGCACCCATAACCGCATCTCGGCCAGCGACAAGCTGGCGTGGTTCCTGTTCAACGCGACGCACTACACCCCGCACCGGATCTACGCCGCCGATCCCGACTGGGGTTCGGTGGCCGTCGACAGCCACGCCCGCCTCATCGACGGGTACCGCACCGGCGATCGCGCGCTGATCGTCGAGCAGGTGCAGCGCCAATTCGACGACGGTGCCGCGCGCCTGGTCGCCCGGCTCTCCGCAGCCGGCATCTGGGATCCCGAGCCACGCGGCTGACCAGCGGTTTTGTCCGCGTTCAGGCAATGCGCTAGAGTCAACATCCGGCTCATACGAGCCGATGCCAATCCCCCATAGCTCAATTGGCAGAGCATTCGACTGTTAATCGAACGGTTACTGGTTCGAGTCCAGTTGGGGGAGCTCAGAACCGCCTGCTCGCGCAGGCGGTTTTTTGTCGCCCTGATACGCCTGGTTAGCCGCGCAGGCGGAGGCGACCGCGACCGCAGTCTTGAACAGCAGGGGCCAGGTGGTCACCTGCTGGCCGCGCAACCGGATGGGCTGGAGGCACTGAAATGCGATTCCTGGAGCCATTCACCGAAGACCAGCGTGCACAGATCCGGGCGAGCGTCGCCCGACACGGTGGCGAGTACGAGTTGCTTCGTCTCGAATCCCTGGACAACCCGACGGCCGCCGACGCCGAAGCGATCATCGACCTGCTCGGCAATGACGTGGCGGTCGACGCCGACGGCAACCCCGAGCCGGGCGCCGACTACGTGATCTCGGTCATCGAGGCGGTGACCGAGCACTGGACGTGACGCGGGGATCACGGCGCGGGAACACCGAGGATCACTAGGCTGGTGCGGAGGCGACGAGGAGGAGGCGCGGGCGTGCGTGATCTGTTGCGGCGCGGCATGGACCGAGTGTTCGGAACCCGACCCGCGACGATCGACACCATCGAGCCGGGCAGCATCGTCATCGCCCCGCGCAAGCCGATCGACCTCCGCGACGAGGCGGCGATCACCGAGGTCCTCGACCTGGCACTGCGGATCGGCGCGGTATTGCTCGACGCCGGCACCGGGGCCGTGGACACCCGACACCAGGTGGAATTCGTCGCCAACATCTACGGACTCGAAGACGTCGACGTCGACGTCACCTTCAACACCATCCTGATCTGCGCCCGGCGCGGGAGCACGTTGCCGCCGATCACCGCGTCGCGCACCGTCTACTACCGTTCCCTCGACTTCACCCGGCTCGCCCAGATGGACCGCCTGGTGCGGAAGATCCGACGGCTGTCCATCACCCCCGCCACCGCCCACGGCATCGTCGACGACATCACCGAGGCACCCCACCCCTATCCGCGGTGGGTGGCGACACTCGCCTGGGGGTTGATGGCACTGGGCGTCGGCATCTTCCTCGGCGGCACCTGGGTCGTCTGGCTCACCGCGTTCGCCACGTCGGTCGTCATCATCGAGGTGAACCGACGGCTCAACCGCATCGGTACCCCGCCGTTCTTCCAACAGATGGCCGGCGGATTCCTCGCCGTCCTTCCCGCGGCATTGCTCAACCCGGTGCTGGAGAGCAGCGGCCTGGGTTTTCGGCCGACGCAGATCATCGCGGCGGGCATCATCGTCCTGCTGTCGGGCCTGACCCTGGTCGGCGCGGTACAGGACGCCATCACCGGCGCACCCATCACGGGCACCGCCCGATTCACCGAGGTTGTGGTGATGACCGGCGGCATCATGATCGGGGTCGCCCTCTCGATCCGCTTCGTCGGCCTATTCGACGTCCACCTCCCTGCCCTCACCGCCGTGCCACCGTTCGGGGCCGCCGACGTGCCCGCCCGCGTCGTGGGCGGTGCCATCGCCGCCTTCGCCTTCGCGCTGGCCAGCTACGCCGAGCGCCGGGCACTGCCGGCCGCCTTCGTCGCCGGCGCGATCGGCTCCGGCGTCACGGCCGCACTGATGCTGACCAACCTCGGACCGGTGTTCGGATATGCCGCCGCCGCGACGATCGTCGGCCTCGTCGGCGGTATCGCCGCCCGCCGATCGCTCACTCCGCCGCTGGTCATCGCCGTCGCCGGCATCACGCCGCTGCTGCCCGGCCAGGCGATCTACCGCGGCATGTACGGCCTGATGACCGGCACCGGCGGCACCTCCGCCATGGTCACGGCCTTCATCATCGGGGTCGGGCTGGCCGCCGGAGTAACACTGGGCGAGTTCATCGCCCGCATCCTGCGCCGACCGCGCCTGCCCAACGTCTTCACCGCCTACCGCCGCACCCGTTGATCGGTATCCGAATCCTCTCCGCGCAAGAGCGGCCACTCGTACAGTTGATGACGGCCGGGGAAGCTGCTACCGAGACGGAGTCCCCGCATGCCCGCAACGACCGCCACCCTCATCGCCAGAACCTTCGCGGCCCTCGCCGTCGGCGCGGCCGGAATGGTCCCGCTCACCGTCGCCGCATCGGTGCACGCCTCCCCTCTGCCCGGCGCGACGCAGGCCACGTACTACGAGAACTGCACCGAGGCGCGCAAGGCCGGCGTCACCCCGATCCAGAAGGGTGAGGACGGCTACGCCTCGCACCTCGACCGCGACGGAGACGGTATCGCCTGCGAATGAATCCACACCGTCCGGGCGTAGGCTGCCCCGATGGCCCGCTTCACCATCGACGACATCGACTACGCCCAGAACGGCTCGGGCACGCCGCACGCCATTCCCGAACTCCGGGCACAGCTACCCGTCTCGGCCGATGCCGTGCGCCAGATCGCCGCGAGCGACCGCGACGACTACTACATCGGCGTCCTGGAAAGCCCGGTCAAATACCACCCTGGACCGGACTTCGACTGGAGCCGACCCCAACCCCAACTCACCGGGACCGACGACGACGGCCGCTTCGTCTCCGTTCTCGCCGTCGTCATCGTCGCCCTCATGGCCGGTAGCCAGGTGCACGCCGGAATGCGTGGATTCCCGGTCCAATTGGCCTACATCATCGACAACACCGTCAGCGAAGACACCGAGCTGCAGTTCGCCAAGTGCGACCTGATCGGGTGGGCCATGATCTCCGACGCCACCCCGGCCGCGGATACCTAGGCTTACCCCATGCTCTCGCTGCGCCGCGCCACGGTCGACGACGCCGAGGCGATAGCCGACGTCCACGTCCACTCCTGGCGATCGGGCTATCACGGCCTGCTCCCCCAGACCTTCCTCGACGGGTTGTCCGTCGAGCAGCGCGCCCGGCGCTGGCACGAGATCATCGGCGCGGAGGACTCTTCCACCGTCCAACTCGTCGCGGAGCGCGACGGCGACATCGTCGGATTCACGGCATTCGGCGCCAGTCGCGAGGACGCCGCCGACGGCGAGCTGTGGGCGCTCTACGTCCATCCCGACGCGTGGTCGGCGGGCGTCGGATCAGCGTTGCTCACCGGTGCCGAACAATGCCTCGCCGACGACGGATTCCGCGACGCCTACCTCTGGGTCCTCGACGGCAACGACCGCGCCAATCGGTTCTATCGGCGCCACGGTTGGCGGGCCGACGGCCGGACCCGCGTCGAGCGGCGCCCGGACGTGACGTTGCCCGAACACCGTCGGCACAAACCATTGGGCGGCCACGACTCACCGCGCTAACCTGGTCCGGTGAGCAATCCGCGAATCGAGGAGTCCGGCGCCTTTCGCGCCCGTATCAGTTGACCGCGCCCCGCGCCGATCATGGTGATCGGCCGGATTAGCCTGCCCTCCTCTTCCGGATTTCTCGACGCCCATCGGCGTCGACCTCACCGTTTGGTTCTCCTATGCAACCCCTTTCCCAGACAACCATCCGTTCGGCCTTCCGCGGCGCCACGCGCAGCGAGGTCGCCCGAGTCACCTACCCCGACCTGGCCGACGTCGACTTCGCACGGCTCGAGTTCCTCGGCTGGCGCGACCCCAAGATCCCGCGTCGGGCCTACCTCGTCGTCGACCACGACGACGGGCCGGTGGCACTGTTGCTCACCCGGGCCGAGTCGAAACCGCGGGGGCGCGCGATGTGCTCCTGGTGCTCGGATGTGAACCTGTCCGACGACGCCGTGCTCTACACGGTTCGACGGGCGGGCGCCGCCGGTCGGCGCGGCTGCACTCTCGGGGTCCTGATCTGCGAGAAATTCGGTTGTTCGCGCAATGCGCGGCAGCTGCCCCCGGCCTATCACCGCGGCACCGATCTCGAGCAGATCCGCGACCAGCGCGTGGCCGAATTGCGACGTCGGATCCGCGCCTTCGTCGACGAGGTCCTGACCGACGTCGGCTGAGGCGGCCCGGTACCCTTCTGAGCGGGCCTGGTGCCCGCTGGGGGCGATAGCTCAGTTGGTTAGAGCCGCGGACTCATAATCCGCTGGTCCCGGGTTCGAGCCCCGGTCGCCCCACGTCAGGACCGGAGCAGTTTCATCGTCGTCGGCCATGCGCCGACGAGGGGGTGCGCGTGACCGAGACCTCAAGTGCCACAACGAGTCTGTTCGACGTATTGGCCGAACGGCTCACCCGCCGTCGTCGGGGCGAGGACCACCGCGACGACGGTCGGCGGGTCGTCCTCGTCATCGAGGGCGGCGGGATGCGCGGAACCGTGTCCGGCGGTATGGCCCGCGAGATCCACGAGCTGGGCCTGACACCGCTTTTCGACGCGGTGTACGGCGCCTCGGCGGGCGCGATCAACGCCGCGTGGCTCCTCAGCTCGCGCCCGGAGGGCATCGAGGGATGGCGCGACCCACGGTTCGCGCAGGCGCTCATCGACCCGCGCAACGTGCTGCGCCGACGTCCAATCATCGACGTGGAGCGGCTCATCGAGGACGTCTACGTCAACGACTGGGTACTCCCCTTCGAATCGGTGTTGACCGGCAGCGTCGCGATCCACCCGTTGGCCACCGACGTGGCGACCGGCCAGTCGGTCGACCTCGCCCCGATGATCGACGACGCGGCGGACCTGCGCCTCGCGATCAGGGCGAGTGCGGCGCTGCCCCTCGTCGCGGGTCCACCGATCCGGATCGCCGGACGCCGCTTCTACGACGCCGGGTTGGCCGAATCGGTTCCGTATCGCCGAGCGCTCGCCGACGGCGCGACGCACGCGTTGGTGCTGCGGTCACGGCGCATCCTCGATACGGCCGATCCCTCGGAACCGAGCCGGGGCAACCGGCTGTTCGCCGCGACCGTGCTGCAGTTCACCTCCCCGGCGCTGCGCGCGGCCTACCTCGATCGCGACCGGCGGCTGCAGGAGGACGACGACACGTTGGCCGGCTACGACGCCGAGCCCGAGGCGACCGTCGTCTCGATCCGACCCGCCGACGACAGTCCCCGCGTCAGTCGACTCGAGTCGCGCGGCGAGGTGCTCGAACCGGCCTTCGAGGCGGGACGAGAAGCCGTCCGTCGCCGACTCGCGCACATCGGGTCGGCCACCGGTATACGTTGAGGCCACGTCGTCCACCGACTTAGTGAGGCACCGTGCCGGATCCGTCCACCACCTACATCACCGGGCGAATCGTCCGAACCGACGTCGATGCCGACGACCCGAACGCCTCCGCCGAGGCGATGATCGTCGAGAACGGGTTGATCACCGCCATCGGATCGAGGACCGACGTCGACCAGCCCGCGGGCGCGAAGGTCGTCGACGTCGCCGACGGCTGGATCCTGCCCGGCCTGATCGAGCCGCACGGCCACCCCAGCGTCGCCGCCTTCCAGCTCTGCTACGCCGTGGTCGACATCCGACCGGTCACCCTGTTCACCGCCGACGACGTGTGGGCGGCGATCAAGAAACAAGTCGCCGCCAAGAGCGATCCGAAGGCCGCCGACCGGTGGGTCTTCGCCAACGGCTGGGACCCGCTGCTGCAGAAGGGCCTCACAGCGCCGACGATCGGCGAGCTGGACCGCGTCTGCCCCGACATTCCGCTGCTCATCGTCCACAACTCGGGACACTCGCTGTACTTCAACACGGCCGCGGCGAAGTACGCCAACCTCACCAAAGACACCCCCGATCCCGCGGATGGATCCTTCGGCCGCGACGCGAAGGGCGAGCTGACCGGCGTCGGCTACGAGGTCGGCGCCGTCAAGGCGGTGGCCGGACCGTTCCTCGCGAGCCTGGCCCCGAAGATGCCGCAGCTCATGCTCACCTACCTGCGGGATCTGCGCGGTAAAGGCATCACCACCATCGCCGATCTGGGCTGGATGGCGCAGTTCAACCCGTTGATCCAGGGGCTGCAACAGGCCGCCGGCGGCACGCTGCCGGTCCGCCTGCGCACCTACGAACTCTCCGAACCGGGCGCGAAGGCCTCCGTACCGCTGGACAACGGCGACGACTGGTTCCGCCAGGTAGGGATCAAACTCATCTCCGACGGTTCGCCCTGGGTGGGCAACATCGCCACCTCCTTCCCCTACCTCACCAACGATGCGACGAAGGCGATCGGCCTGGAACCCCATCACATCGGCAAGGCCAACTTCACCAAGGAGCAGATGGTCGCCATCTGCGAGCAGTACGTCGGCGACGGCTGGCAACTCGCCACGCACGCACATGGCGACCTTGCCGTCGACCTCACCCTGGACGCCTACGAAGCGGCGATCACGAAGCACAAACTGACCGATCACCGCTTCCGGGTGGAACACGGCGGCTTGATGACACCGGAGCAGTTCCGGCGCGCACAACGCCTCGGGGTCACCGCGTCGTTATTCGTCGACCACATCACGTACTGGGGTGAAGTCCTCGAAGACGACCTGTTCGGCAAGACTCGCGGCGGCGCCTGGGCGGACGCCGGCGCCGCGTCCGAGGCCGGGATCGCCGTCACCTTCCACAACGACGGCACCGTCACCCCCTGCGAACCGCTGCGGAACATCGCCGTCGCGCAGACGCGGACCTCGCGCCAGGGGCGCAAGCTCTCCGGCGGCACGGGCGTCACCCGCGACATCGCACTCCGCGGCCACACCGCGCACGCGGCGTGGCAGCTCAAGAGCGAGGGTCAGATCGGCCTTCTGAAGGAGGGCAACTACGCCGACCTGACGGTCATCTCCGTCGACCCGCGCACGGCCGCGCCCGAGGACTTGGCCACGGCCCAAGTCCTGGCCACCGCACACGCGGGGGTCCTCACGTCGACGTAGCCCCGTGCGGCATCGGGAACACCGACGCCGCGACGATCGCCATGCCCACCGCTGCCGCAGTCGGGTCCACGACCGGAATGCCGATGGCCTCCTGCAGGAGGTCGCGGGCCGGTGACATGCCTCCCTCGCCCAGCACGATCACGTCGGCGCCGTCCTCGATGAGTTCCCTGGAGACCTCCGCGAGGCGGTCGAGAACCATCTTCGGGTCGATCGCGGTAGTCGGATCCAGCGCGTTCGCCGCGTCTCCGAGATCGATGTTCGCCGGACGTTCGCCCGCGATGCGATGTCCGATGCCCAGCGACTCGTAGTACCTGTGGTGGCGCGCGACGGCCGCGTCCGAAATGCCGATCACGCCGACTTTGTCGCCGAGCGCCAGTGCCGTGTTGATCCCGCACTGGTTGATGCCGAAGACCTTGCGGCCGCCCGCGGCCTTTCGCGCCTCGGCGAGGCCGGGATCGGCGAAGCAGACGACCACGAACACGTCGGTGTCGGGTTTGGACCCGACGAACTCGGTCATCGGCGGACCCACGCTGTCGATGTCCTCCTGGGTCTCCATCAGCTTGGGGCCACCGGGGAGGGTGACGACCTCGATCTCCGGTCCGTCGTCAAAGATCAACGGTTTGATCGAGTAGAGGATCCGCTGACGGATCGGCTCGTTGTCGTCGGCATTCACGACGGTGATCCGCCGTCGGCCGTTTTCGTTCGCCATGAACGCACTGTAGAGGACCGATATGCCCATGCACGCCGGATCGAACCCGGTCTCGCCGGCCGCCTGTATAGGTTGAGACACATCCTGCTCCCGACAGAACGAGGCGACATGACCGCGGACAGTGCGTCCACCACCTACATCACCGGGCGAATCGTCCGGACCGACCTCGACGCCGACGACCCGAACGCCTCGGCCGAGGCGATGATCGTCGAGAACGGGTTGATCACCGCGATCGGATCGAAGGCCGACGTCGACAAGCCCGCGGGCGCGCAGGTCGTCGACGTCGCCGACGGCTGGGTGCTCCCCGGCCTGATCGAGCCGCACGGGCATCCGAGTCTCGCCGCCTTCCAGCTCTGCTACGCCGTGGTCGACATCCGCCCTGTCACCCTGTTCACCGCCGACGACGTGTGGGCGGCGATCAAGAAACAGATCGCCGCCAAGAGCGATCCGAAGGCGGACGACCGGTGGGTGTTCGCCAACGGCTGGGACCCGCTGCTGCAGAAGGGCCTCACGTCGCCGACGATCGACGAACTGGACCGCGTCTGCCCGGATATTCCGCTGCTCATCGTCCACAACTCGGGGCATTCGCTGTACTTCAACAGCGCGGCGGCCGCCTTCGCGAAGATCACCAAGGACACCCCCGATCCGGCCGGCGCCTCCTTCGGCCGCGACGCGAAGGGCGAGCTGACCGGCGTCGCGTTCGAGGCGGGAGCGGTCGAGTTGATCGCCATGCCCTTCCTGGCGACCCTGCAGCCGAAGATGCCGCAGATCATGGGCGACTACCTGAACGGCTTGCGCAAGGTCGGCATCACCACCGTCGGCGATCTGAGTTGGCAGCAGAACCTGAACCCCCTGATCACCGGCCTGCAGCAGGCCGCGGACGGGACATTGCCGGTGCGTCTGCGCACCTATGAGATGTCACGGCCGGGTGCCACCGCGACGGTTCCGCTCAGCAACGGCGACGACTGGTTCCGCCAGGTCGGCGTGAAGATCTGGTGCGACGGCTCGCCGTGGATCGGCAATATCGCCACCTCCTTCCCCTATCTGACGAACGAGGCGACCAAGGCGATCGGCCTGGAGCCCGGCCACATCGGGAAGGCGAACTACACGACCCAGCAGCTGATCGACATCGGGTCGCAGTACGCGGTCGACGGCTGGCAACTGGCCTGCCATTCGCATGGCGATGTCGCGGTCGACAGCACCCTGGACGCCTTCGCGGCGATCATCGACAAGTTCGCCCTCGCCGACCACCGGTTCCGCATCGAGCACTGCGGCCTGATGACCCCGGAACAGTTCAACCGCGCCCACTCCCTGGGCGTCACCACCAGCCTCTTCGTCGACCACATCACCTATTGGGGCGACGTCATCGTCGACGACCTGTTCGGCGCGGACCACGGCGGCGGATGGGCCGACGCGGGGGCCGCGTCGGATGCGGGGATCGCCGTCACCTTCCACAACGACGGCACCGTCACGCCGTGCGAGCCGCTGCGCAACATGGCCGTCGCCCAGACGCGCACCTCGCGGACCGGGCGCCACCTGGACGGCGGCAAGGCGGTCACCCGCGACATCGCGCTGCGCGCGCACACCTCGAACGCGGCCTGGCAGCTGCACAGCGAGAACCAGGTCGGCATCCTCAAACCCGGTAACCACGCCGACCTCACGGTGATCGACCGCGATCCGCGCACCGCCGCGCCGGAGGACCTCGCCACCGCGACGGTCCTCGCGACCGCACACGACGGCGTGCTCAGCGCGGTATAGCGGGCGAGCATCCGCTACCGAATCTCACAACTTCTACCGTTGCTTCGGTAGAAGTTGTGAGATTCGGTAGCGAAAGCGGCACCATCAAAGGCATGAGACCTCTTCTCCCCCTTGCCGCGGCCGTGGCGATCTCCGCTTTTGTCGCGCCGACCGCCCACGCCGTCCCGTCCGTCGGTCCGAATGTCGCCCCGCAGAGCGCCTTCGGCAAGCGCGGCACCGGGTGTACCTACAACATCTCGGTGCTGGTCACCGACCGCCGCGCACCGGTTCAACTCCTGATCGTCGACGACCACCGGCACGTCGTCGACCGTCTCAAGACGACCGACGAACAGCGCGACGACGAGAAGCGCGTCGTCGAGGGCTGGTGGACTCCCCGCCGCACCGGGATGATGAGGGCGGTCGCGGTCCAGAACGGCGTCCGCCGGGCGGGCAAGCCGTTCTCCGTGGGTCCCGGGCTCAACGGCGGGTCGTTCTGCGGCGGCGTCTGAAGCGCCGGGACATTCGTCCCGACCTGGCCATCCGCCAGCCCCACTAACTGACAACGGTCGTATCCAGACACTATCCTCGGGTCATGCCTGCACCCGCGGCCCACCGACCCGAAGCCCCACCCCGGCGGCGCGTCGACATGCCGCTGGTCTACCGCTACCTCGGCGACCGGCGCTTCGCGTACACCCTGCCCCGCGCGCTCTCGCTGCAGATCCTCGATCCCGGCGACGCGGCCAGCCTCGTCCAGCACGTACACGGCGGCCTGTGGGCGCACAAGAGCCGGGCCGTCGGCGAGATGGTGTACATCGCCTACAGCAACCGCGATCTCACCGCGGTGATGCGCACCGCCCACTCACACGTCAAGGGCACCGACAGCAACGGCGAGCGCTACCACTCGCTGAACCCGGAACTGTTCTTCTTCCAGCACGCGACGTATGTCGACACCCTCTTCACGTCGCTCGACGTCTTCCACGGCGGGATCGGACCCGACGAGAAGGACCAGCTCTACCGCGAATGCTGCCGCTGGTACGCCAAGTACGACATCTCCGATCGCGCCCAACCGGCGACCTACGCCGAGTTCGTCGAATACTTCGACGACTACTGCCGGACCCACCTGCAGATGACCCCGGACGCGGCTCGGCTGCGCGAGGAGACGCTGCATCCGCCGACCTGGTATCCGCACAGCGTTCCGCATGCCGCGATCCGGGCGATGCTGCACCCGCGCGCCGCCGAGTTGCTCGACGTCGATGTGACCGCGGCCGACCGCGCGGCCCTGCGTGCCTACGCCGCGTCGACGAATCTCCGCATGGCGATCACCCCGCGCAAGTTCCGTCTCATGTCCTCGGCACGGCACGACCCCGACGCCTGACGCGCCGCGACCGCCCGATCGCCTGATCCCACAACAGGCCCACCCCCGCCGCGACCTGCTTCGGATTGGCGCCCTCCTTGGTCAGCAGCAGATTCGCCGCCGTCGCCGTCGATTTCGACGCCTTCTGAATACTGCCGGAGTCGAACGGCGGCCGCGGGTCGTACTCGATGGCGAGTTGGATCGCCTTCGCACGCTTCTCCGACCCGATCTGCCCCGCCAGCCACAGCGCCAGATCGATTCCGGCGGACACCCCGGCACCCGTGACGACGCCGTCGTGGACGACCCGCTCGTCCGCGACCGGGATCGCGCCGAATCCCCGCAGCAGCGGCACCGTCTGCCAGTGCGAGGTCGCGCGGCGGTCCCGGAGCAGCCCCGCCGCGCCGAGGATCACCGATCCCGCGCAGACCGACGCCGTCCAGCTCGCCGTCGCGCTCGCGTTCTGCAGCCACTCCACCAAGGTTCGATCACGGGCCCGGACCAGCACCGAGGCACTGCCGCCCGGCACCAGGATCACGTCCGGCGCAGGCGTTTCGGCGAGAGTGTGGGTGGCGGCGAGGATCAGCGCACCGGAGTCGGCGGTCACCGGACCCGTCTCGTGCCAGACGAATCGGATGTCCGCGCCGGGCAGCCGGGACAGCACCTCGTACGGCCCGACCACGTCGAGGGCGGTGAATCCCGGATAGATGACCAACGCGATCTGCGTCATCGTTCCCCTTACCTTCGCCCCCGGCGCCGGCCGGCCGGAGGGCAATTTCGCGATTTCGACCCGACCCGGCGTTCATCGTGCTGTCATGGTCGAGAGATACAAACTAACAGTATATGTATCTCTGTTCCAGAGGGGATCGTCGATGGTAGACCGCGAGATCAGTAGAAGAGACGCGTTGAAGGTCGGCGGGGTCGCCGCCGGGGCCGTCGGCGCCTTGGCGCTCGGCACTCCGGCCAGGGCCAAGCCCTGGTCGTGGTCACCGCGGGGGTCGGTGGCCGGCCACGGCGCCGGCGCGGACCCGCGGACCGTCTGGGACCCCGAGGCCGATCCGGTACTCGCCGACGTGCTGGAGCATCACAACGTCAATCGGATCAACGCCGAACTGAGGACGTGGACGCGGAACGGGCAGCCGGTTCCCAAGGGGCTGCCCGGCGAGCTGCGCGACTTCATCGAGTACGCGCGACAACTGCCGGCATGGACCGACCACGCGAAATTGGCCGCGGGATTCGAGTACAACAAGAAGCACGGGACGATCATCTCCGCGCTCTACGCCTTCGCCAGCGGGATGATGGCGACCGTCATCCCGAACGAGGCGCGAGCGGTCTACTACTCGAAGGGCGGACAGTTCTTCAAGGACCGGATCGCCAAGACCGCCAAACTCGGCTACGACATCGGCACCCCGACCGCCTACCAGCCCGACGGCCAGATGATCGTGACCTGTGTGAAGACACGGATGATCCACTCCGCCGTCCGGCACCTGCTCCCCCAGTCGCCGCATTGGCCCAAGGAGCACATCCCGATCAGCCAGGACGACCTGATGGTGACGTGGCACAGCCTCCCGACGACGATCATGCAGAAGCTGACCGAATGGCGGATCCCCACCCCGCATGACGAATCGATGGGCTACCTGCACGGCTGGCAGGTGTGCGGGCACCTGTTGGGGATACGCGACGAGTACATCCCGGCCACGTGGGGCCAGGCGAATGCCCAGGCCAAGCAGGTGCTGAAACCGATCCTGGCGCCCACCCGCGAGGGACGGGCACTGGCCCAAGACCTCCTCTCCCTCGGCGAGCAACTCGATCTGACGCTGTTGAGCAAGCCGATCCTGGGCGCCTTCACCCGCTTCATCCTCGGCGACCGGATCGCCGACTGGATCCGGGTGCCGCGCGAACCGGTGTGGAGCCCGCTCCTGGAGGTCAGCTGGGCACCGTTCGTCGCGGTTCGCTCCGGGGTCCTCGGCGTCGCGCCACCGATGGACAACGCCTATTGGATGTTCGACGAATTCCTGCGCCAATTCGTCCTCTGGTACATGGCCGAGTTGCACATGCCCATCAGCATCGAGATCCCGCAACACAACCGGCATTTCTGAGAGCGAAGGGAGTCGGCGTGGCCCACCACGATTCGAACCTGTCGAGGATCCGACGTTGGTCCGCGATCGCCCTCGCCGCGGCGGGTGTCGGCGTCGCCGGGGTGTCGGCCGCACTGGCCGGTCAGCAGGCGGATGGCACCGACGCGGACACGCCCTATCCCGCGATGACCGCGGACCACCGCGCGCCCACCTGGCGGCCGGTCCCTCCGGTGGTCCCCGCCGCGAGGCACAGGCCGCCGCATTCGGACACCGAGGCGTCATGACCTTCGCCGCGACCGCCGCCCCGCAATCCGCGTCATTCGCGGCACTCGGCACGACCGCGACCATCACCTGCACCGATCAGGTCGAGCTCGCCGCCGCCGTCGAGCACGCGCGGCGGCGATTGACCGAGTTGACCATGGTCGCGTCGCGGTTTCGCCCCGACTCCGAACTCGCGCAGATCAACGCGCGCAGCGCCCGGTGGGCCCACCGCTTCCGGCCCGGGGCACCGCTTCGGATCGAGGTCGGCGACGTACTCGCCGCATGTCTGGGTGCGGCCCTGCGCGCCGAACGCCTCACCCAGGGCCTCGTCTCGGCCCAACTGGGGGCAGACCTCGCCGCCTGCGGTTACGACGACGATCTCCAGGCCGTCTGGGAACGCGACACCGCGCCGCCGGCGCCGCGCGGCATCGGCCGTCGCGCCCCGGGCCCCTTGATGTTCGACCAATTCCGCGCACTGCTGATCCTGCCCGCCGGAATCGCCCTCGACCTCGGGGCCACCGCCAAGGCCTGGGCGGCCGACGTCATCGCCGCCGAACTCGCCACCCGGGGTACGGGCGGCTTCCTGGTGAATCTGGGCGGCGACGTCGCCGCGGCCGGACCCGCACCGGAAGACGGCTGGGTCATCGGCATCCGCGACTGGACCGGGAAGCTGGTGCAGTCGGTCCACTCGACCGGGCATGCGTTCGCGACCTCGTCGGTCATGGTGCGCAGGTGGCGCCACGACGGCGTCGAACAGCACCACATCCTCGATCCGCGCACCGGGCGTCCGGCCCGATCCCGCTGGGCCCAGGTCAGTTGCGCCGGGCCGGACGCGGTCCAGGCCAATGCGGCCTCGACCGCGGCGATCATCCTCGACTCCCAGTCACCGCAGTGGTTGCGGGGCAACCATGTTCCGGCATGCCTCATCGACCATCGCGGACGTCGGACCGTGACCCGCGGCTGGCCGTCGGAGACCGGTGACGCCGGCGGGGACCGTGGATAGCCCCTGGTTGTGGCACATCTCCCGTGCCAGCGGAGTCGTCGGCCTCGTCGTGTTGACGTCGGTGTTCGCGATGGGGGCGGTCCTCGCCACCGATCGGCGGCTGCCCACGGCCGCGGCCGGGTGGGTGGCCGGTCTGCACCGCTACCTCTCACTCGGCGCGATCGTCCTCGTCACCGCGCATGTCTCGACCGCGGCCGTGGACACCTACGTCGATCTGGGGTGGTGGTCGGTGATCGTCCCGTTCACCTCCGGTTACGAGGGCGTCCGGGTGGGGATCGGCACCGTCGCCCTCGACCTGTTGGTCCTCGTGGCCGCGACATCCTGGCTGCGCCCCCGGCTGTCGCACCGGGTCTGGCACGTGGTGCATCGGGCCGCCTACATCCTGGCCGCGGCAGTGGCGGTCCACGCCCTCGCGATGGCGCGGACCGATCAGCCGGCGCTCCTGGCGGTCGGCATCGTCTGCGCGATCACGATGTCGCTCGCCGCCGTGTGGCGGCTCCGGGGGTATCGCCGCGACCGGCGGTCGCAGGCGATGACGACCGCGTGGCGGGAGTGGCGATGACCGCGATGGCAAGGCTGCTACTCAGCGCCGGACTGACCGGTCGCGGCGGCGCCGGATTCCCCACCGGCGTCAAGGTCGCGATGGCACAGAAGCACCGCGCCGACCTGATCGTCAACGCCTGCGACGGCGAGCCCGGGTCCCGCAAGGACGCCTGGGTGATCGCCCACCGGCTGTCGCCGATGATGGGTGCCGCCCGCCAGCTGAGCGGCCGCGTCCGCATCGCGGCCCCGCACGGATCGGCCACCCTCGCTGCCGCGGAGCGCGCCGGTGTCGAGACGATCGGCGTGCCGCACCGCTACGTCTCCTCCGAGGAGTCGTCGCTGGCCAGTCTCGCCGCCGGCGGCCTCGCCCGACCGGTGACGCGGTTCTCCCCGTTGACCAGCGGTGTCGGCGGTCGGCGCCGGATCCCGCCCACGTTGGTCCTCAACGCCGAGACGGTGTGGCGGGCCGCCCAGATCATGGACCGCGGAGTGCGATGGTTCCGGTCCCACGGAACCGATGCGGAGCCCGGTCCGCACCTGGTCACCCTGGGCGCCGGGGTCGCCGCCCCCGGCGTCTACGAGGCCGAGGCGGGATCATCCGTCGACGACGTCGTCGGCCTCGGCGGCGGACCGGTCGGGCCGGTGCTGGCCGTGTGGTTGGGCGGGCTCGGCGGCGGGTTCCTCGGCGCCCACGAGACGCGGACGCCCTGGTCGCGCTCGGGTACGAGGGCATTCGGGTTCGGCCCGGGTGCTGGCGTGGTGAGCCTCGTCGACGCCCGACTCGATCCCTGGGAACTGGTCGCCGACGCCCTCGGGTACGCGGCCGGCGAGACCTCTGGCCAATGCGGACCCTGCCGGTTCGGGGTGCCGGCGCTGCACCGCGACATCCTCGCCGCGCGGCGACATCCCGCCTGGGACTCCGACGACGGACTCGCCCGACGGTTGGACCTGCTGGCCGAGCGGGGAGCCTGCCGGTTCCCGGACGGGATCGCGGGCTTCGTCCGGTCGGCGCTGCGCGTCTTCGGCCCCGTCGACGGGCGGGTCCACCCGTGGCACTAATCCCCAGACTTCCCCGTATCCGCCCGGCCCGGCGTCGGTATCGCGTCGTGATCGACCGCACCGCGTGCACCGGCCGCACGGCGTGCGCCCATCTGCTCGCCGGTGCGATCGAGCGCGACGAATGGGGGTATCCCATCGTCGTCGATCCCCGGCCCGACCGGCGCGAAGCCGCCATCGCGGCGGCGCTATGCCCAGACGGCGCGCTTCACGTGTTGTCCGACGACGATCACCACCAGACAAGGAGACCAAGGTGACCTTCTTCCACGCGTTTCAGAACCTGCTCTATTGGCTCGACGGCGGATTCCTGGGCTACGGCGGCTACGGGAGCTGACCCTTCGCCGGCGACCTCGCCACCCCGATAGTCGGCCTTCACCGTGTTAAACTTCCGGGCCGGATCGGGTCAGGAGGGTTGGATGGAGGCAGTACCGCCGACAGTCGAGCCCCACCCCCGTGCCGCCGCGATGTTCGGCCGGGTCCTCTCGGACTCCGCAGCCGGCCCCGACGCCGACGACGAGATCCGCTCGCGGATCCTCGATGCGGCGCGGGACCAGTTCAGCGCCATCGGCGTCCGCCACTCGACGATGGACGACGTGGCGCGCCGGGCCGGCGTCGCCCGGATCACCGTGTACCGCCGCTTCCCGACGAGGGACGCCCTGGTCGAACAGGTCACCCTCCGCGAATACCGGCAGTATTTCGACCAGTTCCTCGTCGACATCCGCAAGGCGAAGACGGTCGAGGACCGCGTGGTGCTGGGCTTCGTCAGTTCGCTGCGCGCCATTCGCGGCAATCCGATAGTCCAGGGGCTGCTGACCGCCGAACCCGATCTCCTGGCGCACACGATGGTGGGCGACGACGGCGGCTTGGTCGCCGTGGTGCGCCGGTTCGTCGCCAACCAGTTGCGCCGCGAGCAGGACGCCGGACAGGTCGCGGCGACCGTCGACGTCGACCTCGTCGCCGAGATGATGGTGCGCATCTCGGCGTCGTTCCTCACCACCCCGAGCGAGATCGTCGACATCGACGACGAGCAGCAGCTCGCCGACATCGCGCGCCGATTCCTGGTGCCGATGCTGGCGGTCTGACTACCGCGCCGAAGCCCGTGCCTGGACCCCTTCGGCGTCGGCCGCGGAACCGTCCCAGAACCCGCGGAGTTCGAGTTCCCGGATCAGCCGCTCGCGGGCGTCGATGAACCGGTTGTGGATCTCGGCGCTGATCGCCTCGGCATCGCCGTTGGCCAGGTGTCCGATGAGACGACGATGGCTGACCACCGCCTGCCTTCCCCACTCCTTGTCCTCGACGTAGAGCGAGTAGGGCGTGTACTTGGTGGCCGCCACGAGGAACCAGGCCAATTTCCTGCTGTTCGCCGCCAGGTGGATCGCCCGGTGGAATTGGTATTCGCGGTCGAGGACCACCTCCGCATCGCCGCGGTCGACCGCCTCCTCGAACTCGTCCACGATCGTCGTGAGCGCGCCGAGGTCGATGCTCGCGTTCCGCGCGGCGTGCACCGCCAGGCGCGCGGAGAGTTGCGATTGCATCCAGAAGATGTCGACGATGTCGTGCCGGGAAATCTCCTCGACGATGAACCCGCGATGGGGCGCCGAGCGGACCAGCCCCTCGCCGCGAAGGGTGACCAGGGCCTCCCGGACCGGCGTGACGCTGCAACCGAGTTCGTTGGCGACGTCGTCGAGCCGGATGAACGCTCCCGGGCGGATCTCGCCGGTAAGGATGCGCGTCCTCAAGTCACCGGCGACCTCATCGGTCAGTTGTGTCCTGCGCAAGCCTGCGTTGTTCACTCGAATCCCTTCGCATCGCCCCGGTGTCCCATTCTCCCGCACGTCGGCCGGTATGTCCGGGACCGGGGTGGCGCACCCCGCGAGCGCCCGCCCGGCCCGGACATCAGATCATGTCCTTGTGATGCCTCATCCGGTATTGCAGATCCTTCATGAGGATCCGGGTTCCGCCCTGTCGGATGACCTTCGGCAGGAACTTGTTGACGATCGAGACGAAGGTGAAGAGGTGCTGGAATCGACGCCGGTCGTCCTCGGTCCACTCCAGTCCCAGCTGCCGGTGGAACAACGGGGGCAGGAACCCGATCGTCAGGAACCGGAGCAGGTTGACGAACGGCAGCCGGATCAGCGGGTTGATCATCTTCAAGTCGACCAGGTCGTTCATGAAGTCGCAGGTGGTGTCGTCGATGACGACGCGCTGGCAGGCGACGTTCCAGTAGTGGTCGAAGTCTTTGCGCGTCGCCGGCCACATGTCGTCGGGTACTTGCAGGGTCGTGCCGAGTGTCTTGGCCGATTGGTAGAACTCCTCCGCGTCGGCCTCGTCCATGACGCCGTGCAGGAGCTGGTGGGAGTCCTCGACGCCGATGAACAGGCAGGCCGCGACCCACATCTGGAGTTCGCGGTTGAAGGCGTTGTACTTCACCGGGCTCTGCGCATCGGACTTGACGTGGCGGTGCGCGGAGTTGACGGCCTCGCGGAACGCCTCCTTCTCCTCGTCGGTGCCCAGCACCGCGACAGCGAGGTACTGCGAGGTGGTGCGCGCCCGCTTCCACGGGTGCTTCATGAGGGCCCCGGACTCGACCTTGCTCTCCATCACCCCGTAGGCGACCTCCGGCCAGCCGAGTTGCATGACGACGTTGGCGGCGGCCCCGGCCAGCGACCAGAAGTCGATCGCCTCGGAGATCTGCGCGGGTTTGCGCAGACTCGTGACGCGGCGCTTGCGCGTCGTGATCTCGATCCTGGTGTCCTGCGTGCGCAGCTCGGGTGTCGTGTGGTCGATGTCGGGCGTGTACTTCAACGCGTGCTCGGCCATTCCCATCGTGTTCTCCTTCTCTTGACCTGGTGATTGTCGACCTGGCGGCTCAGACGGTCTGCACGTCGTCGACCAGCCAGCGGCCGTCGTGGTGCTGCAGCTTCACGACCATCCGATACGGCTGGCTCTTGCCGTCGGGTGCGACGACGTTGCGGGCCTTCTGGTTGACGAACAACACCGCCGTCGCCTTGTCCCCGTCCAGCGACTCGACCGCCGCGTGGGTGACCTCGGCCGTCGCCACCCCCTTCCCGTTCGAGACGATCTCGGTCAGCGCCTTGACCATCTCGTCGTACTTCTTGCCGAAGTCCTCGGTCGACATCGCCGTGATCGCCTGGCGGTTCTTGTCCAGATCCCGGTAGTCGAAGCTCGACAGTTTGACCGCGTAGTCGCTGGCGACCTGCGCCACCTGGGTCCGTGCGGCCGCCGAGTCGTCGGGGGCGGTGAAGTAGTGGAAGCCGAAGAATCCGGTCGCCGCGACGAACAGGGCGAGCAGACCGGCGAGCACGATCACCGTGCGGTTGCCGCCGGCGCGGGCCGCGACCTGCTTCTTCGGTGCGACGGCGGCCCTCGCCGTCGTGCCGGAGGGACGCTTGCGTTGGGTGGGCGCCGAGCGGATTGCCGCGCCGCGGCGTTTCACCCTCGTCTGGGCGGTCTCGGCGTCCAGGTCGACGTCTTCCGCGTCGATGGTGTCATTTGCCATTTCGGGTCCTTTCGAGCAGTTCTTTCCACATCTGGAGGAGTTCGGCGCCGTTGGGGACGAGCACCGGATCGGTGACCGTCGGCGGGCCGGACGGTGCGCCGGGCGAACGCCAATCACGTGTGCCGAGATCGTTGGGGCGTGGCGCGTTGACCGCGCCGCGCTGGCCGTATCCGTCTCCCGGCGGGCAGTAGCGAGCCAGGTTCGGCACCGACGGACTCAGGTCGCCGACGGTCCGACGCGGCTGGTCGTAGAACAGGCAGACCGGGCCCTGCGTGCCGATGAGCGCGAAGTCGGCGCGGTCCCCCTTGACGATCGAGCGCAGGTCGATGAGTCCTTGGGGAATGGTCTGCAGGCCGGTGCGCAACGAGGCCGACCGGTCGCTGATGATCGGTTCCACCGCCACGAGGTTCGCCAACACCGAGCCGAAGGTGCCGCGGTACTTGTCGAACAGGCGCTGCGCGTGTTGCAGCGCCTTGGGCGAATGGTCGAGCAGGTACACGAAGACCGGCTGATTCGCATTGAGCTGGCCGGCGAAGGACGCGGCCGAGCGCATTCCGCTCTCGAAACTCTCGATGGTGGCCCCCATCGCACCCAGCACGTCGAGCCAGTCGGAGAGCAGGCCGCGCAGCAGCGGCGCGTTCTTGGCGACGACGCGGGCCAGCGCCGAGCCGTTGGCGACGAGGGTCGCCAACGAATCGCCGTTCGCGCCGAACGCCTGGTACAGCTCCGTGCCGATCGTGGCCACCGATCCACCGCGGAAGGTCTCGAGCACCCTGGCCGCCTCCGCGATGATCGCGTCCATCTGGATGGGCTGTTTGTCCGCCGGTGCCGAAATGGCATCGCCGCTGTGCAGATAGGGACCGGAATCGGTATTGGGGACGATGTCGACGCTCTGGATGCCGGCCATCGACGCCATCGTCACCTGGAGATACGAGTCGGCGGGCACCCGGGTGTTGCCGCGCAGGACCAGATCGATCCGGGCACCGTGGCCGTCGGGATCCAGTGACGTGGATTCGACGGTGCCGACGTCGACGCCGCGCAGCGTCACCCCCGTGCCGGCGGTGAGACCGAAGGCGTTGTCCATGCTCGCGTGCAGCCGCACTTTGGAGCCGAATCCCTCCGGCCCGGCGATGAAGTTGATGCCGAACGGGATCACGATCGCCGAGACGATCAGGAAGATCACGAATTGCAGTGAGCCGGTGGGGAGTCTGTCTCTCATCGCGGACCCCGCTCTCGCGGCGAACGATGGGCCTGGCGGCGCGGCGACCGGTGGGCCTGGTGGTCCCCCCATAACCCGCCGCTCAGCACGTCCCCGAGTTCGCCCGGTGTCGGCAGTGGTTGCCCGGACCCGAGGATTCCCCCGGTGATGATCTTGTCGATCCCGCCCGGGATGTCGAGCGCGCCGTCGAACACCAGGTAGTCGCCGCGGATGGCTCGAGAGAAGTTCCGCATGAACGAGTTCATATTCGCCAAGGTCTGGCCGACGCCCGAGTTGAACGCCGCCAGGGAGTCGACGAGGGCGGCCGCGTCGGGCACCAACTCGTCGAGCCGCTGCTGGCGTCCCTTCGTGACGGCGTCGAGGTTGACGGCCAGGCTGGTCGTCTGCCCCATCAACGCCGCGATCCGGTCGCGTTGGGCGGCGAGGACGGTGACCGCGCGCGGCGTCTCGTCGAGGAATGCCTCGATCTGCCGTTGCCTGGCCACCATCAGGTCCGTCGCGTCGGCGGCGACGCGCATCGCCCGGTTGAAGTCCGAGGTGTACCGCGAGGAACGGGTCAGCAATCGGTTGAGCGTGTCGATCAGCTCGCCGACGCGATCGGATCGAGTCGCGAACGCCGTGTTCAGGCTGGCCATCACCGACTGCAGTTGGCGCATCCCGCTCCCGGTGAGCACGTTGCCCATCGCCGCGAGCGTGCCCTCGACCTGCGGCCCCACCGAGGTGTGGTCGGCGGGGACCCGGCTGCCCGCCACCAGCCGCCCGTGGGGCGACGACGGGGCCTGCAGACGGACGAACGGCGTGCCCAGCGCGGTCGGCACCTCGACGGCAGCGGTCACGTTCTCCGGCAGGTCGACCGCCTTCTTCAGCGACATGGTCACCCGCGCCTGACCGTTGACCAGCGATACATCGGTGACGCTGCCGACCACCTGTTGCCCGTTGACGACGTCGGCACCGTTGACCACCCCGTCGGCGGTGACCATGTCGGCGGTGACGTCGAAGGTGTTCCGCACGCCCCCGACCGGGACATCCTGCAATCCGACCCCGCACCCGGCCGTGCCGAGGGCTACGGCGACCGCCGCACAGGCAGACGGAATCCTTGTCCGACGGTTCACCGCGGTCCCTCCGGCCGGTTGGGCAGCTGTCCGCCGGTGATCGCCGAGACGATGCCGAAGGGATCGGAGCTGGAGATGGGGAACCCGATCGGATTGGTCAGACCGGCGCCGATGCATATCGGCATCGGGAACCGGTCGCACAGCGGCTTGAGGGTCTTGAACTGCGTCAGCGTGGTCGAGACGTTCAGCCTGATCCGGCCACGGCGGTCGGGCCCGACCGTGCTGGACAGGTTCTGCATCATGAGCGGTGCGAGGTCCATGAACTCGGCGAATCCGGCGCGGTTGGCCGTCAGGACCCGGCCGAGTTCGTCGAGGTTGCTCGCGACGACGCCGACGTCGTTGCCGTGGGTCGTGACGAAGGCGTTGATCTGGTCGAACACCACCCGCAAGTCCTTGATCGGCGTCGCGACGTCCTGATTGGCGGCCTGCCACTGGGTGGAGAGATCCCCCATCGACCGGATGAGTCCGTCGAGTGAGACCTGCTTGGCCCGGAACGTCGCCATCAGTCGGTCGAGGCTTTCGATGAGTGCGCCGATGTCGTCGGCACGGGCACCGAAGACGCCGCTGGCCGCGGACATCTCGGTGAGCGCCTGGTTGAACTCGGTGCCCCGCCCCTGCCACGACTGCGCCGTCCGATTCAGCAGCGCGCCGACGTCGGTGGCGCCGGGGCCGTCGCCCGGGCCGAGGATGGCGGTGAGCGTTCCGAGACTGCCCATCAACTGGTCGAAGCTGATCGGCGCCTTGGTGCGGCCCCGGGGGATCGTGTCACCGTCGCCGAACTTGGGGCCGGTCGTGTAGGCCGGGGCCAGGTCCAGGTGCCGGTCGCTGATGACCGAGGGG
Organism: Gordonia sp. X0973; assembly: GCF_013348785.1. Classification (NCBI taxonomy): domain Bacteria; kingdom Bacillati; phylum Actinomycetota; class Actinomycetes; order Mycobacteriales; family Gordoniaceae; genus Gordonia; species Gordonia sp. X0973. The sequence goes on from NZ_CP054691.1 coordinate 2,301,763, forward strand.
TTGAGCACGTTGGCGCGCACGTCGGCCGGCAGGTCGATGCTCGACGGCAGGGTCATCACGACGTGGACGTAGTCGCCGCGCGGCTCGAGCTTCTCCACCCGGCCGACCGGCACGCCGAGGATGGTCACCTTCGATCCCTCGTAGAGCCCGTTGACGAAGGCGAAGTCGGCGCCGATGGTGCGGATCTGCGGGTTGCGCAGCACGAAATACCAGCCGCTGTAGACCAACGCGGCGACCAACACCAACGCCGTCAACACGCGGCCGCCGTAGCGCTTGCGGACCCGGACTTCGCGGACTTGGCGAAATGTCATCAGCTACACCCCTGCATCGTTCCGAGCACGCACAGCAGACCGTCGGGGATGACCGCCGACGGCGAGACGACGTCGGCCCAGTTGCCGTTGCCCGTCGCGTCGGTGATGGTCCGCATCGCCGGGGGCAGCCGCTTGAGGATCTCGTCGATCCGGGCCGCATTGCCCGTCAACGTGTTGGTCACCGCCACGATGTTCGTCGTCAACTGCCCCATCGGGATCTGCGGGAACGTCGTGGCCATTTTGGCCAGCACCAGGCGGAGGTTGTCGGCCAGCCGGGTCAGGACGTGCCGTCGCACCACCAGCATCTGCACGATCGCCTGCGTGTTGGACAGCGCTGTGGCGATCGACTCCGACTGCTCGGCGCTCGCCCCGGCCAGTCGTTTCGCCATCGCTAGGAGTTGGCCCAGCTGTTCGCCGGTGCCCGAGATCGCGACGGCCGCACCGCCGGCGCCGGCCAGGGCCGCCGACAGGTCGTCGGAGTCGGGGACCATATTCGTCATGGTCGTGAGCATCGACCGGACCACCTGTGGGTTGACCTCGGTGGCCGAGCGCACCGAATCGGCCGAGATGTCGTCGAGCGTGTACGGGGAATCGGTCCGCGAGAGCGGGATCGTGTTGTCCGGGCCGATGGACCCGCGCCCGCCCGGGGTGACCTCGAAGTAGCGCTTGCCGAGGACGGTCCGCAGGCGCACCGTCGCGCGTGTCTGGTCGCCGAGCGGCTGGCGGCGGTCGAGGCGGAATTCGACGCGCACACGGTCGCCGGCCAGGCGCACCGCCTCGATCCGGCCGGCCGGCACCCCGGCGACGAGGACGGGGTCGGCGGTGGTCAGGCCCGCGGCGTTCCCCAGTTCCGCGGCGAACGGCTGGGTCCGGGAGTGGTAACTCCACTGCGGGACGCCGGCCGCGAGAGCCATCAGGACCACCAGCGTGATGATCCCGGCCGTGCCGAGTACCGCGGGTGAGGCACCCTGGGCGCGCTTGTCGGATTTGAAGACGAATTCCAGGACGCCGACGAAGACGTCGATGAGTCGGACCAGCAGCATCTCCTCGCCCCCCCCTACCTGCACACCGGCGAATGCAACGGCCCGAAGATATTCGCTTCGAGGTTCCATGCCTTGAGGGTGAAGTTGCAGAGGTACAGCATCATGAACCCGCCGTAGCGGCCGCTGTGGTTGATCCGGTCGGCCATGACGGGGAATCGCTCGAGGAAGGTCTCGAACGCGGGCGTGTTCGGGATCCACGCCTTCGTCACACCCTGCAGCCCGGTCAGCGAGCGGCTGAAGGAATCCCCCGCCGTCGTCATCATCTGCGCCAGCGAGGCCACCGCCCGGTCACCGGAATCCAGCAGGGCGGTCAGCTGGCCGTCGCCCCCGACGATGGCCGACGTGAGCTGCCCCAAACCCGCGAACAACTCGGTCAACTGGGCGTTGCGCGCATCGGCGGCCGACATGAGGGTGCTCAGGTTCGCGACGAGCCGCGCGAAGACGGCCCCGTTGCCCGCGAGGTTCTCCCCCATCGCCGCGATCTGCCGCAGCAGCAGGTGAACAGACTTCGTGCGGCCCGCGAAGGTGTCGACGAACCCCTGGGCGAGTTCGTTCACCTGCTTCGGGTCGAGTGCGGAGAACAGCGGCTCGAACCCGTTCATCAGTGCGGTCAGGTTGACCGGCCCGGTCGTCGCCGCGAGTGGGATTTCGTTGCCGTGCCGGGCGGGCGCCGTCGCACCCGCATCGGAAAGCGCGATATACCTGGCGCCGAGCATGTCGGCGTAGCGGACTGCGGCGTGGACGTGCTCCGGCACCGGATGCGCCCGCTCGATGGCGACCCGCACACGCGCCAGCGACGTCCCGTCTTCCTGCGGGAGCAACTCGACCGCCGATACCCGCCCTATCCGCACCCCGGACATCTTGACCGGGTTGCCCTCCACCAGCCCTTCGGCGTCGTCGAAGTTCAGCAGATAGTCCGACGAGGCACCGCGGACCGGGGTGCGCAGCGTATTGCTCATCAGGGAAAAGGCGACGATCCCGACGACGAGGAACACCGCCGCCTTGATGACCGTCATCACCGACAGCCGAGTCATCCGATCCTCACTTCCGTGCCGCGGACCATTGGCCCCAGCATCACCGTCGTCGCGACATTCGGCCGCTCTCCCCGACTGCCGTCTTCCCTGGCGGGGCCGCCGTGTTCGGCGCCCACGATCGTGGACTCCAATCCGTGCAGCGCCGCGGACTCGGCGGAGCCGTCGATCACCGTCGGCCCGGTGAAGGCGGCCGGGCGGGTCTGGGGCCGCGGCGGACGGAGGATGGTCCCGTTGCGCTGACCCGGGTCGCGCACCGGCCCGGTCCCCCACAGCGAGCGCTTGCCGAAGCAGTCGGCACCGCGCATCGAACCGTAGGTCGGGCAGTCGGCGGCCGAGTAGGGCTGGGGTTGGGAGAAGGTCGGGACCGCGGTGATGTTGAACCGTCCCGACGCGAAGAGGATCGTGCCCGCCCGGCCGAACTTGTCCGCCTCGCGGACGGTCCGGGTGATTCCCGCCGGGTTGTCGGCGACGGTGCCGAGGATGATGCCGGTCGAGTCGAGGACGGTGATCAGGTTCTTGCGCTGCTTGGCGACGAACGGGCCGACCGAGCCGAGGTATCCGCTGGCGGCGGCGAAGAACTCGCCCAGCTCGCCCGCCTTGTCGACGATGCCGCGCGAGATGTCGGCCACCGAGGCGAGGGTCTCCATCATCGCCGGCGTCGCCCGCTTGAGCGATTCCACGACGCGGGCGAACTGCGGGGTGGCGTCGATGAAGCGGTCGATGGTGGATTCGAGTTCCCGTGACGCCGTCCACCAGTCGTCGATCATCATCCCGAGTTGGTCGCCGCGGCCGCCGATGGCCTTGTCGACGGCGGCGAGCGCGATGTTCACCTCGGCGGGTTTCACCTCCGCGATGAGGTCGGACAGCTTGGTGAAGATGTTGTAGAGGTTGATCGCGTCGGGACCGTCGTCGACGGCGATCTGGGCGCCGGGCGCCAATGCCGGTCCGCCGGTCGACGGCGATCCCGGGGTCGGGGCGAGTTGGACGTAGATGTCGCCGAAGAAGGTGCGCGGCAGAACCCGCACCATGACGGTGGCCGGGATGCGGCCGATGGCCGCGCGGTCGATCGTCAACCCCACGCGCGACGACTGTGGCCCGGCCTCGATGGAACCGATCGCCCCGACCCTGACCCCGTGGAACCGTACCGGCGCGCCCGCCTGGATGAGGCCGGCCGACGTCGGCACCTCGGCGTAGACCTTCGGGTCCGTCGTCAGCACCCCGGTGCTGCGGGCGACCATCCAGAGCGAGAAGGCGACGATCAGGACGGCGGCGATCATCGCGCGCACGGCGTATCGGAGGCGGGAGATGCTCTTGCCGGGCAACATGACGGTCATCGGCTACAACCCCAGTCCCGGGATCTTGGGGACCAGGCCCCACAGGCCGAAGGTGAAGACGACGTCGAAGATCCCGATGGCCAGGATCGACGTGCGCAGCGCCCGGCCCGCGGCCCGTCCGACGCCCTCCGGGCCGCCGCTGGCGAAATACCCGTAGGAGCAGTGGACCAGGGTGACGATGCCCGCGAACACCACGGCCTTGATCGCCGAGTAGAGCAGGTCGGTCGGTGTGAGGGCCAGGTGGAAGAAGTAGTCGTAGGTGCCCGAGGACTCGCCGTTGTACCAGACGACGACGAGACGGGTGGCGATGTAGCTGGCCAGCAGGCCGATCATGTAGATCGGGAGGACGCAGACCATCGCCGCGATCATGCGGGTGGTGGCGAGGAACGGGATGGACCGGATCGCCATGACGTCGAGGGCGGCGATCTCGTCGGAGATCCGCATCGCGCCGATCTGGGCGGTGAACCCGGTCCCGACCTTCGCGGCGAGCGCGATGGCGACGACGACGGGTGCCAGTTCGCGGGTGTTGGCGATGGCGGCGAGCATGCCCGAGAGGGAGGTCATGCCGACCAGCTGCAGCCCGCGATAGGTCTCGACGCCGAGCATCATCGCGGCCGCCAGCGACATCGCCAGCACGATGCCCATGGTTCCGCCGCCCGAGAGCAGCGACTTGGTCCCGAAGGTCATCTCCGCGATCTGCCGGATGACGTGCTTGCGGTAGTGGACGAGGGTGTACGGGATCGCGACGACGGCGCGCGCGATGAAGGTGACGTATTCGCCGAAGCGCACGACGCCGTCGCCGATGGGGTCGAGCCGCCGACGGTATCCGGTGCGGACGCGCAGGCGCAGATCAGTGGTCACCACCATGTCAGTACGCCCCCACTGCCGGGACGATCACCGTGTAGATCTGCGACAGGATCGTGTTGAAGATGAACACCAGCGCGAATGCGATGACGACCGCCTCGTTGACCGCGTCGGCGACGCCGCTCGGCCCGCCGCGCGCGTGCAGTCCCTTGAAGCAGGCGACGATCGTGGCGAGGAGGCCGAAGAGGCTCGCCTTGACGAGGGCCATGACGAAATCGGACATGCGGCCGTATTGACTGAAGGTCGAGAGGAAGGCGCCGCCGGGGAGGTGCTGCACGTAGATGTGGTACAGGTAGCACGCGCCCACCCCGGTCACCGTGATGAGCGAGCACAGGACGAGGGCGACGATGATCGCCGCCGCGATCCGGGGTGCGACGAGGCGTTCGATCACGTTTATTCCCATGACTTCCATCGCGTCGATCTCCTCGCGGATCTTGCGCGACCCCAGATCGGTGCAGATCGCCGATCCGGCGACGCCGGCCATCATCAGGGCGCAGACCAAGGCCGCGGCCTGACCGACGATGACGAAAGCGACGACCGCTCCGGAGTAGCCGCCGGCGCCGATCTTCCCCGCGAGCTCGCCGACCGACACCGCGATGAAGACGCCCACCGGGATCATCAGCAGCAGCGACGGTCCGGTGCTCACCCGTCCGATGAAGACGATCTGGTTCAACGTCTCGGTGATCGACAACCGAAAGCGCAGGGTCGCCACCACCAGGGCGCCGATCGACTGCAGGGCGAACCCGAGGGTGTGCCCGGCCTCTACCGCGAGGTCGCGAAGCGGCCCGCGTGAAGCGGGAAGCTCGAACGCCATCTATCCCCCAGACAAGTCGTTGATCGTGACGCAACGGCCGCCGGATCGATTGCCGGCGACCGTGTGGCTGTAGTCACAGTGGGTCAAGCGTACATGTTTCATATATGAAATGTGACTCGATTCGAGAAAATATCACGAGCCTCCGACATCAGGCCGTCGAATCATCGTCGACCCGCGGCGCCCGGAAGGCCCCGAGGCGCAGCACATGGCGCAGGACGAACCCGAACACCGGCCGGCTCAGCGGCGCGGCCCACCGCCAGGGCAGGAATCCGATCCACCTCGGGGTACCGGCGATGGTCCAGCGAACCTCGAGGACACCGGGGCGCTCGGTATCGGCGAGCACGAATTTCTCGGCGAAGGAGCCGATGGTCGCGGGCAGGCAGACGGCCGTGCCCGTCAACCCGATCATCTCGTCTTTGTGAAACTGATTGACCAGTTCAGACACCGAAAATACGGTGCCGGACATCGTCCGCTCCGACCAGATGCCACGACTGTCGACGGCTTCGTCGCGCCAATCCGGACCGTTCAGGAAGGGCAGGCTGCTCAGGTAGCGGCGTCCGACCAGTCGTGCGAAGACCTCGTCGCGCGACAGCGGGGTGCGAGCCGTGACGGTCACCGCGAATGCGGCGCGACGCGCGAAGTAGTCATCCATCTCCGCGCTGTCGATCGGAGTGACCGGAGCGCGATCCGGGCGGCGCGCGAGGCCGGCCGCGACGGCGAAGCCGAGCAGGGCGAGCACTCCGATTGCGACGATGGCTCCCAGGATCAGCAGGAGCGTCTCACCAAATGTCATATATGAGATATTATCTGAGCATGTTTCGACCGATGCGAGTCTTGGCAAAAGCGGCGCTGACGGCCTTCCTGGTTCCGCTGCCCCTTCTCGGTGCGGGCCACGCGGCGGCGGCCCCGGTGCCGACCCTGGCGGTCACCGGCGCCGGTGACCGCGATTGGCAGATCACCTACCAGCGCGGGTCACGGCTGCGGCCGTCGACCACATGCCGCGTCGTGATGGACGACCGCACGCTCCGCGCACCCGCCCTCGCAGGAGGCATGCCCTTCGGATCGCCATCCGACGAGAAGCCGGGCAAACCCGTTCGCCCCGCCACTCCCCCGTCGAGCGAATCCTTCACCCTGCGGGGCCGCTACGTGCTCCCCGGCGCCCATCGCGTCTACGTCGCCTGCGGCCGGATCGCCAGTCCGACCGTCTGGCTCATCGCTCCGCGCCACCAGATCCTGGACGGGGTCACCTGGCTGTCCAACGGCACGGCCGGGCTCTTCGGCTACTGACTCGGCTACTGACGCTTCCCTGCGCCCACGTCGCGTTCGGGCCGCGGGACTCCACGGCCGAGGTCAGTCGGCCAGCGGGCGTCGGGCGAGCCAGGCCGCGACGACGGCGCCGGAGATGTTGTGCCACACCGAGAACACCGCCGACGGCAGCGCGGCCAGCGGTGAGAAGTGCGCGGTGGCCAGCGTCGCGGCCAATCCGGAGTTCTGCATGCCGACCTCGAATGCCAGTGCGCGACGGGCCTTGTCGTCGAGGCGCCCCAGCTTTCCGGCCAGGTAGCCCAGGCCCAGCCCGAACCCGTTGTGCAGCACGACGGCGACGAAGACGATGGCACCCGCCGCGGCGATCTTGCTCGCGCTTCCCGCGACGACGATCGCCACGATGACCGCGATGACGACCGCCGACACCCAGGGCAGCGCCGGGAGCGCCCGGGCGACCAGTTTCGACGCGAAGGTCCGCGCCGCGAGCCCGAGGATCACCGGCAGGAGAACGGTCTTGACGATGTCGAGCACCATCGACCCGGCCGCGATATGCAGGTAGGAACCGGCCAGGAGCCACACCAACAGCGGCGTCAGCACCGGCGCGATCAGCGTCGACACGCTGGCCACCGCCACCGACAGCGCCACGTCGCCCTTCGCGAGGAAGGTCATCACGTTCGACGCGGTGCCCGAGGGCGCGCAACCGACCAGGATGACGCCGACGGCCAACTCCGGCGAGAGGTGCAGACCGTGGGCGATCAGCCAACCGGCGGTGGGCATGATCGCGTAGTGCGCGACGAGGCCGAGCAGTACCGCCCAGGGGCGTCGGGCGACGGCCGCGAAATCCGGCGGCGTGAGCGTCAGCCCCATGCAGAACATGATCAGGCCCAACAGGTATGGGACGTCGTGGGCGAACGGGGTGAAGACGTGCGGGACCGCGTAGCCGACGATTCCGGCGGCGAGCACCAGGAGCGGGAAGACGGTCACCGCTATGCGCGCGATGCGCTCCTCCGCGGCCAGGGCCGGGTTGCGCGACGCCGGGTCGGTCTCACCCAACGTCGATCACCGGGTCGACGGCCTGTTCCAGCAGGCTGCGGCGGTAGGCCTCGAGCGCGACGAGGTCGCCGAACACACCGTTGTAGGCGTCGCCGTCCTCGGTCGGCGACATGCGCCGCAGCTTCGACTTGATGTCGGCGATCTGCTGCCCCACCCACACCTCCTGCAGGCGCGCGAGCACCGACCCGATGTAACGCGGCACCGCGTCGTCGTCGACCCGCATCGGTTCGACGGCGAGCTCGGTGACCAGCGGTCCGATACCCGGGTCGTCGACGGCGTGGTGTACCGCGTCGACCCATTGCGCGCCGCCCATCCCGGACGCGGTGTCGCCGAGCGAGCGCATCGCGGCGCGGATCGCAGTGTAGGCGGGTTCGGTGAAGCATTCGAGCGGTAGCGAGTCGAAGACCGTCCCGGCGATCGACGGGTACTGCAGGGCGGCTTTGAGGGCCTCGCGCTGCGGCCACAGCCGCGGGTCGCTCGCGAGCGGCTTCGCGGTGGGCGCCGGGGTCGACGACGCCTCGGGCCGCACCCGCGACGGCTCCGGGCGGATCGGCTTGCCGCGTCGACGGCTGTTGCGCGCGGCCTCCTCGCGCACCCGCTTGAGGACCTGGGCGACCTCGTCCCAACCGACCCATCCGGCGAGTTGCCGTGCGTACTCGTCGCGCAGTGCGACGTCCTTGATCCGCGCGACGACGGGCACCGTCTCACGCAGGGCGTGCACGCGTCCCTCGGCGGTGTCGAGGTCGTGCTTGCGCAGCAGCGACTTGATGGCGAACTCGAACATGGGGATGCGACGGGCCACGAGATCGCGGACGGCCGCCTCCCCCTGTTGCTGGCGCAACTCGCAGGGATCCATCCCGTCGGGCGCGATGGCGACGAAGGTCTGCCCGGCGATCGCCTGCTCCCCCTCGAAGGCCTTCATCGCGGCGGCCTGACCGGCGTCGTCGCCGTCGAAGGTGTAGATCACCTCGCCGCGGTAGTAGGAGTCGTCCATCATCAGGCGGCGGATCAGCGCGAGGTGGTCCTCGCCGAAGGCGGTGCCACAGCTCGCGACGGCGGTCGTGACGCCGGCCAGATGCATCGCCATGACGTCGGTGTAGCCCTCGACGATGACCACCTGGTGACCCTTGGCGATGTTCTTCTTCGCGTGGTCGAGGCCGAACAGCACCTGCGACTTCTTGTAGAGCATCGTCTCGGGGGTGTTCATGTACTTGCCGAGGTTGTCGTCGTCGTAGAGCTTGCGCGCGCCGAAGCCGATGACGTCGCCCGCGAGGTTGCGGATTGGCCACAGCAGACGCCGGTGGAACCGGTCGATCGGCCCCTGCCTGCCCTGTTTGGAGAGCCCCGCCGCTTCGAGCTCCTTGAACTCGAAGCCCTGTTGCAGCAGCGCCTTGGTCATCGTGTCCCAGCCCGCCGGCGCGTAGCCGCAGCCGAAGGACAGCGCCGCTTGGCCGTCGAAATCCCGCTCGGTCAGATAGTCGCGCGCGATCTGCGCCTCCGGACTGCGCAGCTGCTCGGCGTAGAACTTCTGGGCCGCGGCGTTGGCGGCGACCAGGCGCGCGCGGGTGCCGCGGTCACGCTGCACGCTGGTGCCGCCGCCCTCGTAGTTGATGCGGTAGCCGACCTTGTCGGCGAGCTGCTCCACCGCCTCGACGAAGCTGATGTGCTCCTGCTTCTGCAGGAAGGTGTAGACGTCGCCGCCCTCGCCGCAGCCGAAGCAGTGGAAGTGACCGTGGTTGGGGCGCACGTGGAACGACGGCGTCTTCTCGTCGTGGAAGGGACAGAGCCCGGTCAGCCGGTCCGCCCCGGCGCGGCGCAAGGCGACGTAGTCGCCGATGACATCCTCGATCCGGACCTGTTCACGGATGGCCGTGATGTCGCGGTCGGGGATTCTTCCTGGCACGTGATCAGTCTAGTCGTCAGCCCAGGTGCGCCTGGATATCGGAGTTGCGCTTGTCGGTGCGCTCCAGGCGGCCCTCGGTCATGGATGCGATCTGGTCGACGATGACGCGCAGCCGGGCCCCCTCGTCCGCCGCCGCCTCCCACGCCGGGACGAACAGCGGGTCGAGGCCGCCCGGACCGGCCTGCTGCATCCAGGCGGCCACCCGGTGGATGCGCTCGCGCTGCCGGTCCTGGTGGGCCAGGTGGCGCTGGTCGGAGAAGATGAACTGCAGGGCCATCGTCTTGAGCACGGCCACCTCGGCCGCGACGAGCGGCGGGATCCGCAGGTCGGTCTCGTAGCGGCACACCGGCCGGTCGCCGATCTGCTCGCGGGTCGCCATGACGGCCGCCGTCGCAAAGCGCCCGATCAACTCCGAGGTCATCTGCTTGAGCGCCACCGCACTCGCCAGCGTTCCGTCGTAGTCGCAGGCGGCCGCGACGACGTCCATCTGCGACAACCGCTGCGCGGCGTCGACGAGTTCGCCCTCGTCGAGGCCGCGGAAGTGGGTGACCGCCAGCCGCGCCAGCATGGCGCGCTCCTCCGGGTCGGCCAGGGCGCGCAGGTCGAGGCGGTCGGAGATGACGCCGTCCTCCACGTCGTGGACCGAGTAGGCGATGTCGTCGGACCAGTCCATCACCTGGGTCTCCAGCGACTGCCGGTTGCTCGGCGCGCCCTCGCGGATCCAGGCCAGCGCATCGGCGTCGTCGTCGTAGGCGCCGAATTTGCCGCCCGGCTCGCGTCGCGTCCATGGGTATTTCAGCGTCGCGTCGAGCGAGGCGCGCGTCAGGTTGAGCCCGGCACTGCGCCCATCGGCATCGAGGATCTTCGGTTCCAGGCGGGTGAGGATCCGCAGGTTCTGGGCGTTGCCCTCGAATCCGCCGATGTCGGCGGCCACCTCGTCGAGTGCCCGCTCCCCGTTGTGCCCGTAGGGCGGGTGGCCGATGTCGTGGGCGAGGCCGGCGAGTTCGACGAGGTCCGGGTCGCACCCGATGCCGACGGCGATGCCGCGCCCGATCTGGCCGACTTCGAGGGAGTGCGTCAGGCGGGTGCGGGGCGTGTCGCCCTCGCGCGGGCCGACGACCTGCGTCTTGTCGGCGAGGCGGCGCAGCGCGGCACAGTGCAGCACGCGGGCGCGGTCACGCGAGAAGGCGCTGCGGTGTTCGGTGCTGCTCCCGGGCAGCCCGGCCGTCTTCTGGCCCTCGGCGACCCGCCGCGCGACGTCGGCCGCGGTGTACTCCGCTTCGCGGACGGGGTCAGTCAAGCACCCAGCCCCGGTCGACGGCGAAGTCGGTGAAGCGCCGGCGGATCAGCACGATCTGCGCCGCGGTCAGCGAACCGGAGGAGTCGAGCAGGATCTCGGTGACCTCTTCGTTGAACGCCGCGCCGTCCATCGTTCCCTGGCCGCCGCGCGGACGACGCGGGCGATCGCCGCGATCACCGCGGTCGCCTCGGTCGCGGCGGTCACCACGGTGGTCGTCTCGACGGTGATCGGAGCGCCGCTCGGCGCGCGCGTCGGCCTCGAACCCGGGAGGTGCTTCGGCGGTGAGGACGACGTTGGTGGCCTTGGCGCCGCGATCGGTGTCCTCGATGTCGAAGGCGACGACCGCGCCCGGCTTCAGCTGCGACTCGTCGATGTCGAGGTCGTTGATGTGGATGAACACATCCGCGCCACCCTCTTCAGGTGCGACGAACCCGAACCCCTTGTTCGTGTCGAAATGCACGATCTTCCCGCTGACAGCCACAACCCTTACCCACTTCCAAACACTCAATCCATTGACGCCGCTGCCGGATCGGCCTTGCGACTGTTCCATCTTCGCAGATGGTGGTTGGGTGAGGGGGTGGACCAGCGGATCAGCTTCATCACACTCGCCGTCGCCGACGTGGACCGCTCGCGGCGCTTCTACGTGGACGGGCTGGGCTGGCGGCCCGAGCTCGTCGTGCCCGACGAGGTGTTGATGATCCGCGCCGGCCAGCACCTGATGCTCTCGCTGTGGGATGAGCGGGGTTTCGAGGCGGAGGTCGGCCCGATTCGACGGGGAGCCGGCGTCGTACCGATCACGCTCTCGCACAACGTGCGCACCGAGCCGGAGGTCGACGAGATCCTGGCGTCGGCGCGCCGCATCGGTGCCGACCCGGTCGGCGACGCGATCCGCCGGGATTGGGGCGGATACTCCGGCTACTTCGCCGACCCCGACGGCTATCGCTGGGAGATCGCGGTCAACCCCGGCCCGACGGGCGAGTTGGTCTTGCCGGACTGAGGTGACTCCGCGGATCTGTTTGGTGTTCGGTCCGGAATCCGGCTCAAACACCAAACAGATCGCGTCGGCTACGCGCCGAGGAGCTTGCCGCCCAGGTACTCGACGACCTTGTCGAGCGCGACGCGCTCCTGGGTCATGGTGTCGCGCTCGCGGATGGTGACGGCCTGGTCGTCGATGGTGTCGAAGTCGACGGTGATGCAGAACGGGGTGCCGATCTCGTCCTGGCGGCGGTAACGCTTGCCGATGCTCTGCGAATCGTCGTATTCGATGGTCCAGTGCTTGCGCAGCGAGTCGGCCAGCGAGCGCGCCGTCGGCGAAAGCTCTTCCTTCTTCGAGAGCGGCAGCACCGCCGCCTTGATCGGGGCGAGGCGGCGGTCCAGCTTCAGCACGGTCCGGGCGTCGGTGCCCCCCTTGGCGTTGGGCACCTCCTCCTCGGTGTAGGCGTCGCAGAGGAAGGCCATCATCGAACGGCCGAGACCGGCGGCCGGCTCGATGACGTAGGGCGTGTAGCGCTCGCCGGTGGCCTGGTCGAAGTAGCTGAGATCCTCGCCGGAGGCCTTGCTGTGCGTCGACAGGTCGTAGTCGGTGCGGTTGGCGATGCCCTCCAGCTCACCCCACGGGTTGCCGGAGAAGCCGAAGCGGTACTCCACGTCGGTGGTGCCCTTGGAGTAGTGCGAGAGCTTCTCCTTCGGGTGCACGAACAGCCGCAGGTTCTCCGGGTCGATGCCGAGGTCGACGTACCAGTCGTGCCGCGCCTTGATCCAGTACTCGTGCCACTGGTCGTCCTCGCCGGGCTTGACGAAGAACTCCATCTCCATCTGCTCGAACTCGCGGGTGCGGAAGATGAAGTTGCCCGGCGTGATCTCGTTGCGGAAGCTCTTGCCGATCTGCGCGATGCCGAACGGCGGCTTCTTGCGCGCCGTGGTCATCACGTTCTTGAAGTTGATGAAGATGCCCTGCGCGGTCTCCGGGCGCAGGTAGTGCAACCCCTCCTCGTCGGCGACCGGGCCGAGGAAGGTCTTCATCAGGCCGGAGAACTCGCGCGGCTCGGTCCACTTGCCCGGCTGGCCGGTCTCGGGGTCCTTGACGTCGGCGAGGCCGTTCTCCGGCGGGTGGCCGTGCTTGGCCTCGTACGCCTCGATGAGGTGATCGGCCCGGTACCGCTTGTGCGTGTACAGCGATTCGACGAGCGGATCGCTGAAGACCTCCACGTGGCCGGACGCCTCCCACACCTGGCGCGGCAGGATGACCGAGGAGTCCAGCCCGACGACGTCGTCGCGCGAGGTGACCATGCTGCGCCACCACTGGTCCTTGATGTTGTTCTTCAGCTCGACGCCGAGCGGCCCGTAGTCCCAGGCCGAGCGGGTTCCGCCGTAGATCTCACCGCAGGGGAACACCAGACCGCGCCGCTTGGCGAGGTTGACGACAGCATCGACTTTGGACTGCACGGCCACGGGTTTCGGTTCTCCCACTCAGGCGGATGGACACGGCTTTCGAGATACGTCGTCCAAGCCTAGTCGTTGCAGGTCGCCGCGCTGCGCCACCCCCGGCTCAGTCGGTGCCGAGACTCTTGGCCCATTCGGCGACGCGGGCGTCACTCTCCTCCTGCGAGAGGTCTTCGACGCGGGTCATGATCGACCACCGCACCCCGAACGGGTCGCGGATGCTGCCGAACCGGTCGCCGGAGACGAAGGTCGTCGCGGGCTCGCGGATCGAGGCGCCGGCCGATTCGGCGCGGGCGATCACGGCATCGGCGTCGGGGCAGTACAGCCCGATCGAATAGCAGTCGTCGTCACCCTCCGGCGACGGCACCAGGTGGTACTCGGCCGACGGCTCCCCCAGTTGCAGGCGCCCGTTCCCGAAGTCGAGTTCGGCGTGGTACACGGTCCCGTCGGCCTCGGTGACGCCGAGGACCTTCGCCCCGAATACGTCGCGGTAGAACTCGATCGCGGCCTTCGCGTTGGGAATCGCGAGGAACGGGGTGAGGCTGGTGAAGCCCTTCGGCGTGCCGTCGACGGTGTGGCTGCCGTTGGCGGCGGTGGTCTTTTCGCTCGTTGTCTCTGTCATGCATTTCACGGTACGAGCCGGTCCCGACGTGGGGCTTGCAGATTCGCGACAGGTCTCCGGGCATCGCGGAGCCGCCTAGTCTTGGCACATGGTCGATCCGCACCGCGGCGTGCTCTATCCCGCCAAGCTGCCGAACTTCACCCGCGTCGACCCGCCCGCCGACGTCGCCGCGCTGGTCAACTGGTTCTGGATCCCCGAGTGGGACATCGCGCCCGGCCGCTCGTCGCGCCAGGACCTCGTCGCCTATCCGTCGTCGAACCTGGTGGTGGAACCCGACCTCGTCGGAATCTCCGGCCCGACGACGCGGATCTCGCACCGCGACCTGTCCGGCACCGGCTGGGCCGTCGGGGCGATGCTGCGGCCCGCCGCGGTCGCCGCGCTCGCCGAGGACCCCACGACCGTCATCGACGACTACCGGCCCTTCGACGCCCCCGATCTGCATGCGGCCGTATCTGCGGCCATGTCCGACGGCGAGGATCCGCGCCGACACTGGCGCGCGGTCAAAGCCTTCTCCGAATGGCTCGGGCAGCGGATCCCCGCGCCGACGGAGGAGGCGTTGCTCGCCAACGCGATGGTGGACCTGCTGATCAGCGACCCGACGATGCTGCGCCTCGACCAGGCGGCCGCGACACTGGCGGCGTCACCCCGCACCTTGCAGCGACTCGCCCGTCGCTACGTAGGCCTCCCACCGTCGGCGATCATCCGGCGACGACGGCTGCAGGAAGCGGCCCAGGCGCTGCGCGAGGACCCGACCAGCGACCTGTCGACACTCGCCGCCGACCTCGGCTATGCCGACCACGCGCACCTGGCCAACGACTTCCGCACAGTCTTGGCCTTCACGCCCAGCTCGTATCGTGGGGCGGCACACAACCCAGATGAAAACTGATTCCGATAAGCTGGTGAGGGTATGCCAGATCGAGGAGTGACCATGACCAGCCTTCCCATCGACCGCGCGAACGTCCGGACCGACCCGGCCGCACTCGAGGCCGCAAGTGATCTGCTGCGCGCCCTGGCCGCTCCGACGCGGATCTCCATCGTCATGTTGCTCGCGGAGGAGCCGCGCTGCGTCCACCAGCTCGTCGACGAATTGCAGCTCAATCAGCCGCAGGTCAGCCAACATCTGCGCGTACTGCGCGACCTGGGCCTCGTCGACGGCCGCCGGCGCGGTCGCGAGGTCGAGTACGCGCTGGTCGACGACCACGTCGCGCACATCGCCATCGACGCGATCGTGCACGCCTGCGAGAAGGTCGACGGCAGCTGCGAACACACGCCGGAGCCCGCGGCGCTCCGCCCGACCGCATCGTGACGACCAGGGCCAAGCCGCCGGTCACCGGGCAGCGCAACACGCGTCAGCGCGAGGCGATCGCCGCCGCGCTGGCCGCCACCGACGACTTCCGCTCGGCCCAGCAGCTGCATGACGAATTGACCGCCCGCGGCGAGTCGATCGGCCTGACCACCGTCTACCGCAATCTGCAGGCGCTGGCCGAGGCCGGCGTCGTCGACTCCCTCTGGGACGGATCCGGCGAGACGCGCTATCGGCATTGCTCGGCGCACCACCACCATCACCTGGTCTGCCGCTCCTGCGGTACCACCGTCGAGATCCACGCCGACGAGGTGGAGAGCTGGGCCTCGAAAGTCGCCCGCGCACACAACTTCAGCGACATCAGCCACACGGTGGAGATCTTCGGCACCTGCGCCGACTGCACGGTCTGACTAAGCCAGATCCTCCGCAAGCGCCGCCCCACCGGAGAGCACCAGGTGGAGGACGGTGAGCAGCGGGATGTCGTCGAGCTCGCCGAGCGGGAACGCGTAGGACAGCAGGACGTCGGTGTGCCGCTCGCCCGGATCGGCCCGGCGCAGCGACCCGAAACTCAGCGTGGCGCCGCGCTCCTCCAGCAGGTCGCGCAGCCGCTCGTCGTTGGTCACCTTCCGTGCGACCAGCTGCGTCACCGAGACGACACTCAGGTCGTCGGCCAGCTCGAGCACCCGCACCGAGGCCCGCGTGGTGCCGATGTGGACGAGTACCGACTGCTCGTCGGACTCCTCGACGACGCCCAGTTCCGCGAGCAGCCCGGAGATGCGCTCGACCTCGCCGCCGCTCACTTGACGCCACCGAACCGTCGGTCGCGCTCCGCGTACTCCAGACACGCCGCCCAAAGGTCGCGGCGGTCGAAGTCGGGGAACAGCTTCTCCTGGAAGACGAACTCGGCGTAGGCCGACTGCCACAGCAGGAAGTTGGAGATCCGCTTCTCGCCGGACGGCCGCAGGAACAGGTCGACGTCGGGCATGTCGGGCTCGTCGAGGTAGCGCGCGAAGGTCGATTCGTTGATCCGCTTGGGGTCGATCTCGCCGCGGGCCGCACGCATCGCCAATTCCCTTGCCGCGTCGGCGATCTCGGCGCGCCCGCCATAGTTGACGCACATCGTCAACGTCATGACCGTGTTGTTCTTGGTCAGTTCCTCGGCGACCTCGAGTTCACGAATCACACTGCGCCACAACCGCGGTCGGCGACCGGCCCAGCGCACGCGCACGCCCATCTCGTTCATCTCGTCGCGGCGGCGGCGGATCACGTCGCGGTTGAAGCCCATCAGGAACTTCACCTCTTCCGGGCTGCGCGCCCAGTTCTCCGTCGAAAAGGCGTAGGCGGACAGCCATTTCACGCCGATCTCGATGCAGCCGCAGACCGAGTCCATCAGCACGGCCTCACCGCGCTTGTGGCCCTCGGTGCGCGGGAGGCCCCGATCGGTGGCCCAGCGCCCGTTGCCGTCCATCACCAGCGCGACGTGGCGCGGCACGAACTCGGCGGGGATGGCCGGCGGCCGCGCGCCGGACGGATGGGGGTCGGGCGGGCGGACGGCGTTCACATCGCCAGCCTATGGGGGTCGCCGCGCTCGATGAGCGGAAGGGTCCGCAGCTGCCGTTCCAGATGCCATTGCAGATGGGCGGCGATCAACCCGCTGGCCTGGCGCCGCAACGACTCGGTCGCATCCGTCGTCACCTCCCACTGGCCGTGGAACATCGCATCCATCAGATCCAGCACACCCGGCGACGGGAGCGCCGCCCCGGCCGGTCGGCAATGGACGCACACCGCTCCCCCGGCGGCGACGTGGAAGGCGCGGTGCGGGCCCGGCGTGGCGCAGCGGGCACAAATGTCGAGCGCGGGCATCCACCCCGCGCAGTGCATGGCCCGCAACAGGAAGGCGTCGAGGATCAGCTGGTTCTCCCGGGTCTGCGCGGCCAGCGCGCGCAACGCCCCGACGGTCAGCCGGTGCAGGTCGGGGGCGGGGGCGCGCTCCTCGCCGGCGAGGCGCTCGGCCGTCTCCAGCACCGCGCATGCCGTCGTGTAGCGGCCGTAGTCGGCGACGATGGCATCGGCCAGCGCGTCGAGGCTCTGCACCTGGGTGATCGTGTCCAGGTTGCGACCCGGATAGAGGCAGACGTCGATGTGGGCGAACGGCTCCAACCGCGCCCCGAACTTCGAGCGCGTCCGCCGCACCCCCTTCGCGACGGCGCGCACCAACCCGTGCTGACTCGTCAGCAGGGTGATGATCCGGTCGGCCTCGCCCAGCTTGTGCTGGCGCAGGACGACCGCTTCGTCGCGGTAGAACCTCACCGAGTCATTCTGTCACCGATGCCGGGTGACATTCGGTTGTGACACGGGCGGGGGCGCCTCGTGCCGTCCATGCGGGACGGCGGGCACCTCGACGATGTTCACCGCCGCGTCGGTGTCGGTGTCGACCATCTTCGCCAGGCGCGGCGGCACCGACAGCGCGTTCGGGCGGCGATACCAGCCCTTCCGGTCGTAGTACTTCGTGCCGACGACACCCAGGAGCAGGCCGCAGACCAGGCCGACCACGGCCATGATCACCGAGTGCATGAGGCCCGACGCGGGGTCGGCGTCGAAGTACAGGATCGACCGCACGCCGTAGTAGACGAGATGCATCGGCTCGACCGAGGCGATCAGGGAGAAGATCCGCGGGCTGGCCTCCAGCGGGACGGTGCCGCCCGACGACGGCAGGCCGAGGATGACGAAGAACACCAGGTTGAGCAGCAGGCCGGGATTGCCGAAGACCGCCATCATAGCGCTGGCGGTCACCCCGACGGCGAAGATGACGAGCACCGAGAACGCCCATAGGACAAAGGAATTGGGCAGGGATGTCCCCACCGCCGCGCACACGGCCAAGAACAGCGCGGCCTGCACGGCGGCGATGATCAGCATGATCGTCCACTTGGCGGCCAGGGTGCCCCACCGGGAAACGGCCAGTCGCTTGCGGAGCAGGTAGAGCGGACCGAACTCGATGGGCATCTGGCCGAGCTGGCCGTCGACGATCACCGAGACCACCATCGCGCCGGTGAATCCGGCCAGGATCAGCAGCAGGGTGAAGTAGAACGCGCTCAGCCCGTTGGCGGCGCCATCGGGCAGCGGGTGCGGCTCGGACACCGCGATCTCGATCGGATGCGTGAGCGCGAGCTGTGACGCCCCGGCGAGCTGGAAGTTCTTCCCCACCTGTGCGCGCACGTTCTCCAGGAGCTGCTTGCCCGCCTGCGCGTTGACCTGCTCGGACATCTCCTGCGCCATCGTCGTCGTGATCGACGACGCGAAGGTCCCCGACCCGCGGTGGATGAACACGTCGATCCGCGGCTTGACGGGCTCGTTGGGCAGGACGGCCGACTTGGCGAGGCCCAGCATGAGGTTGGTGAAGTTGGAGTCGATGGCGATGACGCCGTAGACCTTGCCGGTGTAGAGCCGGTGCATCGCCTCGCCGCGATCCAGCTTCTCCATCACGATTCCCTGCTTGGCGGTCGTCGGGACCAGCTGATCGACGATCTGGTCGCCGATGTGCATCTCCGGTTGGTCCGATGCGATCCGCCCGCCGGCATCCTCGTTGACCAGCGCGACGGGAAAGCTGTGCAGATTCTCGCGCGTGTTGACCACGGCGCCCATGTACACCGCGGCCATC
Source organism: Gordonia sp. X0973 (assembly GCF_013348785.1). NCBI lineage: Bacteria > Bacillati > Actinomycetota > Actinomycetes > Mycobacteriales > Gordoniaceae > Gordonia > Gordonia sp. X0973. Next base: position 2,320,710 of record NZ_CP054691.1, read on the forward strand.
AGGCTCATCAGGGCGATGACGACGGCGACCGGCGCGATCCAGAACCGCGGATGTCCGACGACGTCGCCGATCGCGGCCCGTGCCTGTTCGTCGTGCTGTGCGTCCGCTTCGATTCCCCGAGAACTCATCGGGTCATTCTCGCACTGCTAGAAACCCATCCGGCGCAACTGCTTCGGATCGCGTTGCCAGTCCTTGGCCACCTTGACCCGAAGGTCCAGGTAGACCCGGCAGCCGAGCAGCCGCTCGATCTGCTGGCGCGCCTGCGTCCCGACGGCTTTCAGCCGCGAACCGCGGTGGCCGATGATGATGCCCTTCTGGCTGTCGCGCTCGACGTAGAGGATCGCGTAGACGTCGACGATGGGCGGCTCCGAGTCCTCGCGCGGGATCATCTCGTCGATGACGACGGCCAGCGAGTGCGGCAGCTCGTCGCGCACCCCCTCCAGGGCGGCCTCCCGGATGAACTCGGCCATCAGGACCTGTTCGGGCTCGTCGGTGAGCTCGCCGTCGGGATAGAAGGCCGGTCCCGGCTCCATCTGGGAGACCAGGAGGTCGACGAGGACGTCGAGCTGCTGGCCGGATTTCGCGGAGACCGGCACGACCTCGCTGTCCTCGCCGAGCACCCGTGAGAGGGCCAGCAGCTGTTCGGCGACCTTGTCGGGGGTCACCCGGTCGATCTTCGTGACGACGCCGATCACCGTCGTCTTAGGCGCCATCGTGCGCACCTGGTCGATGATCCATCGGTCGCCGGGGCCGATCGCCTCGTCGGCGGGGATACACACGCAGATGACGTCGACCTCGGAGTAGGTGTCGCGCACCAGGTCGTTGAGGCGCTGTCCCAGCAGGGTGCGCGGTCGGTGCAGCCCAGGGGTGTCGACGAGGATCAGCTGCGCGTCGGGCCGGTTGACGATGCCGCGGATGGTGTGGCGCGTCGTCTGCGGGCGATTCGAGGTGATCGCGATCTTCTCCCCGACCAGCGCATTGGTGAGCGTCGACTTGCCGGTGTTCGGGCGGCCGACGAAACAGACGAAGCCGGAGCGGAAGTCATCGGGCTGTTCAGGCATCAAGCGGCTCCCCGCGGAGATCGGTGTGGATGACGACGGCGGTCGGACTGACCTCCGCCAGGGCGGCGAGACCGGCATCGCCGGAACCGCCGCCGACGAGGACGGCCGCCTCGAAACCGGCTGCGCCGCTGGACAGCGCCGTCGCGACGGCGACCTGCAGCGCGGTCAGGCCCAGTGCCTCGAGTGCGACGGGGGCACCGGCGTAGGTGCGGCCGTCGAGGTCGCGCACGGCGGCCCCCGACGACGCCGTGGCCCGGGCCATCGCCCCGCGCGCCAGCGTGACCAGCTTCGCGTCCTCGGGGTCAAGCGGCGCCATGATCGGCCCCTCGTCCGCCGGCCGGCTCCGCTTCGGACAGGCGGGTGACCAGCACCGACGTGATGCGCTGACGCCCCTGACGGTTCGGCCCGCCCTCGGCGACGAGGCGCAGGCCGTGCGAGGACACCTCGGCACCCGGCAGCGGCACGCGGCCCAGCTCCAGGGCGACGAGGCCGCCGACGGTCTCCACCTCGTCGTCGTCGATGTCGATGTCGAACAGCTCGCCCAGGTCTTCGACGGGCAGCCGCGACGAGACCCGGTAACTGCCGTCGTCCAGTTCGGTGACCGGTGCGACCTCGCCGCGGTCGTATTCGTCTGCTATCTCGCCGACGATCTCCTCGAGGACATCCTCGATGGTCACCAGCCCGGCGATGCCGCCGTATTCGTCGACGAGCATCGCCATGTGGTTGCGCGTGCGCTGCATGTCGGCGAGCACCTTGTCCAACGTCTTGGAGTCGGGGATGAACTGCGCGGGCCGCATGACGTCGGCCACGTCGACCGACGCGGCGAGTCCCGCGATGGCGCGGCTCGTCACATCCTTGAGGTAGACGACGCCGCGGATGTCGTCGGGGTTCTCCCCGATCACCGGGAGTCGGGAGTGCCCGGACCGAATCGCCAGGCTGGCGGCCTGCGCCGCGGTCTTGTCCTGCTCAATCCACACCATCTCCGGGCGCGGCACCATCACCTCGCGCACGTGGGTGTCGGCGAGGTCGATGACGGATTGGATCATGCGCCGCTCGTCGTCCTCCACCACGCCGCGCTCGGTCGCCATGTCCACGACCTCGCGCAGCTCGATCTCGGTGGAGAACGGCCCGTTGCGGAACCCCTTGCCCGGGGTGACCGCGTTACCGATCAGGATCAGCAGACGCGTCAACGGGGTGAGCAGCACTCCGACGGCCCGCAGCACCGGCGCGCTGATGATGCCGATGGTGTAGGCGTGCTGGCGCCCGAGGGTCCGCGGACCGACGCCGACGGCGACGAAGGACACCACCGCCATGACCGCGACGGCGAGCACCAACCCCCAGGCCGTGCCCACCAATCGGACGAGCGCCACGGCGGCGAAGGCGGTGGCCGCGGTCTCGCAGATCACGCGCAGGAACACCACGAGGGCGACGTAGGTGGAACGCTGCTCCAGCACGGCCTCCAGGCGCCGCGCACCGGGGCGACCCTGACTGACCAGGTCGGCGACGCGGGCGGGCGACGCGGTGGTCAGCGCCGCGTCGATGGCGGCGAACACACCGCCGACGGGCGTGAGCGCCGCTGCCACGAGGAGCAGGACGACCTCGGACGGCACCGATCAGCCCTCGTGCTCGGCGGGATCGGCGAAACCGGTCTTGCGCAGCAGATCCTCGTCGCGCTGGGAGAGCTGCGCGGAATGGCGGCGATCGCGACGGTCGGCGTACCACTCGTCGAGGATCGCCCCCTGCAGGCCGAACATCTCCCGCTCCTCCTCCGGCTCGGCGTGGTCGTAGCCGAGCAGGTGCAGGACGCCGTGCACGGTCAGCACCGCGAGTTCGTGCTCGAACGGGTGCCCGGCCTCCTTGGCCTGGGTGTCGGCGAACTCGGGGCACAGCACGATGTCGCCGAGGGTCGCCGGACCGGGCTCGTCGGCGTCGGGGCGCCCGGCGCCGGGGGTGAGTTCATCCATCGGGAAGCTCATCACATCGGTGGGCCCGGGTAGGTCCATCCACTTCATGTGCAGGTCGGCCATGGTGTCGAGGTCGACGAAGATGACCGACAGCTCGGCGCCGGGGTGGACGTCCATCCGGGCGATCGCGAACTTCGCGACATCCAGGACGAGATCGGTGGGGACCTCGACGCCGGATTCGTTGGCCAATTCGATGCTCACCGTCGGCGCTCCCGCCCGGCGCGGCGCTCGGCCCGGTTGCCGCCACCGTTCTCGTCGCGGTCGTAGGCGTCGACGATACTCGCGACGAGGCGATGGCGCACCACGTCGGCGCTGGTCAGCCGTGCGAAGTGGATGTCGTCGATACCCTCGAGGATGCGCGCGGCGGCGTTAAGCCCGCTTTCCGCGCCGCCGGGGAGGTCGATCTGCGTGACATCGCCGGTGACGACGACCTTCGACCCGAAACCGAGGCGGGTGAGGAACATCTTCATCTGCTCGCCGGTGGTGTTCTGGGCCTCGTCGAGGATGATGAAGGAGTCATTCAGCGTCCTTCCGCGCATATACGCCAGCGGCGCCACTTCGATGACGCCGGCGGCCATGAGCTTCGGGATCGCCTCCGGGTCCATCATGTCGTGCAGCGCGTCGTAGAGCGGGCGCAGATAGGGGTCGATCTTCTCGCTGAGCGTGCCGGGCAGGAAGCCCAGCCGCTCCCCCGCCTCGACGGCCGGCCGGGTCAGGATGATGCGCGTGACCTCTTTGGCCTGCAGCGCGGCGACGGCCTTGGCCATCGCCAGATAGGTCTTACCGGTACCGGCCGGGCCGAGCCCGAACACGATAGTGTTCTCGTCGATGGCGTCGACGTAGCGCTTCTGGTTCAGCGTCTTGGGCCGGATGGTCTTGCCGCGCCGGGAGATGATGTCCAGGCTCAGCACCTGCGCCGGCGACTCGGCGGTCGGGTCGGCCAGCATGGCGACCGACCGTCGGACCGCGTCGGGGGTCAGCGGCGCCCCCCGCCCGACGACGTCGAGCAGTTCGGCGATGACGCGGTCGGCGGTCGCCACGTCGGCGGGTGTGCCGGAGAGGGTGATCCGGTTGCCGCGCGCGTGGATGTCGGCGTCGAGCAACTCCTCGAGGACCCGCAGGTTCACATCGCCGGTGCCGAGCAATCCGATGATCCGCTCTGGCGCGACCTCCACCACCGTTTCGGCGTGCGGTTGATCGGCTTGCGTCACGTGCGACATCACTCCTTCAAGTTCGGCCACGAGGTTCGTGCCGTGACCAGTGTATCCGCGCCCGCTATCGAAATTCTCTGCGCTCAGATTCCCAGCACCCGCAGCGTCTGGCGCGTACACGCGCTGCGCGGGTCGACGAAGGCGTCGTGTCCCTCGCCCGGCACGACGATCAGTTCCGCGGATTGCCCGCGCGCGGTGGCGGCCTCGACGTAGCGCCGGCTCGATTCGACGGGAACCGCCGCGTCGTCGCCGGCGTGGATGGCGACCACGTGCGCGTCGAACACCGGCGCGTGAACCGGCGAGGCCCGGGCGTACCGCTCGGGGATGTCGACGTACCGCCCGCCCATCAGGTTGCGCGGCGTCGGGCGGTTGCAGGTCTGCGGATGCGTCAGGTCCAGCACCGCCGACTGTGCGACGACGCGGGTGATCCTCGCCCGCTTGGTCCGCCCCGCGACCTCGGCGGGAGCCCACACGGCCAGCAGTCCACCGGCGGAATGCCCGACGACGGCGACGTCGTCGAAGGCGACCCGCGAGGCCCAGTCGGCGGGCAGCGCGGCCGGGACGACGTCGTCGAGGGCGCGCAACGCGGCCACCGCATCGGCGCCGGTCCCCGGCCATCCGCCGCCCTCCTCCTCGACGCGGCGGTACTCGACGTTCCACACCACCGCACCCCGCTGCGCGAGCAGGCGGGCGACGGCGGTCTCGATGGTCAACGTGAACCGGGTGGAGAAGAAGCCGCCGTGGATGAGGACCACCAGCGGGATGCGGTCACCGGGATCGACCGGCTCGTACAGGTGCCCGAACTGGGACTCGTGCGGGCCGTAGGCGAGCTTGTGCCGTTTCAGTGCCGGCTCCGCTCCGGGTCCCAGCGATCGGTGAGCGCGCCCAACGCCCCCAGGGCGACGGCCGCCGCCGTCGACGTCCGCAACACCTGCGGCCCCAGGACGGTGGTGTGCGCGCCCAACGCGGCCAGATCGGTCAACTCCTCCTCGGAGAGCCCGCCCTCGGGTCCGACGACGAGCAGCACGTGCGGCACGTCGCGGAACCCGATGCTGCCGAAGCCCTCGGTGCCGCTCTCGTGCAGTGCGACGACGACTCCGCCCTCGTCGATCACCGCTGCGCAGCGGGCCCGCACCGCCGTCGTCGAGGCCAGGTCGGGAACCTCCGGTATCCAGGCGCGTCGGCTCTGCTTGGCCGCCACCGCCGCGGTGGCGCGCCACTTGGCGACGCCCTTCTCCGCCTTCGAACCCACCCACCTGGCCACGCTGCGCGAGGCCTGCCACGGCACGATCACGTCAGCACCGGCCTCCGTCGCGAGTTCGACGACGAGTTCGGAGCGCTCCGACTTCGGCAGCGCCTGCACGACGGTGACCAGCGGCCGCGGCCGATCGGTGAACCGGTACTCCAGCGCGCGGGCCCGCAGCGTGTCCTTGCCCTTGACGGCCAGCACCTCGCACAGCGCGGACGCACCGGCGCCGTCGCCGAGGATCACGCTCTCCCCGACGCCGATCCGCGTGACCGTGACGGCATGGCGCCCCTCGGAGCCGGACAGCACCGCTTCCGCACCGGCGGCCGGTACCTCGTCGACCCAGAACAGCGGCGGGCTCATCGTCGCGAATCCTCAGCGTCCGGCGAAGGCGTTGCGCAACCGGGAGAACAGGCCGCTGCTGGTTCCGGTGGAATGCGCCGACGCCAGCTCGATCTCCTCGCCGCTGTGGTCGCGGTACTCGGTGAGCAATTCGGTGGTGCGCGCGTCGAGCTTGGTCGGGACGCTGACCTCCAGGTGGGCGTGCAGATTGCCGCGTACGCCGTTGTTGACCCGGGGCATGCCGTGGCCGCGGATCGTCATGATCTGGCCCGGCTGGGTGCCGGCCGGCACGGTGATGTCGATCTGCTCGCCGTCGAGGATGCCGTCGATGGTGAGGGCACCGCCGAGCGCCGCGTGGGCGAAGGGCACGTTGACGGTGACGTGCAGGTCGTCCTTGTCGCGCACGAAGACCTCGTGGCGGCGTTCCCTGATCTCCACGTACAGGTCGCCGGCCGCGCCGCCGCCGGGGCCGACCTCGCCCTGCCCGGACAGCCGCACCCGCATCCCGGCCTCGACGCCGGCCGGGATCTTCACCGTCACGGTCCGTCGGCTGCGCACGCGGCCGTCGCCGCCGCACTTGTGACAGGGGTCCGCGATGACCTCGCCGACCCCGGCGCAGGTCGGGCAGGGGCGCACGGTCATGACCTGGCCGAGCAGCGAGCGCTGCACGGCCTGGATCTCGCCGGCACCGTGGCAGGTGTCGCAGCGGACGGGTTTGGAATCGCCGTTGGTGCCGGCCCCCTGGCACTCGTCGCACAGGATGGCGGTGTCGACGGTGATCTCCTTGTTGACCCCGGATGCGCATTCGTCCAGGTCGAGGGTGACATGCACCAACGCGGGCTCACCTGGCTGGACGCGACTGCGCGGGCCGCGGCCGCCGCCGAACCCGGTTCCGCCGAAACCTCCGCCGCCGAAGAACTGCTCGAAGATGTCGCCGAGGCCGCCACCGGCGAAACCGCCCGACCCCGGACCGGCCAGCGGATCCCCGCCCGCGTCGACGATCCGGCGCTTCTCCGGGTCGCTCAATACCTCGTAGGCGGTGGTGACTTCCTTGAACCTGTCCTCCTCGTTGGGGTTCAGGTCCGGGTGCAGTTCGCGCGCCAACCGGCGGTAGGCGCGCTTGATCTCCTGATCGGTCGCACCCTGGGAAACGCCCAGGATGCCGTAGTAGTCACGTGCCACTGTTGCTTCTATCCTCTATCGATTCCGACGCCGACGGGCGTCGCGGGCCGGCTGCTCAGCGCTCGGCCAATACCTCTCCAACGTACTTGGCGACCGCGGCCACCGATGCAATGGTGCTCGGGTAGTCCATTCTCGTCGGCCCGAGAACACCGACGCCGCCGAACACCGTGCCGCTGGCGCCGTAGGCCGTCGAGACCACCGAGGCCCCGCGCAGGTTGTCGCTGCGGGTCTCGCGCCCGATCTGCACCGTCACACGGTCGGTGCGCTGGGTCCGCGTCAGGAGCTTCAGCACCACCACCTGCTCTTCAAGCGCCTCGAGGACCGAATCCATTCCCCCGAGATCGGCGGAGAAGTCCGAGGCGGCGCGCGCCAGGTTCGACGTGCCGCCCAGCACGAGGCGATCCTCGTCGCGTTCGACCAGGGTTTCCACCAGCACCGCGGCAACCGCGATGACCAGGTCGGATACCTCGCGCGGCGCGGAGTTGGCGACCTCGGCGACGGCCGCCGACGCCTCGGCCAGCCGTTTGCCGTGCAGCGCGGCGGCGAAGAGGTCGCGCAGCGTCGTCGCCTCGTCGTCGGAGATGTCGCGGCTCAGCGCGACCATGCGCTGCTCGACCCGGCCGCTGTCGGTGATGACGACCACCAACAGCCGTGACGGGGTGAGGGCGACGATCTCCAGGTGGCGCACGGTCGCCGACGAGAGCACCGGGTACTGGATGACGGCGACCTGGCGGGTGAGCTCGGCGAGCAGTTTCACCGAGCGCCGCAGCACGTCGTCGAGGTCGACGCTGGAATCGAGGACCGACATGATCGCGCGGCGCTCGGCCTGCGAGAGCGGCTTGATCTCACTGATCCGGTCGACGAACAGGCGATAGCCCTTGTCGGTGGGGACCCGGCCCGAGCTGGTGTGCGGCTGGGCGATGTATCCCTCGGCCTCCAGCACGGCCATGTCGTTGCGGACGGTCGCACTGGAAACACCGAGGTGGTGGCGCTCGACGAGCGCTTTGGAACCGATCGGCTCCTGCGACGAGACGTAGTCGGTGACGATCGCGCGCAGCACCTCGAAACGGCGTTCGTCGGTCGACGTCATCGCGATTCCCCTCGGTCCGGTGCGGCCACCGCGTCCGCGCGACCATCCGCGGACGCGCCCGACGTGCAATATGGTGGTGCTAACCATATTAGGCGGGATAGGGCGGCAAATGATTTTCAAGGCGGTGCTGGAGGGCAAGCCGTATCCCGAGCACAACCTGTCGCCGCGCGCCTGGGCCAAGATCCCGCCGCGCCAATTCCGCCTCGACCAGCTCACCACGGTCACCAGCGTGCTCGCCCTGGACAAGCTGCTGTCCGAGGACTCCACCTTCTACGGCGACCTGTTCTCCCACGTCGTGAAGTGGCGCGGCGAGATCTACCTGGAAGACGGGCTGCACCGGGCCGTTCGCAGCGCGCTGCGGAACCGGCCGCTGATCCATGCGCGCCTGCTCGACCTGGACGCGATCGATCACTCCCCCGGCGCCGCGCCGCTCGAACAGCAGGTCGCCGACGACGCCGTCCGGCCGTCGGTCGCCCGCCATCGCGCCACCTAGCGCGGCTACCGCGCGGTGCAGCGCCGGGCGAAGGCGTCGACGGCGTCGACGAGCTGGTCGAGCCCGGGCTGTTCCACCGGATAGTGGCCGGCGTTCTCCAGCCTCGTCACGGTCACCGGGACGCGGCGGATCGCCGAGATCACCGGCTCGGACAGCTCCACCGGCGTCCACCGGTCCGCGGCGGGCTGCGTCAGCAGCACCGGGCAGGTGTCGAAGTCGGCCGGTTCGACGGCGGGCCGGTAGCCCAGGTAGCTGTCGAGGAAGGCGATGGTCGCACTGTTGCCCGCCGAGGTCTTGTCCCGGTAGCAGGCCTTCTTGGCCGCCGGGTCGTTGACGAGCGCGCGCATCTTGCTCACCAACCGCATCGGCAGCCGCATCCGGCGAAGCGGTGTCGTCGCCGCGGCCCGCAACGTGCCCGCTCCGAGGAAACCGGTGAACACCGGATCGGCCGCCGTCGCCACGCGCACCTTTCGGTTCCGCTGGTCGAGGAAGGTCATGCCGACGATCCCGGCGACCCCGCGGTTGATCGAGGCGACGTGATAGGTCTCCATCCCGCCGGCGGACAGGCCGTACAGGATGATCGGGCGGTCGTCGCGGGCGCGCTCCGCGTCGACGAGGGCCGACCCGATCGCCACCCAGTCGTCGTAGGTCACCGTCGCCCCGTCGGCCACCTCGGTGACGCCGAAGGTCGGCATGTCGATCGCGATGGTCTCGTAGCCGCGCTGCGCCAGCGGGTGGCCGAGGATCGTCGACATCTGCCGCCCGTTGGTCCCGACGCCGTGGAAGAGGATGACCTTCACCGGCGCGTTCGGATCGCGATAGGTGTCGAGATGGATTCGGTGCCCCCACGGCGACGGCGACCACCATTCCTCGGTGGGCTCGCTCGTCGAGTCGAGCCGGTAGGCCTGCGGGAGGAAGTCCTGGATCTCGCGCCAATTCGGCTGGTTCGCGTACGACGGCCCGACCGCGGGCGTCGGCTGATTCTCGTCAGTCATGTGACCACTAAACATGCCGCTGTCCGATGGCACAATTCGAGTCACCCCAGGATGTCGCGGACGATTCCGTCGGCGAGCAGCCGGCCCCGATCGGATAGCACGTATGAGCCGGAGTCGACGACGAGCAGCCCGTCGGCGACGATTCGATCCGCGCGGGTCCGTTCCGACTCGTCGAGCGCCGAGACCGGGAGGCCCGAGCGCATCCGTAACCGCAGCATGATCTCCTCGACGTGGGCGTCGACCGCGTCGACGACCTCGAAATCCGCTCCCGGCCAGGTCTCGTCGGCCAACGAGGACGCGTATGTCGCCGGATGTTTGCGGTTCCACCAGCGCGCGCCCGCGACGTGGGAGTGCGCGCCCGGGCCGATCCCCCACCAGTCGTCGCTGCGCCAATAGGCCTCGTTGTGGCGACAGGCGCCGTCGGTGCCGCGCGCCCAGTTCGACACCTCGTACCAGTCGAAGCCCTCCCCGCGCAGCCGCTCGTCGATCCGCTCGTACCTGGCCGCGAGCACGTCGTCGTCCGGGGCGGCGATCTCCCCCCGCCGGACCTTGCGCGCGAAGGCGGTGCCGTCCTCGACGATGAGGGCGTAGGCCGACACGTGGTCGACGGGGGCGCGCAGAACCGCGTCGAGGGTGGCGTCGAGGTCGGCGTCGGTCTCGGTCGGCGTGCCGTAGATGACGTCGAGGTTGACGTGGTCGAAGCCCGCGGCGGCGGCCTCCCGCGCCGCGGCGACCGCCCGCCCCGGCGTGTGGCTGCGCTCCAAGACGGCCAGCACGTGGGCCGCCCCGGACTGCATCCCCAGCGACACCCGGGTGTAGCCGGCGTCGCGGATCGTCGCGAAGAACTCCGGCGACGTCGATTCCGGATTCGACTCGGTGGTCACCTCCGCGCCCGGCGCCAGGTCGAAACTGTGCCGGACCGCGCCGAGCAGGTCGGCCAGCCCGTCGCCGCCGAGCAGCGACGGGGTGCCGCCGCCGACGAAGATCGTGGTGACCGGACGCGGGCCGAGCAGCCGGGCGGCACCGTCGAGTTCGCGGCGCACCGCCTCGAGCCAGGACTGCGGCGACGACGAGGAGCCGAGCTCGCCGGCGGTGTAGGTGTTGAAGTCGCAGTAGCCGCAGCGCGTAGCACAGAACGGGACGTGCAGGTACAGGCCGAGGCCGGCGCCGCGATCAGCTGACCGCAACCGACCGGCGACCGGCTCTGGTAGGTCCCGCCAGGCACTGGCGACGGCATTCGGGCTCACCCCACCATCATCCCGCATGCGCCTTCCGTGCCCGCCGGGCGGAGTTCGGGTGGCGAAAAGCACACTTCTTCTCACCATGATCGAAAGTATCCGCAAGTAGACGGGGCGCGGGTAGGCGTGGCATGATGGGCAACGTGACTACACGAGGACTGCGCCTGATCCAGCGGCGCCACATCGACCTCATGCGCTGCGACAGCGCGTCCTGTATGCGCTAGCCGGTTTCGGCCAGCGAGTAGTCCCCCTGCGGCCGCGCGACGATGCGCGCCGCGTTCCGGATGCCGAATCCGCGTTTCTCTCATGACAGCCCCCATGACGCCGTGCGCTGCTGCGCGGCGCGAGGAGAACCAATGACGCTCACCACCCCGGAGTCCGTCGACGACAACGTCGGCAAGCCTCCAGCTCCGCGCGAGCGGCCGGCACGCGCCGCGGGCGACAAGCCCGCGCGCCGCGCCCGGCCCACCAAGCGCCGTTCCGAGGGACAGTGGGCCCTCGGCTACCGCGAGCCGCTGAACCCCAACGAGCAGTCCAAGAAGGACGACAACCCGCTCAACGTCCGCGGCCGCATCGAGAACATCTACTCCCACGTCGGCTTCGACGGGATCGACAAGGCCGATCTGCGCGGCCGCTTCCGCTGGATGGGCCTGTACACGCAGCGCGCCCAGGGTTACGACGGCACGCACACCCACGACGACAACATCGACTACCTCGAGGCCCCGTACTTCATGATGCGGGTCCGCACCGACGGCGGTCAGCTGAACCTGGCCCAGGTACGCACGCTCGCCGGCATCTCCCGCGATTTCGCCCGCGGCACCGCCGACGTCACCGACCGCCAGAACCTGCAGTACCACTGGATCGAGATCGAGAACGTCCCGGAGATCTGGCGCCGCCTCGAAGAGGTGGGCATGCAGACTACCGAGGCCTGCGGCGACTGCCCGCGCGGCATGCTCGGTTCGCCGCTCGCCGGACTGTCGGTCGACGAGGTCATCGACGGCTCTCCCGCGCTGGCCGAGATCAAGCGCCGCTACATCGGCAACCCGGAGTACTCGAACCTCCCCCGGAAGTTCAAGACCGCGATCTCCGGCCTGCAGGACGTCGTCCACGAGATCAACGACGTGTCCTTCGTCGGCGTCGAGCACCCCGAGCACGGCCCCGGCTTCGACCTCTGGGTCGGCGGCGGCCTCTCCACCAACCCGATGCTGGCGCAGCGCCTGGGCGCGTGGATCCCGCTCGACGAGGTGCCCGACGTGTGGGAGGGCGTGGTCGCCATCTTCCGCGACTACGGTTACCGCCGCCTGCGCTCCAAGGCCCGCCTGAAGTTCCTCCTCAAGGATTGGGGGCCGGAGAAGTTCCGCGAGGTCCTGGAGGAGGAGTACCTCAAGCGCAAGCTCGTCGACGGCCCGGCCCCGACCCCGCCGGTCCACCCGATCGACCACGTCGGCGTGACCGAGCAGAAGAACGGCCTGTACGCGGTCGGGTTCTCCGCGGTCTCCGGGCGGCTCTCGGACACCGTGCTCGACGCGATCGCCGACGCCGCGGAGCGGGCCGGATCGGATTCGGTGCGCTTCACCCCGTACCAGAAGCTGGTCATCGTCGACGTCCCCAAGGACAAGGTCGCCGGCCTGGAAGCCGAGCTGGAGGCCGTCGGCCTCACGTCGCGCCCCTCCAATTGGCGTCGCAACCTCATCGCCTGCACCGGCCTGGAGTTCTGCAAGCTCTCCTTCACCGAGACGCGCAGCCGCAGCCAGGCCCTGGTCCCGGAGATGGAGAAGCGCCTGGCCGAGCTGAACGAGCAGCTCGACGTACCGATCACCATCAACTTCAACGGCTGCCCCAACTCCTGCGCGCGCGTGCAGGTCGCCGACATCGGCCTCAAGGGCCAGTTGATCGACGACGGCGACGGCCATCCCATCGAGGGGTTCCAGGTCCACCTGGGCGGCTCGCTGGGCCTGGACATCGGGTTCGGCCGCAAGCTGCGCCAGCACAAGATCTACGCCGACGACGCGACCGCCTACATCGAGCGCCTCGTCCGCAACTTCATCGACGGCCGTCACGAGGGCGAGCGCTTCGCCGAGTGGGCGGCGCGCGCCGACGACGCGGAACTGCAGTAGGAGGGGCGACGATGACAACCACCATCGACACCGATCACCTGCGCGACATCGCCGCGCGCGGCGCCGCCGACCTGGGCCCCGACGCGACCGCGGAGCAATTGCTGCGCTGGACCGCCGAGACCTTCGGCACCGACTTCGTGATCGCTGCGAACATGCAGGACGCGGTGCTCATCGACGTCGCCGACAAGGCCATCGACAAGGCGTTGATCGACCACGAGAAGCTCAAGGTGCTCTTCCTGGACACCGGGTACCACTTCCCGGAGACGATCGGGACCCGCGACGCCGTCACCCAGGTCTACGACCTCGAGCTGATCAACGCGACGCCGGAGAACACCGTCGAGCAGCAGGACGAGTTGCTCGGCAAGGATCTCTTCTCCCGCGACCCCGGCGAGTGCTGCCGGTTGCGCAAAGTCGTGCCGCTGCGCACGTCGCTCGCCGGGTACTCCGCCTGGGTCACCGGTATCCGCCGCGTCGAGGCGCCCACCCGCGCCAACGCGCCGCTGATCTCCTTCGACGAGGGATTCGGGCTGGTGAAGATCAACCCGCTCGCCGCATGGACCGACGAGGAGTTCCAGAAGTACATCGAGGACCACGGGGTCCTGGTGAATCCACTGGTCGACGAGGGCTATCCCTCGATCGGGTGCGCGCCGTGCACCGCCAAGCCAGCCATCGGAGCCGATCCGCGCAGTGGCCGTTGGGCCGGGCGCGCCAAGACAGAATGCGGGTTGCACGTCTCATGAGCATCGATACCCAGACCACACCGATCCTGCGCACCGAGGACGAGTTCGACACCCTCGACGCACTGGAGTCCGAGTCGATCCACATCTTCCGCGAGGTGGCCGGCGAGTTCGAGCGGCCGGTGATCCTCTTCTCCGGCGGCAAGGATTCGACGCTACTGCTGCACCTGGCGCTCAAGGCCTTCTGGCCCGCGCCGCTGCCGTTCTCGCTGCTGCACGTCGACACCGGGCACAACCTGCCCGAGATCATCGCGTTCCGCGACGAGATCGTCGAGCGGCACAACCTGCGGCTGCACGTCGCGAGCGTCGAGGAGTATCTGGCCGACGGCCGGCTCACCGAGCGCCCGGACGGCATCCGCAACCCGCTGCAGACGATCCCGCTGCTCGACGCCATCACCGAGAACCGTTTCGACGCGGTGTTCGGCGGCGCCCGGCGCGACGAGGAGCGGGCCCGCGCGAAGGAGCGCGTCTTCTCGCTGCGCAACGCCTTCGGTCAATGGGACCCGAAGCGCCAGCGCCCCGAGTTGTGGAACCTCTACAACGGGCGCCACGCCCCCGGCGAGCACGTCCGGGTCTTCCCGCTGAGCAACTGGACCGAGCTCGACGTGTGGCGCTACATCGCCCGCGAGCAGGTGCTGCTGGCCCCGCTGTACTACGCGCACGAGCGCGAGGTGTTCCAGCGCGACGGCATGTGGATGACCTCCGGCTCATGGGGCGGACCGCGCGAGGGCGAGGTCGTCGAGACCCGCTCGGTGCGCTACCGCACCGTCGGCGACGGCTCCACCACCGGTGCCGTCCTGTCCGACGCCGCCGACAACGAGGCGGTCCTGGCCGAGGTGGCCACCTCCCGACTCACCGAGCGCGGTGCCACCCGCGGCGACGACCGCGTGTCCGAGGCCGCCATGGAAGACCGCAAGCGCGAAGGATACTTCTGATGAAACACTCCCCCGACCTCCTGCGCATCGCGACGGCCGGCAGCGTCGACGACGGCAAGTCCACCCTCGTCGGCCGCCTGCTCTACGACACGAAGTCGGTGCTCGCCGACCAGATCGACGCCGTGCACCGCGCGTCGGAGGCCCGCGGCCTCGACGGCCCGGACCTGTCGCTGCTCGTCGACGGCCTGCGCGCCGAGCGCGAGCAGGGCATCACGATCGATGTCGCCTACCGCTACTTCGCCACCGGTGAACGCTCCTTCGTCCTCGCCGACACCCCCGGTCACGTGCAGTACACCCGCAACACCGTGTCCGGCGCCTCGACCGCGCAGCTGGTCATCCTGCTGGTCGACGCCCGCAACGGCGTTGTCGCCCAGACCCGCCGCCACGCCGCGGTCATGGCACTGTTGGGCGTGCCGCAGCTGGTGCTCGCGGTCAACAAGATCGACCTCGTGGACAACCCGGCCGAGCAGTTCGCCACCATCACGGCTGATTTCGCCGAGCTGACCCGTTCCCTCGGGTGGAGCGACGAGCAGGTGCTCGCGATCCCGGTGTCCGCGCTGCACGGCGACAACGTCGCCAGCCGGTCGGACAAGACGCCCTACTACGACGGCCCCACGCTCATCGAGCACCTGGAGACCGTCCCCAATGTGCACGAGCGCGCCGGCGACCCCGTCGGCCTGCGCTTCCCGGTGCAGTACGTGATCCGGCCGCGGACCGCGGAGTTCCCCGACTACCGGGGTTACGCGGGACAGATCGCCGCCGGCACCGTCACGGCGGGTGACGAGGTCGTCATCCTTCCGTCGGGCACCCGCACCACCGTCGAGGCGATCGACACCGCCGACGGACAGTTGGCCGCCGCCCATGCCGGGCACAGCGTCACGCTGTTGCTCGCCGACGACGTCGACGTCTCGAGGGGTGACGTCATCGCCGCGGTCGACGGTGCGCCCGAACCGATCCAGCAGTTCGTCGCGACGGTCTGCTGGCTCGGCGACAAGCCGCTGCGCCCGGGCGCCCGCCTGCTCCTCAAGCACGGCACCCGCACCACGCAGGCGATCATCGGTTCGCTCGACGTCGGTTTCGACGAGCAGGAGCTGACGCTGCGGGATTCGCCGGAGTTGTTGGAACTGAACCAGATCGGGCGGATCTCGGTGCAGACGGCCGAGCCGATCGTCGCCGACGATTACAGCCACAGCCGCGAGTCGGGCAGCTTCCTGCTGATCGATCCCGCCGGCGGCAACACGTTGGCCGCCGGACTGGTCGGCGACGCCCTCGAGCAGCTGCATCTGGCGCCGGTCCCGGCATGAGTGTCTTGCTCGTCGCGCACGGCAGCCGGGATCCCCGGTTCGCCGCCACGGTGACGGGCATCCGCGACGCGGTGCGCCGGGGACGCCCGGACGTCCGGGTGGAGTTGGCCTATCTGGACCTGAACGCGCCGCTGGTCGGTGACGTCCTCGACGATCTCGCCGTCGACGTCGAGCCGGTCACCGTCGTGCCGCTGCTCCTCGGCGACGGCTACCACAGCCGCTTCGACCTGCCGGTGCTCCTCGACGCGGCACGGCGCCGGCACCCGGCGCTGACCGTCGCGCAGACGCCCGTCCTCGGTTCCGCCGGTCTCGTCGACGCGCTGGCCGACCGGCTGCGCGAGGCCGGAGCCGGCGCCGAGGCCGGAGTGTTGATGTACGCGGTCGGGTCGTCGGATGAGCGTTCCGACGACGCCGCCCGCCGTCGGGGTGCCGAATTGGCCGATCTCGCCGGTGTCCCGGTCGAGGTCGTGTTCGCGACGAAGCTCGGGGAGGACGCGGTCGAACTCGATGCCGCGCTGACCCGCCTGCGCCGTGCCGGTGCGCGCCGTGTCGTCGGGCTGCCCTACTTCCTGTCCCCCGGGCTGCTCACCGAGCGCGTCGAGCGGTTGCTGCCCGACGCTCTCGTCGCACAGCCGCTGGCCGATCACCCCGCGGTCATCAGCGCGATCGTCGACTTGGCGGCGCAGCCCCTCCCGCCGTCCATCTTGGCCCGATCCGGGTAACGATCTCCGGCGGTACCCGCGACCAAGACCTACGCCGCTTCGAGGACATGCTTGAGTACGCGTTCCACACGCGACGGTGACGACCTGTCGCTGGGACTTCGTGATGAGCGTGGGTCGCGGTCGGGTCTGACGCGCAGCAGGGTGATACGGGTTTCGTTGCCCGGTAGGTCAGGGGTGGCGGTCTCGCGAAGATAGGACCGGGGTCGTGGACCCGGTTGACACGGTATGCGGTGCCGCTGCCCGCGAGCCGCCAACCGATCCGGCCGGTGTCGGGGCCGCTGGTGATGGGTCCGGTTTCCCATTGTCCGGGACGGTCGCCGACGTTGCGGTTGTCCGGTCCGCAGGCGGGGACGAGTTCGTCGAGGTTGGTCTCACCGCCCTTGGCGAAGTCGAGCAGGCCGTGATGGGCCTCGGTATGGGAGAACGGCCGCGTGCAGCCGGGCCGGGTGCATCCCAGATAGGCGCCGAACAGGGCCAGGCGCTGCGCCATGGTGGCCAGGCGCTTACCGCGGCCGAAGGCCAGGACTTCACGCGTGCAGGACGTGAACACGCAAAGCCACGGCACCGCATCGGCGGCCACCGCGATCAGATCACCCACCGGAATCATCGATCCCGTCGCCGTCGTCGCGACCCCGGCCCGCCGGGCCAGATCCCCTTCCTCGACGGTGATCACCAGTTGCGCCGGGATCCGGGTGGGGCGCCCCAAGGCTTGATGACCCAGGATCCAGTCGAGACCGTGTTCCAACCCATCGTGCTGACGCTGGGCCGCCGACCGCCCGTCACGGCACTGGGCATCGGCCCACGCCTCCCGGTCCGCCTCACCCAACTCGGAGAACGAACCGCGAAGCGAATCCGGGTCGGCCGGGTTGTTCATCCCGGGCTTGGCCCAGTTGTCCAGCACGACCTCGAGCTTCGCACGCAACGACGGCGTGAGATACCCGGAGATCTTGCTCATCAGCCGCTTATCCTGCCGGCCGATGACGATTCCCCGCATCCGCCGGCGATCCCGGTCGTCGGTCAGCTTTCCATCCGGATCCAGATGCGCCAACAATCGTTGCCCCAGCGGCCGCAAATCCGACGGGGCGACCTCGCGTGCCGCCCCCACCAAGATCTCGACCGCGGTATCCACCTCTTCTGACGACGTCGCGCACGGAACCCGCCCCAGCACCGTCTCGATCTCGCAAACATGATCAGCCGAAACCGCGCCCGCACCGACGGCCTGCGCGACCGACCCACGCTTGGGCGGCAACGCTTCCCCGGTCACCGCGCTCAACGGCCCGATCGCCTCGGCCACCTCCCGTCGTCGCTTCGCCTCCACGGTTCCCAACCGCAAATACTGGGCATAGAAGGTCTTCACCGACCGGTGACCCACCAAGGTGTACGCCGCCCGGCCGGCAATCTCCACATAAAGCGCCGCATTCACTCCGGCAGCGCGACGCCACGCCGTCTCCACAGTCTCCACACAGGCAATCACCTGCCGATCGGACAGCACGCCCAACGACGACCCGGCGAGCTTCGCCACCGCAACATCGATCAGCTCCGCCAACTCGAGCGGGGAATCGGGCAACCGCCCGGCGATGCCCGGCCCGGCTGCGTCAACCTCGACCATCAGACCCCCCCTCCGATCACCCTTCGAATACATGTTCACCATACCAATACGGTGTGCGTATTGCAACACATGTTCGAGAGCAACCCTCGTCCCACTCAGCGCGTCTGCCCACTCTCGACGTGCAAAGCGCCGCGCAGGTAGTCGGTGATATCGGCGACGGCCCGCCGCCCGCCGGGCAGCACGCCGGCCAGGTTGGCGACGAAGCCGTGGATCTGGCCCTCGTACCGCTGCGCGCGCACCGGTACCCCGGCATCGGCGAGGCGGCGGGCGTAGGCCTCGCCCTGATCGCGCATCGGATCGCATTCCGCGGTGACGACGAAAGCGGGTGCGACTCCGGACAGGTCCTCGACGAGGATCGGTGACGCCCGCCAATCGGACGGGTCGGCGGTGAAGTTCTCGCCGAACCAGCGCAGCAGCTTCTTGGTCAGGAACCTGCCGTCACCGTTCTCGTCGACGGACGGATATTTGCGGGTGATGTCGGTGGCCGGATAGATGAGGACCTGCGCCACCAATCCCGGGAATCCGCGGTCGCGGGCGTCGATCGCCGCGACGGCGGACAGGTTCCCACCGGCACTGTCGCCGGCGACCGCGATCCGCGTCGGATCGCCACCGATCTCGTCGGCATGCTCGCCCACCCAGCGCACCACGGCCAGCACGTCGTCGAAGGCGGCCGGGAAGGGCGCCTCCGGGCCCTTGCGGTAGTCGACGGATACGACGACGGCGCCCACATCGCGTGCCAGCACCGTCGCGAGACCGTGAACCGAATCAGGCGATCCCACGATGAACCCGCCACCCGGCGAATACACCAGGACGGGCAACGGTCCCCGACCCGCCGCATCTCCCTCACCTCCGTCGATCGCCGGGGTGTAGACACGCACCGGGATGTCGCCGGCGGGCCCGGCGACGCTCCGATCCTCGACCGAGGCGACCTCGACCGGCGCCAGGCCGTAGCGCGAGCACGTCTCCTCGAATGCGGCCCGAGCCGCCACCGGCGTCATCTCGTGCATCTCCTTGGCGCCGGAGGCCCGTTGCTCGGCCAACCATGCGGCGGTGGGGGCATCGGGTGGCATGGATCCTCGTTTCGACGACACGGCTTGCACATGACGGTGCTACCCATCCAGTCCTACTCCACCGGCGGAGCCGATTCGGCGTGAACGACGAGCCGGTTCCCGAACCTCGCGCTAGTCTCATTCGAATTCATTCGGACATATCGGAAGGCAGCACCACATGCGACGACCCGCAGCGCGGATCCCGGCGGCCGTAGCCGCCGTGGCCTTGACCCTCGGCCTGGGCGCAACCGTCGGCGGCGGAGTCGCCCAGGCGAAGAAACACGAGGTCGGCGGCCTGTCCCAGTTCGGCCACCTCGCGCCCTACTGCAAGAAGTTCGTCATCACGAACGTCGCGAGCACGTGGAACATCAGCGCCTCGCCGTCCAACCCCGCCGATCCGTACTCGTGGAAATGCCGGTGGCCTCCGCTCATCACCAAGCCGATCGACATGAACGCGGTGTGCCGGCACTACTACGGCCGCGACGCCTACGCGCAGGTCACCAAGGCCCACTGGGCGTGGGACTCCTGGAAGTGCTACAAGGGCTGACCCGCCGAGGGCGTCAGCCCTCGAACGCGGCGACCTTCGTCGCGCGGGCGTAGACGGTTTCGCCCGGCTGCAGGTGCAGCGCGTTCTGGTCGCCGCGGGTGATCTGTGCGGCGAACTCGTCGCCGGTGGCCGACGAGAGCAACTCGACGCGGGTCTCGAAGCCGAGGTTCACCACCCGCTTCACCGTCGCCTTCACCACGCCGGTATCCAGGGCGGCGTCGCCGCCGGGCAGCGCGATCTCCGGGTTGCGGCCGATGCGGATGTCGTGCGGGCGCACCAGCTCGCCGTTGACGCGCACCGTCGAGCCTAGGAAGGACGCGACGAACGGGTTGACCGGGCGGTCGTAGAGGTCGTCGGGTGAGCCCACCTGCTCGATTCGCCCCTGGTTGAGCACGGCGATCCGGTCGGAGACGTCCAGCGCCTCGGCCTGGTCGTGGGTCACCAGCACCGTCGTCACGTGTACCTCGTCGTGGAGGCGCCGCAACCATTTGCGCAGGTCGTCGCGAACCTTGGCGTCGAGCGCGCCGAACGGCTCGTCCAAGAGCAGCACCTGCGGGTCGACTGCGAGCGCACGGGCCAACGCCATGCGCTGGCGCTGGCCACCGGAGAGCTGCGCGGGGAACCGCTTCTGGAAGACGGTCAGCCCGACGATGTCGAGCAGCTCGTCGACCTTCTTGTCGATGTCGGCCTTGGACCGCTTGCGGATCTTCAACCCGAAGGCGATGTTGTCGCGCACGTTGAGGTGCTTGAAGGCCGCATAGTGCTGGAAGACGAATCCGATGTCGCGCTTCTGCGGCGACACGCTCGACACGTCGGTGCCGTTGATGACCACGGTCCCCGAGTCGAGGCTGTCGAGGCCGGCGATCGCCCGCAGCAAGGTCGACTTGCCCGATCCCGACGGCCCGAGGAGCGAGGTCAGCGAGCCCTCCGGGATGTCGATCGACACGTTGTCGAGGGCGGCGAAGTCGCCGTAGCGCTTGTTTGCGCCGATAACCGAGATGGACATGTCACACGCCTTCCTTGTGCGCGAGAAGTGTGGGTTGCAACGCCTGCGGCCCGTCGGGGACCTCGGCGACGAGGGGTTCGGCATCGGTGGACGCGGTGGAGCCGCTGGCCTGCGCGTACCGGTTGCGGACCCGCCGCTCGACGAAGGTCATCGCCACCAGTACCAGGACCGCGACCAGCATGAGCAGGGTTGCCGCGGCGTAGGCGCCGTATTCGTTGTAGTCGTCGGTGTAGCGCGAGTGGACCAACAGGGTCAGCGTCTGCGAGATACCCGGATAGTTCGACGAGACCATGGTCACCGCGCCGTATTCACCCAGCGCTCGGGCGATCGTCAGCACGACGCCGTAGGTCAGTCCCCATCGGATCGCGGGCAGGGTGATCCGCCAGAAGGTCTGCCACCCGTTGGCACCCAGGGTGGCCGCGGCCTGTTCCTGTTCGGTGCCGATCTCGCGCAGCACCGGCTCCACCTCGCGGACCACGAAGGGCAGCGTCACGAACAGCGTCGCCAACACCAGCCCGGGGAATCCGAAGATCACCCGGAATCCGAGGCCCTCGACGCCGCCGAACCAGCCGCCGTGCCCCCACAGCAGGATCAGCGCCACACCGGCGACGACCGGCGACACCGCGAAGGGCAGGTCGACGACCGACTGCAGCAATCCCTTTCCGGGGAAGTTGCCGCGGGACAGCGCCAGGGCGGTCGCGATGCCGAAGACGACGTTGAGCGGGACGACGACCACGACGATCAGCAGGCTCAGTTGCAGCGCGGAGATCGCGGCGGGCGTGGTGATCCAGTCCCAGAACTGGCCGAGGCCGTGTTCGAACGAGCGCCAGAAGATCAGCCCGACCGGCACGACGAGCAGCACGAACAGGTACAGCAACGCGACGGTGCGCAGCCCGTACCGGGTCAGGGGTGAGACTTTCATCGGTCATCGTCCTCTCGCACCGACTGGCGCCGACCCACGATCCGCAGTGCGAAGAGCACCACGAAGGCGGTGAGTAGGAGCACCACCGAGACGGCGGCGGCGTTGACCGGCTCGTCGATCTCGATCTGCTGCTGGATGTACTGCGAGGCCACCTGGGTTTCGCCCGGGATGTTGCCGCCGATGAGGACGACCGACCCGAACTCGCCGATCGCCCTGGTGAACGCCAGGCCGGCGCCGGTCAGGATGGCGGGCAGCAGCGCGGGCAGCACGATCTTGGTGAAGGTCACCCGGTTGCTGGCGCCGAGCACGGCGGCCGCCTCCTCGACGTCGGTGTCGAGTTCCAGCAGCACCGGCTGGACCTGGCGGACGACGAACGGGAGAGTAACGAAGGTCAACGCGATGACCAGGGCGGGCCTCGTCGCGTTCAGGTGGATGTCGATCGGCGAGTTCGGCCCGTACAGCGAGAGCAGCACGAGGCTCGCGACGATCGTCGGGAGCGCGAAGGGCAGGTCGATGATCGCGTTGACCAGGCCCTTACCGGGGAAGTCGTCGCGGACCAGCACCCAGGCGATCAGCGTGCCGAATGCCACGTTGATCAGGGCGACGACGACCGAGACCCCCACGGTGATGCCGAGGGCGTCGAGGGCGTTCCCATCGGTGATCGCCCCCCAGAATCCGCTCCACCCGCCGCCGAAGGACTGCACCGCGATCGCGGCCAGCGGCAGCAGCACGATGATGCTCAGCCAGAGCCAGGCGACGCCGATCCCGGCCGGCGACACCCCGTTGAACGTCCGCGCACGGCCCAGGAAGCCGCCGGGGGCCGTGGAATTCGGCACCGTGCCCGTAGTCATTTCCGTCCTCCGGTGTTGTAGATCTCGGTGATGGCGCCCTTCGACCCGAACAGTGCCGAGTCGACGGCCTTCCACCCGGTGAGGTCTTTGCCGTCGTTCTCCTCGGCGGTGCCCTTGCCCAAGACCTTCCCCAGTTCTGCGATGGTCCACAGCCGGTCGATGCGGCCGGGGAACTGGTCGGCGGTTTCCGACACGACCGGTTCGACGACGGGCCGGAACCCGGCCTGCGCCCACAGCCGTTGGCCCTGGTCGGTGAACAGGAAATCCACGAATGCCTTGGCCGCCGCCTTGTCGGTGCTCGTGTTCACCACCGCGACGGGGTTCTCGATCTTGAAGGTCTGCGGCGGGATCAGGTAGTCGACCTGGGACCCGTGGTCCTTGCCGTCGGCCCGGCTGAGCATGATGGCCTCGTTCTCGTAGCTGATCAGGACATCGCCCTGCCCCTGCTCGAAGGCCGTCGTCGCCTCGCGGCCCGACTTCGGCTGCACCTTCACGTGGTCGCGGACCAGCCTGGAGATGTAGTCGAGTCCGGCCTGCGGATTGCGCCCGCCGTCGCTCTTCGCCGAGTAGGGCGCCAGCAGGTTCCACTTCGCCGAACCCGAGCTGCCGGGATTCGGGGTGATCACCTGGACGCCGGGCTTGAGCAGGTCGTCCCAGTCGTGGATGCCCTTCGGGTTGCCCTTGCGGACGACGAGCGCCACCACCGAGCCGAACGGGGTGCTGTTGTTGGGCGCCTGCTTCTTCCAGTCCTCGTCGACGACTCCCTCTTTGACCAAGCGGGTGATGTCGGGTTCGACGGAGAAGTTGACGACGTCGGCGGGCACCCGACGGGCCACCTTGCGGGACTGATCGCCGGACGCGCCGTAGCTCTGCGAGAAACCGACGCCGTGACCGGCCTCGGTCTTCCGGAAGGCGGGGATGACGAGGTCGAAGCCGGGCTTGGGCGTCGCGTAGGCGACCAGGTTCAGGTGCCGGTTCCCCGACGAGATGTCCGCGCCGCCCGGCACGTCGGTGGACCCGCCGCCGCATGCGGCAGCGCTGACGACCACGCTCGCGGCGAGCACCACCGTGGTCGCGGCGCGCGCCATGCGTCGTCGGTGCCCGAGGGCCTTCGTCATCACCGGGGCCTCCTCCATGTCTCGTCGCTCCTGCTGACCGGCACAACCTAACCAGGTCTCCGACACGCCCAGAACCGCGCGAAACGGGACCCGCTCGGCGGAATGCGACCCGGGCCCGCGTGTGCTAGCGGATGATCAGCCAGGCGACCACGACGAGGACCAGCAGACCCAGCAGGGCCCAAGTGACCGGGGAGCGTTTCACTGAGATGTCTCGACTTTCGGTTCGGTGGGCGGCGACTCGACTTCCGGCGCCCGCGATGCGGTGGGTCCGCGGTGGCCGATTCTGCTGCTGACCTGCGCCTCCCATCGGATGGACACGGCTTCGGCGACGCGCGCGGCCAGCCCGGTCACCACCTCCACGACCGCCGAGAGAACCATCGCGGCCATCACGGCGAACGGCACGACGACGAGCAGGACCACGACGAGTTGCGGTACGAAGGGCAGCCGGATGAGCCATGCCTCGACGCCGTCCCACCACGCGAGAAACCCGGACACCGCTCCCCCTTCTTACGAATCAGTGTGAGCGAAAGGCGCTCCGCAGCACGCCCCCAGCATAGTCGCCGCGGGCCGCGGCCCTCCTAGGCCAAACCGCGGCGGCGCAACAACGGCTCGACCGGGGCCGGGCCGCCGATGAGAGCGCGATGCGCCGCGATCGGATCGACGCTGTCACCCGTCGAGAGAACAGTCTCGACGAACCGTCTGCCGAGGTCGCGATTCAAGCCGCCGTTCGCGTCGAACCACTCCCGTGTCGCCGCGTCGAGGACCTCGGACCACAGGTAGGCGTAGTACGCCGCCGAGTACCCGCCGGCGAACACGTGGTTGAAGTACGGGCTGCGGTAGCGCGGCGGGATCAGCGCGTTGTCCGCGCCGGCCCGCGTCAATGCCGCGTCCTCCACCGACCTCCACCCGTCGGCTTCCGGGATCTCGTCGGCGGAGAGCCGGTGCCACCCGAGGTCGACGATGGCCGCACCGAGATATTCGACGGTGGCATGTGCGGTCTCGGTTCCCGACGCCTCCCGCACCTGCTCGATCAGCTCGGCCGGGGCCTTCTCCCCCGTCTCGACGTGACGCGCGTAGTTCGCGATCACCTCCGGGTGCAGTGCCCAGTGCTCGTTGACCTGCGACGGGAATTCGACGAAGTCGCGCGGCACCGAGGTGCCCGACTGCGAGGAGAACCGCACGTCGGAGAGCAATCCGTGCAGTGCGTGCCCGAATTCGTGGAACAGGGTCGTCAGCTGGTCGACGGAGAGCAGCGTCGGCTCACCGGCGCTCGGCTTGGGGATGTTGAGCACGTTGACGACGACCGGCTTCTCGTCGAGTTCGCGGGATTGGTCGACGAAGGAGGTCATCCACGCGCCGCCGCGCTTGGTCGGGCGGGCGTAGTAATCACCGAGGTAGAGGCCGATCCCGGTGCCGGATTCATCGCGGACCTCGAAGACGCGGACATCCGGGTGGTATCCGTGCAGGTCGTCGCGCTCGACGAAGCTAAGGCCGTAGAGCCTTCCGGCCGCGAAGAAGACCCCGTCGCGCAGGACCCGGTCCAGTTCGCAGTACGACGTGAAGCCCGAGACGTCGACCTCCGCCCCGGCCGCGCGGTTCCGCTCCAGCCAATAGGTGTAGTCGGCCGCTTCGAGCTCTCCGCCGGCCAGCTCGCGCAGCGCCGACTTCTCGGCCTCGGCCGCGGGCTTCACCGCCTCGACGACCTCGGTGAGCAGCGCGACCACCGCGTCGACGTCGGGGGCGGTCTCCTCGTCGATGACGTAGGAGGCGTGGTCGGGGTAGCCGAGGAGTTCGGCCCGCCGCGCCCGCAGCGCCGCGATCTCGACGATCAGTTCGGTCGTGTCGTTCTCGTCCCCACCGGAACCGCGGGCCAGCGAGGCGTCGAAGACACGTCTGCGGGCGGTGGGGTCGGTGAGTTCGGCGACGCTGCTCTGACTGGTCGGCAGTTCGAGAGCGAGGAGCAATCCGGCGCGCCCCGCGTCGGCCGCCTTGGTCCGCGCCGCGGAGATCTCTCCCGCGGAAAGGCCGTCGAGCTGCGACTCGTCGTCGAACGGCACGGCGACCGCGTTGGCGCCCTCGAGGACGAGTCGCCCGAATTCGGTGGTCAGGTCGGCCAGGCGCGCGGTGATGCGGCTCATCTCGGCGCGCCCGGCGTCGTCGAGTCGGGCCCCGGCGCGCACGCCGTCGCGGTACTGCCTGTCGAGCAGCCGGTACTCGTCGGTGGCCATAGCCGCGTCGGCGCGCCCGTCCCACACCGCGGCGATCCGGCCGAACAGCACCGGATCGGATCGGATGGCACTGCTGTGCTCGGCGAGTCTCGGCGCGATCCGTGCGGCGATGTCGGTGCGTTCCGGCGTCGCGTCGGGGCCGAGGACGCCGTAGAACACCCGCAGCACCCGCGCCAGTTGCTGACCCGAATTCTCCAGTGCGACAACGGTGTTGGCGAAGGTCGGCGCCTTGTCGTTCGCGGTGATCGCGGCCACCTCGGCGCGGTGGGCGGCCATCGCCGCGTCGACGGCCGGCTCGAAGTCGGTGTCGGAGATCGACGCGAAGTCCGGCAATCCGTACGGCAGTGCGCTGCGCTCGAGCACTTACTTCCCCTTGGGCTTGTCCCCGACGGCGTCGGAGGACAGCGCAGCGACGAAGGCCTCCTGCGGGACGTCGACGCGGCCGATCGTCTTCATCCGCTTCTTGCCCTCTTTCTGCTTCTCCAGCAGCTTGCGCTTACGGCTGATGTCGCCGCCGTAGCACTTGGCGAGCACGTCCTTGCGGATCGCGCGGATGTTCTCGCGGGCGATGATCTTGGAACCGATCGCGGCCTGGATGGGTACCTCGAACTGCTGGCGCGGGATCAGTTCCTTCAGCTTGAGCGCCATCTTGTTGCCGTAGGCGTAGGCCGCGTCGCGGTGGACGATGGCGCTGAAGGCGTCGACGGCCTCGCCCTGCAGCAGGATGTCGACCTTCACCAGGTCGGCCTCCGCCTCGCCGGACTCCTCGTAGTCGAGGCTGGCGTAGCCGCGGGTGCGCGACTTCAACGAGTCGAAGAAGTCGAAGATGATCTCGGCCATCGGCAGGGTGTACCGGATCTCCACCCGCGTCTCGGAGAGGTAGTCCATGCCGCCGAGTTCGCCGCGGCGGGATTGGCACAGCTCCATGATCGCGCCGATGTATTCGCTGGGAGCGATGATCGTCGTCTTGGTGATCGGCTCGTAGATCTCCTTGGTCTTGCCGCTCGGCCAATCCGACGGGTTGGTGACGATGTGCTCGGTCCCGTCATCCATGACGACGCGGTAGACGACGTTGGGCGCCGTGGAGATGAGGTCGAGGTCGAATTCGCGCTCTAGGCGCTCCCGGGTGATCTCCATGTGCAGCAGTCCGAGGAATCCGCAGCGGAAACCGAAGCCCAACGCCACCGACGTCTCCGGCTCGAAGGTGAGCGCCGCATCGTTGAGCTGCAGCTTCTCCAGCGCCTCGCGCAGCACCGGGTAGTCCGAGCCGTCCACCGGGTAGAGGCCCGAGTAGACCATCGGGACGGGTTCGCGATAGCCGGTCAGCGCCTGGGTCGCGCCACCGCGCGCCGTCGTCACCGTGTCGCCGACCTTCGACTGGCGGACGTCTTTCACACCGGTGATGAGATAACCCACCTCGCCGACGCCGAGTCCCTTCGTCGGCTTCGGCTCGGGTGAGACGATGCCGACCTCGAGGAGCT
The DNA here is from genome assembly GCF_013348785.1 of Gordonia sp. X0973. Classification (NCBI taxonomy): domain Bacteria; kingdom Bacillati; phylum Actinomycetota; class Actinomycetes; order Mycobacteriales; family Gordoniaceae; genus Gordonia; species Gordonia sp. X0973. The sequence goes on from NZ_CP054691.1 coordinate 2,348,158, forward strand.
CGTGGGTGGCGCCGGTCGACATCATGGCGATCTTCTCGCGGGGCACGATCTTGCCGTCGACGACGCGGACATAGGTGACCACGCCGCGGTAGGTGTCGTAGACCGAGTCGAAGATCATCGCGCGCGCCGGGGCATCGGGATCGCCGACGGGCGGCGGCACCTTCTCGATGACCCGGTCGAGCAGTTCGGCCACGCCCTCACCGGTCTTGCCGGAGACGCGCAGCACGTCGTCGGGCTCGCAGCCCACGATGTGCGCCAGCTCGGCGGCGTAGCGCTCCGGGTCGGCGGCGGGCAGATCGATCTTGTTGAGGACCGGGATGATCTCCAGGTCGTTCTCCATCGCCAGGTACAGGTTGGCCAGCGTCTGCGCCTCGATCCCCTGCGCCGCGTCGACGAGGAGTACCGCCCCCTCGCACGCCTCCAGCGCGCGGCTCACCTCGTAGGTGAAGTCGACGTGGCCGGGGGTGTCGATGAGGTGGATGACGTAGTCGTCCTTGGTGCCGTCCGGGCCGGCGACCTGCCACGGCAGGCGCACGTTCTGGGCCTTGATCGTGATGCCGCGCTCGCGCTCGATGTCCATGCGGTCGAGGTACTGCGCGCGCATCTGCCGTTCCTCGACGACGCCGGTCAGCTGCAACATGCGGTCGGCCAGAGTCGACTTGCCGTGGTCGATGTGGGCGATGATGCAGAAGTTGCGGATGCGCTGCGGGTCGGTGAACGTCGTATCTGCGAAAGTGGAAATCTCTACTGCTCCTTGGCGCGGTTTCCCCCAGTTTCTCACACTAGGCTCGGCGGACATGGACCCTGACGCCGCAGCCGAGACCACGACGGTGGACGACGACGGTGTGGTCGCCGACGTCACCACCCCGGCCGGGCCGGTCCGCGGCCTGGTCGTCCTCGCCCACGGCGCCGGCGGCAACCGTCGGGCCGAGATCCTGCGGGCCTACGCCGACGCGTTCAACGCGCACGGATTCGTCGCCGCCCGCATCGACCTGCCCTACCGCCAACAGCGACCGAAGGGCCCGCCGTCGGCGTCGAGATCCGGTGACGACCGGGACGGTATCCGTCGGGCCCTGGAACGATTCCGGCCGCTCGCTCCGGGCGGGCCGGTGGTCGTCGGCGGCCACTCCTACGGCGGCAGGCAGGCGTCGATGGTCGTGGCCGAGGACGGGGCGGGCACCGCCGACGTCCTGCTGCTCAGTTCCTATCCGCTGCACCCGCCGGGCAAACCGGAGCGCCGACGGATCGAGCACCTCCCCGACATCCGCGTCCCCACCGTCGTCGTACACGGCCGGACCGACCCCTTCGCCTCCGCTGACGAACTCGAAGAGGCGGTCGCGCTCATCGACGCGCCGACGCTCGTCGTCACCGTGGCCGCGCCGCATGCCCTCAACCCGGCCCGCACCGGGGTCGCGGACCTGGCCGTCGAGGCCGTCAACGAGATGCTTGGCCCAGACTCGGTCAACTGACCGACAAGGCGGCGCGGCGCCGACAGATGTGCCTTATCCTTCTCGCATGATCGCACGCAAGCACATCGCCGCCCTCGGTATCTCCGCGGCGCTCGCCACCGGCGGCGCCCTGCTTCCGACGGCCGCACCCTCGGCCCACGCGTACACCTACAACTACGGCGCCATCGCCTACTCGCAGAACCAAAGCGTCGCCTACGCCGTCAACTACCCGAGCGCCCGTGCCGCGGCCAACGCGGCCTACGCCCGGTGCGGCGCCGGCTGCGGATACTTCACCTTCTACAACTCGTGCGGGGCCGTCGCCTACAGCCCCAACCGCATCGGCAAGGCCTGGGGCTACCGCACCGCGGCCGGCGCCAAGGCCGCCGCACGTCGGCAGGCCGGATGGGGCGGTCGGGTCCGCATCTGGGCCTGCACCTCGCGCTGACATACTCGTCGCCATGACCGACGCATCGGAGCCGCGCCCCTCGGGCGCGGCTCCGGTCGTCTCCGACACCCGAACCGTCGCGCGGGCAGTCGTCTACTCCCCCGATCTCGACGGCGAGGCCGATCCCGGCGAGATCGTGTGGACGTGGGTGCCGTTCGAAGAGGACCACACCCGGGGCAAGGACCGGCCCGTTCTCGTCGTCGGCCGCGACCCGCGCGACCGCGAACCCGACCATCTGCTCGGGCTGATGCTCTCCAGCAAGCCCTACCACGCCGACGACCCGGAATGGCTCCCGATCGGGGTCGGCACCTGGGACGACGAGAACCGCCCCAGTTTCGTACGACTCGACCGCACCCTCCTCGTCGTCGCCGACCGGATCCGTCGCGAAGGCGCGATCCTGGACCGGCAGCGCTTCGACGCCGTCGCGCGGGAACTGCGCGCCCACTACGGCTGGAGCTGATCCGCGGAATCGTCCTCAGCGGGCCGATCGGCGTTGCCGGGCGCGGTTGCGCACCCCGACCGCCCGTCGCCTGGCCTTGCGCACGACGTTGCGCGCGGCCGACTCCCAGCGCCGCGGCGGGGCGGGGAGCGGCGCGATCTTCACCCAGCCGGCCAGTGCGTCGAGCGCCGCGTCGAGAACCTCCTGCTGCGTTGGCGGCTGTGCGTCGCCCTCGTCGGCCTCACCCACCGCGAGATCGTCGAGGGATCCGACGACGTCGTAGCCGCGCCGGGTCAGTTCCGCCGTCATCGTCTCCGCCTGGCGCGTCGCCCAGCTCCGTTGGGCGGCCGAGAGTCCCTGCGGCTCCCCCGTCCGCTCCGCGCCGAACATCACCTCGCCGATCAACTCGCCCTTGACGACGCGTTCGTAGCGCGCCCACTCCACATCCGACGGCTGCAGCCGGTCGTTGAGTTGGCGCAGGAATTCGGCTTGCGCGGCCGACAACGACGAGTTCGCCGTTTCGATCGGCGCGGAGAGGGTCGCCGGGTCGACGCCGAGAACACCGACGAACCGTTCCCACAGCCCGTCGCCGGGCGCGGCCTCCCGGGGCACCGTGACGACGTGGATGCGCTCCGGCTCGACGAGGCCGGACCAGTCGTCGAGGATGCGGACGTAGTCCTGGAACTCCCAGAACGGCCCCTCCTCGCCGTGGCCGAGGTCACCCGATCCGGCCCGATCGGCGACCGCGGCCACGAACTCGTCGAAGGTGCCGCGACGCTGGTTCTTCACGTTCTCCTGCCACGCCGACGGCAGCTGCCGTGCCAGGTCGCGCACGGTCACCACCACGTGCACCTCGTCGGCGAAATCGAGTGCGCCGACGAACTGCGCGATCTGCTCGCGGTTCGCCGTGGCCAGCAGCTCGTGGGACACCAGGCTGGTGCCCGGCCATGCTTTCATCTGCGCGATCATCGTCGGCCACGCCTGGGCGTGCTCCGGATCGACCCAGTCCAGGTAGCGCTCGGGTTGCAGGTGGGCGGCGGCGTGGAAATGGTCGTCGATCGCGTCCCCCGGGTAGAGCAGCCCGGCCTTCAACGCCAGATCCCGATTCCGCCACAGCCGGTCCTGTAAGTGAGTGGTACCGGTCTTCGGGAGTCCGATGTGGACGAATACGACAGACATACCGCTCACCCTAGCGGCGCCGCCACCGCGCGATTTGGGGTGCCACACCCGCTGCTGGTAAAGTCGACCGTCGTTGTCATCCCAGATCTAGTTAGAGGACAAACTCGCGTGGCAAACATTAAATCGCAGGTCAAGCGCATCAAGACCAATGAGAAGGCGCGTCGACGCAACCAGTCGGTTCGCTCCGCCCTTCGCACCTCGATCCGCAACTTCCGCGAGGCCGTCGCCTCCGGCGACAAGGACAAGGCCGGCGAGCTGCTGACCGCGACCAGCCGCCAGCTCGACAAGGCCGCCAGCAAGGGCGTCATCCACGCCAACCAGGCCGCCAACAAGAAGTCGGCCATGGCGATCGCCGTCAACAAGCTCTGATCTGATCTTTCGCTGATTCACCCCGGTGACGACCACGCGGTCACCGGGGTGAATTGCGTTACTGCCCGCGGCTGCGGCGGGACCGCAGCGCGGCCACCTGCGACACCGCGCTGACCAAGCTGTAGTCGGCGTCGGCCGCCTGTCCCTTCACGTCACCGTTGAGCTGCGCGACGACCACCGCGGCGGCACCGATCGACGCCGTGTCCCACGCGGCCGCCTGGGCCTGCAGCTTCTTCACCCGACTCGGCGGCATCCCCAGCTCCGATGCCGCGGACTGCGGATTGGTGGAGCCGAGTCCGCGCACCCGCGCGATGCCGTGGACCGCCTCGGCAAGCGCGTCGGCGAGGATCACCCGTGGCGTCCCGTGGTGCATCGCCCAGGCCAGCGCCTCCAATGCCCCGGCCTGGTCGCCGGTGACCGCCTTGTCGGCGATTTCGAATCCCTTCACCTCGGCGCGCCCCGAGTAGTAGGTCTCCACCGCCTGCTCGGTGATCTTCCCCCCGGTGTCGGCGACGAGCTGACTGGCCGCGGCGGCGAGTTCGCGCAGGTCCGATCCCACGTTGGCGAGCATCAGCTCGACGATGTCGCGGGAGACACGGACTCCGAGCTGCTGGAACTCGCGTCGGACGAAGTCGGCCCGATCCGACGGCCAGCGCGGCGTCGCACAGTCGACGACCTCTGCACCGGCCTTGCGCAGGTCGGCCACCATCGACTTGGCACGTCCCCCGCCGGAGTGCGCGACGATGAGCGTGATGCCGTCCGGGATCTCGCCCAACGTCGACGTGATGACCGCGGCGGGTTCCTTGCCCGCCTCACCGGCCGCCTCCAGGACGATGGCGCGCAGATCGCCGAACAGTGAGGGCGAGAGCAACTCGGCCAACTCGGCCGCGGTGACCTCCCCGGCGCGTATCCGGGTGACTGGCACCGACTCGCCGCCCTCGCGGCCCATCTCGCGGACGATCTGCCCGACGGCGCGCTCGATCAGGAAGTCGTTGTCGCCGAGGAGCAGATGAAGGGGGTGCGTCACGCCCCCATCGTGCCAGACGCGCACGCCGGAGCACCGTCGGTGCGACGCAGGCCGCCAGGAGTACCCCGGTCACCCAGAGCGGACCGGCCGGGACCGTCGCCCACGGACCGCCGAAGAGTCGCGCAACCGCCAGAATCCACCACAGCCCCGGCTCGCAGGCCGTGATCAGCAGCTGCGCCACCGATGTCGCCAACGCGAGGTCGACTGCGGCGAGCAGCAGCGCGATCGCCCCGAGCACGGTCACCAGCGGAACCGCCGGTGCCACCGCGAGGTTGGCGGCGATCGCCGTCAGGCTGACCCGCCCGGAGATCAGGGCGATCAACGGCGCCGTCACCAGATAGGCGACCGTCGACATCGCCGCCGCGTCGGCCACTCCGCGCGGCCAGCCGCGTTCGACCAGCCACTCGCGCAACCGCGGAGCCCAGACGATCAGCGCGGCCGTCGCCGCAACCGACATCGCGAACCCCGCGTCCGCGGCGAGACCGGGCCACACGAGCAACCCGACCACCACGGCCCCGGCGAGCGCGGGCATGGCCGGGCGACCCCGCGACGCCGCCATCGCCAGCAGCCCGATTCCCCCCATCACCGCCGCGCGGATCACGCTCGGCGAAAGTTCGACCAGGATCGCGAACGCCGCCGTCACGAATACCCCGGCCACCACGGTCGCCCGGATGGACCCGCCGACGACCGCGATCAGCAGCACCACCGACCCGACGATCAGGGCGAAGTTCGCCCCGGAGACGGCGAGCAGGTGGGTCAGGCCGGCTTGTCGAAACTGTGCGTCCACCGTCTCCTCCCCCACGCTCGTATCCCCCACGACCAACCCCGGCAGCAGCCCGGCCTCGCGGTGCCCCAACGCGGCGGCACAGGCCCGACGGAAGCGGGCGCGCACCATCTCGGCCAGCCGTTGGTATCCGGGTGCCGGGGCCTGGACAATCGGCGGCCCGCGCATGGTGAGCCGGGCCGCGGTCAGCCCGCGTTGTTGCGGAGCCCGAATCGCCGCCATGCCGCGCACGCGCTGGCCGACGCGCAGGTCCAGCCAGCCGCGTCCCCCGGTCTGCTTCGACGACGCGAAGACGAGCACCTGTGCGTCGGGGACTGCCCTTCCATCCACCGAATGCACCCGGGCGCGGATCCAGACCAAGTCCGGATCGGCGCCGCTGACCTTGGGATCCTCGGTCGCGCTGATCACCACCGCGGCCGTGGCACCCTCGAGCTGGCGCAACGGATGCGCGTCGACGCGATCGGTTCGGATGAGCAGTGCCGTGCCGCTCCCGAACGTCAGTCCCGCCGCGGCGAGGATGACGAGTGCCGCGCGCAGCGCTCGCGCGGCTGCGGCCACCCACAGCACAGCGGCCGCCGACACCAACAAGCCGAGCGACCCGAGGATCGCCGCGACCAGGGCGGTGCGCGCACACCCCACACCGATCCAGCTGATCAACCAGCAGGCCGCCGCGGGAACGGTCAGGCGCAGGTCGAGCGCGGACATGCCGGTTCACCTCCCGCCCACGGTCACGAGCCCGCGCAGCCGCTGCAACCGTGCCGGACCGATACCGTCGACCTCGCCGAGCTGGTCCACCGAGGTGAACCCGCCGTGGGCGGTGCGCCACTCGACAATCGCCTTGGCGGTCACCGGCCCCACTCCGGGCAGCGAGTCCAGCTGTTCGACGGTCGCCGTGTTCAGGTCGATCGCGGCGCCCGCACCCGGAGCGGCCGGAGGCGGGGATGCCCGTTCCCCGTCGACGCCGATGATCGTGCTGCGCAGCCCCGCCCGGCCCGGCGCCTCGGCCAGCCCCACCACCACTTGGTCGCCGTCGCGCAGCGGGCGCGCGAGGTTCAGGGAGAGCAGGTCGGCCCCGGGGCGCGCACCGCCGGCCACGCGGAGCGCATCGGCGACGCGCGACTGCGGCGGCAGGCGCACCAATCCCGGGTGGACGACCAACCCCACAACACTGACGACGAGCGGCGAAGCGGGCCGCGGCGTCGAGGGCGGTCCGCCAGGCCGCACGGCCACCGGGGACTGCCGAGCCGCGGGCCCGGCCGACGCCGGGAAGTCGACCAGGGGCACCGTCTCCGCCGGTGCGCGCAGCGCGAAATACCCGGCCACCAGTGCCGCCAGCACCCCGACGACCACCAGAACCACCGCTGCCGGTGGCAGCGGTGAGACCCGCGGGCCGCGCGAATCCTCGTCGGCGTCCCGGATGGCGCCGGCATCGTCATCGAGGAGATCAGCCACCGCGAAGCCGTCGGCGGCGGCCTCCCCCTCCGCCCACACATCGGCGTCGAGCCACCGGGGCTTCGCGGCGATCCCCCAGGGCGGACTCTCGGGCGACGCCTCTCCAGCAGCCAGGCGCGCGAGACGTCGCCGCACGATCTCCGGTTCGACTGCTCGCCCACTCCTCATGCAGCCGAGGCTAGAGTCGGCCGACGTCCGCCAAGCCTCACAACGAGCCGCTCGGCGCCGGGTCTGTGGACGGCGTCGAACTGTGGAAAAGCCGCGTCAGCGCCTGATCGGCACGACGGCGAGGCTCGGGCCGTCGGCGAATCCCAGGCCGGTGGGCACCGGCCCGTGTCCCGCGTCCTTCAGACCGCCGTCGCCCTGGATCTCGAAGGCGGTCACGACCACCTTGGAACCGTCCTTGAACACCGGCGAGGAGAGCAGGTAGAGCCACTTTCCGTCGGTGGACACCTCGAGCATCGCCGGCCCGGGCTCGGTGGCGAACGGCGAACCCGGGACCCGGGTGAGCCCACCGTCGGCACCGATCTCGAACCCGTCGATCTGGTGCGACATGGTGTTGGCGAAGTAGACGTACTTGCCGTCCCGGCTGGCCACGGGGTTGTGCGGGAACTTGCCGGTGGGGATCGGCGAATCCGCCATCTCGGTCAGCCCGCCGTCGGCACCGACGGCGAAGGCGGAGATCGACTTCGACTGTTCGTTGGGGACGTAGAGGAATCTGCCGTCCAGCGAGAACACCGGGGTGATCGGGAAGATCCCCGACGACTTCACCCGGCCGACCGGCCCCCGCAACGCCCCGTCGGCGGTGACCTCGAACCAGACGACCGACTTCGCGAAGACGCTGGCGACGTAGAGGTGCTTGCCGTCAGGGGCGAGGTAGGGCTGCGGTGCGCCGTCGAGGAATTTGCCGAGCGAGTGCAGATCGCCGTTGGCGGCCGGCTTACCGTCGTCACCGATCCGGAAATGCGCCACCCCGCCGCGGAAGAAGCCGGCCGGACCGTTGCCCATCCCGAGGTAGAGGTTGCGGCCGTCGGCCGAGAGGGTCATCGCGACGGGGGTGCGGGCGAGGTCGAGCTGGTCGATCCGGCTCAGCGAGCCGTCGTCGGCGATCGAGTACGTGAGCAACTCCGGGTTGCGCAGGTTGCGGATGCTCACCGGGGTGCCCAGCCCCAACCCGGGTGCGACGTAGAGGAACCTCCCGTCCGGGCTGACCCGCACGCAGAAGGTGCCCGCCCCGGTGGGCCAGGGTGAGCCGGGAAGCTCCGTCATCGACCCGTCGTCGTGCAGGTCGAATCCCGCGATTCCACCGCTTTGGGCGACGGCGTAGAGGCGTTCGACGGGAGTGGATTGGTTTGCGGACATGGGGAGGTTCTCCTCGGGATGACGTGCGGCCACATCGACCGCAATATTTTCTACTCCCTGGTTAGAAACCATTAGATACCAGCGCCCGCGCAATGGGGAGCGTTTCGAAAGAATCGGCCGGGCCCTCAGGCAACCGAGGCGATAGCGGACCTGATCCGGTCGATGGCGACGGGATCGAATCCGATCAGCATGTGCCCGCTGCGAACGCCCGGATCTAGTTCCTGCAGCACGATGTTGTCCGCCCCCGCGACGGCCACCGAACCCGGAGCGGCGAAGGCGTCCCGGGTGCTCGTGATCGTGGTCGTGGGGACGGCGGGCGGCACCGCGTCGAGGTCGGCGAGATAGCCGGACCCGGGGATCAGGTCCAGCGCCATCGGACAAACGACGCCGACGATGCTGCGCATACCGGGCGCGGTGAAGACCCTCGACCACAGCGGACGGAACCCGTGGTTCTGTGAACTGACGAGCACCGCCGCCCGCACGTCGGCGGTCGTCGTGCGCAGCAGGTCTCGGATGATCACCCCGCCGAACGACTGTCCGACGAGGATCACCGCATCGGTACCGGTCGCGTCGCGAACCCGCGTCAAGAACTGTTCGAGCGCTGCGACCTGCCGGGCGGGCCTCCGCGTCCCCACCCCGGGCAGGTTGCAGGCATAAACGGGGTGGCCGTCGGCGATCAAGCCGGGAACCAGCCGATGCCAGTAGAACTCGCCCGGCACGAACGACCCCGGAACCAACACCACCGGGATCCCGCTCGTGGCGCGCTCCGTGCCCGTTGCCGCCCCCCGACTCCACTCATTCACTCCGGCCGGCCACCGCCCGCGCCCGGTCACCAAACCGGCGAACGCGGACACACCGCCACTCACCGCCTGTGCGGCGACCGGTGCCGTCGACAGCGCGCCGTTCACCGGCCCTGCCCGACAGGGATCTCGACAACCGTCCGGGTGCGCGATTCGTTGTAGTACCGCAGGTTCAGCACGAACTCCCACCGGCCGCTCGCCGGCGCCCGCGCGGGTAGCCGGAAGACTCCCCGGTCGAAGAAGTCGACCGAGACGTTGAAAAGCGCGTCCAGCCCATCTGGTGCGCGGAAGCTCGGTGCCTCGCCGATCTCCCAGAGAAAGCCCGAGGAATCCAACGGCGTCTTGAACAGCAGCGGGAAGACTGTGACCCCGAAGACCCGGTTGTGCTCGTAGGCGAAGAAGTATCCGTCGCCCAACACGATCTCGTGCATCGGGCTCCCCACCTTCTCGAGGCCGGGGACGCCGAAGTCGACGCGGGCGGTGCCCGATCCGACGAGACCGGGAGCACGATAGGCCTTGCGGCTGAAGAACATCCGCCAGCGCGACGGCCCGACGGTCGGCATGGCGGTGAAGTCGACTTCGAAGCCGTCGGGGAACTCGACCCCGATTTCGCGAATGGAATACGGCCGACCGTTCGCCGCCTTCGGGAATTCGAATGCCGCGGACAATCCGGTCGTCGAGCCGGGCTCGGTCGAGGTGAGGTGGAAGTCCACCACCGGATCTGGCAGGTCGATTCCCCGTGGCGCCCGCAGCGCCAAGATCCGGGAAAGGCCGGCCGAGAACCGTGGCAACGCCCCGTTTCGCTCGACGATCGCCGATCGTGTCATCATTCCCCCAATTCGATTGGACGAACGGTACATCACCAAACTGCCGCGGGCGTTCAGTCCAGCGGCGTCAGCGTGGACCCGATCATGACGCCGACCGCCCCGTCGCCCACGTGCATGCTCAACACCGGCCCCAGCGGCGCCGTCAGGGAGGTCACCACGTCGGGGATCCGGCGGGTCAACTCGTCCATGACCTGTGCGGCGGCCTCCGGTGCGTCGCTGTGCTGCACGCCGATCGACACCGGGCGGGCGCCGGAGAACTCACAGGCGGCGTCGACCATCTTCGCCACCGCCTTCGAGAAGGTCCGGTGCCGTTCGCGCAGCGTCAGCGAGCCGTCGACAGTGTGCAGGATCGGCTTGATCGACAACGCCGACCCCAGCATTCGACCGGCCGCGCTGATCCGCCCGCTGGACCGCAGATGGTCGAGGTCGGCGACGCAGATCATCGATTCGATGGTGGCGGCCTCCCGCACCGCCGCCTCGTACACCCGATCGCGGTCGGCGCCCTTGGCCGCCGCCTGCGCCGCGACGAGGGCGGTGAAACCGACGGCAAGACCGACCGATCGGGAGTCGACGACGCGTACCGCCCCGTCGTACTTGTCGGCGGCGACCCGCGCGGCGCTCCACGTGCTCGACAGTTTGCGGGACATGTGGACGGCCACGACCCCGTCGCCCTTGGAGTCCTTGATCGCCTTGGCGAAGGCCTTCTCCAAATCGGCGGGGGTCGCGCCGGAGGTGGTCACGCCGGGGGTCTTGAGGATCCCCGCAGGGATCTCGTCCAGGTTCTCCCGGTAGTCCTCGCCGTCGGCGATGATGTGCAGCGGAACCTGACGGATGCCATGGCGCTTGGCGAGCTTGGGCGGCAGGCAACACGACGAATCGGTGACGACGACGACGGGCACGTGTCTAACTTAACCCAGCGCGGCATCGACGACCGGGGCGACCGCATCAGCGATCCGCGAGTGGCAGCGGAACCCCCAGTGAATGCCGTCGGGATTCATGTCTTCCCGGTGCTCGGTGAACTCGTCGCGGGTCACCGGATAGAACTCTGCGGTCGCCAGACCGTGCCGCGAAGCCCACTCGCGCATCGCCGCGGTCGTCGGCACCCGACCGGTGTGGACGTTCCCGTAGTAGGGGCTGTCATGCGTCGACGGCAGGCACACGACGATCGGCAGCTCGGGCCGCAGTTGCGACAGGGCCTCGCGCACCTTCTCCAGATACTCGACGGTGACCCGCGGCGGCAGCGCCATCGGCCAGCCGAGCCGCGCCGCCCGCGGCTGTACCCAGGAGTATCCGTCGCGGACCACCTGGCGCAACCTATTGGGCCGCAGGTACCGGATCTGCTCGCGCAGCGCGGTCGGTAACGGCGACGGCAGGCTGTCCATGCCGCCGTAGGCGAGGACGACGACGTCCGCATGCGGCAGGGCGGCCCAGATCCGCGGGTCCTGGGTGACGGCCCACCACACGTCGCGACTGGTCCACCCGATGCGGCCGAAGAGTTCGACCGGGCGTCCCAGTCGCTGCCCGACGAGGTTCGGCCAGATCCGCTCGTCGTCGGCGGCGAGCCCTCCCCGCGGTCCGTAATAGGCCAGCGAGTCGGAGAGCACCACGATGCCGCCCACTAGGGGGCCTCCTCGTCGACCCCGCTGTTCCAGACGTCCAGGCGCCAGCGCGGCGGCATGTCGGCGGGTCCCAGCTGGTGGCCGGAAAGCTGCACCCAGCCCGCGTTCGCGAGTCCGCCGAGCGCCGGCCAATTCGCCACCGGCAGACCGAGCAGGGAGGCGGTGAGCGCGGCGATACAACCACCGTGTGCGACGAGGACGACGGGCGACTCGGGCCGCTCCCCCGATCCCCACTCGGGCAACTCGGCGAGCAGGTCGTCGACGACGGGGGTGATGCGGGCGGCGACTTGCACGCGCGACTCCCCGCCGGGCGGACTCCACGTCGCGTCGTCGCGCCAGACGCGCCGCGCACCCGGGTCCCGCTCGTCGACCTCCGCGTGCGTCAGGCCCTGCCACTGCCCCAGGTCGGTCTCGCGCAGCCGGGGGTCGCGTTGCACCGGCAGGTCGACCAGCTCGGCCAGCGCGTCCGCAGTCTCCGCGGCCCGTCGCAGATCCGAGGACCGCAGGATAAGCGGATCGCGCAGCGCGAGGGCCGCGGCCGCCGCCCCGATCTGGCGCCGGCCGCGGGCGGACAGGTCGGTGTCGAGTTGCCCTTGCATCCGGCTGGCCGCGTTGTACTCGGTCTCCCCGTGACGCCACAGCAGCAGGCGCCGCACCACCGGGGTGAGGCGTTCGACGCTGGTGTCGTGGGAATCGGGCCCAGCGCTCACGGCTTCGACAAGCCCAGGTCGATCTCGGGACAGTCCTTCCACAGCCGTTCCAGCGCGTAGAACTCGCGCTCGTCGGCATGCAGGATGTGGATGACGATGTCGGTGTAGTCGAGCAGCGCCCACCGGCCCTCGCGGGCCCCTTCGCGTCGGGCCGGCTTGTAACCGGCCTCCCGCATGGCATCCTCCACCGCGTCGACGATCGAGTTCACCTGCCGCTCGTTGTCGGCGGAGGCGATCACGAAGGCGTCGGTGATGACGAGTTGCTCGGACACGTCGATGGCGACGACGTCGGTGGCGAGCTTCTCGGCGGCGGCGGCCCCGGCGATGCGGGCCATCTCCACCGATTCTCCTGCTGCAGTCATGGGTTACAGCGTCTCACGCCGCTACCGACTGCTGATGAGCAGCCATGCCAGTACGCCCACGATGACCACGACCCCGACGACCGCGGCGATGACAGCAGCCGTCTTGGCGGTCGCCGCCGACCGGTGGGCCAGCGCGTATTCGCCCGCCTGCCACTGCGGATGCACCGACGCCGACTTGTAGACGGCGAACCAGCCGATGGGCAGGAACAGGGCGCAGGAGAGGATCGACCACAGGAAGCCGTCCCTGGGTTCCGGTCCCGCTTCCTCGAGCGTCATCCGCGGTTCCTGGTAGACCGGCTCCTGATAGACCGGTTCCTGGTGGATCGGTTCGGTGGGCGCCGACGACGGTACGACCATCGGCTCCGCCACGGCCTCCAGTTGCTCGGTCGCCGCCTCGGAGACGGCGGCCCCGCCGAGTGCGCCGGCACCCGCCACCGCGCTTCCCGCCACGGCACCGGCCGCGACGGCCGGGTTACCGGCCGCCAATGCCCGCCACACGAGGTAGCCGAGTCCGACGAGGACGAACCACACCGCCCCGACGATCAGCGCGACCCGGCCGTCGCTGGTGAAACCGAGCAGCACCAGCACGCCCAGGAAGAAGGCCAACGTGAGGTAGGACGTGACCGGCGCGCCGGGCACCGTGTAGTCGGTCGGCGGCAGCAGGCCCTTCTTGATCCGGTTGCGGTAGACCAGGTGGCACGCGATGATCACCGACCACACGACCAGGATGCCGACCGTCGACACCGAGGTGATCCAGATGAACGCGTGCTTGGTGTCGATGACGTTGATGACGACGCCGATGACCATGACCGCGGCCGAGAGCACGATTCCGCCGACCGGCACGTGCCGGTTGGACAGCCGGGAGAGCTGGTGCGGCGCGTCACCACGCATCGAGAGCGACCGGAGCATGCGGCCGGTGGAGTAGATGCCCGAGTTGCACGACGACAGTGCCGCGGTCAGCAGCACGAAATTGATGATTCCCGCCGCGCCGGGGATGCCGACATCCTGGAAGACCTGCACGAACGGGCTGGTGCCCTCGTGGAAGTTGCGCCATCCCTTCACGCAGAGGATGACGAACAGCGCGCCGACGTAGAAGATGCCGATACGGAACGGCACCGAGTTGATGGCCTTGCGCAGCGTCACCTTCGGGTCGTGCGCCTCGCCCGCCGTCACGCCGACCAATTCGACGCCGACGTAGGCGAACATCACGATTTGCAGGACGAGGATGGCATTCCAGTGCCCGGTGGGAAAGAACCCGCCGTCGTTCCAGAGGTTGTGGACCGACGGGCCGACCTCCGGCCCGAAACCGACGATCGGCATGAGGATGCCCAGGCCGATGATGATCATGCCGAGGATCGCGACGATCTTGATGCTCGAGAACCAGAACTCGGCCCGGCCGAAGACACCGACGGAGATGAGGTTCGCGCAGAACAGCACGGTCAGCGCCACCAGTGCGGTCACCCACACCGGGATGGCCGGCCACCAGTAGTTGATGTATTTGCCCGCGACGGTGATCTCGGCCATACAGGTGGTCACCCACACCGCCCAATAGGTCCAGCCCTGGCTGAACCCGGCGAACCGGCCGAGGAACTCGTCGGCGTACTCGGAGATGCCGCCGGCCACCGGACGGTGCAGCAGCAACTCGCCGAGGGCGCGCATCATGAAGAACACCGCCAGTCCGGCGATCGCGTACGCCAGCAGCAACGCCGGGCCGGCCATCTCGATCGCCGCGCCCGAGCCGTAGAACAGGCCGGTCCCGATCGCGCCTCCGATGGCGATCATCTGCACGGTTCGCGTGGTGAGGCCGCGTTGGTATCCGGCATCGGTGTCGACTGTGACCGGGTTGGGCCCGGTTGGTCCTGACTGGGTGATCGTCACAAGGATCCCTTCGGCTCGGCAAACTGCGGATTACTCTAGCGAGCGCTGCCGGACATGGCGGATTTGCAACGAATATTTCACAGAAGGTGGCGATCAACCCGGCGCGGTGACACTCGGTCCGTCATGCGGCCAGCGCCGGTACAGGCCGCGTTTGGCGATGTATTGGACCACCCCGTCGGGCACCAGGTACCACACCGGTCGGCCCGCGCCGGCGCGTGCGCGGCACTCCGTCGAGGAGATCGCCAGGGCCGGTATCTCCAGCATCTGCAGGGTGTCGGGCGGCAGTTCCCGCAGATGTTTGGCCAGGTGGGAGGCCGACAGCTCGTAGCCGGGACGGCTCACCCCGACGAAGTGCGCCAGCGAGAACAGCTCGTCGAAGTCCTGCCACGAGAGGATGGACTCCAGCGCGTCGGCACCGGTGATGAAGAACAGCTCCGCGTCGGGCAGCGCCCGGCGCAGGTCGCGCAGGGTGTCGACGGTGTAGGTGTTGCCCTCGCGGTCGACGTCGACGCGGCTCACCGAGAACCGGGGGTTCGACGCGGTCGCGATGACCGTCATCAGGTAGCGGTCCTCGGCCGGGCTCACCTCGCGCGCGTCGCCTGCCTTCTGCCACGGGCGGCCCGTCGGCACGAAGATGACCTCGTCGAGGTCGAAGCGGTGGGCGACCTCGCTGCCCGCCACGAGGTGTCCGTTGTGGATCGGGTCGAACGTGCCGCCCATGACGCCGACGCGTCGCCGACCGCCCCGGCGGCCGGGCCCATCTTCTGACATGCGCAAGGAGCTTACCTGGTCAGACCGGCAGCAGATCGCCGATCACCTTGGCCAGCTGCTCGGCGTTGCGGCACTCGTGCATCTCGATGTGCTCGGCGTAGACGTCGGCGTCGGAGTCGCCGGTCCCCCACTCCTCGCGGCGCTCGGGGTTGAGCCAATACGCGTGGCGCACGCGCTCGGTGAGCGTGTCGAGGGAATCGGTCTCGGTCCAGTGGTAGTTGTTGCGGGCGTCGCCAAGGATGAGCAGCGCCCCGCGATGGGTCAGCGACTCGAGGTATTCCTGCGCGAATCCCTTGATCATGTGCCCGTAGTCGGAGTGGCCGTCGCGGGTGGAGATGCGCGCGGTGGTGATCATCTCGGTCATGATCTCGCCGAAGGACTCGTCGGCCTGACCGCGCTCGAAATACTCGGTGACCTCGTCGACGGTGTCGACGAAGGCGAAGACGCGCACCTTGGAGAACTGTTGGCGCAGCGCGTAGACGAGTTGCAGGGTGAACCGCGAGAAGCCCGACACCGAGCCGGACACGTCGCAGATGATGACCAGTTCCGGGCGGCCGGGGCGCGGGCGGCGATGGGTCAGCGTGATCGGCACCCCGCCGGTCGACATCGACGCGCGCAGCGTCCGGCGCACGTCGACCGGGCCGTGGCGGGCCCGGCGACGGCGGATCTCCAACCGGGCCGCGAGCAGTCGGGCCAGGGGTTCGACGGTGCGCCGGATCTGTGCGAGGTCCTTGGCGCTCGAGTGCAGGAAACTCATGTGCTCGGGCAACTTGGGCACCGCGTAGTCGGCCACCCGGTCGCGGCCCTGACGGTCGGCCATCCGGCGCTGGGTCTCGGCCTCGATCGACGCGCGCAGCGCGGCCGCC
Organism: Gordonia sp. X0973; assembly: GCF_013348785.1. NCBI lineage: Bacteria > Bacillati > Actinomycetota > Actinomycetes > Mycobacteriales > Gordoniaceae > Gordonia > Gordonia sp. X0973. The sequence goes on from NZ_CP054691.1 coordinate 2,364,496, forward strand.
CGATCGCCCGCCGCCCGCCGGAACCGGGGTTGGGTGCCCGGGCGCCCGTCGGAATCCTCGTCTGCCGATCCGCGCGCCATCGCCGCGGCGATCGCCGCGATGAGCGTCTGCGGATTGATGGTCGACGTGGCCTGATACGCCGAGAATGCCTCGCCCCGAGCACCCTCGTAGCGGCCGAATTCGTCGACGATGAGCGCGACCATCTCACTCAGCCGGCCGTCGGAGGCCGCCTGGTCGTCGGCCACCACCTCGGCGAGCATTTCCCGGAAGGCGGCGACGTCGACGTTGCCGTCCTCGTCGCGCGGCAGCTCGGTGTGGGTGGTGCGGGCGCCCCGCCCGAGGGGGAACCACAGGTCGAAGGCGCGGTCGAAGACGTCGCGGTGCATATGCGTGGACAGCAGCGTCGCGGCGAGTCCTTCGCGCAGCCCCTCGCGGTCGAGGAGATCCAGGACGGAGACGGCCTGCCCGGCGTCGAGCAGCGCGGCGGGGCCGATGTCGATACCGCGCCTGCGCAGCTCGTCGATGAACTCGACGAGGTGGTCGATAAGGGGCGCGGACATCCTCAGTCCAACTTGAGTTCTTTGCGGGCAGTCGCCAGGTCGGGCCGATGCTTGAGCACGACGCCCAGGGTGCGCGAGATGAGCGAATCGTCGACGCGCCCCTTGGCGAGCTTGGCCTCCGGGGTGCCCGGCGCGGCTCCGGCGGCCAGGGCCAGCAGGGTGTTGCCCCAGTCGATGGTCTCCGAGACCGACGGGCGTTTGCGGACGTCGAGGCCGCGCAGCGCGCCGATGACGCGGACCACCTCGGTGGCCAGCGCGTCGGGCAGCTCGGGGACGCGGCTGGCGAGGATCTCCTTCTCGCGGGCGGCGTCGGGGAAGTCGATGTGCAGGTAGAGGCAGCGGCGTTTGAGCGCCTCGGACAACTCCCGCGCGGCGTTGGAGGTGAGGATGACGATGGGCCGCTGCTTCGCGACGACCGTGCCCATCTCCGGGATCGACACGGCGAAGTCGGACAGCACCTCCAGCAGCAGGCCCTCCATGTCGACGTCGGCCTTGTCGACCTCGTCGATGAGCAGCACCGTCGGCTCGGTCCTCGAGATCGCCTTGAGCAGCGGGCGCGGCAGCAGGAACTCGTCGGAGAAGATGTCGGCCTTGGTGTCGTCCCACTCGCGCGAGCCGGTGGACTGGATGTGCAGGATCTGCTTGGCGTGGTTCCACTCGTAGAGCGCCCGCGCCTCGTCGAGGCCCTCGTAGCACTGCAGGCGGACCAGCTCCGCACCGATCGCCGTCGCGACGGCCTTGGCCAATTCGGTCTTGCCGACACCGGCCGGACCCTCGACGAGCAGCGGCTTGCCCAGGCGGTCGGCGAGATAGGTGGCCGTCGCGGTGGCGGCGTCGGGCAGGTAGCCGGTGGCCGACAGTCGCGCCGAGACGTCGGCAACCGACTCGAAGGCGGGGACGATCGTTGCGTCTGACTGTGCGCTCATCAGACCGGCCGAACCTGGCCGTCGCCCCAGACGACCCACTTGGTCGACGTCAACTCGGGCAGGCCCATCGGGCCGCGGGCGTGCAGCTTCTGGGTGGAGATGCCGATCTCGGCACCGAATCCGAACTGCTCGCCGTCGGTGAACGCGGTCGAGGCGTTCACGATGACGGCGGCGGCGTCGATCCGGCGCGTGAACTCGTTGGCCGCGGCCAGGTCGGAGGTGACGATCGCCTCGGTGTGCCCGGTGCCGTAGCGCGCGATGTGATCGATCGCCTCGTCGAGGCCGTCGACGCGGCGCACGGCGATGTCCATCGAGAGGTATTCGTCGCTCCAGTCCTTCTCGTCGGCGGGCTCCATCCCCGGCTCGTCGCCGTGGATCGTCACGCCGGCCGCGGTGAGCGCACCGGTCAGGCGCGGCAGTGCGACATCGGCGATCGCCGAATCGATGAGGACCGTCTCTGCGGTGTTGCACACGCTGGGGCGCCGGGTCTTCGCGTTGATGACGATGGTCTCGGCCATATCGAGGTCGGCGGCCGAGTGTACGTAGACGTGGCAGTTGCCGGTTCCGGTCTCGATGGTCGGGACGGTGGCGTTGGCGATGACGGCGTTGATCAGGCCGGCGCCGCCACGCGGGATGACAACGTCGACGAGACCGCGGGCCTGGATGAGCGCGGTGACGCTGGCACGGTCGTGTGCGGGCAGCAACGCGACGGCGTCGGGGGCGACGTTGTGCGCGGCGAGCACGTCGCGCAGGACGGCGACCAGCGCGGCGTTGGAATCGGCCGCCGAGCTCGACCCGCGCAGCAGGACGGCGTTGCCGGACTTGAAGGCGATTCCGAAGGCGTCGACGGTGACGTTGGGCCGCGCCTCGTACACGATGCCGACCACGCCCAGCGGCACCCGCACCTGGCGCAGCGTCAGCCCGTTCGGCAGGGTCTTGCCCGCGATGACCTCGCCGATCGGGTCGGGCAGGCCGGCGACCTGCCGCAGGCCGTCGGCGATCCCGACGACGCGCTCGGGGGTCAGCCGCAGCCGGTCGAGCAGGCTCGCCTCGGTGCCGTTGCTCTCCGCGCGCGCGATGTCGCTCGCGTTCGCGGCCAGGATGGCGGCCGCGGCGGCCTCGATCGCGGCGGCCGCGGCGGTGAGAACGGCGTTCTTCTCGGCCGTCGATAGGCCGATCAGGCTGCGCGACGCCGCTTTGGCCGCGGTCGCCGACGCGATGACCTCGTCGGTCACGGCGCTGGTGTCGACGGTGGGTGCACTCATCGGGGTCCTTCGCTGTTGAGAAGCTGCTCGATTCAGGTTAACGCCCAGCGGTCCCACACCGATTCCCGCCCGCGCGACGACCCGCCCGGGCAGCCAGACACGATCCAGTGTTGACATTGTCAACATTGCTGTCTAGCGTGTTGTTAACATCGCTTACATCAACGGAGGAAGCATGCCGAAAACCACCGTCGTCGATCTCGGAGGACGGAGCGTCACCGTTCCCGCCGGCGGACTCTACGACCGCTACCGGATGAAGGCACCACTGGAGGAACTGGCCGCCGATCCTCGGGTCCCGGGTATCGACTTCTTCGAGGCACTCCCCAAGACCGAGGTGCAGTCGCCGATCGGGCCGACGCTTACCCCGAACTACTACTACGCACTCTCGTCGGCGCGGCTCACGCTGCTGGCGTCGTCGAAGGCCATCCGCGCACGGCTCCCAGAGGGCTTGGAACCCCTTCAGCCCATACCCGGCCTCGGCCTCGTATCACTGATGTTCTTCCGGTACGACGTGTGCGACACCGACTTCTACACCGAGGCCGCCGTCGGCGTCGCCGTGCGGCCGGCGCGCAACGGGGGCCGCTCGACCGCATTGGCCGACCTCGTCACCGCACTGGGCGACGACCACCTCCACTCCTACGTCTTCGCGCTGCCGGTGAACACGGAGATCGCCCAGGTGCGCGGGCACGACGGCTATGGCTTCCCGAAATGGGTCACCGACCTGGACGTCGAGATCGATGATCGGCGCGTGTCCGCGCGGGTCGCGAATGCCGACGGCGGCGTCGACGTCGCCTTCACGGCCGCCACCCCGAAACAACACGCCTCCGACAGCGGCGAACAGGTATCAAGCCTGACCTCGTACACGCGGCGCGACGGGGCATGGATGTCAACGCTCAACCAGACGAACGTGCTGGCCACCGGCAACCGGGCGTTGCCGCGCGGATATGAACTCACCCTCGGGGACGGCCACATGTCCGACGCCGTCCGAGGTCTCGAGCCCAAGCGCGCCGTGCGACTCGACGTCACGACGTCGGCACAGGCCGCCCTGCACATGCCGGTACCGGTCTCGGTGCGCTGAACATCGTCAGGAGCAGTGAGATGCAGACAATCCTGGGAGCCAACGGTCAGATCGCGGTTGAGCTGGCGCGCGAGCTCGCACAGAACCACACAACGGACCTCCGGCTGGTCAGCCGCACCCCGCAGAAGGTCAACGACACGGATCACACGGTCAGCGCGAATCTCCTCGACGCGGACGCGACGGCGAAGGCGGTCGAGGGCAGTGACACCGTCTACTTCACCGCGGGACTGCCGCCGAACACGGAGCTGTGGGAACGCGACTTCCCGACCATGCTTCGCACCGCCCTCGATGCGGCGAGGGCTGCGGGCGCGAAGTTCGCCTACTTCGACAACACCTACATGTATCCGCAGGACGAGCACGTACAGACCGAGGACACCCCGTTCGCACCGGTCGGCGCCAAAGGCCGGGTACGCGCCCAGATGGCGACGATGGTCCTCGACGAGATGGCCCGCGGGGAGATCGAGGTCCTGATCGCACGTGCCCCGGAGTTCTACGGTCCCGGCCGCACCCAGGGCTTCACCAACTCCCTCGTCGTCGACCGGATGGCGGCGGGCAAGCGACCGCTCGTCCCGGTCCGCGACGACAAGCTCCGCACGCTTATCTGGACTCCGGATGCCAGTCGTGCCCTCGCGACACTCGGTAACACCCCCGATGCCTACGGTCAGACCTGGCATCTACCCGTCGACACCGACCGCCCGACCTACAAGCAGTTCATCTCCCTCGCCGCTCAAGCATTCGGCACCGGGGACGGATACACCGTCGCACCCAGGTGGTTACTCAGCGCGGCCGGTGTGCTGAACCCGGAGATTCGCGAGATCCGCGAACTCCTCCCCCGGTACGCGCAGGACAATGTCTTCGACGCGTCGAAGTTCGCACAACGCTTCCCATCCTTCGCGGTGACCACCTACCCCCGCGGACTGGAGACCATCCACGCAGAGAGTCGATCAGACTCTCTATAGAACACTAGGAACGGAGGCCTCATGGCCGACACGAAAACCATCGTCATCACCGGTGCGAGCGACGGAATCGGAGCGGTCGCCGCCCGCGAACTCGCGGGACCGGAGGTGACGCTCATCATCACCGGACGATCGCCCGACAAGCTGAATGCCGTCGCCGAGGAGACCGGTGCGACCGCTTTCGTCGCCGACTTCGCCAGGCTCGACGATGTCCGCGCCCTGGCCGAACAGATCAACGGCGCCGTCGACCACATCGATGTCCTGCTCAACAACGCCGGCGGCACGTTCGAACCGAACCGGTTGCGCACCGTCGATGGGCACGAGCCGAACTTCCAGATCAACCATCTGTCGCCATTCCTGTTGACGAACCTCCTCAAAGACAAGTTGTCGGGGGCGTTGATCGTCAACACGTCGAGCGTGGGAAACCTGGTCGGCAAGGTGGACCTGGACGATCTCGACTTCGAGAAACGCCGCGCGTTTCAGACCCGCTGCTACGGCACCGCGAAGCTCGAGAACATCTTGTTCACCCGCGGCATCGCGCGGCGATGGGCCGACGACGGCATCGTCTCCGTCGCGGTCCATCCCGGCCCGGTGGCGTCGAGCTTCGGCCGCGATTCGTTCTTCATCGGTCTGCTCTATCGGACGCCGCTCAAGAAGTACGGCACCATCACCGTCGAGAAGGGGGCCGCCCCTCTGGTCGAGCTGGCGAGGAAGGGCGCCGACCCGAAGCTCAACGGCCAATACTTGGAGCGCTTCAAGAAGGGTCACGAGAACAAGCAGGCAAGCGATCCGACGCTGATCGACGGCCTCTGGACGCGATCGGCCGAGCTGACCGGACTATGACCACCTCCCCCTCCACTCCGTATCACCACGGCGACCTTCCGACCGCCCTGGTGACCTCGGCGATGGAGTTACTCGAGGAGGACCCCGCTGCGGATCTCTCGCTGCGGGCCGTCGCCAGACGAGCGGGAGTCTCCGCGGCGGCACCGTACCGACACTTCGCGGACCGCAATGCCCTCGCGTCGGCGGTGGCAGCCGTCGGGTACGACGAACTCGCCGCGGCGCTCCTGGCGGTGAGCCCGGCACCGTCGAGCACCGAGGACATCGCTGGACTGGCCGTCGCCTACGTCCGTTTCGCCCTGGACCGACCCGGCCTGTTCCGGGTGATGTTCACCGAGGGCTGCGATCTCGGGAACCCGGACCGCGTAGACGCCGTCGCCGCAATCAACACCTTCCTCGCCGGTGCGGTGCAGCGGGCCGCCCCCGACGCCGATCCGGAGCCGACGGCGCTGGGTGCCTGGGCGTTGGTGCACGGGCTGGCGTTTCTCCACCTGGACGGCAAACTCGACGCATCCTCGCCCGAGGCGGTAGCGGATCGGGTCCGGTCCACGGTGGCCGCGATTCTGCGCTGACCCGGTGGCACCCGACGTCGTCATGCGCAGACGTCACCCGCACCCGCGCAGTGCTCGTCGCAGGGTGCGCGCGGAGGGCTCGTCGAGCAGGAGCGGATAGGCGGCGAGCACGGCGACGAACTGCTTCGCGTACTGGCAGTGGAAGCGCCGTGCCGACGGCATCCACCTGGCCGGCTCGAGATCCTTCTTGTCCTGGTTCGACTGCTCGTCGACGGCCACGAGGTTGGCCGGGTCGTTGGCGAAACGCAGTCTGACCGTCGATGACCAGGTGTGCGCGCCCATGTCCCACGCGTATGACAGCGGGACGATGTGGTCGATCTGCACCCCGGCCGCACGACTGCGCCGGAACACGAACACCCGGCCCGTGTACGGGCTGCGCAGCCGCCCGGCCGTCACGGTCGCCGCGCATCGCGGGCCGGTCGTCGTCACGACCTCGTCGAGGTCGCGTCGCAGGATGTCGTTGCGGGTGTCGCACGCGTTGTTCCCGCCGGCGGCGTCGTTAGCGTCGCTCCAGGCCGCGCCGAAGGCCGACCGCTGGTAATCCGACCGGTGCGGCAGTCGCTCCGCCACGCGCGGGATGCGCTGTAGTTCGGCGAGCCAGCCGGCTGCCGCCGACGGCGGTGTCTGCCGCTGATGCGCGATCACCGTCGCGGCGGTGAACACGGCCAGCACGGTGCAACCGATCAGGACGGCCCAGTTCTTCCGCGTCAGCTCCCCCATGCGTACTTAGACGCAGCGGCCCTCTCGCCGGTTCCCCAGTGTCAGGACTTGTCGAGGAAGTCGGCACGACTGCCGACGACGGCGTCGATGATCGTCGCCGCGCCGGGATGACCACCGAGGGTGAGCCCCCCGTCGACGACGGATTGCGCGAGTTCGCGGGCGTCGGCGATGACCTCGGCGTCGTCGAGCAGCGACAGGAACCGCAGCGAGGAGGCACCGCCGGATTGCAGTTCCCCCAGCACGTCGCCCTCCCGACGCTCGGCCAGGTCGAGCCGGGCCAACTCGAATCCGTCGACGGTGCCGGCGACAGCGGCGAGACGGCGAAAGGGCGCCGATCCCTCGGGCACGGCGGTGACCAGCAGACACAGTCCCGGCAGCCCGCCTCGGCCGACGCGACCGCGCAGCTGGTGCAGCTGGGAGACACCGAAGCGGTCGGCGTCGACGATGATCATGACGGTGGCGTTGGGGACATCGACGCCCACCTCGATCACCGTCGTCGACACCAGCACGTCGATCTCTCCGGCGGTGAACTCGTCCATGACGGCGGCCTTGTCGTCGGCCGGCATCCGCCCGTGCAGCATGCCGATCCGGCAGTCCGGCAGGCGCGCCCCCACCTCGTCGTACAGGTCGAGCAGCGAGACCGGTTCACGGCGCCCGTCGTCGTTCTTCGCGGCCTTCTTCTCCGACGTCTCGTCCCCGATGCGCGAGCACACGACGTACACCTGCCGCCCGGAGGCGACCTCCTCGCCGGCGCGCTCCCACACCCGGTTCATCCACGCCGGCTTGCCCATCGGCACCACCGAGCTGCTGATCTCCTGGCGACCCTTGGGCAGCTCGGTGAGCACCGAGGTCTCGAGGTCGCCGAAGACGGTCATGGCGACGGTCCGCGGGATCGGCGTCGCGGTCATCACCAGGTGGTGCGGCGCCCGTCCGCCGGCGGCCTTCGTGCGCAGCACGTCGCGCTGTTCGACGCCGAAGCGGTGCTGCTCGTCGACGACGACGAGCCCGAGATCGAAGAACTCGACGTTCTCCTGCAACAGGGCATGGGTGCCGATGACGATCCCGGCCGTCCCGGTCACCACGTCGAGCAGGGCCTGCTTCTTCTCCGCGGTGCGCTGCGAGCCGGTGACCAGGGTGATGGTGGTGGCACCGTCGGCGGCCCCCAGCTGACCGCCGATCCCCAGGTCGCCGAGCATCCCGCGAATCGTGCGGTAGTGCTGGGCGGCGAGCACCTCGGTGGGGGCGAGCAACGCGCACTGCTGGCCGTTGTCGACGACGCGCAGCATCGCCAGCAGCGCAACGAGGGTCTTGCCGGACCCGACCTCGCCCTGCAGCAGTCGGCTCATCGGGACGTCGCGGTCGAGTTCGTCGTCGATCTCGCGCAGCACCGTCTCCTGCCCGTCGGTGAGCGTGAACGGCAGACGCTGCCGCAGCGCGTCCTCCAGGCCGCCGGGTACATACGGGCAGGGTCGCGCGGTCTCGGCCCGTCCGAGCCGCGCCCGCTGCGCGAGGACCAACTGCATCGCGTAGGCCTCGTCGAACCGCAACCGCTCGCGCGCCGCGTCCACGTCGGTCATCTTCTCCGGCAGGTGGATCCGCCGCCACGCCTCGTCCGTGGTGATCAGCTCCCGCTGGGCCCGCTGCTCGTCGGTCAGGGCGTCCGGGACCGGTCCGAGTTGGGCGAGCACCCGGCGCACCGCGGCCCAGATGTCCCAGGTCTGTACGTCCTTCGTCGCCGGGTAGATCGGCAGGATCGCGCGCTCGAACGCCTCGTCGAGGCTGACGCCCTCCCCCGTCTCGGCCTCGCGCGCCTCCTGTTCGACGGCGTAGAGCTGCTGCATCATCGAGTTCCCGACGACGGCGACGTCGGGATCGGCTCCGTCGGGCAGCACGGCCCATTCCGGGTGCGCCAGCTGCACGCGTCCCTGATAGAGCCCGACCTTGCCCGCCATCATCACCCGCGCGCCGGGCCGCAGCTTGTTCTTGATGTAGCGGGGGTTGAAGAAGCTCGCCTCGTAGATGCGCGAATCGTCGTCGACGAGCACTTTGAGGAACTGGCCGTTGCGCCGTTTCATGCGGATCAGGTCGGCGCGGGTGATGCGGCCGACGATGGTGATCCACTCCCCCGCTTCGGGCAGTTCGTCGGAGGCGACGACACCGGCCTGCGCGTAGCGCCGCGGCGTGTAGAAGAGCAGTTGCCCGACGGTGGTCAGGTCCAATCCGGCGAGTTTCTCCGCCGTCGCGGCGTCGAGCACGTCGGCCAGCGGCGTCGACGGGGTCGTCGAAGTCACTCGACGCCGACCTGCAACAGCGAATCGGATTGGCCGCAGGGGTAGACGGCCAGTTCGACGCCCGGGAAGGTACGGCGGACGTGATCGGCCAGCTCGTCGAGGACGCCGGGGTACTCGTCGAGCAAGGCCCCGGCCAGCACGGTGATGAGTTCCCCGCCGGTGGCCAGCATGAGGTCGAGCAGCGCCGTCGTCGCCGCCAGCGGATCGCGGCCGATCACCAGCGCGTCGGATCCGATGTAGCCGAGCATGTCGCCGGGCTCGCTGGTCCCGGCCAGCGTCATCATCGCCTGTTCGGACCGGCGGACCGAGCCCCACCGGGTGCCTGCGGCGGCCTCGGCCATCGCGTACGCGTCCACGTCGGCCGATTCCGACGGGTCGTGGACGGCCAGCGCGGATAGGCACTGCACCATCGAGAGCGTCGGGATGAAGACGACGGTCCGGTGCGCGGAGCGGGCGCCGGCCGCCACCGACACCAGTTCCTGGGAGGCGAGCTCACCGTTGGCCATGACGACGACGTGCGCGGCGTCGGTGGCGCGGATCGCCTCGGCGACCGCCGCGGCCGACACCCCGTCGTCGGCGGTGACGACGACGGCTCCCGCGTCGGCGAACAACTCCCTGGCCCCGCTGCCCTTCGCGATGACGACGACAGCGCGCTTATGCCGCGGCAGGGGTTCCTCCGGGTCGGAATCGCGGATCGCGTCGAGAGCGAAACACGAGATCCGCACGTCGCTGATCGCCCCGACGACGGCGCCGGCCTCCACCGCCTTGCCCGGCTCGTTGGTGTGCACGTGGACCGAGAACCGTTCGCCGTCCGCGCTGTTGTCGCCGACGATGACCACGGCGTCGCCGATCTCGGCGAGGTAGTCGCGCAACCGGCCGATGCGGCCGTCGGCGATCCCGTCGAGCAGGTACATGACCTCGAAGTCCATGTCGCTGCTGCCGTCGCACGCCTCATCGGCGCGCAGGGCAGGCATATTGCCCTCCACCAGCAGGCCCCGATAGTTGCGGCGGCGGTTCGCCACCCCGGTGAGGACCAGCACCATCGCGTCGAGCAGCACCAGCATTCCGCGGCCGCCGGCGTCGACGACCCCGGCATAGGCGAGTTCGGCGAGTTGCTCGGGTGTGTGCTCGAGGGCGTCCGCCGCCGCTTCCGCCGCTGCCCGTGCCAGATCGGCCGGGCTGGCCGCCGTGTTGTCGTGCGCGGCCGCCGCCGCTTCGCGCAACACGGTGAGCACGGTGCCCTCGCGGGGCTCGCTGACCGCGCGGACCGCCGCCAGCGACGCGAGCTGGAGGCCGCCGGCGAACAGCCGTGAGAAGGAATGATCGCGTTGCGCGTCGGCGATGGCCGCCGCATCGGCGACGCCGACCAGCACCTGCGACAGGATGATCCCGGAGTTGCCGCGCGCATTGGCGACGGCCGCATCGGCCATCGCCCGAGTCACCGTCGCGACGTCGGCGTCGCCCGGCGCCTCCTGCGCCGCATCGGCCGCGGCCGTCATGGTGAACGCCATGTTGGAGCCGGTATCGGAGTCCGGGATCGGGAAGACGTTGAGCTCGTTGATCTCCGCCCGCGCGGCAGTCAGCCCGTCGGCCGCCGCCCGTGCCCAGTCACGCAGCAATTGCGGGTTCACCCGAGGTGGGCGATCGCCGCGCGGTGCTGTGGTTGGGGCGGTATCCGACATCGCAATCGAGACTAGCCCAGCGCCCGGATTTGGAAGCGACCATGCGCTGCGGCTATCCTTGTCAGGTTGCGTTCTGCGCCGGGCCGTCACCGACCCTGCGACCGGATTCCGCACGCTAGACCCAATTCTTTCGACGATCAAGGGAGTTCGACATGGCTGCCGTCTGCGACATCTGCGGCAAGGGCCCCGGCTTTGGCAAGTCGGTCTCGCACTCGCACCGGCGCACCAACCGCCGCTGGAACCCGAACATCCAGTCCGTGCGAGTCGAGGTCGCGCCGGGTAACCGCAAGCGCAAGAACGTGTGCACGTCCTGCCTGAAGGCCGGCAAGACCACCGTCTAGACCTTCGGTACAACTGCTCCACCGCGACCCCCGACGGGCATCTGCCCGTCGGGGGTCGCGGTGTTTGGCCGCGGTCTAGGCTGACCACCATGACTGGTGAGCCCAATGTGACCTCTGCCGACGGCGTGCTGACCCTCGCCGTCTCGACCGCGGCCAACGGCACCGCGATGAACCCCGGCGCCGTCGACCAAGCGGCCGACGCGCTGGCCGAACTGCTCAGCGGCGCGCGCGACGAGCGGGTCATCCTGCTGGTCGGCAAGGGCAAGAACTTCTGTGCCGGCGGCGACGTCGCCTCCTTCGCCGCGGCCGCCGATCGCTCCGATTTCGTCCGCGACCTGGCCGTGCGGATGCACCGCATGATGGATCTGATGGTCTGCTCGGGACGGCCCGTCGTGGTCGCGGCCAAGGGCTGGGCGGCGGGGGCCGGCATGAGTTTCACCCTGCACGGCGACGTCGTCGTCGGCGGGACGTCGACCCGGCTGCGCCCCGCCTACAGCGGCATCGGCCTCTCCCCCGACGGCGGGATGACCTGGACGTTGCCGCGGATCGTGGGTGCGGCCCGGGCACGCGGAATCATTCTCACCAACCGGGTGATCAGCGCGCAGGAGGCGCTCGACTGGGGGATCCTCTCCGAGATCGTCGACGACGATCAGGTCGACGCCCGGGCCCGCGAGATCGCCGTCGATCTCGCCGCCGGCCCGAGCGAAGCACTCCAGACGACCGCGCGGCAGCTGCGCGCCGATCCCTCGACGACGCTGGTCGAGCAGTTCGCCACCGAGACCCGCGATATCGCCCGTCTCGTCGGGGAACCCGAGGGTATCGAGGGAGTCAACGCCTTCGTCGAGAAGCGCAAGCCCGTCTGGAATCGTGAGCACGGGTGAGCAGACCTGCCGTGGCGCTACCGTACTGGGCATGATGGTGGACCGCGACCAGTTTCGCGTCGATATTGACGGCAACCAGTTCGAGGCGGCATGGCACGCGCTGCCTTCCGCGATTCGGAGGTGGGACGCCGAGCCACATACACCATGCGAGGAAGGCGCGGTCACGATGATCGTTTGGGCGGCGATCGATCACGTTCCGGGTGTGGCGGAAGAATTGGAAATCCCGGCGGGTACGACGTTGTACCGGGGCGGCCATGGTGACGGTGACCTGCGCAGCGAGGATCGGCTGTGGCACCTCGAGATCAAGAGCCACTACTCAAAGATCAGTGAGGGCGAGAAGTGTCCGTCCAAATGTGGAGTCCTCAAGTCGCAGTTCGAGCACATGCTCGAGACCGAGGGGGCAAATGTGCGTCTACTGTGCCCCACGCGCAGAGTTGAGCACTTCCGTCGACAGGTATCCGGAGTATCGATCATGAGCTTCAGTGACTTCGCTTCGCTCGTTGAGGCGTCACTCGCGAGCGGAGGTGCACCATCGCTGTCGCCATTCGCCTGTGTACTCGCGGTTGAGTATCAGGTGTCGTAGATCCTCACAGGCCTCACCACCGCCCCAGACGCACACCTGGAGGGTCGTCGAAAAGCCTTGCGCAAGCGGGATTTCGGCGAGATCGGTGCTGATGATCGGGGCGCCGTCGGCTCGGCGGATGTCCAGGCGATCTTTGCGGCCGCTGGTCACCGTGTCAGTGAGTGCTACAGCGGTTTCGGCGAGGCGTTCGGCGTCGTGATCCGCGACGAGCGCTAGGCGGCCGCCTCAGCGGACGCCTGCTGCTGCGCCTTCCGACGTAGCCGTTCGCGGCGGTCCCACACCCCGTAGATGACTTCGGTGGCATAACCGAGGTCGAGGGGTCCGTTGCCTTCGGAGGTGAGGGCATCACGAGCGACGCGGTGGTCGGGATACCAGTCGGCGGGGCTCGCTATCGGCGGGGCGGGGTGCAACTCGCTGCCGGCGGGGGTTTGGAATCGGAATCGCTGCTTGCCCTGAGCGATGATGACGAAGTCCCCATCATGCAGCGCCCGATGGTGATACCCGCAGAGCAGGATCAAGTTATCCGGGTCGGTGGTCCCACCGGCCGACCACGGCGTGACGTGATGCAGGTGCAGATGATGGGTGCGTTCACAGCCGGGTGCCTGACACGTCACGTCGCGCATCGCGATCACCCGGATCAACGCGGCGTTGGCATAGCGGCGCTTACCACCCCACCACAGCACCGGCCCCAGCTGCGGTCCGGTGCTGTAGCGCGAATCGTCGTGGCCCACCGCCCGAGTCGACGCACCGCACCGCAACTCCTCATGCTGAGCCTCGGTCAAAGCAGGCCCACGGTCGAGGTACGCATGCGCCATAGACGACGCCTCGCCGTCCGGGGTTCCGTGGATCGGGGTTTCGTGGATCGGGGTTTCGTGGACCAGGATCTCCGCTCCCGGGGCGACCTGCGGAATCGCCATCGCATCGAACACGGTATCGGCCATCGTCACCAACGCGGCAGCAATGTTGGCGGGAACTCCGCGCCACAGGTCGCGGGGTGGCTTACACCCCGCCTCGCCGCCGGCCGCCTCACCACCGGCCGCCTCACCGTCGGGCGCGACGGGCAGGTCGGGATCGCCCGTGGTGCGGGTCCGCTCGTACTCGGCGCGCACCAGCCCAGCGAGCAGATGAGCGCCGTCGACGGGGTTCAGGCGCACGCTGAGCCCCAGCGACCCGTCGTCGTTCCACCGCCACGACCCATACGACTCGATCGGCCTAGGCTCGACAGCAGTGCCGTCGATCTCTTGGTTCCGGTCGATCGGTCCCATCGCGGCGACGAATCTTTCCAACTGCGACGCCGTGGACGACAACGCGAGGTTGACCAGCTCGGGTTCCCGCTCCGCAGTGGCGACGCGGGTCAGGGCTCGCACCTTGGAGAACGACAACTCCCCGGCGAGCAGATGCTCGCGCACCATCGGCAACCCGCCCAACGCGTGGGCGACGCGGATGTGTTCCTGAGCGGTGCGCCGGTTCATCCCGGCCCGCCAGGACAACCACTGGGCACACGAATTCATCCCCGGCCCCGCCCACGCGCCGCGCGCGTCGAATTCGGCCAGGTACTCCAAGAACCGGCCGGTCAACGCGGCAATCTGGGCCGCGTACCCCAGCACCCGCTCCTCCAGATCCTCGTCGCCCAGATCAGCGGCAGCCGTGTCATCGAAAACATCCGAAGCGGTGTCCGAGGTGGCGTCTGACCTCATGTCCATAGCGGCCTCCATAGAACTGTAGTTCGATTATGAGGCAACTCTATCCGGAACGTCTGACATCGAAGCCCACGCGAACACAGTGATCACAGTGATCGTTGAGGCTGATGAGGCGTTCCGCGGAACGCCTGGTGAAGCGCAGAGATCCCTACGGCAGGCGCCAATCCACCGGTTCGCAGCCGAGGTCTTCCAGCTCGGCGTTGGCCCGGCTGAACGGCTTCGACCCGAAGAAGCCGCGCGACGCGGAGAGCGGCGACGGATGCGGGGAGGCGATCGTCGGCACGTCCGGCAGCCACTGCTCAAGATTCTGGGCGTCTCGTCCCCACAGGATCGCGACGAGCGGCTCGTCCCGCGCGGCGAGCGCCTTGATCGCGCATTCGGTGACCTGCTCCCACCCCTTGCCCCGGTGCGAGCCGGCCTCCCCCGCCCCGACGGTCAGCACCCGGTTCAGCAGGAGCACGCCGGCGTCGGCCCACGGGGTCAGGTCGCCGTTGCTCGGCCGCGGATACCCCAGGTCGGCGCAGTACTCGGTGTAGATGTTGTCCAGCGAACGCGGCACCGGACGGACCTCGGGCGCGACGGAGAAGCTGAGTCCGACGGCGTGCCCGGGCGTCGGATACGGGTCCTGTCCGACGATCAGCACACGCACGTCGGCCATCGGCCGGGTGAAGGCACGCAGAATGTGTTGCCCGGCCGGCAGGTAGGTGCGCCCCGCGGCGATCTCGGCGCGCAGGAATTCACCCAGTTCGGTGATCACCGGTGCGACCGGCTCGAGGGCACGGGCCCAATCGGGGGCGACGAGTTCGGAAAGCGGCTTGGGGGGCATCGTGTCCCAATCAGTCGAGGCGGCGCAGGTTGTCGCGGTAGTACTGGGCGTTTTCGTAGTACATCGTGGTGTTGAGGTCGGCGTGGCCTTCGGGGACCTCGTAGTTCGCCCGAATCTTGGCCGGGACGCCGAGCGCCATCCTGCGGGCGGGCACCTCGAAGTCGAAGGGCACGACGGCGCCCGCGCCGACGATCGCCCCGTTGCCGACGGTCGATCCGTTGAGCACGATCGAGCCCGACGCGATGAGGACCTCGTCGCCGATCGTCGACCCCTCGATATGCGCGTTGTGCCCGACGACGCAGCGCGCACCGAGGACCGTCGCGTGGATCACCGTGCAGTGGATGACCGTGCCGTCCTGGATGTTCGTCTTCTCCCCGATCTCGATCCGCCCGTAATCGCCGCGCAGCACGGCGTTGGGCCAGATCGACACCCCGTCGGCGAGGGTGACGTCACCGATGACGACGGCGTCGGGATGGACGTACGTGTTGGCGCCGAGCTTCGGCTCGCGATCGCCCAATGCGTAGATGGCCATACAGGGGAATCTAGCCGCAGCGGCGATCAGAGACTGTGCCACCCGTGGACTGTGGCCGGTTCTCCGTCGATCCGCACCGCATCGGCGGCCTTGTCGACGTCGCCGACCGGCCCCGATACCCCACCGATCACCGTCCAGCCGGGCGGCACCGAGCCGCGGTCCGCAAACGCGCCGAGCAGTTCGTGGTCCTCGCCGCCGGTGAGGGCCCAGGAGACGACGTCGGCGCCGAGGGCCCGCGCCACCCGCCGCGTCGCCTCGGTGATCGGGACGGCGGCCGAGTCGACGTCGACGACGACCCCGGAGGCGGCGCTCATCAGCCGCAACTCCTCGACCAGCCCGTCGGACACATCGGTCAGCGCGCTCGCACCGTGGCGGGCGGCCACCGGGCCCTGCGTGAGGTCGGGCGCCGGGCTGCGGAAGGCGGCGAGCACCTCGTCGGCGGCGTCGCCGGTGATCTCCGAATCTCCGCTGATCAGCGCATATCCGGCCGCCGATGCCCCCAACGGGCCGCTGACCGCGAGCACATCGCCCGGTCGGGCACCGGAAAGCAGGATCGGCGGTTCGTCGTCGAGTACGCCGACCGCGGTGATGGACACCGCGATCTCCCCCGCCTCCACGAGGTCGCCGCCCAGCACCGCAGCGCCGAGTGCCGCGGCCCGCTCGACGACCCCGGTGTTGATCCCCTCGACGAGCGCGACCGGCGCCGATACCGGCGCGGCCAACGAGACGAGCACCCCGGTCGGGCGTGCCCCCATCGCCGCGATGTCGGCCGCCGCGGCGGTGACCGCCCGCGAACCGATCTGCGCCGGTGACGACCACTCGACGCGGAAATGACGTCCCTGCACCGCGGTGTCGACGCTGAGCACCGTCGCCCCCGGGGCGATGACGGCGGCATCGTCGCCCGGGCCGACCAGGGCACTGGGCGCCGCACGCGCCGCACGGGCGAACCGCGTCAGCAGGGCTCGCTCCCCCACTTCCCCGACGGTCCGCTGTCCTGCCACGATCGCCCAGTCTAGGCGTCGCTAGGCTGAAGCCCGTGGCCACCGACGACAGCACCCACGACACCGACGCCCCCGACGACGATGCGGCCGGGCGTGACGGTCGGTTGTCCCCGGCGCTGCTCGCCACCCTGATCACCATCCCGATCATGGTTCTGGCCGGCTTCGTCACCTTCGCGGTGATGCGCGGGCACGGCGGCACCCAACTCGACTCGATGGCCGCCGCGCCTGGCTCCCAGGCCGCCTGCGCGCCGTTCCTCGCGGCCCTGCCCGACCGCCTCGGCGACTACCGCAACAAATCGGTCAGCGGCGACACCGTGCGCTGGCGCTCGGACAAGGGCGATGTCGTCGCGCTGCGATGCGGGGTCGCGCGCCCGGCCGCGCTGGCGCCGTCCTCCAGACTGCAAGTGGTCGACGCGGCACAGTGGTTCATCACCGACGAGTCGGACTCCGGCGTCGCGTACGTGGCCGTCGACCACCGCCCCTACGTCGCGCTCTGGCTGCCGCGAGACTCCGGCCCGGCGCCGATCAGCGAGGTCACCGCGGTGATCGACAAGCACCTGCAGCCCGGCCCGCTCGAACTGCACTGAGCCGGTCGGAGATCGGTCAGCGGATCTCCGGCTTGCGGGGACGTCCCAGCAGCATCGCGATCGCGTCCGGGACGGTCAGCCCGTCGTGGCACACCTGGTCGACCGCATCGGTCAACGGGACGTCGACGCCGTGCAGCTTGGCGAGAGCGCGCACCGACGAGCAGGACTTCACGCCCTCGGCGACCTGACCGTTGGTGGCGGCCTGCGCCTCGTCGAGCGTCTTGCCCTGCCCCAGCGCGTATCCGAAGGTCCGG
Organism: Gordonia sp. X0973; assembly: GCF_013348785.1. Taxonomy (NCBI): domain Bacteria; kingdom Bacillati; phylum Actinomycetota; class Actinomycetes; order Mycobacteriales; family Gordoniaceae; genus Gordonia; species Gordonia sp. X0973. The sequence continues at coordinate 2,382,088 of NZ_CP054691.1, forward strand.
TTCCGCGAGAGCGGCGACGAGCAGGTCGCGACGAGGTCGCCGATTCCGGCCAGCCCGGCCAGCGTGCGCACGTCGGCGCCAGCGGCGACGCCCAGGCGCATGGTCTCGGCCAGGCCGCGGGTGATGATCGTGGCGAGGGTGTTCTGCCCGAAGCCCTGCCCGGCCGCCATGCCGCAGGCCAGCGCGATCACGTTCTTCACCGCGCCGCCGAGTTCGCAGCCCACCACGTCGGTGTTGGTGTACACCCGGAAATAGCTGGTGGAGAAGGCCTCCTGCAGCGCGACCGCCCGCTCCTCGTCGACGCAGCCGATCACCGTCGCGGCCGGTTGGCCCGCGGCGACCTCTTTCGCGAGGTTGGGGCCGGAGAGGACGGCGATCCGCTCGGGTCCGGCACCGGTCACGTCGGCGATGACCTCCGACATGCGCAGCACCGTCGACGTCTCGACGCCCTTGGAGAGTGACACGTAGGTCATGTCGTCGGTGAGCCTCGGCAGCCATCGCTCCAGATTGGCGCGCATCGACTGCGAGGGGACGCCCAGCACCACGACGTCGGCGCCGTCGAGTGCCTGTGCCTCGTCGCTCACCGCGTGCAGTCCGGCGGGCAGGGCGATGCCGGGCAGGTAATCGGGGTTCTCATGGGTGGTGTTGATGGCGTCGGCGAGTTCGGGGCGCCGCGCCCAGATCCGCGTCGGCGTACCCGCGTCGACGAGCACCTTCGCCACGGTCGTGCCCCACGACCCGGCCCCCATCACAACGGCCTGCACTCTGATCCCCTCTCGCCGACGACTCCGATGCTCACCCTATCGGTCAAACCTCGATGAGTTTGCCGCTCTTGGCCACCTCGGGGACCGTGCACGAGGACAGGTCGAAGCAACAGGGCCGCCGTTTGCCCGAGCGCATCTTGTCGATCGCCACTTCGACGCGCCGTGCGCGGGTGTCGAGATTCTTCGTCGCGTTGACCCAGCGCACCCATTCCCACCGCGCCATCGGCGTGATCGACGACCAGACGTCGGCGATGTCGGGAGCGCCGTCCAGCGCGGTCGCGAAATCCTCCGGCAAGTCCGGCTCCGGCCACTCCTTCGTCGGTTCGACGACGACCTCGACCTCGTCGCCGGGTGCGAATCCGTCGGCGAGTTCGTCGACGGGCAGCCAATGCCCCTTGCGGCCGTCGGGTTCGACGACCGTGGTGACCGCCGGCCGATCGTCGAGCGTCACCGACGCGGCGACCTGGCCGCGCGAGGACAGTCGGGCGCTGGCCGGGTCGGGGAGTCGGAGGATGAGCCGGTCCTCGACGCTGCGGACGGTGGCGGTGAAACGGATGGACGGTGCGCTGGTCTCGGCCATGCCGCCAGCGTAGTCGGCGGGACCGCCACCGCGGCTGCCATGATGGTGACGTGAGCTGGGGTGCGGTGCTGGCGGTCAAACCGCTACCGGAGGCGAAGACACGGTTGGGCGGCAGCGCGCATGACCGCGCCGCCCTGGTGGTGGCGATGCTGGTCGACGTGATCGGGGCGGCCGCCGGTGCCGGGATGGTGCCGCTGGTCGTCACCCCCGACGCCCGGATCGCCGGGGCGGCGCGGGAGGCCGGGGCACTCGTCGTCGGTGAACCCGCCGATGCGAGCGGGCTCAACGCGGCCTTCTCGCACGGTCAACGGGAGTTGCGGGACCTCGACCCGGCGATCGACGCCGTGATGTTCCTGCAGGCCGATCTCCCAGCCGTGACCTCGGAAGCGTTGCGCAGCGCCCTCGCCGTGCACCGCGGCGCCACCGACGCCTGGCGCCCCCAGTCTTTCGTCGCGGACTCCGCCGGGGTCGGCACCGCGGCCCTGCTGCGCCCGCTGACCGTCGTCGACCCCCCGTTGTTCGGCCCCCATTCGGCCGCCTCCCACCGGCGCGCCGGAGCCGTGGAGATCGCCGCGCCCACCACGGCCGACGACCCGTGGCGGGGCCTGCGCACCGACGTCGACACCGTGGCCGACCTGCGCGTCGCGGCCGACATCGGGGTCGGTGCGGCCACCGCGGAATGGCTGCACCTGCGGGCCGGGTCCGGGCCCCGCTGCGCGGCTGGCGACCATGGTGCATGATGAGGCGGTGAATTCCGCCGATCCCGGTCCCGGCGCACCCCCCGCCGCGACGGCGCACCCCGACGAGTCCGCCGACCTGCCGGCCGATCGCTATCTCAATCGCGAGCTGTCCTGGCTGGACTTCAACTCCCGCGTGCTCGCCCTCGCCGAGGACACGTCGCTGCCGCTGCTCGAGCGGGCCAAGTTCCTCGCCATCTTCACGTCGAATCTCGACGAGTTCTTCATGGTGCGCGTCGCCGGGCTGAAGCGGCGCGACGAGACCGGGCTCTCGGTGCGGTCCGCCGACGGACTCTCGCCACGAGAACAACTGAGCCGCATCGCGGCGCGCACCCAGTCCATCGCCACCCGCCAGGCGCGGGTGTTCAACGAATCGGTGAAGCCGGCCCTCGACGGGGAGGGCATCCATATCGTCGCGTGGGCCGATCTGGACAAGCCGCAGCGCACCCGGCTCGCCGACTACTTCACCGACCAGGTCTTCCCGGTCCTCACCCCGCTCGCCGTCGACCCGGCCCACCCCTTCCCCTACATCAGCGGGTTGAGCCTGAACCTGGCCGTCACCGTGCGCGACCGGGCCGACGGCGCCGAGCACTTCGCCCGCGTCAAGGTGCCCGACAACGTCGCGAGATTCCTGCGCGTCGACAAGCTGACGGCGGCCGAGCCGCGGTCGGCCGCCGACGAATCCGACGTGGTGTTCCTACCCGTGGAGGAGTTGATCTCGGCGAATCTGGGCCAGCTCTTCCCGGGGATGGACATCGTCGAGCATCACGCGTTCCGCATCACCCGCAACGCCGACTTCGAGGTCGACGAGGATCGCGACGAAGACCTGCTGCAGGCGCTCGAGCGCGAATTGGCGCGGCGCCGGTTCGGGTCTCCGGTGCGCCTGGAGATCGAAGAGGACATGAGCGAGCACATGCTCGAACTGCTCCTGCGCGAACTCGACGTCGACCCGGCCGACGTGATCGCGGTCCCTGGGCCGCTGGACCTTTCGGCCCTGTTCCAGATCTACGACGTCGACCGCCCCACTCTGAAGGATCCGCCGTTCGTCCCGGTGACCAACCCGGCGTTCGGCGAGCGCGAGACCCCCAAGAGCGTGTTCTCCACGCTGCGCGAGGGCGAAGTCCTGGTCCATCACCCCTACGAGTCCTTCTCCACCAGCGTGCAGCGCTTCATCGAGCAGGCTGCCGCCGACCCGCAGGTCCTGGCCATCAAGCAGACGCTGTACCGCACGTCGGGTGATTCGCCGATCGTCGACGCCCTGATCAGCGCCGCCGAGGCCGGTAAACAGGTCGTCGCGCTGGTGGAGATCAAAGCGCGCTTCGACGAGCGCGCGAATATCAAGTGGGCGCGCAAACTCGAGCAGGCCGGCGTACACGTCGTCTACGGACTCGTCGGGCTCAAGACCCACTGCAAGACCTGCCTGGTGGTGCGACGCGAAGGGTCGACGATCCGCCGCTACTGCCACATCGGGACCGGCAACTACAACCCGAAGACCGCGCGCCTCTACGAGGACGTCGGCCTGTTCACCGCGGCGCCGGAGATCGGCGCCGACCTCACCGATCTGTTCAACACGCTGACCGGCTACTCGCGCAAGCACACCTACCGCAACCTGCTTGTGGCGCCGGACGGGATCCGCGCCGGGATCGTCGAGCGGATCCGCAACGAGATCGAGCGGCACCGGGCCGGCGACGCCAATGCACGGATCCGCCTCAAGGCCAACGCGCTGGTCGACGAGCAGATCATCGACGCGCTCTACCGCGCGTCGCAGGCGGGTGTGCCGGTGGAGATCGTGGTCCGCGGCATCTGCGCCCTGCGTCCCGGTATCCCCGGCGTCAGCGACAACATCGAGGTCCGCTCCATCCTCGGCCGGTTCCTGGAGCACTCGCGCATCTTCCACTTCGGCGCGCAGGACGAGTTCTGGATCGGCAGCGCCGACATGATGCACCGCAACCTCGACCGGCGGATCGAGGTCTTGGTCCAGGTCTCCGACCCGCGCCTCACCCGCCAGCTCGACGAGATCTTCGAATCGGCACTCGATCCGCGCACCCGCTGCTGGGTGCTGGGCAACGACGGCAAGTGGACCGCGTCGCCGGGTGCCGACGTCGAGGTCCGCGACCACCAGACCGAGCTGATGACGCGCTATCGGCGCCTCGCGGCCGGGTCGGGCCAGGCCTAGGCGGGAACCGCACACCGATGAGCGTGAACGTGCGCGCCGTGTGGGCGGGGGGCGGGGTGGTGTGGCGCCCCGACGCCGACGGCCAACCGGAGATCGCCCTGATCCACCGTCCCCGCTACGACGATTGGACCCTCCCCAAGGGGAAGACCGAATCCGGCGAGACGGTGTTCGCGAGTGCGGTGCGCGAGATCGCCGAGGAGACCGGATACGCCGTTCTCCTCGGCCGGCACCTGCGCCACGTCACCTACGCGATCAACGGAACGAAGCGCAAACACGTGCGCTATTGGTCGGCTCGCGTGACCGGGGGCGAGTTCACCCCCAATCGCGAGGTCGACCAATTGGTGTGGGTCTCGCCGTCCGCGGCGAAGACGAAGCTGACCTACACGCTGGACCGGTTGGTGGTCGACGAATTCCTCACCCTGCCCGCCGACCTGCACACGCTGCTGTTGGTCCGGCACGCCAAGGCCGGACGTCGTTCGCGCTACAGCGGCCCCGACGACCAGCGACCGCTGGAGCGCGTCGGCCGCGCCCAGGCCCAGGCCCTCGCCGCGCTGCTGCCGTTGTTCGGCGCCCGACGCCTGCATGCCGCCGATCGGACCCGCTGCGTCCAAACGCTCGAGCCGCTGGCGAAAGCCCTCGGCGACAAGAAGATCCGCATCGAGGAATCGCTCACCGAGGAAGCCTATTTACGCGATCCCGAGGCCGCCCAGCGCCGCATGGTCGATTTGGCGGCACGCCACGACGCCGTCCACGTCGTGTGCAGCCAGGGCAAGGCCATCGCGCCGTTGATGCAGTGGTGGTCGGCGCGCGACGGCTTCGCGCTGCCGGCCAACCGCAACCGCAAAGGCAGCACGTGGGTGTTGTCGATCGACGACGACGGCCGGGTCGTCGCGGCGGATCACATCGCCGATCCGATGCCCGACTACGACTGATCGAACCTCCGGCGACTACTTCTTGGGGGTCGCCTTCTTCGCGGGCGCCTTCTTTGCTGGGGCCTTCTTAGCCGGTGCCTTCTTTGCCGCAGCCGCGGTCTTCGCGGGCGCCTTCTTGGCGGGGGCCTTCTTGGCCGGTGCTTTCTTCGCCGCGGCCGTGGTCTTGGCCGGAGCCTTCTTCGCGGGCGCCTTCTTGGCCGGAGTCTTCTTCGCCGCGGTCACGGTCTTTGCCGGGGTGGCCTTCTTGACCGCCGCCTTCTTGGCGGGTGCCGCCTTCTTGGCGGCGGCAGTCTTCTTAGCGGGTGCCGCCTTCTTAGCAGTGGTCTTCTTCGCCGGCGTCGCCTTCTTAGCGGCAGTCTTCTTGGCGGGCGCCGCCTTCTTGGCCGCGGCCGCGTCGACCGCTCCGCGCTTGACCGCGGGGATTCCGGCCGGCAGGCGGAGCCGCCCGGCGATCACCTCTTTGAACTGGGCGCCGGGCCGAAACGACGGCACGTTGACCGCGCGGACCTTCACCGTCTCGCCGGTGCGCGGGTTGCGCGCGACGCGCGGCGCTCGTTTGCGCTTCTCGAATACGCCGAACCCGGTGATGGTCACCTTCTCGCCCCGGTTGACCGCGCGCACCACCGTGTCGATGAACTGCTCCACGGCGTCGGTGGCGGTCTGACGATCCGCTTTGAGCCGTTTCGTCAGTTCGTCGATGAGCTCCGCCTTGTTCATGTCGACCTCCACGGTTGGTGTGACGTGACTAACACAACACGGTAAACGCCGCGTGAGAAAAGGTCCATCATCGGCGCGCATATCCGCGCGTCGAATCTCGTTGCGCCCAAGCGCTAGTCGATCACGTCGCCGCGTCGACCGTTCCGCCTCAGAGCGTGGTCGGTTTGAACGCGGGCCGTGCGCGCTCGAAGACGTCGATCGCCTCGACTTCGCGCAGGGTGAGCCCGATGTCGTCGAGCCCCTCCAGCAGGCGCCACCGGGTGTAGTCGTCGATCTGGAAGGGCACGACGAGATCGCCCGCGGTCACGGTCTTGGCTTCGAGGTCGACGGTGAGCTCCAGGCCGGGCTCGTTCTCCAGCCGCTTCCAGATGAGCTCGATGTCACCCTGGTCCACCTGTGCCGCAAGCAATCCGGCCTTGCCGGAGTTGCCGCGGAAGATGTCGGCGAACCGGGAGCTGAGGACGACGCGGAAGCCGAAGTCCATCAGCGCCCACACGGCGTGCTCGCGCGACGACCCAGTACCGAAGTCGGGACCGGCCACCAGCACCGACCCCTTGTCGCAGGGCTCGGTGTTGAGGATGAACTCGGGGTCGGCGCGCCAGGACGAGAACAGTCCGTCCTCGAATCCGGTGCGCGTGACCCGCTTGAGGTACACCGCGGGGATGATCTGGTCGGTGTCGACGTTGCTGCGGCGCAGCGGGACCCCGATACCGGTGTGGGTGGTCAACGGTTCCATGATTCCTCCGTGGTGAGATCGGCGGGGGCGCTCAGCGTCCCGCGCACCGCGGTGGCCGCGGCGACGGCAGGCGAGACCAGATGGGTCCGGCCGCCCTTGCCCTGGCGGCCCTCGAAGTTGCGGTTCGACGTCGACGCGCACCGCTCCCCCGGCGCCAGCTGGTCCGGGTTCATGCCCAGGCACATCGAGCAGCCGGCCTGGCGCCATTCCGCCCCGGCCGACGTGAAGACCTCGCCGAGGCCTTCTTGCTCCGCCTGCTGGCGCACCTTCATCGAGCCGGGGACGATCAGCATGCGCACCCCGTCGGCGACCTTCCGCCCGCGCAGCACGTCGGCGACGGCCCGCAGGTCCTCGATCCGCCCGTTGGTGCACGACCCGACGAACACCGCGTCGACCTTGACCTCGCGCAGCGGCGTGCCCGGCACCAGGTCCATATATTCCAGCGCGCGTTGGGCCGCCTGCTTGTCGTTCTCGTTGCCGAAGTCCTCGGGGTCGGGGATCGCCGCACCCAGCGGGAGGCCCTGGCCGGGGTTGGTCCCCCAGGTGACGAACGGGGTCAGCTCGGAGGCGTCGATGTGCACCTCGGCATCGAACTCGGCGCCCTCGTCGGTGCGCAGGCCGTCCCAGTATTCGACGGCGGCATCCCACTCGTCGCCGGAGGGGGCATGCGGACGCCCCTTGAGGAACTCGTAGGTCACCTGGTCGGGGGCGATCATCCCGGCACGGGCGCCGGCCTCGATCGACATGTTGCACATGGTCATGCGCGCCTCCATCGAGAGCTTCTCGATGGCCGGTCCGCGGTATTCCAGCACGTACCCCTGGCCGCCGCCCGTCCCGATCTTGGCGATCACGGCGAGGATCAGGTCCTTACTCGTCACGCCGGGCGGCAACTCGCCGTCGACGGTGATCGCCATCGTCTTGAAGGGCCGCAGCGACAGCGTCTGCGTGGCCAGCACGTGCTCGACCTCCGACGTGCCGATCCCCATCGCCAGCGCGCCGAAGGCGCCGTGCGTGGAGGTGTGGCTGTCGCCGCAGACGACGGTCATACCCGGCTGGGTCAGCCCCAGCTGGGGGCCGACGACGTGCACGATGCCCTGCTCGGCATCGCCCATCGGGTACAGGCGGACGCCGAATTCCTCGCAGTTGTGACGCAGCGTCTCGACCTGCGTGCGCGACACCGGGTCGGCGATCGGCTTGTCGATGTCGACGGTGGGGACGTTGTGGTCCTCGGTCGCGATGGTGAGATCGGTGCGCCGCACCGGGCGGCCGGCCATGCGCAGGCCGTCGAAGGCCTGCGGGGAGGTCACCTCGTGGATGAGGTGCAGGTCGATGTAGATGAGGTCGGGATTGCGCTGACCGGAATCATCCACCTCGCCGCGCGCGACGACATGGTCGTCCCACACCTTCTCGGCGAGCGTTCGGGGCTTGGCCGGGCTGTTGCTCATCGCTCTTGGAATCTCACTATCTGGACAGTTAGTATCGTCTTATGGGAAATGGTACCGCATCCGGTCCGGTCAGCGGAATCGGCGTGCTCGACAAGTCGGTCACCGTGCTGAGCGCGGTCGCGGTCGCGCCGTGCAACCTCGCCGAGCTGTGCGAGACCACCGGGTTGCCCCGCGCCACCGCCCACCGCCTCGCCGTCGGGCTGGAGGCGCACCGGTTGGTGGCGCGCGACTCGACGGGACGCTGGGTGCCCGGCCCGGCGCTGCGCGAACTGTCCGGCTCCCACGTCGACCGCATTCCCGACGCCGCCCTCTCGATCCTCCCGCGGCTGCGGGAGATCACCGGCGAATCCGTGCAGATCTACCGGCGCGACGGGGCCGAGCGCATCTGCGTCGCCGCCCTCGAGCCGCCCAGCGGCCTGCGCGACACCGTCCCCGTCGGAACGCGTCTGCCGATGACGGCCGGCTCGGCCGCCAAGGTGCTGCTCGCCTGGGCACCGGAGGGGGTGCGAGCCACCCTGCTCGACGAGAGCGTCTTCGCCGAGCGGACCCTGGCCGACGTCCGCCGCAAAGGGTGGGCCCAGAGCGTCGCCGAGCGGGCGGCCGGGGTGGCCAGCGTCTCGGCACCGGTGCGCGACGCCGACGGCGAGGTGGTCGCGGCGATCTCGGTCTCCGGACCGGTCGAGCGCATCGGCCGACGTCCCGGCGCGCGCTGGGCGGCCGATCTGCTGGCCGCAGCCGACGCGCTGACCGAGCGGCTCAGCCATAGCGTCGACTGACGGCGCCGGGGGCCGATAGGGTCGGCGGATGGGTAAGAATCAGCGCGGCCAGATCGTCATGTCCGACGAGGAGATCGCGGACTTCATCAACTCCCAGCGGACCGCGACACTCGCGACGACCGGTCCCGACGGGTCCATCCACCTCGTCGCCATGTGGTACGGCGTGATCGACGGCGAGTTGTGGTTCGAGACGAAGTCGAAGTCGCAGAAGGCGATGAACCTGCGGCGCAACGCGCGCTGCTCGGTGCTCATCGAGGACGGCGACACCTACGACCAACTGCGCGGCGTCACCATCGAGGGCAGCGCCGTCATCTACGACGACGAGGAGCACACCCTCCCGACCGGGATCAACGTGTTCGAGCGGTATTACGGCCCCTACAGCGAGGAGCTGCGGCCGGCCGTCGAGCAGATGATGAACAAGCGGGTGGCCGTGCGGGTCCAGGCCGAGCGCACGCGCAGCTGGGACCACCGCAAACTGGGCCTGCCCGCGATGCCGTTGTCGGGGTCGACCGCCCCCGCGCCCTGACCGCGACCGAAACGAGAAAAGCGCCCCGCACCTGTCGGTGCGGAGCGCTTTCGCGTTGTACCCCCTACGGGATTTGAACCCGCGTTACCGCCTTGAGAGGGCGGCGTCCTAGGCCGCTAGACGAAGGGGGCCTGAACAACTCCTCGGCGCAAGCCGTGAAGTCCGCTGGGGTACCAGGACTCGAACCTAGAATGGCGGTACCAGAAACCGCTGTGTTGCCAATTACACCATACCCCAAGGGTCTGCCTCCCCCGTGCGTCACCGCCCGGCGGAAGGACCGAGAAGTAGGTTAGCAGGATGGGCGCCCGATAGCACAAACGTGCAGGCCAAGGGTATTATTCCGAATACTTCTCGACGGCGTCGCGCAACCGGGCCAGCGAGCGGTCTGCGCCCAGCACCTCCATCGACTCGTACAGCGGCGGACTCACCGCTGCCCCGGTCACCGCGACGCGGACCGGGCCGAAGGCCTTGCGCGGTTTGAGTTCCAATCCCTCCACGAGGGCCGTCTTCAGCGCCTCCTCGATCGAGGCCGTGTCCCACGTGGACAGACCCTCCAGGGCGCCGATGGCGGCTTTCAGCACCGGTACCACCTCGGGTCCGAGGTTCTTGGCCGCGGACTTCTCGTCGAGCACGAAATCGGCGTCGGCGACGTAGTGGAACTTGACGAGGTCCCAGGCGTCGCCGAGGACCTGGATCCGCGTCTGGATCAGATCGGCGAGGGCCCGGAAATCGGCCTCATCGGCCGGCGACTGGGCGAAGTGCCCCTGGGCGACGAGGTAGTCGCCCAGGCGCGCGGCGAAGTCGGCCGGGGCGAGCATGCGGATGTGTTCGGCGTTGATCGCCTCGGCCTTCTTCTCGTCGAAGCGGGCCGGGTTCGAGTTGACGTCGCGGACGTCGAAGGCCTCGATCATCTGCTCCAGGGTGAACACGTCGGTGTCGCCGCTGTAACCCCAGCCGAGCAGGGCCAGGTAGTTGAGCAGCCCCTCCGGCAGGAAACCGCGGTCGCGGTGGTGGAACAGGCTGGACTCCGGGTCGCGCTTGGAGAGCTTGCGGTTGCCCTCCCCCATGACGAAGGGGAGGTGCCCGAATCGCGGCACGCCGTCGGCGACGCCGATGCGCTCCAGCGCCCGGTACAGCGCGATCTGACGCGGGGTCGACGAGAGGAGGTCCTCCCCGCGCAGCACGTGGGTGATCTTCATCATCGCGTCGTCGACGGGGTTGACCAGTGTGTACAGCGGGTCGCCGTTCGCCCGCGTCAGCGCGAAGTCGGGCACGGTGCCCGCCTTGATCGTGGTCTCGCCGCGCACCAGGTCGTCCCAGGTGATGTCCTCGTCGGGCATGCGCAGCCGCAGCACCGGCTTGCGCCCCTCCGCGGCGAAGGCGGCGCGCTGCTCCTCGGTGAGGTCGCGGTCGAAGTTGTCGTAGCCCAGCTTCGGGTCGCGCCCGGCCGCCTTGTGCCGCGCCTCGACCTCTTCCGGCGTCGAATACGCCTCGTAGGCCTCGCCGGCCGCCAGGAGCTTCGCCACGACCGCGCGATGGGTCTCGCGGCGCTGCGACTGGCGGTACGGGCCGTAGGGGCCGCCCTTCTCCGGGCCCTCGTCCCAATCCAGTCCGAGCCAGCGCAGGGCGTCGAGGATCGCCGCGTAGCTCTCCTCGCTGTCTCGGGCCGCATCGGTGTCCTCGATGCGGAAGACGAAATCGCCGCCGGTGTGCCGTGCGTAGGCGTAGTTGAACAGCGCGGTGCGGATGAGCCCGACGTGCGGGGTTCCGGTGGGCGACGGGCAGAATCGGACGCGGACTTCGCTGGTCATGGCGTCAACCGTAGCGAACGCCCGCGACGGTGCCGTCAGGCCCCGGTGCGGCGCTGGGCGAGGAAGTCCAGCAGCAGCCCGTTGACCCGGTCCGGCTGCTCGAGGTACCCGAAGTGCCCGGCCTTCTCGACCACCTCGTAGCGCGCCCCGGGAATCGCCTCGGCCACCTCGCGCGCCAGGAATTCGGGCAGGGTGCGGTCGTCGGCGAATCCGATGACCAGCGCCGGGACGGCGATGGCCCGGTAGGCGGCGAGCCGGTCGACCTCCCCCTCGTGGACGCCGTACTGCGCGCGGACGCCGGGGGTCACGCGCTGCGGGGAGAACTTGATGATGTCGAGCCAATCGCGCGCCGAGCGGTCGTCGGCCAGCGTGTGCGGCGAGAGGTTGAGATGGGCCGTGACGGCCGCCGCGTAGTCCTCCGGCACGGTGACGCCTTGGTCGTAGAGGGCGCGCTCCCCGGCGCCGAGCGCGCTGATCATCGGGGTCGGGCGCCCGTAGGTGGCGATCATCGATGCCGAGCGCACCAGGTCGGGACGGGCCAGGGCGAGTTCCTGGGTGATCCGCGCCCCCAGCGAGGTGCCGACGACATGCGCCGGCGCCACGTCGAGGTGTTCGATGAGCGCCGCGGTGTCGGCGACCATGTCGTCGACGGTGAAACCCTCCGGACATTCCGACGACGGCGAGATCCCGCGGTTGTCGAAGGTGATCACCCGATACCCGGCCCGGCTCAGCGCCGGGGCCTGGTTGGCCCGCCACACCCGTCCGGGGCTGCCGGTGCCCATGATCATGACGACCGGCTCCCCCGGCCCTCCGGGATCCTCGTAGGCGAGCGTGATGCCGTTGACCTGGGCCGTTTTCGGCGGCTGGGGACGGGTCACTTGTCGATCACCGGGTTGGTGAGGGTGCCGAGCCCGTCGACGGTCACCGAGACGCGCTCGCCGGCGACCATCGGGCCGATCCCCTCCGGGGTGCCGGTGAGGATGACGTCACCGGGCAGCAGGGTCATCACCCGCGAGACCCATTCGACGATCTCGCCGACGCTGTGCAGCATGAGCGACGTCCGAGAGTCCTGCTTGACCGTCGTCGTGCCGTCGACGCCGGTCAGCTCGGTGCGGATCCGCACGTCGGAGGGGTCGAAGTCGGTGTCGATCCACGGTCCCAGCGGGCAGAACGTGTCGTAGCCCTTGGCCCGCGTCCACTGGCCGTCGACTTTCTGCTGATCGCGGGCGGTCACGTCGTTGGCGATGGTGTAGCCCAGAATCGCCTCGCGCGCCTGGGCGGCCTTGACGTCCTTGCACGGTCGCCCGATCACCACGGCCAGCTCGCCCTCGTAGTCGACCCGCTCCGACGACGGCGGGCGCACGATCGGCACCTCGGGACCGACGATCGAGGTGTTGGGCTTGAGGAAGATCACCGGCGACTCGGGCGCCTCGCCCCCCATCTCCTTCGCGTGTGCCGCGTAGTTCTTGCCGACGCAGATCACCTTGGTGGCCAGGATCGGCGCGAGGATGCGCACGTCGGCCAGCGGCCATTCCCGGCCGGTGAACGTCGGCGTGCCGAACGGGTGCTCGGCGATTTCGCGGGCGGTCTCGCTTCCCTGCGCCCCCTCGATGGCGGCGAAGGCGACGCCGTCGCGGGTGGCTACTCGTCCTAGTCGCATGGTCGCCAGCCTATCCCACCGAATGGGAGGCCGATTGCCGGGCCGCGTCCGGCGAGTTTTAGAATCTGAAACAGATCGTCTCAAATGATGAGACGCGGAGGTGTGGATCACAGGAGGTCGGCAGTGCAGCGGTGGATAATCCTGGCCAGTTCCCTGCTAGCCGCGCTCGCCACGACCTGCCTCGCGAGCGGCGTCGCCTTCCTGATCCCCCGGCTGCACCGCGAGGGGATGAGCCTGCAGGCCGCATCCGTGCTCGCGACCGCGCCGATGGTCGGGATGGTCGCGACGACGGTGCTGTGGGGCTGGGCCCTGGACCGGGTCGGCGAGCGCCGCATCCTGTTGCTGTCGTTGTCGCTCACCGTCGCGACGACCGCGGCCACCGTCGCCGCCTCGGCCGCCGGTGCGCCCACCTGGGCGCTGTGGCTGGGGTTGTTCGCCGGCGGCGCCGTCGCCTCGTCGACGAATGGCGCGAGCGGCCGCATCGTCGTCGGCTGGTTCCCCGTCCAGCAGCGCGGCACCGCGATGGGCATCCGGCAGATGGCCCAGCCGTTGGGCGTCGGGGTCACCGGGTTGACGGTGCCCGTGCTGGCCGAGAAATTCGGTGCGACGGCGGGTTTCGCCGTTTTCCTCGTCGTCGCCGTCGCGGCGCTGGGGGCGACGGCCCGCTGGATCGTCGACCCGCCGCACCCGGCCGCCACCGCCTCCGACGACGGCGAGAACCCCTATCGGCGCGGCTCCTTCCTGATCCGGGTACACGCGGTGAGCGTGCTACTGGTCATTCCCCAGATGGCGCTGTGGACCTTCGTGCCGGCGTGGCTGATGATCGGCCGGCACTGGCCGCCGCTGCAGGCGGGAGTGGCGGTGACGGCCACCCAGATCGTTGCCGCCCTGGGCCGCATCGCCGCCGGCCGGTGGAGCGACCTGTGGGGCTCGCGCATGCGCCCGATCCGCGTGGTCGCGGCGGCCGCCGCCCTCCTGATGGCCGTCCTGGCCGCGACGGATGCGATCGGCAGCCCTCTGGCCGTGCTGGTGATGGTCGCGGCCTCGATCGTCGTCGTCGCCGACAACGGCCTGGCGTTCACCGCCATCGCCGAATACGCGGGGCCCCGGTGGAGCGGGCGCGGGTTGGCCATCCAGAACACCAGCCAATACCTCGCCAGCGCGGCCGTCGTACCCCTCATCGCCGGCGTGGTCCAGGCCCACGGCTACGCCTGGGCCTACGCGCTGTGCGCCATACCGCCGCTCGTCGCCCTGGGCCTCGTCCCGCGCGACCCCGCTAAACGCGGGTGAGGATCCGATCCCCGACCTCGACGGTGCTGATCGGCCCGCCGCCGCGCTCGGCGACATCGGCCGCCACCGCCTTTTCGACGCGGACGGCGTCGTCGTCGCGACCCAGGTGGCGCAGCAGCAGCGCGACGGACAGGATCGTCGCCGTCGGATCGGCCTTGCCCTGCCCGGCGATGTCGGGGGCACTGCCGTGCACCGGCTCGAACATCGACGGGTTGACGCGTGTGGCGTCGATGTTGCCCGACGCCGCCAGGCCGATCCCACCGGTGACCGCCGCGGCCAGGTCGGTGATGATGTCGCCGAACAGGTTGTCGGTGACGATCACGTCGAAGCGGCCCGGATCGGTGACCAGGTAGATCGTCGCCGCGTCGACGTGGCAGTAGTCCGTCGTCACGTCGGGGAACTCGCTGCCCACCTCGTCGACGGTGCGCTGCCACATCGAACCGGCGAACGTCAGCACGTTGGTCTTGTGCACCAACGTCAGCTTGCCGCGTCGCGCGCGGGCGCGGGCGAAGGCGTCGCGCACGACGCGCTCGATACCGAAACGGGTGTTGACGCTGACCTCGGTGGCCACCTCGTGGGGGGTGCCGACGCGGATCGCGCCGCCGTTGCCGGTGTACGGCCCCTCGGTGCCCTCGCGCACCACGACGAAGTCGATCCGCGGATCGCCGGCCAACGGTGAGGAGACACCCGAGAGCAGCACCGACGGCCGCAGGTTGACGTGGTGATCCATCGCGAACCGCAGCTTCAGCAGGAAGCCCCGCTCCAGCACGCCGGAGGGCACGCTCGGGTCGCCGATCGCACCCAGCAGGATCGCGTCATGCTCGCGCAGCGACGCCAGATCCTGCTCGGTGAGCAGTTCCCCGGTGGCGTGATAGCGACGCGCACCGAAGTCGTACTCGGTGGTGGTCAGCTCGGGGTCGAGCTTCTCCAGCACGCGCAGGCCCTGCGCGACGACCTCGGGACCGATCCCGTCGCCGGGGATGACCGCCAGCTTCACGAGAGGTCCACCTGCTTGATCAGGGCGGCGTCGACCGACGCGCCGACCTTCGCGACGACGTCGTCGGACAGCTCGCGGTCGACGCGCAGCATGACCGTCGCACCGTCACCGCTGGCGTCCTGCGACAGCGCGGCGGCCTGGATGTCGACACCGGCATCGCCGAGCGCGGTGGCGATCTTGCCCAGCGAACCGGGCTTGTCGGCGTAGCTGAGCACGAGGTTGTTGCCCTCCGCGCGCAGATCGAAGCTGCGACCGTTGATGTTGACGACCTTCTCCACCTCGCGCGGCCCGGACAGGGTGCCGGCGACGTTATGCGTCGAACCGTCGGGGAAGACGGCCTTCACGTCGACGACGCTGCGGTGATTGGGGCTCTCGGTCGCCGTGGTGACCTCGCTGTCCACCCCGCGCGCCTGCGCGACGGCCGGGGCGTTGACGAAGGTGACCGGCTCGTCGGTGGTGGCCGAGAAGATCCCGCGCAGCGCGGAGAGTCCCAGCACCTCGACATTGTTCGCGGCCAGCTCGCCGCGCACGTCGACGGTGACCGAGGCGGGGACGTCGGCACTGATCGCGCCGACCATGACGCCCAGCTTGCGGGCCAATTCGAGCCAGGGGGCGACCTCGTCGTCGACGGCGCCGCCGGTGATGTTCACCGCGTCGGGCACGAAATGCCCGGCCAGCGCCAGGCGCACGCTCTTGGCGACGTCGGTGCCGGCCCGGTCCTGCGCCTCAGCGGTCGACGCGCCCAGGTGCGGGGTGACGACCACCTGGTCGAGCTCGAACAGCGGCGAGTCGGTGCACGGCTCGCTGTTGAAGACGTCGAGTCCGGCGCCCCAGACCTGGCCGGAGGCGATGGCGTCGGCCAGCGCCTGCTCGTCGATCAGGCCGCCGCGCGCGGCGTTGACGATGATGACGCCCTTACGGGTCTTCGCCAGCTGATCGGCACCGATCAGTCCGGCGGTCTCCGGGGTCTTCGGCAGATGCACGGTGATGAAGTCGGCGCGCTCCAGCAGTTCCTCGAGCGAGACCAGTTCGATGCCGAGCTGGGCGGCCTTGGCCGCGGACACGTACGGGTCGTAGGCGATGACCTTGGTCTCGAAGGCGGCCAGCCGGGCGGCCACGAGCTGCCCGATCCGGCCGAGTCCGACGACGCCGACGGTCTTGTCGAAGAGTTCGACACCGGAGAACGACGACCGCTTCCAGGTGTGGTCCTTGAGCGTCGCGTCGGCGGCGGGCACCTGGCGCGCGGTGGCCATGAGCAGGGCGATCGCGTGTTCGGCGGCGGAGTGGATATTCGACGTGGGCGCGTTGACGACCATCACACCGCGCTCGGTGGCGGCGGAGATGTCGACGTTGTCGAGGCCGACACCGGCCCGGCCGACGATCTTCAGCTTCGGCGCGGCGGCGAGGACCTCGGCGTCGACGGTGGTGGCCGACCGCACCAGCAGGGCGTCGGCGTCGGTCACCGCCTCGAGGAGCTTCGGGCGGTCCGGGCCGTCGACCCACCGCACTTCCACATCGTCGCCGAGCGCTTCGACGGTCGAGGGCGCCAACTTGTCGGCGATAAGGACAACTGGACGGCCAGCTGCGGTCACGTGTGTCTCCTGGAGGGTTCGCTGATCGGAGGGGGTACGCCATGAGTTTAGTGGCCCCAAAAGTCCCGGTTGCAGGCGCCCGGCAGCCAAGCCCGTTACGATGGTCGAGGCGCGCGGGACTGCGCGCCGACCATCGGGGGATGTGGCGGGACCTGTGTATCTCCGCGATGCGGGCTGGTTCCCAGAATCAACGGGTATGGTTGCCGTGTTTGAGCCGCGGACCGGGAAATGTCCAACGGCGCAAGCCGTCTTCGAGGAACGACGAACTGGAGTTTTGATGACACGCAAATTGACCGCGGCGTGCGCGGTCGTCGGAGCGCTCGCCCTGGGCGGATCGGGCGTCGGAACCGTCAATGCCGCGCCATCGATGCCGGTCGGCGGCGGTACCGCCATCCTGATCCTCAAGGGCGGCAACTCGGCCGCGGCGTGCACCGTCACCGCCATCGGCCGCTCCCGCAACGGCAACCACCTCATCGGCCTCACGGCCGGCCACTGCGGCACCCCGGGACAGCGCGTCTTCTCCGAGAAGAACCAGAACCGCGGCCAGATCGGCACGATCACCTACTCGGTGGAAGACCTGGACATGGCCATCATCGAGTTCAACGGCTCGGTCGCCCCGGTGCGCACCGTCAAGGGCACCACGATCACCGGCGTCGACACCCGCCCGGTGAGCTTCCCCACCGTCATGTGCAAGTCCGGCCGCACCACCGGTAAGACCTGCGGCGTCGCCTGGGCCTCGGACGGGCAGAGCCACTTCTCCCAGATGTGCGTCATCGAGGGCGACTCCGGTTCGCCGGTGACCGTCGGCACCAAGCTCGTCGGCATGGTCAACGCCTACTACTTCGCCGCCTGCGTCGGCCCCGAGACCGGCACCAACATCGGGCCGATCCTCAAGCGGGTCTCGCGCACGAACTACGGCGGCATCAACATCATCTAGGCGGGAAGCCCGGGAGATCGGGAAACCCCACAGATACGGACAAACCCCACACCTGCACGGTGTGGGGTTTGTCCGTTAGTGCGGGGTTTGCGCTCAGGCCGTCTCGGTGATCGGACGATCCACCCAGCTCATCAGGTCGCGCAGCTTCTGGCCGGTGACCTCGATCGGGTGCTCGGCGTTCTCCTTGCGCAGCGCCTCGAGCTGCTTGTTGCCGCCCTCGACGTTGGCGACGAGCTGCTTGACGAAGGTGCCGTCCTGGATGTCGGAGAGGATCTCCTTCATCCGCTTCTTGGTGTCGGCGTCGATGACGCGCGGACCCGAGAGGTAGCCGCCGAACTCGGCGGTATCGCTCACCGAGTAGTTCATCCGGGCGATGCCGCCCTCGTACATGAGGTCGACGATCAGCTTGAGTTCGTGCAGGCACTCGAAGTAGGCCATCTCGGGCTCGTAGCCGGCCTCGACGAGGACCTCGAAACCGGTCTTGACCAGTTCCTCGGTACCGCCGCACAGCACGGCCTGCTCACCGAAGAGGTCGGTCTCGGTCTCTTCCTTGAAGTCGGTCTTCAGCACGCCGGCGCGGGTGCCGCCGATCGCCTTGGCGTAGCTCAGCGCGAGCGCCTGGCCGTCGCCCTTCGGGTCCTGGTGCACGGCGATCAGGCAGGGCACGCCCTTGCCGTCGACGAACTGGCGGCGGACCAGGTGGCCCGGGCCCTTCGGCGCGACCATGCCGACGGTGACGTTGGCCGGCGGCTTGATCAGGCCGAAGTGGATGTTCAGGCCGTGGCCGAAGAACAGCGCGTCGCCCTCGTTCAGGTTCGGCTCGATGTCCTCGGTGAAGATCTTCGCCTGGCTGGTGTCCGGCGCGAGCACCATGATGACGTCGGCCCACTCGGCGGCCTTGGCCGGGGTGAGGACCTTGAGGCCCTGCTCTTGGGCCTTCTCGCGCGACTTGGAGCCCTCGCGCAAGCCGATGACGACGTCGACGCCCGAGTCGCGCAGCGACAGCGAGTGCGCGTGGCCCTGGCTGCCGTAGCCGATCACGGCGACCTTACGGCCCTGGATGATCGACAGATCTGCGTCATCGTCGTAAAACTTCTCGACTGCCACAGTTGGTTCCCTTCTAGCGGTGGTGGCCGGCGGCGCCGACCTCTTGGTTATCTGGTTGTCGTAGTGCCCGGTCGCGCAGCAACGCTACCGGTTGGTCGAGCGCGCCTACCTGTTGGTGGACATGCTGCGCGGGCCCCGGCCCAGCGTGACGGCGCCGGATTGGGCGATCTCGCGGATCCCGTAGGGGTCGAGCATCTTGAGCAGGGCGTCGAGCTTCTCGTTGGTGCCGGTCGCCTCGACGGTCAGCGATTCCTGGGCCACGTCGATGATGTGGGCGCGGAACAGGTTGACGATCTCGAGCACCTCGCCGCGCTGGGCGGCACCGGCGCGCACCTTGATCATGACCAGCTCGCGGCTGACCGACTGCGCCGGGTCCTGCTCGACGATCTTGATCACGTTGACCAGCTTGTTGAGCTGCTTGGTGACCTGCTCGAGCGGGAAGTCCTCCACCTCGACCATGATCGTCATCCGGGACATGCCCTTGATCTCGGTCGGCCCGACGGCCAGCGAGGCGATGTTGAACCCGCGTCGGGAGAACAGCCCCGAAACGCGGGCCAGAACGCCGGGCCGGTCCTCGACCAGCACCGAAAGGGTGTGCGTCGTCGTCACTTCTTCTCCCCGTTCTCGGTCGCGGCCAGCTCGGCCTCGCCCGCCTCTTCGCCGAGCACCATCGCCTCGTGGATGACGGCGGGCTCGGCCGCCCCGTCGTCGTCGAACAGCGGCCGGATGTCGCGGGCCGCCATGATCTCGTCGTTGCCGGTACCGGCGGCCACCATCGGCCACACCTGCGCGTCGGCGCCGACGATGAAGTCGATCAGGACCGGGCGGTCGTTGATCTCGCGCGCCTTGGCGATCGCCTCGGCGACCTCCTCCTCGGTCTCGACGCGGAAGGAGACACAGCCCAGCGCCTCACCCAGCTTCACGAAATCCGGGATGCGGCGCGAGTGGGTGGCCAGGTCGGTGCTGGAGTAGCGCTCCTCGTAGAACAGCGTCTGCCACTGGCGGACCATGCCGAGGTTGCCGTTGTTGATCAGTGCGACCTTGATGGGGATGCCCTCGATCGCGCAGGTGGCCAACTCCTGGTTGGTCATCTGGAAGCAGCCGTCGCCGTCGATGGCCCAGACCTCCAGGTCCGGATCGGCCATCTTGGCGCCCATCGCGGCGGGGATCGAGTAGCCCATCGTGCCGAGGCCGCCCGAGTTCAACCAGGTGCGGGGGTTCTCGTAGTTGATGAACTGCGCGGCCCACATCTGGTGCTGGCCGACCCCGGCGACGTAGACGGCGTCGGGACCGGCGGCCTTGCCGAGCTCGGAGATGACGAACTCCGGCGACAGCGAGCCGTCGGACTGCTTGTCGTAGCTCAGCGGGTAGGTCTTGCGCAGGCCGTCGAGGTAGGTCCACCACTTCTTCATGTCGGGCAGCCGCGACCCGGTCGCGAGCTCGGCGCGCAGGGCCTCGATCAGTTCGCCGATGACGGCCTGGCAGTCGCCGACGATGGGCACGTCGGCGTGGCGGTTCTTACCGATCTCGGCCGGGTCGATGTCGGCGTGGATGACCTTCGCGTCGGGGGCGAAGGAGTCCAGCTGACCGGTGACGCGGTCGTCGAAGCGGGCGCCCAGGGTGATCAGCAGGTCGCTGCGCTGCAGCGCCGCGACGGCGCCGACGGCGCCGTGCATGCCGGGCATGCCCATGTGCAGGTCGTGGCTGTCCGGGAAGACGCCGCGGGCCATCAACGTGGTGACCACGGGGATTCCGGTCAGCTCGGCAAGTTCCCGCAGCTGCGGGGCGGCGTTGGCCTTGATGACGCCGCCGCCGACGTAGAGGACCGGCTGCTGCGAGGCGAGGATCATCCGCGCCGCCTCCCGCACCTGCTTGCCGTGCGGCTTGGTGACCGGGCGGTAGCCGGGCAGGTCCATCTGCGGCGGCCACGAGAAGGTGGTCTGCGCCTGCAGGATGTCCTTCGGGATGTCGACCAGGACGGCGCCGGGACGACCGCTCTCGGCGATGTAGAAGGCCTCGGCCATCACGCGCGGGATGTCGGCGGCATTGCTGACCAGGAAGTTGTGCTTGGTGACCGGCATGGTGATGCCGGAGATGTCGGCCTCCTGGAAGGCGTCGGTGCCGATCAGCCCGCGACCGACCTGGCCGGTGATCGCGACGACCGGGACCGAGTCCATCTGCGCGTCGGCCAGCGGCGTCACCAGGTTCGTCGCGCCCGGGCCGGAGGTCGCCATCATGACGCCGGCGCGGCCGGCGACCTGGGCGTAACCCGTCGCGGCGTGGCCCGCGCCCTGCTCGTGGCGGACCAGGACGTGGCGCACCTTCTCCGAATCCAGCAGCGGGTCGTACGCGGGCAGGATCGCCCCGCCCGGGATGCCGAACACGACGTCGACGCCGAGTTCCTCCAGCGAGCGGACGACCGACTGGGCGCCGCTGACCCGCTCGGGGGCGACCGTCGTGGTGTGGGAGGTGCGCAAGGTACCGCCGGCCGGCGACTTGGTGCGCAACGTCTCAAACGTCTGCGCGGCGTCGGTGCCGATGGCGTCTGCTGTGGGAGCGCTCACGAGCGTGATTCCGTTCTTGCTGGTGCGTTGGTGGACGACAATTGCGTTGGGCATTAAAAAACCCTCGACAGCGGGATGCTGTGCGAGGGGCGCGTCGAGAATTCCGGGGGTCTACGAAGTGACCGGTCAGGCGACGCGCCGACCGATTACTACGAGGATCCCGTTGTTCTGCACGGGACAACCCTAGGACTGTGCCGCGTGCGTAGTCAAACCGGCGGGTGAGTGATGTCTCCCGCATCCGCCGGTGCGAGAATGGGAAGGTGCCCGATTCCGATGCGTTGGTGATCCGTTTCTCCGGGGTGGCCTACCTCAGCGCCCTCGCGGCATTCGTGCTCGCGCTCATCTTCGCCGGCGTCAACATCACCTACCTGTGGTGGGTCCTGCTCCTGCCCGTCCTGCTGGTGCTGTGGATCCGCCGGCTGCGGACCGTCGTCGACGACGAGGGTGTGACGGCGGTGCGCACGATCCGCACCGACCGCGTCGCCTGGGAGTCGCTGGCCGGCCTGCAATTCCCCAAGTGGTCGGCCGCACGCGCGGTGACCACCGACGGCAACCGGATCCCGCTGCCCGCCGTCGGCTTCAACGACGTGCCCGCCATCGCTCAGCGCAGCGCCGGTCGCCTGCCCGACCCGTTCGCGGCGGCGGAGGCAGACGCCGAGAACACCGGGGACTGACCGGGAAAAACAGGTTGGCGGGAGCGCGTAAACTGGATCGGTACCAGGTGCGGCTCAGCCCGGCCGGCACCACCAGCGAATCTTCGAGGACACCACATGCCAGCCCTGCGGTCCCGCACCACCACCGTCGGCCGGGAGGCCGCCGGCGCCCGCGCCCTCTGGCGCGCCACCGGCATGACCGACGACGATTTCGGTAAGCCGATCGTCGCGATCGCCAACTCCTACACGCAGTTCGTCCCGGGCCACGTGCACCTCAAGAACGTCGGCGACATCGTCGCCGAGGCCGTCACCGCCGCCGGCGGCGTGGCCCGCGAGTTCAACACGATCGCCGTCGACGACGGCATCGCGATGGGCCACGGCGGCATGCTCTACTCGCTGCCGTCGCGCGAGATCATCGCCGACTCGGTCGAGTACATGGTCAACGCCCACACCGCCGACGCCCTGGTCTGCATCTCCAACTGCGACAAGATCACCCCCGGCATGCTCAACGCGGCGATGCGCCTGAACATCCCCACCGTCTTCGTCTCCGGCGGGCCGATGGAGGCGGGCACGTCGGTGGTCATCAACGGCGTCGTGCACCCGGGCACCGACCTGATCGACGCGATCTCCGCCTCGGCCGACAGCAATGTCGACGACAAGGAACTGCTCAACGTCGAGCGCTCCGCCTGCCCGACCTGCGGTTCGTGTTCGGGCATGTTCACCGCCAACTCGATGAACTGCCTGACCGAGGCGCTCGGCCTCTCGCTGCCGGGCAACGGGTCCACCCTGGCGACCCAGGAGGCGCGCCGCCAGCTGTTCCTGAAGGCGGGCAAGCTCGTCGTCGAACTCGCGACGCGCTACTACCGCGACGACAACGAATCGGTGCTGCCGCGCAACGTCGCCACCAAGGAGGCCTTCGAGAACGCGATGGCCCTCGACGTGGCGATGGGCGGTTCCACCAACACCGTCCTGCACATCCTGGCCGCCGCGCAGGAGGGCGAGGTCGATTTCGACCTGGCCGACATCGACGCCATCTCGCGCCGCGTCCCCTGCCTGGCGAAGGTCGCGCCGAACTCGCCGAAGTACTACATGGAGCACGTCCACCGCGCCGGCGGCATCCCCGCCATCCTGGGCGAGCTGAACCGGGCCGGACTGCTCAACAAGAACGTCCACCCGGTGCACGCCCCGTCGCTCGACGAGTACCTCGCCGACTGGGATATCCGCAGCGGGACACCCACCACCGAGGCGATCGAGCTGTTCCACGCCGCGCCGGGCGGGGTCCGCACCACCGAGCCCTTCTCCACGACGAACCGCTGGGAGTCGCTGGACACCGACGCCGCCGAGGGCTGCATCCGCGACCTGGAGCACGCGTACACCGTCGAGGGCGGGTTGTGCGTGCTGCACGGCAACATCGCCGAGAACGGCGCCATCCTCAAGACCGCCGGCGTCGACGAGTCGCTGTGGCATTTCCAGGGCCCGGCGCGCGTCGTCGAGAGCCAGGAGGACGCCGTCCACGCCATCCTGTCCAAGGAGTTGCAGAAGGGCGAGGTCCTGGTGATCCGATACGAGGGCCCCGCGGGTGGTCCCGGCATGCAGGAGATGCTGCACCCGACCGCCTTCATGAAGGGCACGGGCATGGGCAAGTTCTGCGGCCTGGTCACCGACGGCCGTTTTTCGGGCGGGTCGTCGGGCCTGGTCATCGGCCACGCCTCCCCCGAGGCGGCGGCCGGCGGCGTCATCGGTCTAGTCGAGGACGGCGACGAAATCCTCATCGACGTCCATTCGCGCACGCTGAAGGTGCTCGTCGACGACGACACGCTCGCCGAGCGGCGCGCCAAGATGGAGGCGTCGGAGCACCCGTGGCAGCCGAAGAACCGGGAGCGGACCGTGTCCAAGGCGCTGCGGGCCTACGCCAAGCTGGCCACATCGGCCGACAAGGGCGCCGTCCGCCAGGTCGACTAGCGGCCGTCGGGTATCAGCCCGGGTGGTTGCCCGTGGACGCCAGCGGGTTGCTGCCGTTGAACAGCACCCAGATCGCGACCGCGACGGCGATGCCCACCAGCAATGCCACCACCGAGCCGACGCCGGGGCGCCGCGCCCAACCGCGCGCACCGTCGAGTGAGTAGCGACCCGGGCCGCACAGGATGATGACGACGAGCATCACCCACAGCGCGGCCTGGAATCCGACACCGCCCCGGTCGGCCTGGTCGGCGAACAGGTGGACCGCACCGGCGGTGGTCACGCCGAAGGCGAGGTCGAGGGAGGCGACGACCAGACCCGCCGCCGCGATGATCGGCGTGAGGAACCCGGCGATTAACACGATCCCGACGACGATCTCGGTCACCGACCACCCCATCGCGAGGATGCCGGCCGATTGCTTGCTGAACCCCAGTTCCGGTTTGGGGGTGTTCAGCAGGTCGGTCTCGAAGCCATTGAGCGACGGGCCGCCCAGCCAGCCGAAGATCTTCCGGAACCCGTCGACGGCGAGGTAGGCGCCGACGGCCAGGCGCAACACCAACAACCCGAGGTCGGTAGTGCCGCGGCGACCGAGCTTCTTCAGCCCCGCGATCTCGTCCTCGAGCTCGGTGATCCGACGGCTCCGCAGCGCCTCGGCGTGTTCCTCGTAGGGTTCTCCGCTCCGGGCCGCGGGCACCTCGACCGCATCGGAGGCCGCGGGTTCTGCGAACGCCACCGGGGTCTCGACGTGCACGGCCGGGATCGCCTCGGTCTCCGAATCCGATGACTCGGGCTCGGTGAACGCCTCGGTGTGGACCGCCTCGGTCGGCACCGTCTCCGGTAGCGGTTCTTCCTCGAGCGTGGCCGGTGCCTCGCCCGCCGGCTCGCCGTCTACCGGCCCGGGTACCGGGGCCGATGCCCGGCGCCCGAAGAGACCGCGCGTCTTGGCCGGCTTGATATTGGCCGCGTCGGTATCCACCGGCGCCGGGTCGAAGGCATAGGACTCCGCGGCCTTGTCCGTCGCGGCGTCGGCCTTCTCCTCGCTCGCCACGGAGGGCACGGTCGCCGGGGGGAACTGGTCGAGGTCGTCGAGACTGTCGATACGCGAGTATCCGGTCGGTGGAGCCGGTATCCGCGACTGTTCGACGCGGTGCTTGTCGTCGCGACGCTCGGCATCGTCAGATTCGTCACGTCTGTGGGAGGCCATGGGACCAAGGTAGCGCGAAAGCTCCCCGATTCTCGGGCGACGCGACGAGTTGCCCGGCCCGGACTCACTGCCGCGCTGCGTCGCGCGATCGTCGGACATGCCGGCGGTGTCCTCGACGAGGTGCCGCGCGCAATCGCTAGGCTGGTCCCCATGCCCGTCGCACCCGACGCCGCGGCCGCGCGTCCGACGCGCCGCCCCCGCCGATTCCGCACTTCGGTGGCCCTCGCCGCCGTCCTCGCGGTGCTGACCACCGTCGGCTTGAGCGGCTGCGCGGATTTCTCCAAGCAGGACGGCGAGCGCAACGCCGGGCCGTTCTCCAAGAACAACGAGTCCTTCGAGATCACCCGGCCGCCCAAGACCCCGCCGCCACCGCCGCCCAACCTGCCCTCGCCCCCGCCCGGCCCGTGCGTCGATCCCGACCCGAACGTGATCACGACCTGCCTCGCCTCCACCTCCGCGGTGACGCCGGGCGACGACCAGGGCAACGTGACGGTGGTCGCCGAGCGCACCACCGGCAAGATCATCCAGGCCAAGCGCTTCTCCGAGCACAAGGTGCTGTGGACCATCCCCGGCATCGACGCCTCCGGCGACGGCGGGCTGATCGACTTCGCGCCGTCGCCCACCTATCGCCAAGACCACCTCATGTACGCGTTCATCACCACCGCGACCGACAACCGGATCGTGCGCATCGCGCAGGGCGACGTGGCCAAGCCGATCCTCACCGGCATTCCGAAGGGCCCGACCGGCAATCTCGGGTCGATGTACTTCCGCTCGCCCACCGAGCTGGTCGTCGCCACCGGCGACGCCGGCAACCCGGCGGCGGCGAATAACCCGGCCTCGCTGGCCGGCAAGATCCTGCTGGTCACCGGCTTCACGTCGGGGGTCAACCCGGCACCGAAGGTGCTGGCGTCGGGCCTGGGCTCCAACCCGGCGCTCTGCCCGTCGGACGACGCGATCTTCGTCGCCGACGGCACCGATTCCGCCGACCGTCTCTCCCAGGTCAGCGGCAAGTCACTGCGGACGGTGTGGTCGTGGCCGGACAAGCCGGGACTGGGCGGGTGCGCGGTCGTGCAGGACACCATCGCCGTGTCGACCATCCGCACGCAGCGGATCGAGACCCTGATCGCCCCGACGCCCAAGAAGCCGTCCGTGGACAAGCCCACCGTCGTGCTGGAGAAGCGCTACGGCGCGATCGGGCGCATGCGTCCCGTCGGCAACGGGCTCGTCCAATTCGGGACCGTCAACAAGCAGTACGGTCCGAAGGTCGTCTCGCAGGACGACCGCGTCGTGCGCTTCCTCGTCCCGGCCGGCGGCGGTGGCGAAGACAGCAAGATGTAGCCGCGGCTACCTCGTGACGGTCATTCGCAGGCGGCGAGCACCAGCTCTTTGACGCGGGCCGGGTCGGCCTGGCCGCGGGTCGCCTTCATGACGTCGCCGACGATCTTGCCCGCCGCGGCGACCTTGCCGCTGCGGACCTTCTCGACGATGTCGGGGTTGGCGGCCAGCGCCTCGTCGACGGCCTTCTGCAGCGCCGAGTCGTCGCGGACGACCTCCAGCCCCCGTGCGGCGACCACCTCGTCGGGCTCACCCTCGCCGTCGAGGACGCCGACGACGACCTGCTGGGCAAGTTTGTTGGTGAGCTTGCCCTCGTCGACGAGCGCGATGACGCGCGCGACCTGGGCCGGGGTGATCGCCAGCTGTGCCAGCTCCACGTCGCGGCTGTTGGCCTGCTGCGCCAGGAAGGAGACCCACCAGCTGCGCGCGGCCTCCGGGGAGGCGCCCGCGTCGGCGGTGGCGATGATCAGATCGACGGCGCCGACGTTGACCAGGTCGCGCATGACTTCGTCGGACACTCCCCATTCCTCCTGGATGCGGGCGCGGCGCAGCCAGGGCAGCTCGGGCAGCGTGGCGCGCAACTCCTCGATCCACGCGGCGTCCGGGCTCACCGGCGGCAGGTCCGGCTCCGGGAAGTAGCGGTAGTCCTCTGCGGTCTCCTTGCGGCGACCGGGCGACGTGGTGCCGTCCCCCTCCTGGAAGTGCCGGGTCTCCTGGATGACCTCGCCGCCGTCGCGCAGCACCGCGCCCTGGCGGCACATCTCGTAGCGCACCGCGACCTCGACCGAGCGCAGCGAGTTCACGTTCTTCGTCTCGGTGCGGGTGCCGAACTCGGCGGCATCCTTGGGCATCAGGGAGACGTTGGCGTCGCAGCGCAGCGAGCCCTGGTCCATCCGGACGTCGGAGACGCCGAGGGAGGCCAGCAGGTCGCGCAGCGCGGTCACGTAGGCGCGGGCCACCTCGGGCGCCCGCTCCCCCGCACCCGTGATGGGCCGGGTGACGATCTCCACCAGCGGCACGCCGGCCCGGTTGTAGTCGAGCAGCGAGTGGCTGGCCCCGTGGATGCGCCCGGTGCCACCGATGTGCAGCGACTTGCCGGTGTCCTCCTCCATGTGGGCGCGCTCGATGTCGACGCGCCACGTGGTGCCGTCGGCGAGTTGCACGTCGAGGTAGCCGTCGTAGGCGATCGGCTCGTCGTATTGGCTGATCTGGTAGTTCTTCGGCTGATCGGGGTAGAAGTAGTTCTTGCGCGCGAAGACGCTCGACGGGCGGATCGAACAGTTCAGGGCGAGGCCGATTCGGATGGCCGACTCGATGGCGGCGGCGTTGGCGACCGGCAGCGACCCGGGCAGGCCGATGCACACCGGGCAGACCTGGGTGTTGGGTTCGGCGCCGAACGTCGTCGGGCAACCGCAGAACATCTTGGTCGCGGTGCCGAGTTCCACGTGGACCTCCATGCCGAGCACGGGGTCGTAGGCGGCGAGGACGTCGTCGAAGTCCATCAGTTCGGTCGCGGGCGCAGTCATGCGTCCAATCCTATCTAGTCGCGCGCGACGCTCAGCCGAAGGCCGCCCGCGCCTCACCGTAGAGGTCGAGCGGCACGTTCTTGGTGTGGCCGACCGCCTCGGAGAAGGGCACCCGCACGATGTCGGTGCCGTGCAGCGCGAGCATCTGCCCCCACCCGCCGTCGGCGATCAGTTCGGGCACCCCGAAGCCGAATCGGGTGCCCAGGACGCGGTCCCAGGCACTGGGGACGCCGCCGCGCTGGATGTGCCCGAGGACGGTCGCACGGGTTTCGATGCCGGTCTTCTCCTCGATCAACGGGGCGAGGATCTCCCCGATGCCGCCGAGGCGGGGGCGGTTGAACCCGTCGAGGCCCTTGTGCGAATGCGCCTCCTCCATCTCTGGGAAGGTGAAGCCCTCGGCGACCACGATCATCGGCGAACGCGCCCGGTCGCGCACGCCGGTGACCCATTCGCAGACCTGGTCCAACGATTCCGGCGCCTCGGGGATCAGGATGGCGTGGGCGCCCCCGGCGAGACCCGAATACAGCGCGATCCAGCCGGCGTGGCGGCCCATCACCTCCAACACCATGCAGCGACGGTGCGAGTTGCCGGTGGTGCGCAGGCGGTCGACGGCCTCGGTGGCGATCTCGACGGCGGTGTTGAAACCGAAGGTGTAATCGGTGGCGGCGAGATCGTTGTCGATCGTCTTGGGCACCCCGACGGTGGGGATGCCGTCGGCGAACAGTCGGGCCGAAGCCGCCATGGTGCCATCGCCGCCGATGGCGATCACCCCGTCGACGCCGATCCGCGCGAGTGCCTTCTTGATGTTCTCGGGCCCGCCGTCGGGCTCGGTGTAGGGGCCGAAGCGGCTGGTGCCGAGGATCGTGCCGCCCTCTTTGGAGATGCCACGCACCGCCGAGCGGTCCAACGGGATCGTCTCGCCGTACACCAGGCCCCAGAAGCCGTCCTTGAACCCGACGTATTCGAAATCGGCGTGGCTGGAATCGGCGTCGAGCACGATCGCGCGGATCACCGCGTTCAAACCGGGGCAATCACCGCCGGAGGTCAGGATTCCGTACCGGGCCATGCGCGGGTCCTTCTCCTCGAGTGCCGTGAACGGATTCGAATCTATCTGCTCGGCAGCGGTGTCGCACAGCGACGCCGCAGGTGGTACGCCGATACAGTAAGCACGTGACGGATTCGGCCACCGCGGGTCGCCGGTATAACGGCATCAGTGCCGCTGCACGACGCGACCAGCGTCGTGGGCAGTTTCTTGATGCCGCGCTGACCGTCGTCGCTCGTGACGGCGTTGCTGCGATGAGTATGCGCGCGCTATGCGCGGAATCCGGCCTGCATGCGCGGTACTTTCGCGAGATATTCGACTCCGTCGACGAAGTCATGAACGCGGCCGCCGATGAGGTCGCCTCCGACATCGCCCGCGATGTCAGCGAAGCGATCGCGCAGGTTCCCCGTGAGGCGCCGAACGCGGTGATTGCCCGGACGCGTGCCGCGGTGCGCGCCGCGTTTGACGTCGTCAACGCCGACCCGCGTCGCATCGCCTTGCTGACCAGCGCGGACTCGGTTCCCGGCCTCGCCGCTCGACGCGAGCAACTCATCGACCTGCTGGCGACGGTCATGGCCATGCAGGCAGCCGAGATGCTCGACGATCCCCCGGCACCAGAGGACGCGTTGTTGGCCGCACGCCTCACCGCTATGGGCGCGGTCTCGCTGTTGACTGCCTCCGCGGCCGGCAGAGTCGAGGCCTCAGGAGCAGCGATCGAAGAGACTATCGTGGCGGCAATCCTCGGCTCTCAGGGCATCGCCGAAACATTGCGCCAGGTCAGGAGCATGGCGACCGATTCCTGACATATCTGTCTACACAATGTGGTCAGATTGAGTTAGTCTTGCCGCATGACCACCACGCTTGAACCAGCAACACTCACGGCAACCCCGACGCGTTTCAACCGTGATCCAGAGTGGGCGGCCCGCTCCATACGGACCCTGTTCCTCCTCCAGGGCGACCGCCGGCCGTTCTCGCCAGAAGAGGTCGAGTGGGCCCGTACCGCACTCAACCGGGGTGACGACCTCGGGAACCGACTGGCCCGCACGATGGTCGACGACCACGCCTTCTCGATGCGAGATCTCGACGAGGCACTAACAACGGGGGAAACAACCATCCCGTCGTTGCGGGACCTGCTCGCCGTCGTCGACGGCTCCGCCACACCAACCTGGGTCGACTTTGCGGCCATCGAGCGAGGAGCGGCGGTGTGCAGGCGTTCGGGGGAACTCGGACTGGATGTGTTGGCGACCGCGTCGCTCATGACCGGGTTCACCTCCTCGGCGACGACACGTCAACTCGTCGGCACTGGCAAGCTGGTCGATGACCCCGGCGCGCGGCTGCAACGAACGGCCAAGTGGTGGTCGGAAATCATCGCACCCGGAGCTGCCATGCGTCCCCATCATTCCGGCTGGAAGGCGGCGGTGCGGATCAGAATCATCCATGGGCTCGCCAACACGATGCTGAGCCGCCAAGACGATTGGGACCGTGCCGAATGGGGCGAGCCGATCAACCAATCAGACCAGCTCGCCACCATCGGATTGTTCTCGACCACATTCCTACTCGCGCTACGCGGGCTCGGGATGCCTCTGTCGCGGGCGGAGGGAAACGATGTGATGGCCTTGTGGCGCTACGTCGGCTGGTTGCTCGGCGTCGACGAGGACGTCTTACCGGCAACGGAGTTCGAGGGTCGCCGACGGATGGTGCAGGTCGGCCAGTACGCCCCTGCGCCGGATGCGAACACTGCAATTCTCGGCGCAGCCATGTACGAGTACTTCGCTGAACTCAACTATCCGCGCATGCAGGCCTTCCAGCGACGGTTCGGTCAGCGCTATCGCGGAAGCCTCCAAGCAGTTTTCGTCGGACAGTCCGGACTGCGCGAACTGGGAATCCCGGCAGAACACCAATGGGCGGTACCGGTGGCATGGGCGAGGTACTTCCCCATCCAGATGGCTGCTCGGCTTTCCCCGCGTGTCCGCGAGTGGGCGACCAGGCGCGGCGAACGCAGGATCAACACCTTGATCTCGCTCAATATCCCCGACGGCGACAAATAGTCGTCGCCGCTAGTCGGCGCGGGTAGCGTCCACCTGCCCGGCGCCGTCGGCCTGCGAAGCCCGGTCGAGCGCCGCGGATGTCAGATCGACGATCCGGTCGACCAAGGTGGCGCGCGAGATCGCCACGTCGCCGCGCAGCCACGCCGCCAGCAAATCCACGCTCCCGCTCACCAGGATGTAGGCGGTCACCGACAGGTCCTCGTCAGCGGGCCGGTGCTCCCCGATCAGCAGCGGCGCGATGCCGACGGCAGCGTCGGCGACGGTGCGGATGCCGGACAACCACTCCTGCTGCAGCACCCGATCGGAACCGGATTCCAGCACCAGTCGGCCCCGACGCGAATCCTCGGTGAAGTAGTCCAGCGCCGCGTCGACGGCGGCCCGCACCCGGTCCTCGGCCGTTCCGCCGACCAGGAGCATGCTCCCGATCACCGCGCGCAGCGCCTCGGCCGTCAACTCCTGCCCCAATACGCTCAACAACACGTCGCGATCGGCGAAGTGCTCGTAGAAGTAGCGGTCGTTGAGCCGCGCTCGTGCGCAGACCGACCGCTTGGACACCGCCGCGGCTCCCGACTCGCTGATCAGGTCGAGCGTCGCCTCGAGTAGCGCCTCGCGCCGGGCGGCCCGCCGTTGCGCCGCCGGGATGCCGTCGTACCCGCGATCTGCCGCCGCCACCGGTCGCCCTTTCGGTCAGTTCTTGACTCATGCCCCTTTGTGGTGCAGGCTAGCACCACTTAGCTTGTGGTGCCGCATAGCACCAGAATGGAGAACTCCATGACCTGCCCGATCAGCCCCACCACGGTCACGCCGGAGCAGAAGCGTGCTGCTGTCGTCGACGACACCACCCGCGCCGTCGACTTCTTCGAACGCGTCGCCGGTTCCACCTTCATCGCCTTCTACGCGGCGGCCCTCTTCGACCAGGCCATGGTCCCGGGAGTCTCCGCCGCACTGGAGGCGACCGGCCGGGTCAGGTACTCCCCGTGGCCGCGCGCACTGCGCACCGCCGCCTCCGATCAACTCGTGTTCGCCGGAACCGCGGATGATCGCGAAGCCGAGTCGCGCCGACTACTCGAGCTGCACCGCGACGTGCGGGGTACCGGCGCCGACGGTCAGCGCTACAGCGCACTGTCCCCGGATCTGTGGAACTGGATCCTGATCAGCACCTTCTTCATGCATCGCAATGCCGCCGAGGCGCTCGCCGGGCGTGCGTTCACCGCCGCCGAGGACCAGGCCGTCTGGGATCGGTTCCGAGCGGTGGGTACCGACCTCCAGCTACCCGGGCAAGGCCGGCTGATGGAGTCCTTCGACGAACTGAGCGCCTACTACGACCGCTTCGCCGCCGATCGCCTCACCGTCACCCCGACGCTGCGCGCCGTCATGGCGAGTCAAGGACGCGTCCCGCGGCCCGATTTCCTCCCGGCCGCCGTCGGCCCGTTGTGGTCGGCCGTCGTTCCGATCGCGGGGCATGTCACCGGTGTCCTCGGCTACGGCACCATGCGTCCGTCGGCGCGCGAGGTGCTCCCGATGCGGTGGACGCGACGCCACGACATCGAGTACGCCGCCCTCAACGCCGCATTGCGCGTCGCCTTCCGACTGCTTCCCGATGTCGTGACCCAGACGCCACTGGTGCGGGCGCGCAAAAAGTACGAGCGACTCGCCGACTCCTACCGCTCGATCGGGCTCACCTCCTTCAAGCCCGATCGCGGCGCGGCGGCGGTGCTCAACCGGTAATCGGCCCGCGCGCCGCCTCGTAGGCCGCGCCGACGCGGTAGAGGCGGTCGTCGGCGAGGGCCGGGGCCATGATCTGCAGACCGACGGGCAGCCCGTCGGACAGGCCCGACGGCACCGACATGGCAGCCACACCGGCGAGGTTCACCGGAAGCGTGCACAGGTCGAACAGGTACATGGCGAGCGGGTCGTCGACGCGCTCCCCCAGCTTGAAGGCCGTGGTCGGGGTGACCGGCGAGACCAGCACGTCCACGTTCTCGAAGGCCGCCTCGAAGTCGCGCGCGATGAGTGTCCGGACCTTCTGCGCCTGTCCGTAGTAGGCGTCGTAGTAGCCCGCCGACAGCGCGTAGGTGCCGATCATGATGCGGCGCTTCACCTCGGCACCAAACCCCGCCTCGCGGGTCAGCGCCATCACCTCGTCGGCGCTGTGGCTGCCGTCGTCGCCGACGCGCAGGCCGTAGCGCATGGCGTCGAAGCGGGCGAGGTTGCTCGACACCTCCGACGGCAGGATCAGGTAATAGGCGCCCAGCGCGTAGGTGAAGTGCGGGCAGCTGACCTCGACCACCTCGGCGCCCCGCTCGGTGAGCGCCTTGACCGCGGTCTCGAAGGACGCGAGGACACCCGGCTGATAGCCCTCACCGGCGAGTTCCTTCACGACGCCGACGCGCACGCCGGACAGGTCGCCCTGCGCACCGGCCTTCGCGGCGCCGACGAGGTCGCCGACCGGGGCATCGATCGACGTGGAGTCGCGCGGGTCGTACCCGGCGATGATCTCGTGCAGCAGCGCCGTGTCGAGCACCGTCGTGCCGCACGGTCCGCCCTGGTCCAGCGACGACGCGCAGGCGACCAGGCCGTAGCGCGAGACCGTGCCGTAGGTGGGCTTCACGCCGACGGTCGCGGTGACGGCGGCCGGCTGGCGGATGGAGCCGCCGGTATCGGTGCCGATGGCCAGCGGGGCGCTGTGCGACGCGAGGGCCGCGGCACTGCCGCCGCCGGAGCCGCCCGGGATGCGCTCGATATCCCACGGGTTGCGGGTCACCTGGTAGGCGGAGTTCTCCGTCGAGCTGCCCATCGCGAACTCGTCCATGTTGGTCTTGCCCAGGATCGGCAGGCCCGCCGCGCGCAGCTTCGCGGTGACCGTCGCGTCATAGGGCGGCACCCAGCCCTCGAGAATCTTCGATCCGCAGGTCGTGGGGGCGTCGACCGTGGTGAATACGTCCTTGAGTGCGATCGGCACCCCGGTCAGCGGGGAGGCGGCCTCGCCGGCGGCGATCGCGGCATCGGCGTCGGCCGCAGCGGCGAGCGCCTGATCGGCCCCGACGTGCAGATAGGCGCCGATCGTCTCGTCGACCTCGGCGATGCGATCCAGGAAGGCGCGGGTCACCTCGACCGAGGACAGCTCGCGCGCGGCGATCTGCTCGCCCAGGCGGGCGGCGGTGGCGCCGAGGATGGCGTCGTCGACGCCGGTGTAGGAGGCGGTCTGCTCTGCCATCATTCCTCCCCGAGGATCTGCGGGACGGCGAAGCGATCCTGCTCGACGGCGGGGGCGCCCGACAGCGCCTCGTCGCGGGTCAGACCGGGGGTCACCTCGTCGACGCGCAGCACGTTGTCCAGCCGCGCGGGATGCGCGGTGGGCGGCACGTCGGCGGCGGCGACCTCGGTGATCGACGCGACGTGCGTCAGGATCGAATCGAGCTGGGTCGCGTAGTGGTCGAGTTCGTCCTCGGTGAGCGCGAGCCGTGACAACCGCGCGAGATGCGCGACCTCGTCACGAGAGATGGCAGCCAAGTCCTCAGTCCTTTCGAGCCGGAGGGTGATGCCTACAGCCTATTGGCCCGGCCCGGGGGCCGCCGCGCCGGGCGGACCGTTCGGTGGAAGAATGGCCCGGGTGTCCTACCTGCTGCGCGTAACCATCGACGATCGCCCGGGTAGCCTCGGCCAGCTCGCGGTGGCGCTCGGCGGGGTCGGGGCCGACATCATCTCGCTGGAGGTCATCGAACGCGGTAGCGGCTGGGCCGTCGACGACATCGTCGTGGACCTCCCCCTGGGCGCGCTGCCCGACACCCTGATCACCGCCGCGGCCACCGCGGACGCGCATGTCGACTCGGTCCGCCCCTACGCGGGGGTGTTGGACACCCATCGCGAACTCGAACTCGTCGACCACGTCGCGACGGCGAAAGCCGACCGCCTGCAAACCCTCGTCGACGATGCCCCGCAGGTGCTGCGCGCCTCGTGGGCGACAGTCGTCACGAAGGCGGATTCCGGTGCCACGGTGACGGTGTGCGGCAGTTCCGGCGCCCCGGAGACCCCGCTCGCGGATGCGTCCTGGCTCCCGATGGCGGCGGCCGCGACGATCGATCCGCAGGATCCGGGGGTTCCCCAGATGTGGCGGGATTGGGACACCAGGCTCGTCGCCGCACCCCTCGACGGTCCGCACCGCGCACTGCTGCTCGGCCGGGTCGGCGGACCCGATTTCCGTCCCGCCGAGGTCGCGCGCCTGGGCTACCTGATCGGGATCATCAGCAGCCTCAGCCGCTAGGCCGCCTCGCGCGCTACGCCTCGCCGGTTTCCAACAGTCGCTTGAACCCGGCCTCGTCGAGGACCGGCACGCCCAGCTGTTCGGCCTTGTCGGCCTTGGAGCCGGGTGACTCCCCGACGACGACGTAATCGGTCTTCTTCGACACCGAGCCGGACGCCTTGCCGCCGCGGGCCAGGATCGCCTCTTTGGCACCGTCGCGGGAGAAGTCGACGAGGGAGCCGGTGACGACGATGGTCTTGCCCTCCAGCGTCCGCTCGATCGACTCGTCGCGCTCGTCGACCATGGAAACGCCTGCCGCGCGCCACTTCTCGACGATCTCCCGGTGCCAGTCGACGGCGAACCAGTCGCGCACCGAGGCGGCGAGGATCGCCCCGACCCCGTCGGTGGCGGCGAGTTGCTCCTCGTCGGCCGCCTCGATCGCGTCCAGGGAGCCGAACTCGGTGGCCAGCGAGCGCGCCGCCGTCGGACCGACGTGGCGGATCGACAGGGCGACGAGGACCCGCCAGAGCGGCACCTGCTTGGCCTTGGCGAGGTTGTCCAGCAGGCGCTTGCCGTTCGCGGAGAGCGCGCCGGACTTGGTGACGAACAGATCGGCCTTCCCCAAGTCCTCGGCGGTGAGGCCGAACAGGTCCCCCTCGTTGGCGATGACCTTCGACGTCAGCAGCGCGGTCGCCGCCTCGTAGCCCAGTGCCTCGATGTCGAAGGCGCCGCGGGAGGCCAGGTGGAACAGCCGCTCCCGCAGCTGTGCAGGGCAGCCCTGGGCGTTGGGGCAGCGGATGTCGACGTCGGAGTCCTTCTCCGGGCGCAGCGCGGCACCGCACTCCGGGCAGTTCGTCGGCATGACGAACGCGCGTTCCGTGCCGTCGCGCAGGTCGACGACGGGTCCGAGCACCTCCGGGATGACGTCGCCGGCCTTGCGGATGGTGACGGTGTCGCCGATCAGCACCCCCTTGCGGCGCACCTCGGACTCGTTGTGCAGCGTCGCGCGCGCCACCGTCGAACCGGCCACCAGCACCGGCTCCATAAAGGCGAACGGGGTCACCCGCCCGGTGCGGCCGACGCCGACCCGGATGTCGAGGAGCTTGGTGGTGACCTCCTCGGGCGGGTACTTGTAGGCGATCGCCCAGCGCGGCGCCCGCGACGTGGATCCCAGGCGCCGCTGCACGGCGGTGTCGTCGACCTTCACGACGAGGCCGTCGATCTCGTGTGCGACGTCGTGCCGGTGCTCGCCCCAGTAGGCGATGCGCTCGAGGACTTCGGCGGAGGTGTCGACGCGGCTGGTGTGCGAGGACACCGGCAGCCCCCACGCCCCCAGCGCCAGATAGGCGTCGTGCAGGCTTTCCGGGCGCCACCCCTGCGTGTGCCCGACACCGTGGCAGATCATCCCGAGGCGGCGCTGCGCGGTGATCGCCGGGTTCTTCTGCCGCAGCGAGCCGGCGGCGCTGTTGCGCGGGTTGGCGAACGGCGGCTTGCCCGCCTCGACGAGGCTGGCGTTGAGCGCCTCGAAATCGGCGAGCCGGAAGAACACCTCGCCGCGGACCTCCAGCACGTCGGGAACCGGGTACTCGTCGGTCGCGGTCAGCCGGTCGGGGATGTCGGTGATCGTGCGGGCGTTGAGCGTCACATCCTCGCCGGTGCGCCCGTCGCCGCGGGTGGCGGCGCGGATCAGCGCACCGTTCTCGTAGACGAGGTTGAGGGCGACGCCGTCGATCTTCAATTCGCACAGGAACGGGACCTGCGCGCCCGCCGCCGCGTCGGTGCGCTCGATCCAGGCACGCATCTCGTCGTCGTCGAAGACGTTGTCCAGCGAGAGCATCCGCTGGAGGTGATCGACGGCGGTGAACTCCGTCGCGAATCCGCCGCCCACCAGTTTCGTCGGCGAATCCGGCACGGCGAGTTCGGGATGGGCGTCCTCCAGCGCCTGCAGCTGCCGGAAGAGCTTGTCGAACTCCGCGTCGGAAACGATCGGCGAATCCCGCACGTAGTAGCGGAATTGGTGGTCGCGAACCTGCTCGGCCAGGTCGGTCCATTCGCGCTGCAAGTCCCCGTTGTCCACGTTGTGCAGCGTAGTCCAGGGCTCCGACCCACTCGCGAGGCAGAATGGGCACCATGCCGCACCCGATCATGTTCTCCGACGACGATCCCGTGCTGGCCCGCGTGCGTGAGATCGCGCTGGCCCTGCCGACGGCCACCGAAGCCGTCGCCCACGGCCGCCCGACGTTCCGCTGCCCCAAGATGTTCGGCATGTACGGCGGCGGCGAGAAGAAGATCGACAAGGACACCCCCGGCCGGCGCTTCGACCAGGCCATCCTGTTCGTCGCCGATCCCGCGGAACGGGAGGCGCTTCTCGCCGATACCCGCTTCTTCCTCCCCGCCTACGTCGGCGCATACGGTTGGGTCGGTCTCCCGCTGGCCTTGGACGGCGACACCGACTGGGACGAGGTCGCCGAACTCCTCGACGCATCCTTTCGCCAGGTCGCGCCGAAGCGGACGATCGCCGAACTCGACGCGCGGTAGGCGCCGCGCCCGAGCGCCGTCGGAACGGCCTCAGTCGAGGCGGGCGAGCTGGTCAGCGACCTTCGAGGCGAGCCCCAATGCCCGAGGCGCCCACGGACCCGCCCCCGCCAGGCCGCAGGTCGGTGAGACCAGCACCTGCTCGCGCACGACCGCGGGCGGCAGACCGATGCGGCCGAGCAGCGCGACCAGGCGGTCGGCCAATTCGTCTGCCGACACCGCCGTAGCGGGTTCGGCGGTCGGGACCACCCCGG
Source organism: Gordonia sp. X0973 (assembly GCF_013348785.1). Lineage (NCBI taxonomy): Bacteria > Bacillati > Actinomycetota > Actinomycetes > Mycobacteriales > Gordoniaceae > Gordonia > Gordonia sp. X0973. Next base: position 2,420,234 of record NZ_CP054691.1, read on the forward strand.
CGATCAGGCGACCGCCGCGGTCCAGGTGGGCACCCAACTCGTCGTAGTCCCCGTCGGTGATCTGGCCGAGGTCCAGTGACAGCGCATAGCCGGTCAGCGCCGACAGCAGGTCCCAGCGCGGTGCGGCGCAGCTGTGCAGCACCACCGGTCGCCCGACACGGGTGGCGAGGTCCGCGAGTGCCGCGGCGACATCCGGCGCCGGGATGGGCCGGTTGACGTCCAGCCTCGTCAGCGGTGCGATCTGACCGTCGATCACGGCCCCGACCATCGGCTCGTCGAGTTGCACCACGATCGGGACCCCGAGCCGCCGCTCCAGCTCGTCGGCCCGCTGGGCGAGCCCTTCGGCCAGCGAGGCGACGACGTCGCGCCAGGCACCCGCGTCGTGGAGCACCTTGTGCCCGCCGGGCAGTTCCACGAGCGCGGAAAGGGTGAACGGGCCGATCGCCGCCAACTTCACCGGGGAGCGCAATCCGCCCCGCTCGACGACCTCCTCGACCGCGTCGAGATCCGACCGCAGGAATCCATCGGCGCGGCTCATCAGCCGCGTGCGCCCCGAAGCGAGCCGATAGCCGTCGCGCGTGGTGTCCATCGCGATATCGACGAGCAGTGCCGCGGCGCGCCCCACCATGTCGGCGCCCGGACCGCGGGCCGGCAGTTCCGGCACGAACGGCAGGGCTACCTCGTCGAAGGCGAGGCGGGCCGCGGCCAGCGGATCGGTGCCCGGCATGGAACCGACCCCGGTGGCGGTCCCACCGACGAGCGGCACTCGATCGGTCATTCGGTGTCGGCGATGCGGCCGGAACCCAGCACGAGGTCGCCCTGCTCGGGGTCCGGCGAGTACAGCACCGCCGCCTGCCCCTTGGCGACGCCGGTGAGCGGTTCGTGCACGACGATGTCGATGCCCGGCTCCCCGTCGACAACGATCGGGGTGGCGGTCGCGGGTGCGAGGCCGCCGTGGGCCCGCACCTGGACGACGCAGTCCACCGGGCCGGTCGGCGCCGCACCCGAGGTCCACACCGCATGGCGGGCGGCGATGCGCGAGACCCCCAGCGCGTCGGCCGGCCCGACGGTCACGGTCCCCGTCGCCGCGTCGATCCCGGTGACGTACCGCGGCTGCCCGTCGGCGGCCGGGGCGTCGATCCCGAGGCCCTTGCGCTGGCCGATGGTGAAACCGTGCACCCCGTCGTGGTCGGCGAGCTTGACGCCGGTCTGACCGTCGACGACGGCACCGGGGCGGACCCCGATCTTGGTGCCTAGGAAGGCCCGGGTGTCGCCGGTCGGGATGAAGCAGATGTCGTGGGAATCGGGCTTGTCGGCGACGAGCAGACCGCGCCGGGCCGCCTCTTCGCGGATCTGCGGCTTGGGCGTGTCCCCCACCGGGAACATCGCCCGCGCGAGCTGGGCATCGGTCAGGACGGCCAGCACGTAGCTCTGGTCCTTGTCCTCGTCGACGGCGCGGCGCAGCTCGCCGTCGACCAGGCGCGCGTAGTGACCGGTGGCCAGCGCGTCGAAGCCGAGCGCCAGCGCCTTCTCCGCCAGCGCGGCGAACTTGATCTTCTCGTTGCAGGACAGGCAGGGATTCGGGGTCTCACCGGCCGCGTACGCCGCCACGAAGTCGTCGATCACGTCCTCACGGAACTTCTCCGCGAAGTCCCACACGTAGAACGGGATGCCGAGCACGTCGGCGGCACGTCGGGCGTCGTCGGCATCCTCGCGCGAACAACAGCCCCGCGAGCCGCTGCGCAGCGCGTCGGGCGTCTCCGACAGCGCCAGGTGCACCCCGACGACGTCATGCCCGGCGTCCACGGCGCGGGCCGCGGCCACCGCCGAATCCACGCCACCGCTCATCGCGGCCAAGACCCTCATGACCCGCCCCCGGTACCGAGCGCGCGCGCCCCGGCCGCGACGAGTCCGGCGGCCCGGGCGCGTTCCACCACGTCGGCGATCACCGCGCCGACGTGGTCGACATCCGCGTCGGTGGTGGTCTGGCTCAGGCTGAACCGCAGCGAACCGCGTGCGACGGCCATCGGCAAGCCCATCGCGAGCAGCACGTGGCTGGCCTGCGCGACACCCGCCGTACACGCCGAACCGGTCGAGCACTCCACGCCACGGGCGTCGAGCAGCATCAGCAGCGAATCACCCTCGCAACCCTCGAAGGAGACGTGGGCGTTGCCGGGCAGCCGCCACTCGTCGCGCGGACCGTTGACCCGGGTGCCGTCGACGGCGAGCAGGTGCCCCAGGAGCCGATCGCGCCGCGCCGCCACCATGCGCGCCTCGTCGGCGAGGTTGGCGGTGGCGACCTCGAGTGCCGTGGCCATCCCGACGGCCCCGGCCACGTTCTGCGTCCCGGGCCGCAGGTCGCGCTCGTGCCCGCCGCCGTGGGTCAGCGGCGACAACGCCACGTCACGGCCAAGGACCAGCGCGCCGACGCCCTGCGGACCGCCGAACTTGTGGGCCGCGACCGACATCGCGGCCAGCCCGCTGGAGTCGAAGTCGACGGGGATGTGCCCGACCGCCTGGATGGCGTCGGAGTGCACCGGCACCCCGTATTCGCGGCCCAGCTCGGCGATCCGCCCGATCGGCTCGATGGTTCCGACCTCGTTGTTGGCCCACATCACCGAGACGGCCGCGATCTCGTCGGCGTGCTCGGCGAGTTCGGCCGCCAAGGCGTCCACGTCGACGAAGCCCTGCGCGTCGACGTCGATCAGGACCAACTCCGCGTCCCCGGACGCGGCGAGGGCCTGAGCCGGGTCGAGCACGGCGTGGTGCTCGACGGCGGAGACGACCACCCGGCGACGGCGCGGATCCTCCCGACGGCGGGCCGCGACGATCCCCAGCAGCGCCAGGTTGTCCGACTCGGTGCCGCCGGAGGTGAACAGCACCTCCGACGGGCGGGCACCCAGGCTCGAGGCGACCGATTCCCGGGCCTCCTCCAGATGCCGGCGCGCCGCCCGGCCGGCCGCGTGGAGCGACGACGGGTTGCCCGCACACTGCAACAGCGGCAGCATCGCCGACACCGCCTCCGGGCGCATGGCCGTGGAGGCGGCGTTGTCGAGGTAGACCGGCTCGACCGGCGGGGTGGGCATAGTGCTCACCAGGATAGACGCGCCCGGTGGGCGGTCCAATTCCGCCGGCGACGGGCCTAGGAGCGCACCACCTGTCCGACGCGGAACACGCCGTGCGGATCGAGCCGGTCGGCCAACGCGGCCAACCAGGCGGCCGTGTCCTCGTCATAGGACGCGCGGACCCGCGCCGGATCGTCAGAGGCCACGAAATTGGGCAGCGTCGCCCCGGTCATCCACGGCTCGAGCGCCGCCAACGCGCCGTCGACCACGCCGGTCACCGCGGCCGCCGCCTGCTCGTCGGCGAGCACCCCCACCATGTTCAGGTTGAAGGGCGCATCCCGGTGGCACAGGGCCGAGCGGACCCGCGGCTCACGGGCATAGACCCCGCCGAGGGCGCGGATCTCGACGACGGGCAGCAGCGGCGCCACCGGCGAGGTCACCGCGCCGACGATGACGTCGACGGCCTCGTCGGGCAACGCCGCGAGCAATCCGCCGCGCTCCCGCACCGGCATCGGACCGGGCGGGTCGGCGTGGATGGCGCCGACCGCCGCGTACGGCATCGGCCCGACCGCGTCGAGCAGCGGCTGCGCCAATTCTCGAATCGGGCCGAGCACGGCCGCCGCGGTCTCGGCGTCGGCGACGCTCGCGTAACGCACGGCGACGGTGAGCTTGCCCGCGAGCATGGGCGGGACCTGCGGCATCGCCGGCAGGTTGAGCAGGGCGAGCGACGTGGATGCCTCGTCGGGCAGTCCTGCGGCCCAGTCCCGCCACGCGCGCAGGACGCGGACGGCGTCGGCACCGTCGAAATAGAGGGCGCCGCCATAGATCTCGGCGATGGCCGGCATCTCGATGACCGCCTCGGTGATGATGCCGAGGGTTCCCTTGCCGCCCCGCAATCCCCAGAACAGCTCGGGGTTCTCGTCGGCCGTCGCGGTGACGAGTGTCCCGTCGCCGGTGACGACCGTCATCGAGCGGATGTGGTCGGCCGAGCTGCCGACGGTCCGCACCAGCGGTCCGATGCCCGCGCCGGAGAGGTAGCCGACGACCCCCACGGTCGGCGCGGAACCGCACAGCGGGGCCAGACCGTGCGGCACCGCCGCGTCGAGGACCGACTGCCAGCGCACCCCGGCGCCGATGCGCGCGGTGCGCTGCTCCGGATCGACATCGCAGGTGTCCAGGGCGGTGGTCCGCACGAGGATCGACCGGCTCCCGACCGGCGTGCCGCCGTGTCCGGTGGCGAATACGCCGACGGTCATGCCGTGCGCGGCGGCGAAGCGGACGGTGGCGGCGATGTCCGCGGCGTCGGCGGCGTCGACCACAGCGGCCGGATGACGCTCGAGCGCGACGTTGAAGCCGACAGTCGGATAGTCGGGGTCCGCCGGACCGTGCACCGCACCGCGTACGCGGCGGCGCAACTCGTCGAGGTCGCTGCTCGAGAAAACGTTGCTGTCGAAGTCACTGTTCATGGTCTCCCTCGTCTGAAGTCGGGTGGCCGCCGGTTCGATACCGCGGCCCGGGCCCGTTCGGGCCGTGTACCCACGATGACGCAGACCGCTTGGCGCGATCTTGGCGCGCGCTTGGAAGCCGTCTCACTCCGCCAGCAGCTCGCGGGCCGCCTCGGCCACCGGGTCGATGCCCAGTTCGCGGGCCCGGCGCTCGACGTCGACGAGGGCTTGTTCCCGGCCCGGCGCCCGCGGGTGCATCCGGGCGTGTAGGAGCCGACCCCGCAGCATCGACGGCTCCCCGTCGCCGCGCTCGGCTATCGCCATCGCCTGCGCCAGGATCTCGTCGGCCGAATCGGTATCCCCCAGTTGGAAGCACAACCCGGCCAACGGCAGCGCCACCGGTCCGATGCAGCCGACCTGTCCGACGGTGGCGATGCAGTCGCGGAACGGCATCAGGCGGTCCCGCAGTGCGGGCGCGTACTCGTCGAGGCCGAGGTCGTGGACGACGTGTGCCAGCATCACCGCCTGTCCCAGGGTCGTCCAGATCATGGTCCGATGATCGGCCAGCCAGCTGTTCACCATCGTCTCGGCCAACTCGCGGTCGCCCTGATCGCCGGCCACCGAAGCGACGCCGGCGGCGAACAGGGTCATCACCTGGTTGTCGCTGAACTGTTCCAGCAGCGCACGGGCCCACTCGGTCGGCGTCAGCCCGCCGGTGTCGATGAATTCGCCGAGCATGCCCTGCTCGGTGGCCAGCGCCATCATCGCCAGCGCGCCGCTGCCCGCGACGTAGAGCTGGGTGTCCTCGTGGACTCGGATCGCGATGTGGAAGTGCTCCTTGGCCTGCTCGAATCCGCCGTGCCATACCGCCAGCGACGCCTGCATCCAGCGCAGTTGGGCACGCAGGATCGGAAGCCTCAACCGTTCACTCCCGACAATGGCGCGCCGGGTCAACTCCTCGGTCGCCGCGACATCGCCGCGCACCATCGTCGCCATGGTCAACACGGTGTCCACGATGACCTCGTCCACGTCGCGCCCGGGGTAGCGAAGACCGCGCATCTGCTGCGCCCAGGCGAGCGAGACCTCGGCATAGGGCGCGACGCCGGAGTAGGTGATCATCCGGGCCAGCAACACGTCGGCGGTGATCGCGTCGTCGGATAGATCGGCGGCCAGCGCGTCGGCCCGCTCGAGTAGGGCGTCGGGAACAGAGGCGTCACGCGCGTAGGTCTCCCCGATCGCGGCCGCCGCCAAGACGCGGGCCAGGCTCCCCGGGTCGTCGGCAACAGCCTGCGCGGACCGCTCGAGCGTGAACCGAAGCCCCTCGTTCTCCACGTGGGGGCCGATCCACGGCCACGCGCCGCCCGCCCGGATGAGGACTGAGGCCAACCGTCCCGCCGTGTCGGATCGACCCGTCTCGATGGCGCGGTTCAACCGCTCTTCGACGGTGTGCAGCACCTCCTGCAGGTGTCCGGCGCGGGCGTGGGCCGTCAACGCGCCGACCAGCAGGTCGTCGACGTCGGGGGCATTCGGATCGACTGACTCCCGCGTCTTCAGGGCGGCGTCGAGCCAGCGGGCGGCGCTCTCGGAATCCCAGTGCGCCACCGCGTCGCGGGCGGCGAGTCGACAGGCGTCGACGACGTCACCCGCATCGGCCACCGGCATCGCGTCGAGCAGATGCGCGGCACGTCGCGGGGTGGCATCCGAGGCCGTCGAGTCGCGCAGCACGTCGGCGACCCGCAGGTGGATCCGGCACCGGCGCAACGGGCGGATGGTGGTCAGCGCCTGGTCGCGGAGCAGGGCGTGCGCGAACCGGGTGCGCCCGGTCACCGGGTCGGCGACCAGGATGCGTTCGTCGACGGCCTCGTCGAGGGCGTCGGCGACGTCGTCGAGGTCGCGGCCGCAGACCGCCACCAGCAGGGCGACGTCGACCTCCTCCCCGATGACGGCGGCGTGGCCGATGATCTCCTGCACGGCGGGGTCGAGGGAGCCGAGGCGGCGGTCGAGGACAGAGCGGACGGCGTCGGGCACCATCTCCGCGGCCCGCTGTTCCGCGGGCAGGCGGGCGAACTCGGAGACGAACAGCGGGTTGCCCTCTGTTCGGCGGACCAGCGCGTCGAGCGAATCGGGTGCGAGATCCTCGTCGGCGACCGCGCGCACCAGTGTCGCGACGTCGGCCCGCCCGAGCCGCCCGACGGTGATGACGGCACCGCCCGCGCGGGCGACGGCCGCGACGAACCGCTCCGTCTCCTGGCCGCCCTCCCCCTCCCGCACGGTCGCGACGACCGAGACCGGCGCCTCCGCGACGACGGTCGTCAGATACGACAGCAGGCCCAGGGTCATCGGGTCGGCCCACTGCGCGTCGTCGACGATCAGCGTGAACGGCGCGGACCGCTCGACGAGGTGCTGGACCCGCTCGTACACGGCGAAGCGCGCGGTGTCGGCCCCGGCGCCGTCCGGCACGGCCAGCACATCGTCGGGATCGGCGTCCAGCGCCCGGCACAGTTGTCGCAGCGGCCACCAGGCCGGGGTGCCCTCCGCGTCGGGGCAGCGGATCCACACGGCCGGCCGCCCGGCCGCCGCGGAGATCGCCGCGGTCTCCTGGGCCAGGCGCGTCTTGCCGATCCCGGCCGGGCCGATCAACACCGCCCAGGAGGTTCCGGACCCGTGCGTCACCGCGACGCGCAGCTGTGCGACCTCGTCCTCGCGCCCGATCAACGGCACGCCGACATCGACGGGACCGTCGCCGCGCGGGCCGACCGGTTCGACGGCGGATGCGGCTGGCGTGTCGTCCGGCTCGGCGACCGAGACCGCCCCGGTCCAGTGCGGCGGACGCGGCCAGGCGGCGATCGCCGGGTCGTGGCGCAGGATCGCCCCGTGTAGTTCCACCAGCTCGGCTCCCGGTTCCAACCCCAGCTCGTCATCGAGGGACCGCAGGTAGGACCCATAGACCTCCAAGGCCTCGGCCGCCCTTCCCGCGCGGTACAGGGCGACCATGTGCAGCCACGCCGCGCGCTCGCGGAAGGGGTCGGCCGCCCGCATTCCGACCGTCTCGGCGAGCGCGGCGCCCGTGTCGCCGCCGGCGAGCAGGGCCGCGACGTGGATCTCGCCGACGGCCGCCACCGTCTCCCGCAACGACATGGCCTCCGCGCCGAGCCAACCGAGCGGGTCGAACTCGCCGCCCAGCAGTTCGCCGCGCCAGAGCGCCGCCGCCGCCTCCGAGGCCCGCAGCGCGTCGTCCCAACGGCCGTCGTCGCGTGCGGCACGAGCGTCTCGGGCCCATTCGGCGAACTCCACGAGGTCCACACCGTCGTCGCCGACGTCGAGCCGATAGCCGCCGGCCACCCGCTCGATCGGCGACGGCTCCCCCGAATCCGCCCGCAGCAATCTGCGCAGGTTGGAGATGTAGGCCTGCAGGCTCGTCGTCGCGGCCTCGGGTGGATCGTCGGGCCAGACGGTGTCGATCAGCCGCTCCACCGAAACGACCGCACCGCGCGCGACGAGCAGCGCGCCGAGAACGGCGCGCTGCTTCGGCGATCCGAGTTCCACCCGGTTCCCCTCGACGACGACGGCGAGGGGGCCCAGCACCAGATACTCACGCGCCACGTCGCTCCTCACTCGCCGCTGATCGTCGCAGTGTATGCGGGGACGTACAGCTCTCGTGACGCGATGAGGTCGCCATGTCGATCGGCGGCCTCCACTGCGTCGTCGGCGACGGTGGCCCGGGCCCGCCGCATCATCGTCGCCACCACCGCGGCACCCACCAGGGCGACCGCCGTGCTGCACCACAGTGCGGCGTGCAATCCGTCGACGAAGCCCTGCGGCGAGCCGCCGTGCAGAACCGACTGCGCCGGGAAGAAGGCACCCAGCGCCGCCACCCCCAGCGCGATACCAGACTGCCGGAAGGCGTCGTTGATCCCCGCGGCCAGGCCGGCGTCGTCGCTGTGCGCCTCGGCGAGGACGACTCCGCTCATCACCGGGTTGAACACCCCAGCCCCGACGGCGGCGAGCATGAACCCGCCGACGAGATCCCAGCCGGAGCTCTGCGTCCCGCACACGGTCATCCAGCCCAGACCGCCCGCCACCGCGACGAGGCCGCCGGTGAGCAGGATCCAGGGCGCGACGCGACCGAGGATCCGGTCGGTGACGCCGGCGGCGACGAACATCATCATCGTGCCGGGCAGGTACACCAGGCCGGCCTTGATCGCCGACAAGCCCAGCACGCCCTGCAGATAGATGGTCGCGTAGACGAAGACCGCGAACATCGACGCGGAGATGGCGAAGGTGGCGATCTGGGCGCCGGCGAAGCCGCGGTTGGCGAACATCGCCAGCGGCATCATCGGGTGCTCGACGCGGCGCTCCACCGCGACGAAGCCGACCAGGGCGACCGCCGCGACAGCCAGCGCGGTCACCGTGGCACCGTCGCCCCACCCACGTGAGCTGGCCTCGAACAACCCGTAGGTCAGGGCGGCGAGACCGACCATGATCAGCACCTGCCCGGCCCAGTCGCCGCGGCGCGGCGCGGTGCTGCGCGATTCGACGACCCACCGGGTACCGGCGAGCATCGCGATGCCGACCGGGATGTTGGCCAGGAAGATGGTCCGCCAGTCGAGGAGGTCGGTGAGGATCCCGCCGAGCAGCGGTCCCACGGCGAAGGAACCGCCGATGGTGGCCCCGTAGACGGCGAGCGACTTGCTGCGCTGCGCCGAGCCGGGGAACGCATGCGCCAGCAGGGCCAGCGACGTCGCGAACAGCAGCGCGGCACCCAGTCCCTGCACGACGCGGGCGGCGTTGAGGGCGACCATGCCCGGCGCGGCCGCACAGGCCGCCGAGGCGAGGGTGAAGCCGACGGCGCCGAGGATGAAGACCCGGCGACGACCGACGCGATCGGCCCACGCACCGGCGGTCAGGACGACGGTGGCCAGGGCGAGGGTGTATCCGTCGACCACCCATTTGAGGCCGTTCAGATCGGCGCCGAACTCACGGGCCATGGCGGGCAGTGCGGTGTTCACCACCGCGATGTCGAGCATGAGCATGGCGGTCGCGGCACACACGACCGCGAGGGTGACGCGTTGGGACCGGGTGAACCGGCCGGGTGTCTCGAGCACGGGAGGACTCCTCGTCGAAGTGGGTTTCTACGACGAGAAGATTCGCCCGGTCGACTTGGAACCGACTTGGCGGTGGCTTGGCACGGCTGGGGCGGCCGATGCGCGCCGTGAATCAGCCGACGGGGACCGGGGCCTCTTGGACGACGAAGGAGGTGATGGCGAGTTGGCCGGACACACGGTCTTGCACGGTGATCGTGTACTTGCCCGGCGACCGGTACGTCCGACGCGGGAAGGACGCCGAGCCCTGGCAGTCCTTCGACAGGTACATCGGCCAGCGCTTGCCCGGGAAGGTGATCTCGATGCCGCACCGGCGGCCGGTGACGGGCGCACCGCTCTTCGCGCGCGCCGACCAGCTCACGGCGGGGGCGAACGCGCCGCGGCCCACGTTGGTCACGCCCGCCGCGATCTTGGTGACGCCGTTGCGGTTGTAGAGCTTTCCCGGCGGCGGGGCCGAGCTGCCCAGGTCGCCGAGCGACCCCGCGAAGCGCGCCTGCGCCGGGGAGGCGGTCAGCACGGTCAACAGCGCGGCGGACGCCGCCGCGGCGGTAATGGTGCGATTCATCCCGGTGGTCCTCCCCCACAAAGCACGGACTCCAGGTGGGAGTGTACCCACCTGGAGTCCGCTACTCGCCGATTAGCCGATCCGGAACGACTTCGAGGCCGAGGCGCCGGACACCCGGTCGACGACGGTGATCCGGTAGGTGCCTGCGTTGCGGTAGTAGTTGCTGTTGAAGCCGATGCTGCCCTGGCAGTTGGCCGTCTTCTTCGTCGGGTAGGACGTACCGGGGAAGGCGATCTCGATCTGGCAGCCGCTGCCCTTGACGATCGCGTTCGAGCGGTCGCGCGCCGACCAGCCGACACTCGGGGCGAATCCCTTGCTGTAGTAGTCCGGGCCCTGCTTCTTGCCGAACCAGTTGCCGACGGTCAGCGTGATGGAGCTTACCCCGTTGCGGGAGGTCGGGTTGCCGGGCTGCTGCGGCGCGGGGCCGCCACCCTGCGGGCCGTGCTGGAAGAGGCTGCCGAAATCGATCGGGGCCGGATCAGCGGCCGCGGGTGCGGCGACGACCGCGGTGGCGGCAGTGGCGGCGAGCAGGGCTGCGCCCAGTTTGCTGTTCATGAAGTGGATTCTCCTAGAGGACACTGAGGGACAGTGAGTCACGGGTCTCCCGACCCGAATTCAGCCTAATCGGGGCTTTCTCCGGGGAGCCGAAGACCCTCGCCTGCGCCCGCATGGCGTCGGCGCGGCGATCCGCCGTCGGCAACATCGCGGGATGTGCGGTGACGGTGATGGTGAGCGAGCCGACGGCGAGGATGCGACGCAGCGTGTCGACCGGCTCGTCGTCGCCGATGAAGGCCGCCGCCGGGCAGGGGTGGCCGTCCTCCTCGGTGAGGGCGACGGTCATCGGCATGATCGGCGATCCCGCGTCGTGCGCCGCGCGGAAGAAGGCGGGCCGGAACGTCCCCGACGCGGCCCCGCACCACGTGGTGCCCTCGGGGAAGACGGCGACCGCGTGACCGCCGCGCAGGACGTCGGCGACCCGCTCGACGGTGCCGGGCAGCTCCCGCAACGATGCGCGGTCGATGCCGATGACCCCTACGCGGCGCGCGAGCCACCGCATCCCCGGCATCGTCAAGACCTCGGACTTCGCCACGAACCGGGAAGGGGTGACGGCGGCGATGGCCAGGATGTCGAGGAAGGACACGTGGTTCGCGACGACCAGCCCGCCGATCGGCACCCGCGGATCGGCGTCGATGAGCCGCCGGTCGTTGACTTTCACGGTGATCCCGAGCGCCGCCAGGACGCGACGCGACGACCAGCGGGCCAGGCGGTGCCGCCGGGCGGGGGCGATGCGCCAGGCCACCGGGGCGAGGAGCGCCAGGCCGCAGAGCACCACCAGCAGGCGGGTGATGCGCCAGGCGACGCGCGTCCGGCCGGCCCGCCGGCGGGGCGGGTGCGCACAGCCGCTGGTGCACCCGGAGACCGGGAACCAGGCGTGGCGACCCACTCGACCGGTCATGTCAGGCCTGCTCGCTCAGCCGGCGCACCGTCTCGGTGAGCCGTTGCCGGTAGCGCGAATCCGCGTCGTTGCTGGCCAACACGGTGAGGAAGTCGCCGCAGTCGAAGACCGGGTCGATCGCCGGGTCGCCGCACACCCGCGCCCCCAGGCGGAGGTATCCGCGCATCAGCGGCGGGATCACCAACCGGGCCGGCGGATCGATCTCGTCGATCCCGACCCCGTCGATCACCGAACCGCCGTGTGGCGCGGCCGGCCACTGCGCCGCGTACTTCTGGCGCAGCTCGTCGCGGATACCGCGCAGGGCGCTGCCGCGCACGGTTCCCGGATACGAGAGCGGGACCGACACGCATCCCATCAGGTAGGCGTTGCCCGATTCCTCCACGTAGGCGAGCACCGCGGCCCACATCAGCGCGGTCACCGATCCGTTGCGCTGCCCGCGCGCGACAGCGGCACGTCCCATCTCGACGGTTTGCGACTCGATGGGCGCCAGGTGCTCGAGCGCGAACTCGCCGCCGCTGTACCAGCCACCCGCTGCGATGGCCCGCAGCGGCGCGAGCAGCCGGGCGCACCCGACGAGGTCGCCGGTCTGCTCGTCGCGAACCAGCAGGTGTTCGCAGAACTCGTCGAATCGGTCGGCGTCCAGACGTGTGGCGGAGTCGCCGATCGCCTCGGAGAAGCCGGGCTCGGAGGTGAAGACGTCGTAGCGCAGTCGCTGCGCCGCCACGATGTCGTCTGCGTCGGTGGACAGCCAGACAGAAAAGCCGCCTCCTCCGAAGAGGCGACGGCTCGATTGCGGGGCGGCCGCACGCGCGGCCGTCGGGACATTGATTACTGTCATGCCCTCATGGAATCGGGGGCAGGCGACGCCACGGCCACCCGCACGTGTCATGTCGGGGTCGCCGAAGTGAAAACCGGACGGAAAAGACGAACCCCCGGCCAACGCGAGGCGTCGGCCGGGGGTTTCGCGGTACGGCGAGCGCTTACTTGCGCTTGTTGATCTCCTCGGTGAGCTGCGGAGCAACGTCGAACAGGTCGCCGACGACGCCGAAGTCGCTGATCTCGAAGATCGGCGCTTCCTCGTCCTTGTTGACGGCGACGATCGTCTTCGACGTCTGCATGCCGGCGCGGTGCTGGATGGCACCCGAGATACCCAGGGCGATGTACAGCTGCGGCGACACGGTCTTGCCGGTCTGACCGACCTGGAACTGGCCCGGGTAGTAGCCCGAGTCGACCGCCGCGCGCGAGGCGCCGACGGCGGCACCGAGCGAGTCGGCCAGCGCCTCGACGACCGAGAACTTCTCCGCGCTGCCGACGCCGCGGCCGCCGGAGACGACGATCGAGGCCTCGGTGAGCTCGGGGCGGTCGCCGCCGACGTTCGGCTCGACCTTGGTGATCTTCACGGCGTTCTCCGCCTGGGCCGGGACCTCGATGTCGACGCGCTCGCCGGCACCGGCCGCGGGGGCGGCCTCGACAGCACCGGGGCGCACCGAGATGACCGGCACGTCGCCCTTGGCCTGGGCGTCGACGGTGAAGGCGCCACCGAAGATCGAGTGGACGGCGTTGCCGCCCTCCTTGACCTCGATGACGTCGGCGAGGACGCCCGAGCCGAGGCGGACCGCCAGGCGACCGGCGACCTCTTTGCCGTCGGTGGTGGCGGCGACGATGACGCCGGCGGGCGAGGCGGACTCGGCGATCGCCGAGAGCACGTCGACCTTCGGCGAGACCAGCACGGTGGCGGCCTCGTCGGACTCGGCGACGTAGACCTTCTCCGCACCGGCCGCGGCCAGGTCGGAGAGGATCGCGTCGGCGCCACCGGGGGCACCGACGACGACCGCCGACGGGGAACCGAGCGCACGCGCGGCGGTGATCAGCTCCGAGGTGACCTTCTTCAGCCCACCCTCGGTGTCCCGCTCAACGAGAACGAGTACTTCAGCCATGTGTTTTTCTCCTGAGGTTCAGTGTCGATTGGGGGTGGGCGCTAGACGATCTTCTGCGCGACCAGGTACTCGGCGATCTTCGTGCCGCCGTCGCCCTCGTCGGTGACGCGCTCGCCGGCCTGCTTGGCGGGCTTCGGGTTCACCCCGGTGACGGTCGACGCGGCGTTCGCCAGACCGACGTCGCCGGCCTCGACGTCGATGTCGGCGAGGGAGACCACGGCGATCTCCTTCTTCTTGGCGGCCATGATGCCCTTGAACGACGGGAAGCGCGGCTCGTTGATCTTCTCGTTGACGCTCACGATCGCGGGAAGCGCGCCCGCGACGGTGAAGATGCCCTCGTCGGTCTCGCGCTCACCGGTCAGGTTCTCGCCGTCGACGGTCAGCGACCGCAGCGAGGTGAGGTGCGGCAGCTCGAGGTACTCGGCGATCATGGCCGGGACGGCACCCACGCCGCCGTCGGTGGCCTGGTTGCCGGCGATGACGAGTTCGACGCCCTCGACGGTGCCGAGCGCGCGGGCCAGCACGTAGGCGGTCTGGACGGCGTCGGAGCCGTGCAGCGCCTCGTCCTGGATGTGGATCGCCTTGTCGGCGCCCATCGACAGCGCCTTGCGGATCGCCTCGGTGGCCTTCTCGGGACCGGCCGACAGCACGGTCACCTCGCCGCCGTTGGCCTCTTTGATCTGCAGCGCTGCTTCGACGGCCTTCTCGTTGATCTCGTCGATCACCGGGTCGATCTCGCGATCGAGGGTGAAGTCGCTGTCGTTGAGCTTGCGCTCCGAGCCAGAGTCGGGCACCTGCTTGATGAGTACGACAATGTTTGTCATGGGTCTACATCGACCTCCTGCATCGGGTGAGGCGTCTTACCAGCGCGGTAAGGCCATTAGGGTCGCCCAACACTGTAACGTGTCACCTCCGTTCCGCGAACGCGGCGTACCTCACAACGGCCACATTCCGCACGCGCCCCGTCGACTAGCGTTGAGCCATGACGATTTCTGTTGGCATGATCACCTTCGACACGACCGATGCGCTCGCGCTGGCGCGGTGGTGGGCCAAGCAGACCGGCGGCCGGATCCTGGAAGAGAACGACGGGTGGTTCGTCACCGTCTCGACCGGCGAGGGCAAACCGCTACTCGCCTTCCAGAAGGTCGAGGACCCCACGCCCGGTAAGAATCGGATCCATCTCGATCTGGCGTCGCCGGACCGGGAAGCCGAAGTAGCCCGACTACTCGACGACGGTGCGACCCTCGTCGCCCGGCGGGAGATGCCCGGCTTCGAGTGGGCGACTCTGGCCGACCCGGACGGCAACCAATTCTGCGTCTCCGGCCCGCACTAGGACTAGACCGGACCGGGCGCGCCGCCGCTCACCGCGGCACGACCTGGTCGACCAGGTAGAGGCCGAGGAAGAAGCCGGCCGCCGCCAGGGCGATGCCGATGAGCGGCCAGCAGAACATCACCTTGCGGCGGACGGCGCCGAAGATCGTGCCGCCGATCGCGACGATGATGCCCATACCCGCGCCGACCCAGACGGCCAGCATTCCCCAGCCGACGAGATTCTCCCGGCAGCCGGTGCCCGATCCACACGGATCGGTCGCCATCGCGAAGAACAACGAGAAGAACAGCGTGAACGCGCACCCGATCCCGAGAGCCGCGAAGGCGAGGACCGTGACGACGATGTCGGCGATCCGGGCACCGCTCGTCTTGGGGGCCGGAATCGGTGTCGCGGGCGCCCAGCCGGCAGGGACGGGCGGAACAGGATTCATCGTCATAAGTCCAGAGTGCTCCCGCGGTGGAGAAAAGAACATGGGGATAGATACTCAATCCCCGTCGGCCGAGAAACGCCACCCCTACTACCCTCTTCAGATGATGAGTGAAACACCAGCATCCGACGCGGGTACGCCCGATCCTTCCGCCACCCTGGCGCTGACGGGCGAGCGCACCGTGCCCGGCATCCCGGAGGAGAACTACTGGTTCCGCCGCCACGAGGTGGCCTACGAGTACATCGCCGACCTCGTCGACGGCCGCGACGTCCTCGAGGCCGGTTCCGGCGAGGGCTACGGCGCCGACCTGCTCTCACGTCGCGCCCGCAGCGTCGTCTGCGTCGACTACGACGAGACCGCCGTCGAGCACACCCGGGCCCGCTACCCACGGCTGACGGTGCACCAGGGGAACCTGATCGACCTGCCGCTGGACGACGAATCCGTCGACGTGGTGGTGAACTTCCAGGTCATCGAGCATCTATGGGATCAGCCGGCCTTCGTCGCCGAGTGTCACCGCGTCCTGCGCCCGGGCGGTCGGCTGCTGATGTCGACGCCCAACCGGATCACGTTCACGCCGGGCAGCGACACCCCGGTCAACCCGTTCCACACCCGCGAGCTCAACGCGATGGAGATGACCGAACTCCTCGTCGACGGCGGCTTCGACGTCGAGCAGATGCTCGGCGTGCACCACGGACCCGCGCTGGCCGAACTCGACGCGAAGTGGGACGGCTCGATCATCGACGCCCAGATCCGGCGCGCGCTCGCCGACGAGCCGTGGCCGGCGGCACTCGCCGACGACGTCGCCGCGGTCACCACCGCCGACTTCGCGATCCGGCCCGGTGACGTGGACGCCAGCCTCGACCTGTTCGCGATCGCGACCCGCCGATGACCCCCTCCGTTCCCGCCGGGGTGCCGGGCCAGTTCACGCTGGTCCTGCACTCCCACCTGCCGTGGCTCGCCAACCACGGGCGGTGGCCGGTCGGCGAGGAATGGCTCTACCAATCCTGGGCCGCCAGCTATCAGCCGGTGTTCGCCGTGTTGCGCGGGCTGGCCGACGACGGATTCACCGACGTCCTGTCGCTCGGCATCACCCCGGTCCTCGCCGCCCAGCTCGACGACCCGCACTGCGCGTCGTCGATGTACGAGTGGCTGGCCAACTGGCAGCTGCGGGCGATGGAATTGGCCACCGACCGCGACCCGGTGCGCGCCGCGGCGGGTGGCGCGCATTTCCGCGACGCCGGTGCCGCGATCGCCGACTTCGAACGGCATTGGCGCCACGGCGCGTCGCCGGCCATCCGCGCGTTGGCGTCGTCGGGAATCATCGAATTGCTCGGCGGGCCGTTGGCCCACCCGTTCGCGCCGCTGCTCGACGCCCGGATGCGCCAATTCTCCCTCGGCGAGGGCCTGGCCGACGCGCACCGTCGCTGGGGCCACACCCCGACCGGGATCTGGGCCCCGGAATGCGCCTTCGACCCGGGTATGGAGTTCGAGTACGCCGACGCCGGCGTCGGCCACTTCATGGTGGACGGCCCGACCCTGCACGGCGACACCGCATTGGGTCGCCCGGTCGGCGACACCGACGTCGTCGCCTTCGGCCGCGATCTCACGGTCAGCTACCGCGTCTGGTCCCCGAAGTCGGGCTATCCCGGGCACGGCGCCTACCGCGACTTCCACACCTATGACCACGACTCCGGGCTTAAGCTCGCCCGCGTCACCGGGCGGACCGTCGACGGACCGGACAAGGCGCCCTACGATCCGGACCGCGTCGACGCCGTCATCGACAAGCACGTCGAGGACTTCGTCGCCACCGTGCGCGACCGCCTCATCGCCGAATCCGACCGAATCGGACGGCCCGCGCACGTCGTCGCCGCCTTCGACACCGAGCTGTTCGGCCACTGGTGGTTCGAGGGCCCGACGTGGCTCGACCGCGTCCTGCGCCGCCTACCGGAGGCCGGCGTGTCCGTCGGCTCGCTTGCGACCGCGCGCGAACGCGGCTACGTCGGCGATCCCGTCGACCTCCCGCCCTCGTCGTGGGGGTCGGGCAAGGATTGGCGCGTGTGGGCGGGTCCGCAGGTCCAGCACTTCGTTGACCTGAACGCCGAGGTCGTCGACACCGCGCTGACCACGGTCGACAAACGGGAACAGCACGACGCCCGCGACCGGGTCAACGACCAAATCCTGCGCGAGACGCTGATGACCGTCGCGTCGGACTGGCCGTTCATGGTCTCCAAGGACACCGCCGCCGGCTATGCCACCGACCGCGCCCACAAGCACGCCCACGCGACGCGGGAGATCGCCGACGCCGCCGCGCGCGGCCGCGAGTCCTCGGCCCGCGCGCTGGCCGACGGCTGGTTCGCCGCGGACAACCTGTTCGCCGACCTCGACGCCCGCCGCCTGCCCGGTCCCGAGGCGTACGCGAAGGGAGAAGGTCGGTGAAGCTGCTACTCGTCTCGTGGGAGTACCCGCCGGTCGTCGTCGGCGGCCTGGGACGCCACGTCCACAACCTCGCCGTGGAGCTGGCCGCGATCGGCCACGACGTCGTCGTACTGACCCGTCGGCCCACCGGGACGGATGCCGCCACCCATCCGACGACGTTCACCACCGCCGAGGGTGTGCGGATCATCGCCGCCGCCGAGGACCCGCCCGAATTCGATTTCGGCACCGACATGATGCCGTGGACGCTGGCCATGGGCCACACCATGATCCGCGCCGCGCTGCGCCTCCTGCGCGACGACACGACCGGGCAGGCATGGATCCCCGACGTGGTGCACGCCCACGACTGGCTCGTCGCCCACCCGTCGATCGCGCTCGCCGAGTTCTTCGACGTCCCGCTGGTCGCCACCATCCACGCCACCGAGGCCGGTCGGCACAGCGGCTGGGTCGCGGCGAAGACCAACCGCCAGGTCCACTCCGTCGAGTGGTGGCTGGCCCGTGAGGCCGACGCGCTGATCACCTGCTCCACCTCGATGCGCGACGAGGTCAGCCGGCTGTTCGGCCCGGAACTCGCCGAGATCCAGGTCATCCACAACGGGATCGCCGTCGAGGAATGGCCGCACCTGCCGCGCGCCGAGTCGTCGGGCCCCGCGGAACTGCTGTTCGCCGGGCGCCTCGAATACGAGAAGGGGGTGCAGGACCTGCTGGCCGCGCTGCCACGCATCCGCCGCACCCATCCGGGCACGACCCTGACGATCGCCGGCTCCGGCACGCAGCAGGAGTGGCTCGAGGAGTTGGCGCGCAAACACCGGGTGGTCGGCGCCGTCGATTTCCACGGCTCGGTCGAGCGCGACGAACTCATCGCGCTGATGCACCGCTGCACGGCGATCGTGTTGCCGAGCCGCTACGAGCCGTTCGGGATCGTGGCGCTGGAAGCGGCCGCCACTGGGATCCCGCTGGTGGTGTCGACGGCCGGCGGCCTCGGCGAGGCCGTGACCGACACGGTCACCGGTATGACCTTCCCGCCGGCCGACGTCACCGCGCTGGCCGCGGCGGTGCGCACCACCCTCGACGACCCGGCCGCCGCGCAGCAGCGCGCCGAACGCGCCTACGCGCGGCTCACCGAGGAGTTCTCCTGGCGCACCGTCGCCGAACTCACCTCCGGCGTGTACCTGGCCGCCAAGCGCCGGGTGCGGCACCCGATCGGACGGCCCAACATCGTCGAACGACCGCTTCCCGAGCGCGACCCGAACAAGCCGCTGACCTGAGTTCAGCTCGCCGCGTGCTTCTTCCGCTCGATGTCGGCCAGCGCGCGTTCGTGTTCGGCGCGGGCGGCGGCGTTGGCCTCCCATTCCTCCCTGCGGTTCTTCACGACGCGGGCCGGTGCGCCGACGGCGATCGAGTAGTCCGGGATCACGCCCTTGACCACGGCGTGCGAGCCGAGCACGCACCCGCGCCCGACCGTGGTGTTGCGCAGCACCGAGACCTTCGCGGCGACCCAGGTGTCCGCCCCGATGCGGACCGGTCCCTTCACGATCCCCTGGTCTTTGATCGGCAGGTCCAGGCTGTCCATCTTGTGGTCGAAGTCGCAGATGTAGCACCAGTCGGCGACCAGGGTCGAGGCGCCGATCTCCATGTCCAGATAGGAATTGACGACGTTGTTGCAGCCGAACACGACCTTGTCGCCGATCCGCAGGCTGCCCTCGTGCGCCCGGATCGAGTTGCCGTCGCCGATGTGCACCCAGCGGCCGATCTCCATGCGCGCCATCTCGGGGGTCGCGTGGATCTCGACGTTGCGCCCGAGGAACAGCATCCCGCGCAGCACGACGTGCGGGTTGGCCAACCGGAACCGGGCCAGCCGCAGATAGCGGACCAGGTACCACGGCGTGTAGGCACGGTTGGCCAGCACCCAGCGCAGGGAGGCCAGGGTCAGGAATCGGGCCTGGTCGGGGTCGCGCCGACGCCCGGCCCGCCAACGGTCCCGGTACGACGCGTTCCACATGGTGGTCATGGCACAAACACTAACGGAGCGAAAAATCGGACACGATAGGCTCACTGGGCAGCCCGGATCTTCCGCCGGGCCGGATCCGCAGAAGGAGCACCGAATGTTGCGAGCAGCCACCTCGACGATGCGCGCCGCGGCCGCCGTGGCGACCGTGGCGGCGACGGCACTCGCACTGGCATCCTGCTCCGACGGACAGGTTCAGGTGAAGTCGCTGGCCAGCCCGGGTTGGTCGAGCTTCGGCGGCAACGCTGGCAACACCAACTTCGCCTATCCCGACGTGCCGAAGGACCTCGCGCTCAGCTGGACCCGTCCGACCGGCGGCCCCGTCACCTCCCCGTTGACGATCTCCAACCAGTCCAACGTCAGCGTCACGTCGAACACGGCCGACGGGTGCAACTGGCTGGTCCTCGACCAGCGCGCCGGCCGGATGAACTACTGCAAGCGGATGCGTCCGGGCATCGAGGTGCAGGCCCCGCTCATCGACCAGTTCGACCAGGTCTACGTCGGCGAGGAGACCTCCTTCCTCGGCTGGACCGCGGGCGGCGTCATCCGCTGGCGGATGCCGGTCATCGGCGTGCCGACGTCGGCGAAGTTCGTGGCACCGTCGGTGGTGCTCGTCGCCACCACCCAGGGGCAGATCCTGCTGCTCAACACCCAGGATTCGACGTTCGCCGCCCCCGAGGTCCGGCTGCGGGCCGACGCCAACCCGGACGACGCGATGGCCGGTTTCGCCGACTGCCTCGTGAGCGGACCACGGTGCGGGATTCCCG
This sequence comes from Gordonia sp. X0973, assembly GCF_013348785.1. Taxonomy (NCBI): domain Bacteria; kingdom Bacillati; phylum Actinomycetota; class Actinomycetes; order Mycobacteriales; family Gordoniaceae; genus Gordonia; species Gordonia sp. X0973. The sequence continues at coordinate 2,440,769 of NZ_CP054691.1, forward strand.
CCCCGGCCGCCGTCGACTTCGATCGTCAGCGCCTGTTCCTGAACTTCTGGCCGCAGGGGGCCATCGCCTCGCAGATCCGGGCCCTGGACTATGGCGAGGTCAACGGCCGTCGCGAGGTCCGCGAGGCCTGGCACGCCGACATCCCGGGCGGGGTCGTCGGACCGGCCACCGTCTCCGCGGACGGCACCACCGTCTACGCGTTCAGCCGCCTGGGCAAGCTGGTCGCCCTGCACGCGGACACCGGCAAGACGAAGTGGACCTTCGACTACGGCGATCCCGGCTTCGCCACGCTGACCGCCACTCCCGACGGCAAGATCATCCCGACCGGACCGCTCGGCGGCCCGTTGCGGATGCTCGCCGACCGCGGTGACCGCGCCGAACAGGTGTGGAACCGGACCGACCTGAAGACGGTCAGCCTCTCGACCCTCACCAACGCCGGAACGGCCTGGACGGTCGTCCGCACCGCCGACGACGGCCTGGCCCTCACCGAGGTCTCCGCCGAGGACGGCAAGACCCTGCGGACCCTGCCCCTGCCGGACGCGAAGGGGTTCACGACCGGCGTCGCGGTGTCGCCGAAGGGCCAGATCGCCGTCGCCACCAATATCGGCAAGGTGTACTTCTTCGACTCCAAGGCGGAGATCGGGAAGTAGCCGGAGTCGGGACGCTATCGAGTGCTAGTCGGCGCGCACGCCGGTTTCGCACACGAAGGCGACGCCCCGCGACCCGATGCGGGTGATCACCAGCGCCAGCGGGGCCTTCCCCTTGAGCCGCAGGCGCTTGCGGAGTTGATCGGGATCGACGTCGACCCCGCGGACCAGGATCTCCAGGCTGCCGCAGTCACGGTCGGCGAGCGCCTTGCGCAGCGCCTTCTCCTTCATCGGCACCTGTTCCAGCACGGCGAACCCGCGCTCCCCCGGCGGAATCGAGTCACCGGTGAGGTAGGCGATCTTGGGGTCGAGCTGCCACAGCCCGTGCCGGGTCGCCCAGTGCCGGACGAGGCCGGCGCGCACGATCGCGCCGTCCGGGTCGACGATCCACCGTCCGGACGGACCGACGCGGGTGTCGTCGGGATCGCGGTCGGTGACCTCCTCGGTGCGCACCGCCCCGCCCGACGTGCGCAGCACCGTCGCGCGCTGGGAGATGCCGTCGTCGAGTTCGGTCCACAGGCAGGCCTCGCGCACCCAGCCGTCGAGCGAGGTGATCTGCACCTGGCCGTCGAAGCCGAAGCGGGCGCGCAACGTCCCGTAGTCCAACCCGGGCGCGCATTTCACCGCGAGCGGGCGGCCGGCGTAGGTGGTGAGGACGTCGAGCAGCGGTGGCGACAGGTCCTCGATGCGGAAGGTGCGGGAGCCGCCGCGCCGACGGGCCGGATCGGCCAACAGCACATCGGCGGTCGACACCGGGGTCAGCGCGTCGGCGCGCAGCAGGGTCGCACCGTCGACGTTGTGCGCGGCCATCGCCAGGCGCACCGGGTCGAGGTCGGAGCCGATGACCGCGCCGATGCCGTCGGCCGCGGCCAGTTCCACCAGTTCCGCGCCGACCGAGCAGGTGACGTCGTGGACCACCGCGCCGGGAAACCGCCGGGCGATCTCGGCGGCCCGGGCAGCCGCGACCACCGAAGCCGTCGCCTGCTGCAACGCCTCGTCGGTGAGCAGCCAGTGCTGCGGATCGACCAGCCTGCCCGCAGCCCGGCGACGACAGTGGACGGTCTCGGCCAAGGCCGGCGCCCGCTCGCCGTAGCGGGCCCGCAGCGCTGCGACGTCACCGATCAGGGTGTCCGGCTTGAGTTCCAGCGCGGAAGCGTTCTCCAGCGCTTTGACGCCGAGGCGCGAACGCAGAAACGCGACGTCGTCGGTGGTGATCACCGCGGGATCGCGACGATGGTCACGCGGCCGGCTTGGTGCCGGTCACCATGACGTTGTAGAAGAACTTCGGCGGCACGACCTTGCGGAGCACGTTGTCGTCGAGCCAGCTCAGGCTGCGCCAGCCGCCGAACGCGAACCGCGCCCAGCCCCAGCCCAGCTTCTCCGGCGGCACCGCGGCCTCGAAGGTGCGGACGGGCCAGCCGAGCATCGCGGCGGAGAATTCCTCGGTGGCGGTGTCGACGTTGGCCGCTCCGGCCTTGCGCGCGATACCGGCGAGGTCGTCGGGATCGAAGGTGTGGATGTCGACGACGGCCTCCAGCGCGGCCGCGCGCGAGGACTCGTCGAGTTCCTCCTGCGGGCGCCGCCAGCCGTTGAGCGGGCCGAACTTGGTGATGTTGGTCGTCGCGAACCAGGTCGCCCGCGAGAGCCACCGCGCGTAGAAGTCACCGATGGTCGAGGGCTCACCGGCGAAGACGAATCGGCCACCCGGCTTCAGCACGCGCAGCACCTCGCGCAGCGACAGCTCCACGTCGGGGATGTGGTGCAGCACGGCGTGGCCGACGACCAGGTCGAAGGTGTTGTCCTCGTACGGGATCTTCTCGGCGTCGGCCACCCGGCCGTCCACGTCGAGGCCCAGGTTCTCCGCGTTGCGCAGCGCGACCTTGACCATGCCAGGCGAGAGGTCGGTGACCGACCCCTTCTTCGCGACACCCGACTGCATCAGGTTGAGCAGGAAGAAGCCCGTGCCGCAGCCGAGTTCCATCGCCCGCTCGTAGGGCAGCTTGGCGTCGGGGACGATCGCGTCGAACCTGCCGCGCGCGTAGTCGATGCAGCGCTCGTCGTAGGAGATCGACCACTTGTCGTCGTAGGTCTCCGCCTCCCAGTCGTGGTACAGCACCTGGGCGAGCTTGGTGTCCTGCAGAGCGGCTTTCACCTGCTCCTCGGTGGCGTGCGGATTCGGCGCCGGATCGGACTGCGGGGTGTTCGTGGTCATACTTGCTCCGAGGTTGTGACGACTGACCCGGCTATCCTACTTGCCGGTAAACTTCGCCTTACCCGGGCCGTTCTCGACGAAGGATTCCATGCCGATCCGACGGTCGTCGGTGGCGAAGAGAGCGGCGAACAATTGCGCCTCGATCGCCAGGCCGGTGGTGAGGTCGACGTCGAGCCCGCGGTCGACCGCGGCCTTGCCCGCGGCGAGTGCGACGGAGGCGGCGTTGGCGAATTGACCGGCCCATCGCAGCGCCGCGTTGTACACCTCGTCGGGGGCGACGACCTCGTCGACGAGCCCGATGGCCAGCGCCTCTTCCGCACCGACGAAGCGGCCGGTGAAGATCATGTCCTTGGCCTTCGCGGGCCCGACGAGACGCGCCAGGCGCTGGGTGCCGCCGCCGCCCGGGATCACCCCGAGCAGCACCTCGGGCACGCCGAGCTTCGCATTGTCACCGGCGATCCGGCGATCGGCACCCAGCGCGACCTCCAGGCCGCCGCCGAGGGCATAGCCGGTGATCGCCGCGACCGTCGGCTTGGGGATCGCCGCGATGGCGCCCAACCCGTCCTGCAGCTTGCCCGCCACCTTGTTCATCTCGGCGAAGGTCATGTCGTTCATCTCTTTGATGTCGGCGCCCGCGGCCAGCACCTTCGGCCCCCCGTACACGACGACGGCCTTGATGTCGTCGCGCATCGACGCCTCCTGCGCCGCGGCCACCAGCTCGGTCTGCAGCTGGCGGTTGAGGGCGTTCATCGGCGGCCGGTTCAGCGCGATCGTGCCGACGCCGGGGTGGTCTTCCGAGGTTTCCAAAGTGACGAACTCAGCCATGCCCCCAACCCTATACGCTGGTCGGGTGGCTGATCGCAGCGACCGGATTCCCATCGACGTCGACGGCCGCGTCGTGGAGTTGTCCAGTGCGGACCGCGTCTATTTCCCCGACCGCGGCGAGACGAAACTCGACCTCGCGCGGTACTACCTGTCGGTCGCCGATGGGATCGTCCGCGCCCTGCGCGACCGTCCGACGATGCTGCACCGCTTCCCCAAAGGGGTCACCGGCCCCAAGGTGCACCAGAAGCGGCTGCCCGCCGGCGCGCCCGACTGGATCGAGACCACCGAGATCTATTTCCCGCGCTACGGGCGCACCGCCGACGAGTTGTGCCCCACCGGCGCCGCCGACGTGATCTGGGCGGTGCAGATGTCCACCGTGGAGTTCCATCCGTGGAACTCGCGCCGCTTCGACGTGGAGAAGCCCGACGAGTGGCGCATCGACCTCGACCCGATGCCCGACTGCCCCTTCGACCGTGTGCGCCGGGTCGCCGGCGGGGTCCACGAGGTACTCGACGAGCTCGGTATCCGCGGCTTCCCGAAGACCTCGGGCGGCCACGGCCTGCACGTGTACATCCGGATCGAGCCGGAGTGGGGATTCGCCGACGTGCGCCGCGCCGCGCTCGCCTTCGCCCGCGAGGTGGAACGGCGACTACCCGACGATGCGACGACGGTGTGGTGGCGCAAGGACCGCGACCCGACGTCGGTCTTCCTCGATTTCAACCAGAACACCCGCGATCACACGATGGCCGCGGCCTACTCGGTGCGCGGGAACCCGCGGGCCACCGTGTCGGCTCCGGTGACCTGGGCCGAGATCGACGAGGTCGTGCCCGACGACTTCACCATCGCGACGATGCCGTCGCGGTTCGCGCGGATCGGTGATCTGCACGCGGAGATAGACGACGTCGCCTACCGCATCGACACCCTGCTGGAGTGGGCCGACCGCGACGGGCTGGATTGATCTGTCGGCGGTCGCCCGCTAGGGCGTGTGCTTGAAGAACAGTTCCCTGGCCTGCGGGTCCATCGACGCGAAGTACTCGTCGGCGTGGGTGAACCGCAGCCCCTCGAAGTCATCGTTGGGCGTCCCCGGCTCGATCGGTTTGATGTCGCGGTTCGCCGCGAACAGCTCGGCGACCGTCGCGTAGGCGGCCAGGTCGCGCAGCTGCGACCACGTCGGCGGCAGCAGGAAATGCTTGCCCGCCGACCAGTCGGCCAACGCCGCCGACGCCGAATACCATTGCGCCTCTTCGACTTCCGAGGTCTCCGCGTCGGCGTCCTGCCCCTGGGGGAGCTCGGCGAGGAAGAACCGGGTGTCATAGCGCCGCTTCTCGATCTTCGGCGTGATCCAGTGCGCCAGCGGCCGCATCAGATCGGCACGCAACGCCAGGTCGTTCTCGCGCAGGAACTGCGCGAAGGAGATCTCCTTGCTCTCCAGCGCGCCGCGGGCCGGCATGAGCGCCGCGATGTCGGCGGGCGCGCCATCGGTGCGGGTCACCAGGAGAACGCCGCACTCCTCGAAGGTTTCGCGGACCGCGGCGCACACCAGCTTCTGTGCGCCGATCGGCGAGGTCGAGAAGTGATCGGCCCACCACTGCGCGTCGGGACCGATCCAGGCCAGATCGGCGTCGGCGTCGCGCTCGTCGACACCCCCGCCGGGGAACACCGTCATCCCGCCGGCGAAAGCCATCTCCTTCACGCGACGCTGCAGGAAGACGTCGATGCCGTCGGCACCGTCGCGCACCAACACCACCGTCGACGCGTCGCGCAGCGGCACGGGCGCCGAGTCAGTTGGGCTCATAGCCGCCCGCTCCCGTGGTGCCGTTGTAACGGAAGGTCCGCGACGACCCCTTGATCGTCACATCGGTGCCCAGCGGCTGCTGCGCCAAGAACTTGCGTTCGTATTCCCGCGCCTGGGCGTCGTACTTCGCGGTGTCGCCGGGCGAGAACTGGCCGGCCATGCACTGGTCGGTCAGCAGATACAGGAAGGCCGACAGGGCCGTCTGGTTGAAGTCGTTGTTCGGCAGGGTCTGCCACAGCGCCCCCGAGTCGCGCTTCGCCTTGTAGTCGTCGCCCATGGTGCAGGCAACGCCCGCCGCCTGGGTCGGCTCCGGCGTCGACTCGGGCGTCGACTCCGGAGTGGACTCGGAGGTCCACGGCGAGTCCGACTGCGACGTCGACTGCTCCGCAATCGGCGGCACGGTCTCGTCGTCGTGCGGCGCGGAGGCGAAGGCCGCGATCACGATGCCGACCACCGCGGCGAGCAAGACGACTCCGCCCACCACCGCGGCGATGATCCACGCCGTATTCGACGATTTCCGCGCCTGCTCCGTGTACGGCTGGCCGTAGGGCTGCTGACCATAGGGCTGTTGACCATACGGCGACGGACCGTACTGTTGCTGGCCGTACGGCTGCTGTCCATAGGGTTGTTGGCCATAGGGCTGCTGACCGTAGGGCTGTTGGCCGTGTTGGGGAGGCTGCTGCTGACCGTACGGCTGCGGTGAACCGGGACCTGCTGTCATGTCGCGTAGGTTACGCCTCACTCCGCCCGACGGTGCCCGCCGGGGCGACGGGCGCGGCGGGCGAAGTAACGGCCGTCGATGACGTCGAGCGCGATCTGCTGGTGGAACGCGGCCGAGAGGTTCTGCGCGGTCAGGACGTCGGACAGGAGACCCTGGGCGACGACCCCGCCCTCCGAGAGGAGCAGGGCGTGGCTGAACCCGGGTGGGATCTCCTCGGGGTGGTGAGTGATCAGGACCAACGCCGGTGCGTCGGGGTCGAGGGCCAGTCGTCCGAGACGGTCGACGAGTTCCTCCCGACCGCCCAGGTCCAGGCCAGCCGCCGGCTCGTCGAGCAGGAGCAGTTCCGGATCGGTCATGAGAGCGCGCGCGATCTGCACCCGCTTGCGCTCCCCCTCGGACAAGGTGCCGTAGGTGCGCCCGGCGAGATGCTCGGCGCCCAGCGATTCCAGGGTGTTCACCGCCTGCTCGCGGTCCACCGTCTCGTAATCCTCGCGCCACCGGCCGAGCACCGAATACCCGGCCGAGACGACGAGATCCTCCACCCGCTCGTCGGCGGGAATCCGTTCGACCTCCTTGCCGCCGGTCATCCCGACCCGCGTCGTCAGCTCCCGCAGTTCCACCCGCCCGAGCTGCTCGCCGAGGACGAAGGCCGTCCCCGACGACGGGTGGACGCGGGCGGCGGCCATCGACAGCAGCGAGGTCTTACCCGCGCCGTTGGGCCCCAGGACCACCCACCGCTCATCGAGCTCGACCTGCCAGTCGACCGGGCCGACGAGGGTGTTCTGATCGCGGACCAGGGAGACGCCGCGGAAGTCGAGCAGGAGGTCCGGATCGGGCGGCGTGGGATCGAACGGTCGTGGATCGTCGGCGGGGAGATCGGCAGTCACTCCCCCATGGTGCCGGACGTCGCGGCCCGGGAATAGCCCGCCTCCCCGCGTCGCTGCACTAGACGTGCCCGACGACAACCTGACCTCCACTGATGTGCCGCTGTCCATCCTCGACCTCGCCCAGGTGGGCCGCGACGAGACGGTTCGCGAGAGCCTGGCGCACTCGACGCGTCTGGCGCGGTTCGCCGATACCGCGGGCTATCGCCGCATCTGGTACGCCGAGCACCACAACATGTCGGCCATCGCGTCGGCCGCCCCCGCGGTGCTGATCGCCCACATGGCGGCCCATACCGAGCACATCCGCCTCGGTGCCGGCGGCGTCATGTTGCCCAACCACTCACCGCTGACGATCGCCGAGCAGTACGGCACCCTCGCCGAGCTTTACCCTGGCCGCATCGACCTGGGTCTTGGGCGGGCCCCCGGCGGCGATCAGGCGACCTTCGCCGCCTTGCGCCGCACCCACCAGGCGGCCGAGCAGTTCCCGTGCGACGTCCTGGAACTACAGGCCTACTTGCGCGACGAGTCACGGGTGGCCGGTGTCCGGGCCACCCCGGGAGCGGGCACGAACGTCGACCTGTACATCCTCGGCTCGTCATTGTTCGGCGCGCAGCTGGCCGCGGCGCTCGGCCTGCCGTACGCCTTCGCGTCGCACTTCGCGCCGCAGGCCCTGACCGAGGCCGTCGCGCTCTATCGCAGCGAGTTCCGACCGGCACCGCTGCCCGACGGCGGGTTCAGCGAGCCCCACGTCATCGCCGGGGTCACCGCGATCGCGATCGACGACGTCGACTTCGCGCGACGGCAACTCCACGAGGCCAAGCGCGACCGCATCAAGCACCTGGTCGCCCATCACCGCAAGCTCACCGACGAGGAGGCCGAGCAGTTGTTCGACTCCCCGGTCGGACGGCAGGTCGACGAGATGATGCGCTACGCGGCGACGGGCACACCCGACGAGGTGCGCCGCAAGCTGCGGGAGTTCGCCGACCACGCCGATGCCGACGAGTTGATCGTCGGCTCCTTCGCACCCGACCGGACGGTGTGGTTCCAGACCTTCGTCAACCTCGCACCCGATAAGGGTTAAGCGCAGGTCGCGATCGGGTCACCGACCGCCAACAATCCTGGTGGGACTGGTGAGGTTGAAGTTACGGTTGTGAAATGTCGTTCAACCGTCGCCAGTTCCTGGCCACCATGGTCGCCGGCGCTGCCGGCGCCGGTGCCGCGACGATGTTCAGCGCCAGCCGAGTCGGCGCCGCGCCGAGCGCCCCCGCCCTGCCGCCGACCTTGGCCGCGGGAACCAGCTACGGGACCCTCCTCGACTACTCCAAATCGGTGCCCTCCCCCCTCGCGATCCGCGCGGCCGGCCACCTCGGCGTGGTGCGGTACGTCTCCGATCGCCGCCCCGGCGCCGAGAACATGAAGGCCAAGCCGCTGACCGCGGTCGAGTCGGTCGAGATGCGCGCATTCGGACTCACCGTCGTCTCCTGTTACCAGTACGGCAAGGCCAAGACCGCCGATTGGCTGGGCGGCTTCGACGCCGGTGTGAAGCACGCGAAGCGCGCCGTCGAACTGCACACCGAGGCCGGCGGGCCATCGGATGCGCCGATCTACGCCTCGATCGACGACAACCCGAGCAAAACCCAGTTCACCGCCAAGATCGCCCCCTATATCGAGGGATGGCAATCGGTGATCGGCGCGCAGCGCACCGGGATCTACGCGAATGCGCCGACGATCCAATGGGCCGTCGACGCGGGGCTCGGCACGTGGTTCTGGCAGCATGACTGGGGTACCCCCAAGGGATACCTGCACCCGTCCGCCCACCTACACCAGATCCCCGGCCAGAAGCGCATCGGCGGGGTCGAGGTCGACGTGAACACCATTCTCAAGCCGCAGTACGGCCAATGGACCTGAACCGCAGGAGCTTTCTGACCACCGCGGCCGGCGCCGGTGCGGCGGTCTGCCTCGGCGCCGCCACCGCCCATGCCGACGGCTCGGACTCCGGGTCCTTCGGCTCCTCGAGCGGTTCGGCCAACTTCGGCGCGCTGTGCGACTACTCGGCCGCCGTCCCGCCCGCCACCGCGATCCGCGCCGCCGGCTACCTGGGCGCCATCCGCTACGTATCGGGCCGTCTCCCCGCCGACCGGTGGATGAAGGCCAAACCCATCACCGCGGCGGAGGCCAAAAACCTGCGGCGGGCCGGTCTGACGATCGTCTCGTGCTACCAATACGCCAAGAACGATTGGATCGGCGGCTTCCAGGCCGGCGTGCACCACGCGCGCATCGGCGCCGCCAAGCACCGTGCCGCCGGCGGTCCCCCGAACGCGCCGATCTACGCCTCGATCGACGCCAATCCGTCCTTCGACCAGTTCCTCAAGCAGATCGCACCCTATCTGCGCGGCTGGCAGTCGGTGATCGGACCGGGTCGCACCGGTGTCTACGGCAATGCCCAGACCCTCACGTGGGCGATGGCCGGCGGCCTGGCCTCCTGGTATTGGCAGCACGATTGGGGCACCCCGCGCGGGTTGGTCCATCCGCTCGCCCATATCCACCAACTCCCCGGGGAGCGCCGGATCGCCGGGATCGGCATCGACCGCAACATCATCCTGCAGCCCAATTACGGGCAGTGGTGATAACCGTGACGGAACCGGGGGCGATCTCGGTGAATCCCGCGTCGCGCACGGCGATCGCCCGGCCATGCCCCTCGGCACCGAGTAGCTCACCCCACCGCGCCGGCGTCGGCTGGCACACCTGAAGCGGGCACCCGGCCCGATACCAGGCCAGCGCCTCGTCGACGGAGAGCAGCGCCGCCCCGAGCATCGATGCGTGCCCCACCTGTGCCGCCGTCTTCCCGACGGTCATCGCCAGACCCGGGTTGACCCACAGGCACAGCGCCGGCCCGGATTCGGACTCGCCGGGTTCGGCGGGCAACTCCCCCGGTACGTCGGTCCCCTCGATCTGCAGTTTGCGCACCCGCTGATCCACCTGGCCCATCATCGTCGGGACATAGGCGCGGGCCTGCTCGTCGGCGGATGCGGTCACCCCCCACACCTGCTGCGCCGCGGTCCATTGGGCACCGCGCGCCCGACGGGCGATCTTGCGGATCCGCGCGTCACACCAGGCGTCCATCGCCGCGGCCCACGGACCGCCCGGTGCGCTGCGCTCGTCGAGACAGACCAGCACGGCCGATCGGGCGGCGGCGACGAGCAACCCGTGCCGTTGCGGCGGGTCGGACTTCTCCACCCGCAGCACCATCTGCATGGCCCAGACCTGTGCGGGGTCTTCGGGGTCGTCGCGGTGCGGGGCATCGAGATACCCGGCGAGACGCGCGTGATTCGCGGCGATCGCCTCGCGCGAGGGGGTATGCATCAGTCCAGTGGGACGCGGCGCAGCGTGCCGTCGACCGCGTCGGCCGCCTCGATCTCCTCGCGGGTGACGCCGAGGATGAACAGCACCGCGTCGAGGAAGGGGTGGTTCAGCGCGGTGTCGGCGACGTCGCGCAGCGCGGGTTTCGCGTTGAACGCGATCCCGAGTCCGGCCGCGCCGAGCATGTCGATGTCGTTCGCACCGTCGCCGACGGCGACGGTCTGCTCCATCGGGACGCCCGCCTCGTCGGCGAAGGCGCGCAGCGCGACGGCCTTGCCCGGTCGGTCGACGACGGTTCCGGTGACCCGGCCGGTCAACTTCCCGTCGACGATCTCCAACGTGTTCGCCCGCATGAAGTCCAGGGAGAGTTCACGGGCCAATGGCTCGATGACCTGCTCGAATCCACCGGAAACGACCCCGCAGCGGTATCCGAGGCGGTGCAGCGTGCGGATGGTGGTGCGCGCCCCCGGGGTCAACTCGAGCGACTGCGCGACGTCGGCGATCACGGCGGCGTCGAGTCCGGCCAGGGCCGCGACGCGCCGGTGCAGCGACTCCTCGAAATCGATCTCGCCGCGCATGGCCGCCTCGGTGACCGCGGCCACCTCGGCCTCGCGGCCGGCCCGGGCCGCGAGCATTTCGATGACCTCGCCCTGGATCAGCGTCGAGTCGACGTCGAAGACGACCAGCCGCTTGGCCCGTCGCGCGATTCCGGCCCGCTCCACCGCGACATCGATTTCGTGGTCGGCGGCGACCCCGGCCAGGGCCTCCCGGAGCAGGGTATCGGCGAACGGCGTGTCCGCCGGAGCGCTGACCATCAGCTCCAGGCCGGTCACCGGATAGTCCGCCACCCCGCGGATGGAGTCGATGTTGGCCCCCTGGGCGGCCAGGGCGGCCGCCAGATTCTGGAAGGCCCGCGCGGTGACCGGGCTGCCGAGGACCACGACGGCGTGGGTCGACGGGGCCTGTCCGACGGCGTTGGAACCGGCTTCGACGTGGACCGCGAACCCCTCCGCGATCAGCCCGGCCGCGGCGATCGCCTCGTCGACACGGTCGGTGAGGTCCTCGACGTCACGCACGGCCGCGACGAGCACCCCGAGCGTCAGTCGGCCGCGGATGACGACCTGCTCGACGTCGAGCAACTCGACACCGGCCTGGGCGAGCACGCCCATCAGGACCGAGGTGACACCTGGTCGATCGGGGCCGCTGACGGTGATGAGGACCGAGGGCGTACCCGGCTGCCCCACCTGTCAGTGACCGCCGGAGCCCGCGTGGGCCTCCGCGCGCATCCGCTCGATCATGTGCGGGTAGTGCAGCTCGAACGCCGGGCGCTCGGAACGGATCCGGGGCAGCTCGGTGAAGTTGTGCCGCGGCGGCGGGCAGGAGGTGGCCCACTCCAGCGAGTTGCCGAAGCCCCACGGATCGTCGACCGTGACGACCTCGCCGTAGCGGTAGCTGCGGAAGACGTTCCACAGGAACGGCAGGGTCGACAGGCCGAGCACGAGCGCACCGGCCGTCGAGACCATGTTGAGCATGGTGAAGCCGTCCGACGGCAGGTAGTCGGCGTAGCGGCGCGGCATGCCCTGGTTGCCCAGCCAGTGCTGGACCAGGAAGGTCAGGTGGAAGCCGATGAAGGTCAGCCAGAAGTGGATCTTGCCGAGGCCTTCGTCGAGCATGCGCCCGGTCATCTTCGGGAACCAGAAGTAGATGCCCGAGTAGGTGGCGAACACGATGGTGCCGAACAGCACGTAGTGGAAGTGGGCCACGACGAAGTAGCTGTCGGACAGGTGGAAGTCCAGCGGCGGGCTGGCGAGCAGCACACCGGTCAGGCCGCCGAAGAGGAAGGTCACGATGAAGCCGACCGCGAAGAGCATCGGCGTCTCGAAGGTCATCTTCCCCTTCCACATGGTGCCGATCCAGTTGAAGAACTTCAGACCGGTCGGAACGGCGATGAGGAAGGTCATGAACGAGAAGAACGGCAACAGCACCGCGCCGGTCACGAACATATGGTGCGCCCACACCGCGACCGAGAGGGCCGCGATCGACAGGGTCGCGTACACCAGGCCGGTGTAGCCGAACAGCGGCTTGCGGGCGAACACCGGGAACACCTCGGAGACGATGCCGAAGAACGGCAGCGCGATGACGTAGACCTCGGGGTGCCCGAAGAACCAGAACAGGTGCTGCCACAGGATCACGCCGCCGTTGGCGGGGTCGAACAGGTGGGCGCCGAAGGCGCGGTCGACCTCGACGCCGAGCAGGGCGGCGGTCAGCAGCGGGAAGATCAGCAGGATCAGGATGCTGGTGACGGTGATGTTCCAGGTGAAGATCGGCATGCGGAACATCGTCATGCCGGGGGCGCGCAGACAGACGACGGTGGTGACCATGTTGACCGCGCCGAGGATGGTGCCCAGACCACCGACGCCCAGGCCCATGATCCACAGGTCGGCGCCGACGCCGGGCGAGTGGATCTCGTTGGTCAGCGGGGTGTAGGCGGTCCAGCCGAAGTCGGCGGCACCGCCGGGGGTCAGGAAGCCCGCGAGGGCGACGGTCGAGCCGAAGACGAAGAGCCAGAAGCCGAAGGCGTTCAACCGCGGGAAGGCGACGTCGGGGGCGCCGATCTGCAACGGCAGCACGAAGTTCGCGAACCCGATGACGATCGGCGTCGCGTACATCAGCAACATCACCGTGCCGTGCATGGTGAACAGCTGGTTGAACTGCTCGTTGGAGAGGAACTGCAAGCCCGGGTGGGCGAGTTCGCCGCGCATCAGCAGCGCCATCAGGCCGCCGATCAGGAAGAACACGAAGCAGGCGACGATGTACATCATCCCGATCAGCTTGTGATCGGTCGTCGTCAGCATCTTGTAGATGAAAGAGCCCTTGGGCTGGTAGGTCTCCGGGTACGGGCGTACCGGGGCCACTACCTGTGTGGTGGGCTGATCAACCGCGGTCACAATTCCTCCTCGAGGGCGGGCATTAGCCTCATCCTAAACCCTCCCGGGGCCTCCCGCGCCAGGGGTCCTACGAAGTGTCGTACTTGTCTGGAACGGGACGTCCAAGACGCGGTGCTAGCGTTCTAGACGTGCACGCATTCCTCCGCCACACCGGCACGACCGCCGTCGTCGCAGGACTAGGGCTCTGCCTGCTGTCCGCGTGCGGGACCGAAGACACGGTCCTGCGCGACCCGAGCGGCCACCCGATCTCGACGTCGACCACTCGGATCGCGGAGGTCAACCTCGTCAATCCGGACCGCGACTACTCCCAGACCTGCGGCGCGCCGGGCCCGGCCGACACGCGCCGGGTCGAGTCGAGCCGGATCGTCGTCACCGACGTCTCCCTGCTCGACGCGCTGTGCGCCCTGGGGATGGGTGACAAGGTCGTCGCGGTCACGGCCGCCCCTGGCTCCGTTCCGGCCTATCTCGGTCCGCAGTTGGGCGCCGTTCCGGCCATCGGCACCGATCCCAGCCGCGATGCGGTCGCGAAGGCCGGCGCCGACCTGGTCCTGACCACCCCCGCGACCGCGAAGTCGGCGGGCGCGTTCGGCCCGGCCCGCTCCGTGACGGTCGACGCCAACGGCTGGGAGGACACCTTCAAGGCGGTGGGCGCGGCCGTCGGCCGTCCGGTATCGGCGGACCGACTGCTGGCGGCCTTCCACGCCGACGCCACCGCCTTGGGGGCGCGTCTGGACGCTGCCCACTCACAGGTCTCGCTGGTGCGGTTCGGCCCCGATGCGGAGACGATCCCGGGAACCGACAGCTTCGCCGGCCAGATCCTCACGATGGTCGGCGTGCAACGCCCGCCCCACCAGCGCCAGCCCGGCCCGCTGAAGGTCGACTCGGACAACTTCACCGCGGCCGACGGCGACCTCATCTATGTCAGCTTCGAGCCGGGTGGCATCGACCACGGCAAGTCGGTGCTGCTGAGCGACCGGTGGCTGGACATGGGCGCCCCGACCTGGAAGCGCGTGTTGAGCGTCAACGACGAGGTCTGGTACCGCAATCCCGGCTTGGCCGCCGCGGGCCTGGTCCTCAAGGACCTGAAGAAGTCGCTGCACGGCGACTCGTCGCAGTACTGAGACGACCTACTCCCCCGGCGACCTACTTTCCCGCCACGTCGTACCAGTGGTGGTTGATGTCGTGCAGTAGGTAGCGCAGCAGGTATTCCGCGGTGAACGGGCGCCCGTCGCGCGTGCCGGAGCGGTCCCAACCGTCGTCGGCGATCCCGTCGATGACGCGGGCGAGCCGCGCCGTGTCCGCGGACACCTCCTCGGCGACGATCGCCGGATCCATCTGGTCGTAGCGCGCCGCGATCGCGGCCGCCTCCTGGTCCCACCCCGGGAACTCGGGTGAATCGGTGGCGAGGATCGCCTCGACGCGGTCCGTGAACAGCCGCGTCATGTCGCGGACGTGGGCGCCGTATTCCAGGGCCGACCAGACGTTCGGCTCCGGCCGGGCCCGCACGTCCTCCGCCGGTCCGCGCAGGAACCGCGACCAGTCCTCGGCGTTGCCCAGGGCCGTCGCGGCGATGGCGGCGCGCGGAACCGTCGAAGCATCGAAACCGCATTCGTCGCAACGCTTCTGCGCGAAGACGCTCCAGTCCTTGTTGTCCGTGGCCATGGCGCCAGCGTAGCCGCACGCGAATCAGCCGTCGGGGTGCGCCGATACAGTGGCGGCATGACGGCCGCGGCCACCGCAGACGAGCGCACCGGGACACCCGGTGGCGCGGTGTTGCGCGCTCTGTGGCATCCCGGGATCGGGCTGAGCCTGTGGCGCTCACACGAGCCGGCCGACGCCGATCCGCCCCCGCTGACAGCGGCCGAGGTGCCGGCCGGCACGGCCGAGATCCTGGCCGACCGAGCGTTTCGCCGCACGCTGCCGGTGATCGGCCCGGACGGGCGTCGGGTGCTGCGCCGCAGCGTCGTGCTGGGCCGGACCTCGACCTTGGCGTTGCTCACCCGACTCGACGAGTCGGCCCCCGCCGGGGTAGGCGGGGAGCTGCGCTACTACCGGCACCTGCTCGCGGGGATCGCCGCCGCCTGCGACGCCGGTGCCGTGGCCCCCGCCGTCGCCGCCGTCGACGGCGAGCACCTGTTGCGGTGGCAACTCGTGGCCGCCGAATACGGCTCGACGTGGCGCAGTTGGCTCGCGGCCGTGCTCGACCGCACCCCGGAGGCGGTGGCCCGCAACGACCCCCGCCCCGGCGGCCGCAACTCCGCGGTCGCCGACTTCGTCGCCGAGATGACCGACGCGCTGTGCCGCGACCGGCTCGACCGGGGCGGGGCGGGAACCTTGCTGCCCGACCTGGTCGACGATCCCCGGCCGCTCCCGGGCGAGCGCGGACCGGCGGCCCTGACCGCGTGGCGCGAGTGGTCGGTGAGCGCCGCGTCGGGTGAACCCGTCGTCGTCTTCCGGCTCCACCTCCCCGAGGAGCCCGACCCCGACCAGCCGGCCCGTGCCGTGACCGCCGAGCCGCCGTGGCGTCTGCAGGTGTGTCGGCGCGACGCCACCGGGGCGATCGCCGCGGTGGTCCCCCAGCGCCTCGGCGGAACCGAACTCGACGAGGTGGCGGCCAGCCTCGCCGACGCGCTCGCGGCCCACCCCGGCCTGCGTGCGGTCGGCACGGATGTGCATTCGCTGGACTATCTGCTCAGCACCGTCGAGGCCGAGGCATTCCTCATGTCGGGCGCGGCGAGCCTGCGCGACGCCGGTTTCACCGTGCTGTTGCCGCGCAGCATCGCGACGGTGCGCCCGACGCTGCACGCCCACGCCCGGCCGGTCGCCACCAACACCGGACGGGCCGCGATCGTCAGCGCCGACGACCTCGCCGAATTCGAGTGGCGGCTGGCCCTCGGCGATGCCCCCGGTGCTCCGCAACTCACCCAGGGCGACCTCGACAGCCTCGCCCGTCAACAGGGCGACCTGGTGCGACTGCGGGGCGTGTGGGTCCTCGCCGAGAACTCCGCGCTGAGCCGCGCGGCCCGCTTCATCCTGGAGCGCCGCGACGCGGACCACACCGATCCGGCGGTCGCGATGCGCGAGCTACTCGCCCTGATCGCCGGGGTCGCCGACGAGCCGACGCCCGTTCCGGTGACGGCGGCACCCGGCCTCGGCTGGCTCGACGACATGGCCGCCGGCCGCGTCCCGCACCCGCCGGGGATCGGCGCGCCGACGCGACTGGCGGCGACCCTGCGCCCCTATCAGCGTCGCGGACTGGACTGGTTGGTGCAGTTGTCTGCGCAACGGATCGGCGGAGTCCTCGCCGACGACATGGGGCTCGGCAAGACCGTCCAGGTCATCGCCCTGCTGTGCCACGAGCGCGAGAACTCTCCCACGCGGCCGACGCTGGTCGTCTGCCCGATGTCGCTGGTAGGCAACTGGGCCCGCGAACTCGACCGATTCGCCCCGCACCTGCGCGTCCTGGTCCACCACGGCCCGGACCGATTGCGCGGCGACGACTTCCACCGGGAGGCGCAGGCCGCCGACGTCGTCCTCACGACATTCGCCATCGCCACCCGCGACCGCGCCCTGCTGGCCCGCGTCGCGGGGAAACCGTGGCGGCGCCTCGTCGTCGACGAGGCGCAGCACGTGAAGAACGTCGCCACCGCCGCCGCGTCGGCGCTCCGCGCAATCGACGCGCGCCACCGCCTCGCCCTGACCGGGACGCCCGTGGAGAACCGCCTGGAAGACCTGCGGGCCGTCGTCGACCTGGTCAACCCCGGAATGCTCGGTTCGCCGTCGACCTTCAAGGCCCGTTTCGCCGAGCCGATCGAACGGGAGCGCGATCAGGGCACCGCGGCGCGGTTGCGGGCGATCACCCGCCCGTTCATCCTGCGGCGGACCAAGACCGATCCCGACATCGTCGACGGCCTGCCCGCCAAGACCGAGTTGGTGGTGCGCGCCAACCTGACCGTCGAACAGGCGGCGCTCTACCGGGCGATCGTCGACGAGCTGATGGCCGCACTCGCCGACAAGCAGCAGCGCACCCTGCGGCGGCGCACCGTGCTGGCCGCGTTGACCCGACTCAAACAGGTCTGCA
This sequence comes from Gordonia sp. X0973, assembly GCF_013348785.1. Taxonomy (NCBI): domain Bacteria; kingdom Bacillati; phylum Actinomycetota; class Actinomycetes; order Mycobacteriales; family Gordoniaceae; genus Gordonia; species Gordonia sp. X0973. Next base: position 2,458,242 of record NZ_CP054691.1, read on the forward strand.
ACCATCCGGCGCACTACCTGGCGGACGGGTCGTCGATCCTCGACAAGTCGGCGCACCGCTCGGGCAAGGTCGAGTTGCTGGCCGATCTCGCGTCGACCGCGGCGGACGAGGGCGACCGGATGCTGGTGTTCACCCAGTTCGCCGAGTTCGCCCACCTCCTGCGGCCGTGGCTGTCCACGCTGCTCGACGCCCCGGTTCCCGTGCTGCACGGCGGACTCCCGCGCGCCGAGCGCGACCGCCTCGTCGCCGACTTCCAGGACGGGGGCGGGCCGCCGCTGATGCTCGCCACGCTCAAGGCCGGCGGGACCGGGCTCAACCTGACCGCGGCCAATCAGGTGGTACACGTCGACCGCTGGTGGAATCCGGCGGTCGAGGATCAGGCCACCGACCGGGCCTATCGGATCGGCCAGGAGCAGCACGTGCAGGTCCGCAAATTCGTCTGCGTCGGCACCCTCGAGGAGCGGATCGACGAGATGATCGCCGCCAAGCGCGAGTTGTCGGCGCTGACCGTGCGCGCCGGGGAGAGTTGGTTGGCCGATCTCGCCGACGAGGCCGTCTTCGACTTGCTCGCCCTGCGCGACGAGGCGGTGAGCGAGTAGTGGCCCCCGCGAAGCCCCATCGCGCGCCACCGCGGTCGTACGCGATCACACCGTGGGGTGCGGCGTTCCTGCGCGCCTTCGGGGTCGATATGGCGCAGACCCGGCGGATCACCAAGGCGCGCACCTACTTTCGCGACCGCCACGTCCACTCCCTGACCCTCGACCCGGGACGGGTGATGGCGTCGGTGACGGGCAGCCAGCTCGACCCGTTCACCGTCACCATCAAGTTGCGCACCGTCGACCCGCGCACGGTCGCCGACCTCCTCCGGGGCTCTGGCGGGCTGGCCGATCTGACCGCGGTTGCGCGCGGCGAACAGCCGTCGGGCCTGCTGGAATTCGTCGCACCGACCGAGGCGGCCGATGCGGCATTCGCCTGCACCTGCCCGATCGACGACACCTGCATCCACGTGTTGGCGACGGCATTCGAGGTGGCCGCGATGATCGACCGGGACCCCGGGGTCCTGCTGACCGTCATGGGCGCACCGCTGGGCCGACTGCTCGACATCGCCAACGCGGGGGCGCCGGCGACCGGCGACGAGGGCGCTGACCGACCGGGATCCCTCGCGGATGACGGCGGCGAGCCGATCGTGGTCGATGATTTCTTCGGCGACACCGCCGACTATCCCGCGGTGCCCGTCCTCCCCGACTTCAATCCGTTCACGCGATTCGAGGCCCCGATGCTGCGCCGCGCGTTGCGTGCCACCGGCATCGCCGCCGACGACGTCCCCGAGGCCACCGACGAACTGGCGGCGCTCTACGACCGGATCACCCGGCGCGACTGACCGGCGATCAGGGCCAGCCGGGTTCCGCCGCGACCCGGCCGTCCTCGATCGCCTGCGCCAGCATGGCGTGGTCGCGGGCGTTCTGCGCGTCGTAGGCGAAGGCGTAGTCGGTGAACGCGTCGGCAACCTTGTCCGACGAACCCAGGTAGTCGTCGATCGCGGCCACATCGCCGCTACGCGCGTGCGCCCGGGCCAACACGTGCCCGCAGGCGTGCGCGAAGGAGGACAGGTGCGGGGCGATCTGCGCCCCGTCGGGGATCACCTTGCCGTCGCGGAATTGGCGGACGTAGTAGTCGTGCCGTCCCTCGTCGCCGGCCACCGACGTCCATCCGAGGAAGGCGTCGGAGGCGCTCTGGATCAGCCGCTGGCCGTTGACCACGCGCTGCCCGTGCTCGGCGTAGCGGCTGGCACCCAGGTAGGGCTCGTACACCGACGGTCCGGCCTGCTTGACCTGCATGAACATCGGATCACCCGTGCGCCGCTCCTCCGAGAGGGCCAGGAATACGCGCATGCCGACGCTGCCGACGCCGACCACCTGCTGCACCACGTCGACGATGTCGAAGTGATCCCACAGGGACTTGAGCTGGTCGGATACCGACGAGCGGTATTGCGCGATGATCGTGTCCAGTTGCTCGGCGTATTCGCTGAGCGCGTGCGTCCGGTACGGCGGCTTCTCGACGATCAGCCGGCGGCCGTCCTTCACCGCCGTCATCTTGTCGAAGGCGGCTCTGCTGGTCCGCTTGGCCGCCCGCTTCTCGAGGATCTCGTCGGTCTGCATGTCGTCGTCGCGCTTGGTGTATTTCACGAGGCGGTCGGAGCGGACGATGTCGTACCAGATGTCGAGTTCGGGCCAGGTGGCGTATTCGGCAATCCATTTGCGATAGCCGCGGTAGCCCGCTCGGACCGCCTTCCGGGTGTCCTTGTCGCGCAGCCCGTTCTCCCGCGAGAGAACGACGAGGCTGGTCAGGAACCGTTTCACATCCCATTCGAACGGGCCGGGCAGGGTTTCGTCGAAGTCGCGGAGGTCGAAGGCGAGGCTGCGCTCCGGGGTGTTCCACAATCCGAAGTTCAGCACGTGGGCGTCTCCGCACATCTGCACCATGATGCCGCTGTGCGGTTGCGCGCCCAGGTCGGCGGCCATCACCGCGGCGGCACCCCGGTAGAACGTCCACGGCGACGCCCCCATCCGACCGTGTCGGATGGCCAAGAGCGACGGGTCGCGGATGTCTTCCTGACCGAGGATCGTCGCGATCGGGTCCTGCTGGCGCTGCTCGGGCTTCCACACCGCGAGCGCCGAACGCGGCAGCACTTTGCGCTGCGCCTTGCCGTCGACGGTCCCCGGCTCGTTCAGCGACGCGACGGAAGGCCCCGCCATCAGAAGTCCCAGTCTTCGTCCTCGGTATTCACGGCCTTGCCGATGACGTAGCTGCTACCCGAACCGGAGAAGAAGTCGTGGTTCTCGTCGGCGTTGGGCGAGAGGGCCGAGAGGATCGCCGGGTTCACGTCGGTCTCGTCGCGCGGGAACATCGCCTCGTAGCCCAGGTTCATCAGAGCCTTGTTGGCGTTGTAGCGCAGGAACTTCTTGACGTCCTCGGTGAGGCCGACCTCGTCGTAGAGCGTCTCGGTGTAGTCCGACTCGTTGTCGTAGAGGTCGAAGAGCAGCTCGAAGGTGTAGTCCTTCAGCTCGGCGCGGCGCTCCGCGGTCTCGGTCTCCAGGCCGCGCTGGTACTTGTAGCCGATGTAGTAGCCGTGCACTGCCTCGTCGCGGATGATCAGCCGGATCAGGTCGGCCGTGTTGGTGAGCTTCGCCCGACTGCTCCAGTACATCGGCAGGTAGAAGCCGGAGTAGAAGAGGAAGGATTCCAGCAGGGTCGACGCGACCTTGCGCTTGAGCGGGTCCTCGCCCCGGTAGTAGTCCATGACGATATTCGCCTTGCGCTGGAGGTTCTCGTTCTCCTCCGACCAGCGGAACGCCTCGTCGATCTCCTTGGTCGAGCAGAGCGTCGAGAAGATCGAGCTGTAGCTCTTCGCGTGGACCGATTCCATGAAGGCGATGTTGGTGAGGACCGCCTCCTCGTGGGGGGTCGTCGCATCCGGGATCAGCGAGACCGCGCCGACCGTGCCCTGAATGGTGTCGAGCAGCGTCAGACCGGTGAACACCCGCATGGTCAGCTGCTTCTCGTACTCGGTGAGAGTCCCCCACGACGGGATGTCGTTGGACACCGGCACCTTCTCCGGCAGCCAGAAGTTACCGGTCAGACGGTCCCAGACCTCGGCGTCCTTCTCGTCGGGAACGCGGTTCCAGTTGATCGCGCTGACCCGGCTGACCAGCTTGATCGGTGCGCCTTCGGCAGGGCTGTGGGCGGTCGCAGACATGACACCTCGGTTGCTCGCAAAATGAAATTCGATATTCCTCATCGGGAATGGGCCCAACACTACCTCTTGGGACCGACGCCGGAAGGCACCACAAGATGGTGTGTCTCGGCGATTCTCGGCGTGTCGGTCCCCGGCGTGTCGGAACGAGCAGATGAGCCGTCCCCCGGCACCGTCTGGCGCAAGTCCTCGCCACCCGGGTCACCTCGCGGATACTGTGCGAGAAAGCCCCGACGCCGAGAGGACTGCTGCCGCCATGCGACTCACCCCGATTTCCGCAACCGGCAAGGGGCCGGCCGATCGCTTCACCGGAGACGTCTACGTCACGACGATGGCAACGCCGACCGCGCCGCCGTACCTGTCGTCGGCCATCGTCCATTTCATGCCGGGTGCGCACACCAATTGGCATATGCACCCGAACGGTCAGACGCTGCACGTGATCGAGGGCATCGCCCTCGTCGGCACCCGCGACGGCACGGTGATCGCGGCCCGACCGGGCGAGTCGGTCACCTGTGAACCGGGTGTCGACCACTGGCACGGGGCGACCGCAGAGACCCTCGCCGTGCACGTCGCGATGATCGTCGCCTCGGCCGATCACTCCGGCACCGACTGGCTCGAACCCGTTCCCGACGAGGTCTACGACGCTGCCCAGGTCGCCGCGCAACGCTGATGCCGTCCTCCGGTCGGGCTCAGAGTTCGGGCAGCCCGGTCGTCGGCAGACCGGCGAAACGGGAGAAGTCCCGGTCGAGGGTGATCAATTCCTCGACACCGTTGGCCTGACACAGCGCGGCGATTCGCGCGTCGTGCACCATCGGGCCGACGGTCCGACTCGCGGCGACGACCTCGCGGGCCACCGTCCAGTGTTCGACCCCCTCGGAGAGCAAACGCAGCGACGGCGAGCCGAGCCATGCGTCGATCTGCCGCAGCGCCTGATCGGTGGAGCTCGGCGGCAGGTAGATCTTCGGGCTGGTGACCACCGAGTAGAACTCATAGAGACAGGGCCACGGGATCGCCCACGCCGCCCGCCCTTCGGCTAGGTTGCGCATCAGGGAAGCGGCGCGGTCGTGGAACGGAGAATCCGACCGGTGTGCGTACACGAGGACGTTGGTGTCGACCGCACGCACGCTAGCCCCGTGGGCCGTACGCCGCCGCGCGAAGTTCCGACCACGCGACATCCGCGAATTCCGGCGCCATACCGCGGCCGCCGACCGAGGCATCCGGGAGACGGTAGCCCCGTCGTTCATCGGAGTATCGCTCGAGCAGCTCCACCAGTGCCTCGGTCACCAGGGATTTCGCCGTCGTGTTCTCCGCCTTGGCGACTCGACGCACCTCAGCCATCAGCGCCTCCGGCAAGTCGAAACTGGTCTTCACCTCCTCAGCTTAGCACTGAATACCGTTAGCGGTATTTGAAATACCGGTAGCCTTAGTCCTATGACGGCCATGCCGATGTTCCCGCTCGAGCACGTCCTATTGCCCGGGGAGCCGCTGCAGTTGAACGTGTTCGAACCGCGGTATCGCGCGATGGTCGCCGACGTGCTCGCCGGCGACCGCCGGTTCGGCGTCGTCCTCATCACGCGTGGCAGCGAAGTCGGCGGCGGAGACGAGCGCAGCGACGTCGGGACGATCGCCCGGATCATCGCCCACCAAGACCTGCCGGATGGCCGCATCATGGTCGCCTGCCGCGGCATCGAGCGGCTGACCGTGACGGGCTGGCTCCCCGACGACCCCTATCCGCGGGCCGACGTGCAGCCGTGGCCGGACGGCCCGTCGGGGACACCGGAGGAATGGGACCGGGCACTCGTCCGCTTCGAGGAGCAGCTCAGCCCCATCCAGGACTGGTTCGTCGAGGCCGCGCAGCGCGAGGGCAAATCCCACCCGGGCTTCATCGGCCCACCCGCCGACGCGGAGCCGACCGAGTACACATTCGGGAAGTCGGGAGCCTTGCCGCTACCCGAACTCGACCGCTACCGGATCCTCGCCGCCCCCGACCCGATCGCCCGCATCGACGTCATGGCACGCGCCGTCGACGACGTGGAACCGCTGCTGCGCGACGTGCTGCGGCCGGAGGAATGACGTGGCACGAACCGAGGACCTTGTTCGGCCCTCAGTTCCGTGCTGCGATTTCCGGATCGGTTTGCACTGCCCGGATCGCGGTGGCCGCGAGGCGGCTCGCGAGTGCGTGGTCGGGGCGTTCCCGGGTGAGCAGATGCCGGAAGTGGATCGGTGCGATGACGAGTTCGATGAGGGTGCGCCCATCGACGTCCGGCGGCAGCTCGCCGCGCTCGATCGCCCGCGTGAGCATCGGCAGGAGCGTCTGCAATCTACTGGCCCAGAACTCGTCTCGCGCGGACCGGGTGTCCTCCGAGTCCGGAATGGCCGCGAGTGTTCGGGCGAGGCCATCGCCCAGCGGCGTGTTCAGGTAGTCGATGAGGGCGCCCGCGAATGCGCTCAGGTCTCCGTGGAGGGATCCGGTGTCCGGCACGCGGAGTGAGTGCTCGCTGGCAGCGAGAAGTGCATCGACGAGAAGGTTCTCGCGAGTTCCCCAGCGTCGATAGATCGAGCTGTCTCGGACGCCGGCGCGACGGCTGACCTCGGGAATGCCGACCTTGGCCACGCCCAGCTCGATCACCGTCTCCAGCACGGCCCGGTGGACGGCATCGCGCACGCGTGCAGAACGGCCTCCCGGCCGGCGGAGTGCCTCGGCGTCAGTCACACGGACATGCTAACGCAGAAACTATTGCGTTTGTCGCGTCCGAACCGTACTGTCACACAAAAGCAGATGTTTCTGCGATATTCCGTTCTGGAGGATGCACGATGTCTCTGACCGACTTGACCCGACGAGCGGCGGTGACCGCCTGCGCGCTCACTCACACGACCGAGAGGGCGGCCCGCAGGCTCGGGCCGGTGCCGTTCCTGCCGCGGCTCTTCGCCGACCGGTTCACGCACCTCGGCGGCATCTCGAAAGAGGAATTCCGCATCCAGTTGGAGAGTTGCCGATCGTTCGAGGACGCCAACTGGAGCGGCTACTGGGAGTCCTTCGCCGAGCGACACCTCGCGGCGGCAGAGGCTGCGCTCGCCCAACTCGGCGGGCCCAGCACGAGCGAACTGCTCGACGAAGCAGCGGTCGATGTCCGCGCGCTGGGCGAACTACTCGCTCCGGCCGTCACGATCCTCTCCGAACGCGGTGCCGCCGCCGACCCGGGTGCGGCTGAACGCTTCTGCGCGGAGAATCCCGCTCACGCGGACGCGGCGATCGCACTCGACAATCTGATCAAAGCAATGACCTACGAGTTCGTCGCGGCATGGCCGGGCTGGAGTCCGCTCCGGCTCCGCGCCTACGAGCGCTCGCATGTCCTCGGTGAGATCCTGCTGACCGCCCTGGCCCCTGCGATGGGTGTGACGATCGAGCTGGTGGAGATCCCCTTCGGCGACGACGACCGGGTGCGCGGCTACCTCATGGCTCCGAGCGGGGTGGAGAAGGCGCCGGTCGTGCTCGTGAGCAACGGCGTCGAGGGCACGCTGGCCGAAGCGTTGCTGCCGCTCCTGAAGTACCGATCCGAAGACCTCGCGGTGTTCGTCATGGAGATGCCGGGCACCTACTCTTACCGTGAACCGCTTTCGCCCGCCGCCGAACGCGTCTACACGAAAGTCATCGACTTCCTGGCCGGTGATCCTCGGGTGGACGACGAGCGTATCGGGATGATGGGCCTCAGCTTCGGCGCCTACTGGGCCACCCGGATGGCGGCAGTCGACTCGCGTTTGAAGGTCGCCGTCGCCAACGGGGCACCGACGAACCGAAGTTTCGGCCCGCTCGCGTCGATCGGGCTACCCGAGATCATGGTGTCGACGCTCCGGAACGCCGCCGGCGCGAAGAGTTTGGCGGACACGACGAAAAAACTCGCGGCGATGTCGATCGCCGACTACTACCCGCGAATCCCCATTCCGCTGCTGGTGATCAACGGGGCCGACGACACGCTCGTCAGCACCCAGGACTCGATCGACATCGCCATCGGGGCGCCCTACGGCCAGCTCGTGCTGTACGACGGTGACGACCACTGCGCCATGGGGCATGCCGACGAATGGATGCGGTTGTCCCAGGACTTCCTCCGCGACCATCTGTGTCACGTCGGAGGAGAAGAATGAAGATCGACCAGGTATCCGACTCGGTCTACGCGGTGGCCGGGACGAACGTCAACTGGGCGCTGGTCACCAGTGGTTCCGGCGTGACGCTCATCGACGCGGGCTATTTCGGCGACACGGCCGACGTGCTGAAGTCGGTGCGCGAGATCGGGCACTCCCTCGACGACGTCGCGGCGGTCCTGATCACCCACGCCCACCTCGACCACATCGGCGCGATCCCCACCCTCGTCGAGAAGATCGGGATGCCGGTCTACACCGGCGCGGCCGAGGTGCCGCACGCCCGGCGCGAGTATCTGGAGCAGATCACGCCGAAGGAGATGCTCCGCCAACTCACGAACCCGGCGGGCCGACGCTGGGTCACCCAGACGATGGTCGCGGTCCGGGGGCGCATGGACATCAGGATCCCGTCGGTCGTCAGTGCCGACGACGTGGTCCTGCCCGCCGGGCTGACGCCGATTCCCACGCCCGGGCACACGACGGGCCACACGGCGTACTTCTTGGCGGACGAGGGAGTGCTGTTCTCCGGTGACGCCCTCGTGACCGGCCATCCGCTGAGCCGGCGTTCCGGGCCGCAGATCCTGCCCGCGGTCTTCAATCACGACGAGGCCCGCACGCTCGACAGCGCAAAGCTTCTCGAGAACCACGCCGCCCGCACGATCGTCCCCGGACACGGGCCGTCGATCCACATGAATCCGGAGTCCGCATGACCGACGACCGCGCACACGACGGGGTGAGGACGAAGACCGTCCACTGGAATGACCCGATGGCCACGGCGGAACTCAGTCGCAGTCTCTCCGGGCGGGACTTCCTCACGAAATGGATGCACGGCGACCTCCCGGGTGCGCCGATCTGCGAGTTGATGGGTTTCCGGTTGGCCGAGGTGGCCGAGGGTGAGGTCGCCTTCACCTGCACGCCCGACGAGTCCGTCTACAACCCCATCGGAATGGTGCACGGCGGGCTGGCCTGCACCGTGCTCGACTCCGCCGCCGGCTGCGCGGTCCATTCGACACTCCCCGCAGGCTTCGGCTACAGCTCGATCGAGATCAAAGTCAGCTTCCTGCGGCCGATCCAGGCGTACGACGGCGACATCGTCGCCCGGGGCTGGGTCACCAAGCCCGGGAAGAGGGTCAGCTTCGCCGAGGCCGACCTCCGTGACGCCCACGGCATGGTCCTCGCGACCGCCAGCAGTAGCTGCCTGATCGTTCCCGTGTGAGGCCGGAGGGCGAAGGCAACACCCCTACAGCATGCAGCTGACGCAGCCCTCCACTTCGGTCCCCTCGAGTGCCATCTGCCGCAGGCGGATGTAGTAGAGCGTCTTGATGCCCTTGCGCCACGCGTAGATCTGCGCCTTGTTCACGTCGCGCGTGGTGGCGGTGTCCTTGAAGAACAGCGTGAGGCTCAAACCCTGGTCGACGTGCTGGGTGGCCGCCGCGTAGGTGTCGATGACCTTCTCGTACCCGATCTCGTACGCGTCCTGGTAATACTCCAGGTTCTCGTTCGTCATGTACGGCGCCGGGTAGTAGACGCGGCCGATCTTGCCTTCCTTGCGGATCTCGACCTTCGCCGCGACCGGGTGGATCGAACTCGTCGAATGGTTGATGTAGCTGATCGAGCCGGTCGGCGGCACCGCCTGCAGGTTCTGGTTGTAGATGCCGTCGCGCTGGACCGCCTCCTTCAGCTCCCGCCAATCCTGCTGGTTCGGGATGTGGATGCCGGCCTCGCCGAACAGGTCGCGCACCTTCTGCGTCGCCGGCTCCCACACCTTGTCGGTGTACTTGTCGAAGAACTCGCCGGAGGCGTACTTGCTGTTCTCGAAGCCCTCGAACGCGCTGCCGCGCTCCCGCGCGATCCGGTTCGACGCACGCAGCGCGTGGTAGAGCACCGTGTAGAAGTAGATATTCGTGAAGTCGACGCCCTCCTCGCTGCCGTAGAAGACGCGCTCCCGCGCGAGGTAGCCGTGCAGGTTCATCTGCCCCAGGCCGATGGCGTGCCCGCTGTCGTTGGCATTCTTGATCGACGGCACCGAGTCGATCGAGGTCTGATCGGCGACGGCGGTCAAGCCGCGGATCGCCGTCTCGATCGTCTGCCCGAAGTCCGGCGAGTCCATCGTCTTCGCGATGTTGAGCGAACCGAGGTTGCAGGAGATGTCCTTGCCGACGTGCGAGTAGGACAGGTCGTCGTTGAAGGTCGACGGGGTCGACACCTGCAGGATCTCCGAGCACAGGTTGGAGTGGGTGATCTTGCCCGCGACGGGGTTCGCCCGGTTCACCGTGTCCTCGTACATGATGTACGGGTAGCCGGATTCGAACTGCAGCTCGGCCAGCGTCTGGAAGAACTCGCGGGCCCTGATCTTGGTCTTGCGGATCCGCTTGTCCTCGACCATGTCGTGGTAGTTCTCGGTCACGTTGACATCGGCGAACGGCTTGCCGTAGACGCGTTCCACGTCGTACGGGCTGAACAGGTACATGTCGTCGTTGCGCTTGGCCAATTCGAAGGTGATGTCGGGGATCACGACGCCCAGGCTCAGCGTCTTGATGCGGATCTTCTCGTCGGCGTTCTCGCGCTTGGTGTCGAGGAAGCGGTAGATGTCCGGGTGATGGGCGTGCAGGTACACCGCACCGGCACCCTGGCGCGCGCCGAGCTGGTTGGCATAGGAGAAGGAGTCCTCCAGCAGTTTCATGATCGGGATGACACCACTGCTCTGGTTCTCGATCTTCTTGATCGGCGCCCCGTGCTCGCGGACGTTGCTCAGCAGCAGCGCGACGCCGCCGCCCCGCTTGGACAGCTGCAACGCCGAGTTGATGGAGCGCCCGATCGACTCCATGTTGTCCTCGATGCGCAGGAGGAAGCAGCTGACCGGCTCGCCGCGCTGCTTCTTGCCCGAGTTGAGGAAGGTGGGGGTGGCCGGCTGGAAGCGGCCGGAGATGATCTCGTCGACGAGCTGGCGGGCGAGCACCTCGTCGCCGTCGGCCAGGGTCAGCGCCACCATGCAGACGCGGTCCTCGAAGCGCTCGAGGTAGCGCTTCCCGTCGAAGGTCTTCAGCGTGTAGCTGGTGTAGTACTTGAACGCCCCGAGGAAGGTCGGGAAGCGGAACTTCTGCTTATACGCGTGGCCGAAGAGGTCGCGGACGAATTCCCGGCTGTAGCGATCGAGGACCTCGGGCTCGTAGTACTTCTCCTCGACCAGGTAGTCGAGTTTCTCGTCGAGGTCGTGGAAGAAGACCGTGTTCTGGTTGACGTGCTGCAGGAAGTACTGGTTGGCCGCTTCCCGGTCCTTGTCGAACTGGATCTTGCCGTCCGCGTCGTACAGGTTGAGCATCGCGTTGAGCGCGTGGTAGTCCAACTCCCCCGGCTCGTGCCCGGCGGGTGACGGGTGGACGCCGGACTGGCTGGCCGACGCGGTGTCTGGGGTGGTGGTGGGCGACGACACGATGGACACTCCTGGTGCAGATGGAACAGATGTGGTGCTGCGGATCGCGTAACGATCAGCCGGTGACGAGCAACTCGCCGGTGGTGCGGGCGAACTCGGCGAGCCCGTCGCGGACGCGGTCCACGTCTGCGGCGGTACCCATGAGTTCGAATCGGTAGAGGTACGGGACATGACACTTGGCGGAGATGATCTCCCCGGCCATCCCGTACTCCGCACCGAAATTCGTGTTACCCGCGGCGATCACGCCGCGGATATGTGAGCGGTTGCGCTCGTCGTTGAGGAAACGGATGACCTGCTTCGGTACATAACCGCCGCCGATCCTCGTCGCACTGCGCCCCCCGCCGTAGGTCGGGGTGATCAGGACGAACGGGGCGTCGACGACCAGCGGGGCCGCCGCGTCGTCGTGGACCGGGATCCTTACCGCGGGCAGGCCCAGCTTCTCGACGAACCGGTGGGTGTTCTCCGACACCGACGAGAAGTAGACGACCGACAGCGACATGGCCCGCTCCGCAACGAATCAGGCCGTGGCGGCGCTGTGTGCGAGTGCCTTGATGCGGTCGGGGCGGAAGCCGGACCAGTGCTCGTCACCGGCGACGACGACGGGGGCCTGCAGGTAGCCGAGGGCCATGACGTAGTCACGGGCGTCGGAGTTCTCCGAGATGTCGATGATCTCGTACTCCACACCGGCCTTGTCGAGAGCCTTGTAGGTGGCGTTGCACTGAACGCAAGCCGGCTTGGTGTAGACGGTGATAGCCATCAGCAGCTCCGAATTCCATCGATGTCGTTTGGTATCCCGAACACTACACCTTGTGTCTGACATTGCCAGCCAACACTAGAAGTTGTGAATTACATTTATGAAACTCGCTGGTCGCAGGCCTACAGGATCACAAATTCCCGGCGTGTCCCGGCGTGTTCGGCGTGTCGTGTCCGAATGGGTGCCGCGGGGCGACCGGCTACCCTTCACACGTGGACAGCCGCGACGACGCACCGCCCCTGGTCGGCAACGACCTGTTGGCGCAGCGCGACGAGCGCGCCGACGCCGCGGCCAACCGGGCACGCCTCCTGGACGCCGCCGCGCGCCTGGTCGCCGAGCACGGTGCCGCGGCCGTGACGATGGACGAGGTGGCCGCAGCAGCCGGGGTCGGGAAGGGCACGGTCTTCCGCCGTTTCGGCAGTCGCACCGGCCTCATGCGCGCCCTCATCGACCACGACGAGAAGCGCCTGCAGCACGGCTTCCTCTTCGGCCCGCCGCCCCTGGGCCCCGGCGCCGCACCGCTCGACCGCCTGCTCGCCTACGGCCGCGCCCGCCTCGAGCACACCCTCGCCCACCGCGACATCCTCACCGAGGCGATCGCCCACGACCTCGCCGCGCGCTACACCATGCCCGTCGTCATGGTGTCGACGACGCATGTGCGCATCCTGCTCGCCGAACTCGGCGTCGCGCGCCCCGAGGTGGCCGCGCTGGCCGTCGAGGCGCCGCTGCACGCCGACGCCGTCGTCTTCCTCTCCGACGTCGAGGGGTTGTCCCCGGCCGAGATCACCCAGCAGTGGGAAGAGCTGGTCATCGCCCTCGCGCGCTGAGCCCTACCGGTCGTACGACCCGTGGGCGGCCAGCGCCTGCGCCCGCGACAGGTCCGGCCCGGCCGGGAGCAGGCGCACGATCGGCCACGGGGCCAAACCGGGCTCCCCGAGACCGAGCACCCCGGCTGCGGCATCGTCGGCCACCGTGTGACGCACTCCCGTGTCGGCGATCAGTACCCGGCCGTGCCGGCGCCCGCTGCGCGGATCCATCCCGGTCAACCGCACGTCGTGGGTGGTGCCGGGAGCCACGCGGATCTCGTCGACGCGCGGACCGGGACCGTCGGCCCCCACCGGTATGACCGGCGCACCGCCGGGGATCGCGTGGCCGCCGAGCAACTCGGTCCGCGCCTGGGGCGCCCCGGCCGCCCGCTGCCAGCGCTGACACAGGACCGGCCCGTCGGCGACCCCGAGCAGCCGTGGCACCCGGTCGGGGAAATGCGCCGACTCCGCCGCGCCCACGACGGGCACCGCGGCCGCCCGGGCCGGCGCCACCGTCGGCACCCTGGGCGGAGCCGACGCATCGGCGAGCCGGATCATCTCGGCCGCGACGGCGGTCACCGGCTCGACACCGTCGGCGCGGACGAGGAAGTGCTCTGTCCGGCCGTCGATCCCGGCAACGGCGAATACCGACCCGACGCGCAGCCCCAACGGTCCGGGCCGTCCCGCCCCGGGCACGGTCGGCACATCCAGCGCCGCGACCTCTTCGATCGCGTTCGCCAACCCCGGTGACAACTCCCGGGCGGGTACCCCGTCGAGGCGCAACGCGCGCCGCACCGGCGCCGACTCGACGTCGACCCGGGCCCGCACCGTCCTGGCCTCCGCGCCCTTGCCGAGCCGGTAGACGAGGTAGGCGGCCCCGTCGACGGCGGCCAGCACCCCGGCCCCCGGGTCCACGGCCGGAAGGTCGGCGTCGCCGACGACGACGGCGGTCCGCGCCGGCGGATCACCCGCCGAACCGGCCGCGTCGCAGACCGTCCACGTGGTGGCCGCTCCGGCACCGAGGGTGTTGGGCGCGCCGACGATACCGAGGGCCGGTCCGCGCGGGAGCGAGCGCAGCGCCGCGGTGGACACCGTCTTCGGCTCCGCCGGCGACCCGGCGATCAACCGTGCCGACGCAAGGTTGAGCACCGGATGCGCGGTGTGGTCGACGACGACGTAGAGCCCGCCGTCGGACCGGTTCAGGACGATCGGCGCGTCCGCGACCGACCCGACCGGGCGGATCAGCCCGTACACCCCGCACCCGGCGGCGACGAGCACCGCCAACACCAGGCCGATGGTCACCGATTGGCGCTGCGCCCGCATCGGGTCGTGCAACATCCGAGCGTCGCGGCGCACGAGCGCGTGCTCGGCGCGCTGCAGCAGGAAGCGGTACCCACTCACCTGGGCGCGCGTGGTCAATTGTCGAACCATCCCCGGTCCCCCAACCTGAGATCGCGCACCGGATCGGCACGATCCCCCCGGATCGGCCGAGAACTACCGGCGCGCAGCCACTCTCGCACGACGACGTCGCGCACGGGTGGGATTGCGGCAGATCGGCGCGGCTAGCCCGACGCGGCGGCGTCGAGCGCCCCCGGATCCGGGGCCGGCAGCACGCCCATCTGCACCATCGCACCGACCTCGTCGCGCACGCCCCAGTGTTCGGCGAGGCGCTCCCCCTCGGTCCGGTAGATGTGGATGGTCGACATCGCGTACTCGCGCCCCACCGCGGCGGGACCGTGGATCTGCGCGACTCCCGGGCCGCGCGCCACCGCCCGGAACACGATCCGGTCCGCGGTCTCGATGGTGTCGACGATCTCGTACTTGAGCCGCAACACCCCGGTCACCCAGGTCAATATCCGTCGGTACCCCTGGGGCCCCGGCTCGATCGGGAACGGCGACCCGTGGTCGATGAAGTCCTCCGTCACGCAGTCCTCCAGGCAGGAGAGATCCCCGGAGGTAATCGCCTGGAACACGGCGCGTGCGGCCGGCATGGCGGGGTTGGACATGGCATCCTCCTCGATGAGAGATCCAGTGGATCATAATTCCACTGGAATATAATTCTAAGTAAATTGGTGGGTGATGGCAATGGCCGATCGGCGCAGCTACGACGCCTCGCGGCGCCTGGAGGCGGCCAGGCAGACGCGCCGCCGGATCGTCGACGCCGCGCGCGAGGCCCTGCTCGCGGGCGGCTACGACGGCATGACCGTCGCCCGGCTGGCGCAGACGGCCGGGGTCAGCCCGCAGACGGTGTACAACTCGATCGGCGGCAAGGCCGAGGTGGTGAAAGCCGTCTACGACGTCATGCTCGCCGGCGACGACGAACCCGTGCCGATGAGTGAGCGCCCGGAATTCCTCGCCATGCGCGCCAGCACCTCCCCTGCCTCCTTCCTGGCCGCCTACGCGCACATCTCCCGCACCATCTACGAGCGCGTCGGCCCGCTGCTCGGGGTACTGCTCGAGGGCGGGTCGGGGGGCGACGCGACGTTGCGCGAGCTGGTCGCGACGATCGACGGCGAGCGCCGCACCGGCAACGGGCACGCACTGGACCAGCTCGACGCGATGGACGGCATCCCCTCCGGGGTCGGGCGCGCACGCCTGCACGACATCGTGTGGACGCTGACCTCCCCCGAGGTCGCCGACCGCCTCATCCGGCGCTGCGGTTGGTCGCCCGCCGACTACGAGTCCTGGCTGCACCACCAGCTCGTCGCCGCACTCGACGCGCCGTAGCCGCTTCCGCGACGAATCCTGCGCGGCGCGGGGAAGCCGTTTGCTACGGTCACACCGCGCGATGCCGGGGGGCTCGCCGCACCGGCACCGAATCGGGGGATCGTCGTGCTCACATCCGTTGTCAACCGTCGTCGCGCGGGCCAGACCGCCGTGTTCCGCCTGCGCATGCCACCGGCCTTCGATCTTCCGGCGACGGTCGACCCGAACCTCACCGACTCCGCGCGCGGCGATCTCCCCGTCGGGGTGCGCTGGGAATCGGAGACCCTGGTCTCCGCCGTGGCTATCGACGCGGTGCGCCCGACACCGCGCGCCCACACCGTCGCCGCGAGCCGTCCCGTGGTCGGCGTCGAGCCGACCGTCGACCTCGCGGTCCTGCACCGGTTTCGACGGTCGGCGCGGGTGCCGGTGACCGTCGACCTGGTCGTCTCCGATCACCGCTACTGCGGGGCCGGTCCGCTCGCGCGCGCCTACCGCGACACGCTGGGACCGCTGCCGATCGCCTCGGCACGGCGGGTCGCCGCGGTCATCCGGGTACGAGCCGCCGACGCCGCAGCCGGATCGTCGTCCGCACCCGCGGTCGCCGCGCTGCGCACGACGGCCATCCTCACCCGACGGTTGGCCGCGCTCCTCGCCTCGCGCGGCCTGCGGGCGACGGTGTGTACCGCCGACGACCTCGCCGCGCTGACCGACCGCCTCCTCGGTCCCGGACTGATGCCGCCCGCGACGTCGACGGGGATCGGGCTCAGCACCGATGCGACGTCGGTCAGCGGGAACGGTGTCTCGTGGCGCACCTTCGCCCTGTCCCGCGAGTCCGGGCCCGCGGCGGTGCGGGGCGCCGCGGCCGGCGACGCGGTGTCCACGACGACGGTGCTGCGCCTCTCCGGAGCACCGCACGCACCCGTGCTGGGCGGGATGCTCGGAGTCACCGAGTTCCCGGCCGCCGGGCGCGTCTGGCGAACCCCGTCGGCGGACCTCGACCCGCTGACCGGAAGACAGGCGGCCGCCCTGCGCGACCGCCTGCCCGTCGCGGCCCCGACGGTGGATCTGCCGCGATTGCCGGTCGATCCGATCTCGTTGGCGCGGTGGGCTTTTCGCCTCGGTGATGACGGGGCGCTGATCGGTGCGGATGCTGCCGGTCGCGCCGTCACCGTGCCGTTGGCCGGTTCGGCGCGCCACCCCGTCGTGGTCGACGTCGACGAGAGCCTCGCGGCCCTGCTGATCGGGCGGTGTATCGCCGGCGGCGCCTCGATCTCGGTACACACCGACGAACCGGCGCGCTGGGAGCGACTGGTGGGCGCGGTCGGCGATCACGGCGTGCTGGCCCTGGGCGCGACCACCGGCACGGGCGCCCTGGCCGAGGTCGCGCTGGTCGACGAGACCGACGCGCGGGACCCCGAGCGTTCCCGGCGGTTCCGGTTGGTGCCCGAGCAGACCCGCGAAGCCGGTCGACGCGATCCATGGGCCGTGATCCGCGGAGCATCCACCGATCCGGGACGGATCACCCTCGACATCGGTCCCACCGCGATCGACCTCGCCAGCGTCGCCGGGGCAGCCGAATGCGCGCTGCTGCCGGTGCCGGCGGAACCGGTCTAGCGGGAGTCCGGAACCGAATCGCCCAGCGGCACGCGCGCCCGGTAGAACACCGCTTTCGACGAGGCCGAGGCGACGACGACGTCGGGGTCGGAATCCGCCAGCCACACCGCGCGGCCTGATTCCGCCGTCAGGCTCTGACCGCCGCCGCGCACGTCGATCCGCCCGGAGGTGACCGCGAGGATCTGGGGGCCGGGCATGTCGAAGGAGATGGTCGAGGGAGCGTGCAGGCCGGTGCCGTCCAATTCGACACGGGACAGCCGGAATTCCGGGGCCGGGGTGGAGTAGACGCGCTCGGCGCCCACCACCGACACCGTCGGCGAGAGCCGATCCGGGCTCACCGGCGTGAAGTCGAGGACGCGCAGCAACTCCGGCACGTCGATGTGCTTGGGCGTCAGGCCGCCGCGCAGCACGTTGTCCGAGTTCGCCATCACCTCGATGCCGGTCCCCCGCAGATAGGCGTGGAGATTCCCGGCCGCGAGGTACAGGGCCTCGCCCGGCTCGAGGTGGA
The DNA here is from genome assembly GCF_013348785.1 of Gordonia sp. X0973. Lineage (NCBI taxonomy): Bacteria > Bacillati > Actinomycetota > Actinomycetes > Mycobacteriales > Gordoniaceae > Gordonia > Gordonia sp. X0973. The sequence continues at coordinate 2,475,954 of NZ_CP054691.1, forward strand.
TGCGGTTGAGGAGGAGCGAGGCGAGCACCCCCGGATCGCGCGGATACGCCTCCCCCAGTTCCAGCAGGGTGCGCAGCTCGGCCTCGAACTCCGTCTCACCGTCGGACAGCACCCGTACCGCGGCATCGATGACGGCCGGCACGAGAACGGCCAACACGGCCTCGGGCAGCGTGATCCACGTCGTGAACAGCGCGCGCAGCCCGTTGTGGTCGGGCTGCCCGGCGATCATCCCCAGATAGGGATCGAGTTCGGCCAACGCCAGCCGCGCCAGCAGGTCGACGGTGCGCGCAGGGTCGCGGAACCCGGCCAGCGCGTCGAAGGGCGTCATCGCCAGGATGACCTCGGGCTTGTGCCACGGATCGCGGTAGTTGCGCTCGGGGGCGTCGAGGCGGATCCCGGCGGCGTTCTCCCGGGCGAAGCCCTCGGCGGCCTGCTCGGCGCTGGGGTGTGCCTGCAGGGACAGCGGCTCCTCGGCGGCGAGGACCTTCAGCAGATACGGCAGCCGGACCCCGAACTCGTCGATGACCGGGGAGCCGAGGGCGGCCATCGGGTCGGCCTCGATCTCGGCGAGCAGGTTGCGGTCGGGACGGCCCGCGGCGTCCAGGCACTCCGCCTGGCCGGCCGGATGCGCGCCGAACCACAGCTCGGCCTCCGGGTGTGCCGAGGGCACCGGCAGTCCGCGGATCGTGGCGATGGCCGTGCGCGAACCCCAGGCATAGGGGCGGACCACCCCCTCCAACAGTCGCACGGCTACCGGCCCCCGAGGAGTGCCGCGTAGACCGCCGCCATCTCCAGTCGCGCCGCCAGGACGACGGCGGCCACCAGGCCCGCGGCCCCCTCGTCGGCCGATTCGCCGACCGATCGGGACGGCGACGCCGCCGCGGCGTCGTCGGTCGATTCGTCGGGTGCCGTCCCGACGAGCACCTCGGCGTCGGGCAGCGCGGCCACCCGTCGACGGGCCTGCCACTGCTGGGCGGGACTGCTCAGGACGAACAGCTGGTTGTGGGTGGGCAGGGGCCCGTCGATCTCCGGGTCGTGGAAGATGGCGTCGACGCCGCGCGCCCCGCTCGGTTCGCGCAGCAGGCGCGTCATCGCCGTCGCCAGGTCGACGGCGGTGGCCGAGACTCCGGCGACGGCGAACAGCGTGCTCGCACTGCGCGCGGCCAGTGCATCGCCGGCCGGGCTGTCGCCGCTCAGCACCGGGGCCGCCGCCACCAGCCGCTCGGCCAGCGACTTCGCCGGCGCCCCGTAGACGTCCTGCGAGGGATGGTTGCGCGCCGCCTCGGCGTCGAGGGCGTCGGCCAGGAACTCCAGGTCGAGGTCGCCGCCGACGAAGCGGACCTCGCGCAACCCCTGACACACCGCGATCAGGGCGGCGACGTGCCCGGCGAAGCGGAACTGCTCGGGGACGACGATGCGCGGCGAGAGATCGATCCCCCGACCGCCGACGGCATCGGCGAGCGGACCCTCGATCGGCGCGACGACGACGGTCTCGGCGTGTCGGCGCGCGGCCCGTGACGCGGCATCGGCGAGGGCCGGATCGCCCGCGTCGTCGCCGATCACGACGACGACGTCGAGCGGGCCGATCCATCCCGGCAACGCCGGGGTGGACACCAGCGGGACGTCGAGGCGGGCGGCGGCATGGGCGATGACGAAGCGGGCCGATTGGGCGGCGGCCACCGAGGCGCCGGTGACGACCACCAGACTGCGCGGACGCAACGTCGCGAGCGGCTCGACCACTCCCTCGCGCACCGCTTCGGCCACGGCGCGGACCTGCGCGCCGGAGCGGGCGACGGAGTGGAGCAGACCGTCGACATCGGCGTCGACGAGGCTGCTCGGGTCGTCCAGGTCGGCCCCTGTGGTGCGCATGCCTCCAGCCTATCCTTGCCGGCTTCCTCTCCTGCGCGGACCGGACGGCCCCGGGACGGCGATCGGCGTCGCGCCGCCCGTCGGACTCAGTCGATGTCGGGCAGAACGCGCAAATGCCCGCGGCGGCCCGGCCGCGGGCGCACCGCGGTCGGCTCGGAGAGCAGCGGAGCCGGGCGCGGCGGCAGATCGTCGAACCCGTCGAGCGGCTGCTCGGAGCCGACGGCCACCGACTCGCGCACCGCCTCGGCGAGCGCGGTCAGCTCCTGCTCCTCGGTCGGCACGGCGAAACCGCTCAGGTTGCGCATGATCTCCCACCCGCGGGGCACGGTGATCCGGTCCGCGTGCTCGGCGCAGAGATCCCAGGAATGCGGCTCGGCCGTGCGGGACAGGGATCCGATCACGGCAGTGGAACTGGCGTAGTCGTATGTCAGGGTCGCGACGGCCGGCCGCGAACACGCCGGACGGGAGCACTGACGAGGATGGTTCACGACTGTCAGATTAACCCCCGGCGGCGCCTGTGCGGCCGGGACACACCGGATGAGCCCCATGCGAGCGCTTCGATCGCCGTCCGGGGCATAGACTCGCGCCATGCGACACGAGGCGAGGCCGGGTCCGCGGCGCAGCGGCGCCCCGGCGCCCACCCGCTCGCGCCGGTCACGCGACCGGCGCGACCGCGGCCTGCGCTCCCCGCTGCTGCCGCAGACCGTGCCCGCCTGGACGTCGCGCGCCGACGGGTTCGACGCGGTCGTCATCGAGGCCCTCGCCGACATCGACGCCCGGTGGCATGCCGAGTTGGCGAACCTCAACGTCGCCGTCGACGACGTCCCGCGCATGCTGCCGAGGGATCCGGCCAGCGTGTCCTGGCCGCCGGAGGTGTCGGCGGATCGGGCGATCCCGCTGGCCCGACTCCTACCGGCGGGAATCGATGCGACCGGCGCGCCGACCGCGGCACAGATCGTGGTGTTCCGCCGACCGCTCGAACTGCGCGCGAAGGATCGCGACGACTTGGCCGACCTCGTCCGCGAAGTGTTGATCGAGCAGGTGGCGACGTATCTCGGCATCGACGAAGACACCGTCGAGAACGGGCCGTCGTAGCGACGACCCCCTCCGACAGCGTGTCGATTCGGCTCGGTTGCCTCCGGTCAGATGATGCCGCGCTTGAGGCGCCGGCGCTCACGCTCGGACAGCCCGCCCCAGATGCCGAAGCGTTCGTCCTTCTGCAAGGCGTATTCCAGGCATTCGGCCTTGACCTCGCAGCCCGAGCAGATGCGCTTGGCCTCGCGCGTCGAGCCGCCCTTCTCGGGGAAGAACGCCTCCGGATCGGTTTGGGCGCACAGCGCCCGGTCCTGCCACGTCTCCTCGACCTCGTCGAACAGGGCGTCGAAATCGTTGGGGACGATGGATAGGTGCTGTCGAGCAGCCTGTGGTGCGTTCCCGGCAAATGGCGTCGGGAAGCCGAACGCAGACGAGTCGCCGCCCAGCGGGTTCTCAAATCCCATCTCAGCGTTTCCTCTCGTTGTCGTTAGCCGGCCTCGGTCTCGGTCAGCGAATGTGCTCCGCGGTGTCACGTGGTTCGCCACGAACTCGAACATATGGTCGAATATGCTGTGCCTCAAGACAATTCACATTCGTTGCGCCATAATTCAAACTCGCAAATGACACTGATGTGATTAGACACGTGGACCATCGTCCAGGTCAAGCCGAACGGCAAATTGGGCGTATACCACTACCGAACCGTAATCGGTTGTCTCGACACGTGCTGGAGGGATTGGCATCAATCACACGCACTAGGCTGGACCCCCGTGAAGATCACTGTCCTCGTCGGCGGCGTCGGCGGAGCCCGCCTGCTGCTCGGCGCGCGCGAACTGTTCGGTGCCACCCCGTTCCCGGCCGTGGCCGACCAACCCCCGTCGGACACCGGCGAGCATACCGTGACCGCGATCGTGAACGTCGGCGACGACGCCTGGATGCACGGGGTACGGATCACACCGGATCTCGACACCTGCATGTACACCCTCGGCGGCGGGATCGACGAGGAGCGGGCGTGGGGCCGTCGCGACGAGACGTGGCACGCCAAGGAGGAGTTGGCCGCCTACGGCGCCGACCCCGACTGGTTCGGGCTCGGTGACCGCGACCTGGCCACCCACCTGATCCGCACGCAGATGCTCGAGGCGGGCTATCGGCTGACCGACGTCACCGCCGCCCTGTGCCGGCGATGGAACCCCGGGGTGCGGCTGCTGCCCGCCTCCGACGAGCGGCACGAGACCCACGTCGTCATCACCCCGCCCGACTCCGTCGACGGCGCCCAACGCGCGGTCCACTTCCAGGAGTGGTGGGTGCGCTACCGCGCCCAGGTGTCCACCACGGGCTTCGCCCAGGTGGGCGACAAGAACGCCAAGCTGACCGCCGACGCCGCCACCGCGATCGCCGAGGCCGACGTGATCCTGTTCGCACCGAGCAACCCGGTCGTCAGCATCGGCGCGATCCTCTCGCTCGAAGGCGCCCGCGCCGCGCTGCGCTCGGCGTCGGCGCCCGTCGTCGGCATCAGTCCGGTGATCGACAACAAGCCGCTGCGCGGCATGGCCGACGAATGCCTCTCGGTGATCGGCGTCGAGACCAGCGCACAGGCCATCGCCGCGCACTACGGCCCCCGCAGCGGCACCGGCCTGCTCGACGGGTGGTTGATCGCCGACGGCGACACCGCCGAGGTCGACGGCATCGCGGTCGGCACGGCGCCGCTGCTGATGACCGATCCGCGTGCCACCGCGCAGATGATCCAGGCGGCCTGCGCCCTGGTCGGCGTCGACACCCCCGCGGAGGACTCGTGACGGCCGATCACCGCTCCCCCGGGCCCGTCGAGATCGTCGGGATCCCGGGTCTGCCGGAGTTCCGCCCGGGGATGGACGTGGCCCGGGCGATCCTGGCAGCCGCGACGCTGCGCGACGGGGACGTCGTCGTCATCACGTCGAAGGTCTTCTCCAAGACCGAGGGCCGCCTGGTCGCCGCACCCACCGATCCCGACGAGCGCGACGCGCTGCGCCGCCGGTTGATCGACGAGGAGTCGGTGCGCGTCGTCGCCCGCAAGAACCGCACGCTGATCACCGAGAACGCCTACGGCCTCATCCAGGCCGCGGCCGGCGTCGACGGGTCGAACGTGGCCGCCGACGAGTTGGCGCTGCTGCCGCTGGACCCGGACGCCAGCGCCGCCAGGACACGGGCCGCCTTCGCCGCGGCGGGTGTGGACGTGGCCGTCCTCGTCACCGACACGATGGGGCGCGCCTGGCGCGTCGGGCAGACCGACGTGGCGATCGGCTCCGCCGGGCTGGGCGTCGTCCACGGATACGCCGGCCGCACCGACGCGCACGGCAACGAGCTGATCGTCACCGAGATCGCCGTCGCCGACGAGATCGCCGCGGCCGCCGACCTCGCCAAGGGCAAGCTCGACGGCGTCGCCGCCGCCATCGTGCGCGGCCTGTCCGTCGCCGACGACGGCAGCCGGGCCGCGGACCTCGTGCGTCCGGCCGACGAGGACTTGTTCCGCCTCGGCACCGACTTCGCGATCGCCCGGGGCCGGCGCGAAGCCGTGCTGACCAGACAGTCGGTGCGGACCTTCGCCCCCGACCATGTGGACCCCGACGAGATGCGCGCCGCACTCGCCGAGGCCCTCACCGCGCCCGCGCCGCACCACACGCATCCGGTGCGGTTCGTCTGGTTGCGCGACCGCGCGCGCCGGATCGCGCTGCTCGACGCGATGGGCCGGGCCTGGCGCGCCGACCTGCGCGGGGACGAGAAGACGCCGGAGTCGATCGCCAAACGCGTGCGGCGCGGCCAGATCCTCTACGACGCCCCCGAGGTCGTCATCCCCTTCCTGGTGCCCGACGGTGCGCACACCTATCCCGACGAGCGGCGCAACGCCGCCGAGCACACGATGTTCACCGTCGCCACCGGTGCCGCGGTCGGCATGCTCCTGGTGGCCCTGTCGGCCCGCGAGATCGGCAGCTGCTGGATCGGATCGACGATCTTCGCCCCGGAGGTCGTGCGCGACCAGCTGGGCCTGCAACGGCACTGGGAGCCGCTGGGTGCGATCGCCGTCGGCTATCGCACCGATCGCCCCGACGACGGCTCGAATCTGCCGCCGCGCCCGGCCGCCGACCCGACCGGGTTGGTGGTGGAGCTGTGAGCGTCCATTCCTCGGTGCGCGAGGCCCTGATCGCCTGGGAGCCGGCCGACGACGGGCAGGATGTGATGCGACACACCTACCTCGCCTTCCTCGACGCCGCGCCGGACGGCTGCCTGCGCGCCTGCGAGCCCGGGCATATCACCGCCTCGGCGCTGGTGGTCGACGCCGATGCCTCGCACGCCCTGCTCACCCTGCACCCGCGGATCGGCAAGTGGGTGCAGCTCGGCGGCCATTGCGAACCAGAGGACGCCTCTATCGAGGCGGCGGCGCTGCGCGAGGCGACCGAGGAATCCGGCGTCGACGGGCTGACGCTGCTCCCCGGACCGGTCCACCTGCACACCCATCCGATCACCTGCTCGCTCGGCGTGCCCACCCGCCACCTCGATGTGCGCTTCCTCGTCGTCGCACCGGCGACGCCGGACGGCTCACTACCCGATCCGGTGCTCAGCGACGAGTCGCTGGACCTGGCCTGGTTCCCGCTCGACGAGCTGCCCAATCCGGAGCTGGCACCCCTCGTCGAGGCGGCCCGGGACCGATTGCGCTGAGCACGCTGTTCGCGCGGCCTATTCGACGACGATGCCCTTGCCGATGGTGACGATGCCGCCGGGGCTCACGGCGTAGCGCTCCCGGTCGCGCTCCAGGTCGACGCCGAGCTGGGCCTCCGGGGAGATCACCACGTTCTTGTCCAGGATCGCGTTGCGGACCACGGCACCGGAGTTGATGCGGGCCCCGGGCATGACGACGCAGTTCTGCACCACCGCGCCGGCCTCGATGATCACGTCGGTGGAGATGACCGAGCCGCTGACCGCCGTGGCCTTGACGATGGACCCGGCACCGACCACCGAGTTCTGCACCGAGCCGCCGAGGATGAACTTCGCCGGCGGCAGATTCGTCGTCTCGCCGCGGATCGGCCAGCGGCGGTTGTACAGCGTGAACGCCGGGTCGGGCGAGACGAAGTCCATGTGCGCGTCGAAGAAGGCGTCGATCGTCCCCACGTCGCGCCAATAGCCGCGGTCGCGCTCGGTGGCGCCGGGCACCTCGTTGTCGCGGAAGTCGTAGACCGCGGCATCCCCCTTCGCGACGAACGCGGGGATGATGTTGCCGCCCATGTCGTGGTCGGAGTCCTCGTCGCTCGAGTCGGCGCGCAGCGCCTCGATGAGCGCGTCGGTGGTGAAGACGTAGTTGCCCATCGACGCGAGGGTGACCGCCGGGTCGTCGGGGGTGGCGGGCGGATCGGCCGGCTTCTCCACGAATCGGGTGATCCGGCCGGAGCCGTCGGTGTCGATACAGCCCAGCGACGACGCCTCCTCCCGCGGCACCCGGATCCCGGCGACGGTCGCCCCGGCCCCCGACTCGATATGGGCCGCCACCATCTGTGACGGGTCCATCCGGTAGACGTGGTCGGCGCCGAAGACGACGAGATAGTCGGGCTTCTCGTCGTACACGAGGTTGAGCGACTGCAGGATGGCGTCGGCGCTGCCGGTGAACCAGCGTTTGCCCAGGCGCTGCTGCGCCGGGACCGACGTGATGTATTCGCCGTGGAATCCACTCGACCACCAGGTCTGCGCGATGTGGCGGTCCAACGAGTGGGACTTGTACTGGGTCAGCACGCAGATGCGCTCGTATCCGCCGTTGACCAGGTTCGAGAGCACGAAGTCGATGAGGCGGTAGGTGCCGCCGAAGGGCACCGCCGGCTTGGCGCGGTCGGCGGTCAACGGATAGAGGCGCTTCCCCTCGCCTCCGGCGAGGACGATCGCAAGGACGTGCGGCGCTGCTCTCACCCCTCAAACCTAACCCAGCAGTCGGTCCCGCGCTCACGACCGCGCGACGGTGAGGTCCACCGAGAGCGTCACCGCCACCGATCCGGCCGGTCCGACCAGTTCGGCCGCCCGGGCGCGCAGCCGATCCGGTTCTGCGTGGAAGGCGCTGGGCCCCATCGCCACCGCGTCGGCGACCTCGGCGGCACCCCAGTCGTCGCACCTGGTGAACGCCGCGCGGTGCACCGACGCGAACCCGGCCCGTGCCAGCCCGGCCGAGAGCCGCTCGTGTTTGTCCGGCTCGACGCCGACCATCCCCATCGGCTCGACCAACTCCCCGAGGTGCTCGGGGCGCGGCGTGACGACGACCAAGAATCCACCGGGTTCCAACACCCGGCGCACCTCGTCGAAGCCGCGGGGCGCGAACACCGAGACGACCGCGGCCGCGCTGCCGTCGGCGACCGGCCACGGCTGCCACAGATCCGCGACGACGGCGGCCGCGCGCCGGTGTGCCCCGGCGGTCGCGCGGGCGGCGTATTTCGAGAGATCCAGGCCCAGGCCCAGCGCGTCGTCGCGCGCGTCGAGACATGAGGCGAGGTATTGGCCGGTGCCGCACCCGGCGTCGACGAGGAGCGGGTGCGCCGACGTCGCCGGCAAGCCGTCGGCGACGGTCCGTGCGACGGCGTCGCGCAGCGCGCGATACGGCGGCGAGTCGAGCGCGTCGCGGCGGGCGGCGATCATCGCCGCGGTATCCGACGACAAGCCGCCGCCACCGCCGCCGCGCAGCAGTGAAACGTAGCCCTGACGGGCGATGTCGAACCGGTGCCCGGACGGGCATCCCAGTGTGGTGGGGAGCGCCCGGTGCAGCGGCGAACCGCAGACCGGGCAGCGCAGGGCGCCCAGAACCGGACCGAGCGCGCCGCCCCGGACTCCCCCTGCGGGTGCTGGCGTCAGCCGGCGACCCCGCGCAGTTCTTCGCCGAGCGCGGCGGCCTCTTCGGCCGTCAGCTCTACCACGAGGCGTCCGCCACCCTCGATCGGGATGCGCACCACGATCCCGCGGCCCTCCTTGGCTGCTTCCATCGGGCCATCTCCGGTGCGTGGCTTCATAGCCGCCATCGTTGCAACTCCCTCCGAGTTTTCGATTCGCTCTATCATAGCTGGTCACCGCTGTGGACACCGCCTCGGCCCGGTGGGGACCCCCGACGACGGCGCGGCTAGTGCCCGCCCTCGCGCCCGCCTTGCTCACGGTCGCGCAGTGCCTGCGCGACGCCGCGCAACTCGTCGATCTCGCGGGCCAACTTCTCCAACGCCCAGTCGACTTCGGCCTGCTTATAGCCGCGGAACACCAGTCCGAAGCGGAGCCGGCGGACGTCCTCCCCGCTGATGCCGGCGCGGGGCAACTCGGTGACGGTCACGTCGTCGTCGACCTCGGCCAGCTCTTCGCCGCGCCCGAACACGAACCACACGACGGCGAACAGCAGGCCGCCGACGAGCCCGAGGGCCGCCGCGTAGCCAATGACCATCATCATCGGATCACTCCTCGCCTCTCGTCCGGGGTCGCAGGCTGTCCATCGGTGGCCGGTCGGCGAGGACGGTCTCGGTCACCTGGGTGGCGAAGGATCCGTCCGCGGCGGCCGCGAACTGGACCAGCGGCGCCCCCGAGTCGGCGATGCCGCACCGACGCAACAGCGTTCCGACGATCTGCCGGCTCATCACGCCCAATTCGGTGAGGGGCCGGTGGCGGTGCATCCGGACGCCGAGGTTGACCTGACCGATCGCCTGCGGGCCGCGCGCCTCGAGCGTGTCGATGAGCAGCCCGATCTCCACCCCGTATCCGGGGGCGAAGGGCAGCGAGGCGAGCAGGTCGCGGGTCCCGGCGTATTCGCCGCCCAGCGGTTGGACGACGTGGCTCAGCTCCGGTCGCAGCGCGGCCAACAGCGGCCGGGCGACGAGTTCGGTGACGCGGCCGCCGCCGTCCTCGATGTGCTGTGCCGCGGTGCGCCACGGCCTGCGGTAGTAGCCCTTCACCAGCTCGATCTCGGGCTGGGTGAGGATCGGCCCCACCAGCTTCGGGACGAACATCGGGTCGGGGCGCACCAGGTCGGAGTCGATGAAGACGATGACGTCGGCGGTGGTCGCGGCGATCGAGCGCCACAGGACCTCGCCCTTGCCGTCCACCGGCGGCACCTCGGGCAGCGCCTCCTCGCGCCGGACCACCCGCGCACCGGCCGCGCGCGCGACGGCGACGGTGTCGTCGGTGGAACCGGAGTCGAGCACCACCAGGTCGTCGACGAGCCCGCCCAGCAGCGGCAGCACCGATTCGACCACCCCGGCGACCGTGTCGGATTCGTTCAGCGCCGGCAGCACGACCGCGACGCTGCGCCCGGCCTTTGCCTCGACGAGTTCGGCGACCGTCCACGTCGGCCGATCCCACACGCTGGGCAGTTCCGGTAGCGGCGCGGTCATGCGAGCCCCCGGACCGCGCGGCGCGGCGAGCGGCGCCCGGTGATCGCCGCGACCATGTCGACGACGCGGCGGGTGGCGGCGACCTCGTGGGCGCGGAAGATCGCGGCGCCGTGCTCGGCGGCCAGCGCCGTGGCGGCGAGTGTGCCGTCGAGGCGCTCGTCGAGTTCGACGCCCAGCGTCTCGCCGACGAAATCCTTGTTGCTCAGGGCCATCAGCACCGGGTAGCCGAGCGCGGCGAGCCGATCGGTGTGGCGCAGCAGCGCCAGCCCGTGATGGGTGTTCTTGCCGAAGTCGTGCGTCGGGTCGACGACGATCCCGTCGGCCCGCACCCCGGCCGCCGCCGCGCGGGCGGCGGCAGCCGCGAGATCGGCGACCACCGCGTCGACGACGCCGTCGGCGGTGCTGCCGTAGCGCACCCGGTGCGGCCGGGTCCGCGGCACGGCGCCGCCGGTGTGCGAGCAGACCAGACCCGCCCCGCGCCGGGCGGCGACCTCCACCAGCGCCGGGTCCGCTCCGGCCCAGGTGTCGTTGATCAGGTCGGCGCCGGCGTCGCAGGCCGATTCGGCGACGGCGGCCCGCCAGGTGTCCACGCTGATGACGATGTCGGGGAACTGTGCGCGCACCCAGGCGATGAACCCGACGACGCGCTCGGCCTCGGCGGCGGCGTCGACGGTCTCCCCCGGTCCGGCCTTCACGCCGCCGATGTCGACGATGTCGGCACCCTCCGCGACGACCTGTTCGACCCGGCGCCGCGCCGCGTCGTCGTCGAAACTCGCGCCGCGGTCGTAGAAGGAGTCGGGCGTGCGGTTGACGATCGCCATCACGAGGGCGCGATCGGCTGCCACCGGTCGCCCGCAGAGCGTGGAATCAGCGGGGGGCACGGGCTTGCGCCACGTCCTGGGCATATTCGTCGTAGGCGGTGACGAATCCGTCCGCTTTGCCCTTGAGCACGTAGAGCGGGTCTCCGCCGACGTCGGTGAACCCCTCCTCGCGCAGCTCGACCTTGCGGTTCTTGAACGTCGACGTGGCCTCGACGGCGCCGATGATCCGGACGAACAGCGGGATCGCGTAGACCGGCAGCGTCGCGTAGAGGTGTTTGGCCAGCTTCTCGCCGTCGAACCCCGCGCCGTCGCTCAGCGTGACCGCGGCCATGCCGGCCTTGCCGTCGCACCCGGGTACCTGCGCGCCGTAGACCACCGACTGCTCGATGCCGTCGAAGGTGTCCAGCGCCCGCTCGACCTCGGTCGTCGCGACGTTCTCACCCTTCCACCGGAAGGTGTCGCCGAGGCGGTCGACGAAGGCGATGTGGCCCCAACCGACTTCGCGGACGAGGTCGCCCGAGTTGAACCAGGAGTCGCCCTTCTTGAAGCCGTCGCGGATGATCTTCTTCTCCGTCGCGGAGCTGTCGGTGTAGCCGTCGAGCGGCACCCGCTCGCTGATCTCGGAGATGAGCAGCCCGGGTTCCCCCTTGCGCACCGCGCGCAGCCGCCCGGCGGAGTCCCGCTTGGCCTCACCGGTCTCCTGGTCGTATTCGACGACCTTGAACGGCAGCGGGCAGAACCCGGCGGTCTTGGCGACGGTGAAGACGTTGACGAAGGCCAGGTTGAGTTCGCTTGCACCGTAGAACTCGACGATCCGCTTGATGCCGAAGCGCTGGGCGAACTCGTCCCAGATCTCCGGGCGCATCCCGTTGCCGACGGCCAGGCGCACCCCGTGGGTGCGGTCGGTCGACTTGGGCGGCTGGGCCAGCAGGTAGCGGCACAGTTCGCCGATGTAGCAGAAGGCGGTGGCCCGGTTGAGGATGACGTCCTCCCAGAACCGCGACGCGGAGAACTGCTTGGCGATCGCGACGCAGGCGCCGGCGGCGAGCACCGCGCCGAGGGACACCGAGAGCGCGTTGTTGTGGTACAGCGGCAGCGGGACGTACATGGTGTCCGACGGGCGCAGGCGCACCGCCATGCCGCCGATGCCCGACATGTTGGCCAGCCAGCGGTTGTGGCTCATGACGCTGGCCTTGGGCAGACCGGTCGTGCCGGAGGTGAAGATGTAGAACGCGTTGGTCGAGGCGGGCAGCGTCGCGGTGACCGCCGGGTTCGTCGCGGGACGCTTCGCCGACGCGGCGTCGAACTGCGTGTAGTCGTAGCGGTGTGCTGGCAGGCAATCCGGCGAGATCGACCCGAAGGACTCGGCGCATTCCGGGTCGAACACGATGACCTTGGCACCGAGCAGCTTCATGGAGTGGTCGGCGACCTCGCCCTGCTGGTTGTAGTTCATCATCCCGGCGACGGCGCCGAGCTTGACCGCGGCCAACGTCAGGTACAGCAGCGTCGGCGAGTTCTTGCCCAGCAGCGCCACCACGTCACCGGTGACCACGCCGTCGGCGGCGAGTTGGGCGGCATAGCGGTTGACGATGGCGTTGGCCTCGCCGTAGGTGGTCGTGTTGCCCTCGAAGCGGACGAAGGGCCGCTGCGGGTGCTTGCCGGCGTGCTGTTGGAACACGCTGCCGATGGTCTTGCGCGCATCGGCGGGCCGGTGGATCAGTCCGGGTGCGTGGCGCAGCATGAGCGGGGCCGACGGAACCATGTCGACCACGCCCTTGGCCAGATCGGTCAGCCTCACCTTGGTCGTGGCGTTTGCGCTGTTGGGCACGAAAATCCCCCTCATCGTCGAGTCTGCGAACATCCTACTGTCGGGTAACGGCGGTCACAGCATCGGCCACCGTCGCGACGACCCGCATGCGGTTCAACGCGTCCGCGGCGACGAATCCCTCGCCGCGCAGCTCGTCGAGCCAGGAGAGCAACGGCTGGTAGAAACCATCCGCGTCGAGCAGGACGACGGGCTTGTCGTGCTCGCCCAGATAGCCGCCGGTCCAGGTCTCGAACAGCTCCTCGAGCGTGCCGATGCCGCCGGGCAGCGTGATGAAGCCGTCGGCCCGCACCTCCATGAGGCGTTTGCGCTCGCGCATGGTGTCGGTGACGATCAGCTCGTCGCTGTCGTGGTCGGCGGCCTCCCGCTCGACGAGGTGGCCGGGGATGATGCCGACCGTCTTGCCCCCGGCGGCCCGCGTCGCCGCGCCGACCGCGCCCATCATGGAGACGTGGCCGCCGCCGCTGATCAACGTGTGCCCACCCGCGCCGAGTGCCGTGCCCAGGTCCGCCGCGAGGTCGATGTAGCGCTGCGGAACCGGCCCGGAGGCGCAGTAGACGCAGATGTCGGCCACTATTTCGCCTCCCGCGCCGCGCGGGATTCGGCCAGGATCTCGACCACTTCTTCCGGGGTGTCGACGACGCTGATCAGCCCGGGATCACCCGGCGACACCATGCCCTCGGCGACGAGTCGGTCGGTGATCCACTCGTGCAGTCCGGCCCAGAATTCGCGGCCCACCAGGATGATCGGGAACTGCGTCACCTTGTGCGTCTGCACCAGGGTCAACGCCTCGAACAGCTCGTCGAGGGTGCCGAATCCGCCGGGGAGGCAGACGAAGGCCTGCGCGTATTTCACGAACATCGTCTTGCGGGCGAAGAAGTAGCGGAAGTTCAGGCCGATGTCGATGAACGGGTTGAGGTGTTGCTCGAACGGTAGCTCGATCCCCAGCCCGATGGAGCACGCGCCGGCCTGGCGCGCACCGCGGTTGACCGACTCCATGCTCCCCGGGCCGCCGCCGGTGATCACCGCATACCCGGCTGCGCCGAGGGCACGGCCCAGGTCGACGCCGAGTTCGTAGCCGGGGGTGCCCAACGCGGTGCGCGCGGAGCCGAAGACGGTGACCGCGTCCTCGACGTGCAGCAGGGCGTCGAAGCCGTCGACGAAATCGGCCTGGATGCGCAGCACGCGCCAGGAGTCGTCGAGTTTGGTCTGGTTGACCTCGGCCTGGCTGCGCGGCGGGCGGCGGTTGAGCAACCGCCGGTCGGAGGTTTCGATCTCGCTCATGCCGGCTCTCCCTGCAGGTAGTCGCGCAGCACTCGGTGCACGGTGTGGATCTCCGCGACGGCGACGTGCTCGTCGCACATGTGGGCGATGCTCGGATCGCCCGGGCCGAAGTTGACCGCGGGGATCCCCCGCGCGGCGAATCGGGAGACGTCGGTCCAGCCGTACTTGGCGCGGAACCTCCCGTCGGCGGCGGCGACCAGTTCGGCGGCGGCGGGATTCGACAGACCGGGCAGCGCGCCGGGGGCGCTGTCGGTCAACTCGACGGTCAGCTCGTCGCCGCCCGGCGCCGAGGCGATCACGTCGCGCACATGCGCCAATGCCTGCTCGGCGCTGCGGTCGGGTGCGAACCGGAAGTTGATGTCGACGCTCGCCGCATCGGGCACGACGTTCCCGGCGACCCCGCCGGTCACCGCGACGGCCTGCAACCCCTCCCGGTATTCGCAGCCGTCGATGTCGACCCGGCGCGGCTCGTAGGCGGCGAGGACGCCCAGCAGGCCGCCCAGCCGATGGATCGCGTTCTGGCCCATCCAGGCCCGCGCGGTGTGGGAACGGGTGCCAGACGCGCTCACCCGCACCCGCAGGGTGCCCTGGCAGCCCGCCTCGATCAGCCCTCCGGTCGGCTCGCCCAGGATGGCCACGTCGGCCTCGAGCCACTCCGGCAGTTCCTCCTCGATGACGCCGAGACCGTTGAACTCGGCGGCGATCTCCTCGCAGTCGTAGAAGACCAGCGTCAGATCGTGGCGCGGCTGCTCGAGGGTGGCGGCGAGGTGCAGGAACACCGCGTCGCCCGACTTCATGTCGACGCTGCCGCAGCCGTGGATGACGTCTCCCCCGGGACGCGACTCCCAGCGGTGGGGCAGGTTGTCGGCGAGGGGGACGGTGTCGAGGTGACCGGCCAGCAGGACGCGCCGCTCCCGCCCGAGGCTGGTGCGGGCGAGCACGCGGTTGCCGTTGCGGACCACCTCGAAACCGCTGGTCTGCCGGCGCAGCGCCGCTTCCACCGCATCGGCGATCGCCGCTTCGTCGCGGGACACGCTGGGGATGTCGATCAGGGCGGCGGTCAGCTGCGCCGGGTCGGCGCGCAAGTCCAATGCCATGGCGCTCGATCCTACCGGGCGCCCCGGTAGGATTGCCCGACGTGAGCACCCAAGGAGCATTCGCCGTCGGCATCGCCACGGTCACCGACACCGACACCGTCCTGGACACCTGGTTCCCCGCACCCGAATTGGGCGTCGCCTCCGAGACGGGCACGACGGTGCTCTCCGGCAACGACGTGCCCGCCGAGCTGGCCGACCTGGTCGGCTCCGACGAGCTGCGCGGTGTGCGGACCGTCGCGGTCCGCACGTCCATCGCCGACCTGTCCGCCGCCCCCACCGACGCGCATGACGTGTACCTGCGCCTGCATCTGCTCTCCCATCGGCTCGTCGCCCCGCACGGGGTCAACCTGGACGGCCAATTCGGCCTCCTCACCAACGTCGTGTGGACCAACTTCGGCCCCTGCGCCGTCGAGGGCTTCGAGCAGGTCCGCGCCAAGCTGCGCACCCGCGGGCACGTCACGATCCTCTCCATCGACAAGTTCCCCCGCATGGTCGACTACGTCGTCCCGGCCGGCGTCCGCATCGGCGACGCCGACCGCGTGCGCCTCGGCGCCCACCTGGCGTCGGGGACCACCGTCATGCACGAGGGCTTCGTCAACTTCAACGCCGGCACCCTGGGCGATTCGATGGTCGAGGGCCGCATCTCCGCGGGCGTCGTCGTGGGCGAGGGCTCCGACATCGGCGGCGGCGCGTCGACGATGGGCACCCTCTCCGGCGGCGGCAAGGAGATCATCTCGCTGGGACGGCGCTGCCTGCTCGGCGCGAACTCCGGCTGCGGCATCCCGCTGGGCGACGACTGCGTCATCGAGGCGGGCCTCTACGTCACCGCGGGCACGAAGGTCGTGGGGCCGGACGGATCGGAGGCCAAGGCCCGTGACCTGGCCGGCCAGTCGAACATCCTGTTCCGGCGCAACAGCACCACCGGCGTCGTCGAGGTCGTGCCGTGGAAGGGCGACGGCATCGCCCTCAACGACGCGCTGCACAAGAACGACTGAGGATCGCGGCGTAGCGTCGAGTCCGTGGATGCACAGCGGTGGGCCCGGACCGACGACTACCTCGAGCGGACCGTCGCCGACGATGCGACGGGATTCGACTTCATCCGGCGGGCGCAGGCCGACGCCGGACTGCCCGACATCGCGGTTTCGCCGACACAGGGCAAGTTCCTCTACCTGCTGGCCCGGATCGCGCGGGCGCGCCGGATCCTGGAGATCGGCACACTCGGCGGCTACAGCACCGCGTGGCTGGCGAAGGCCGTCGGCGCCGACGGCCTCGTCGTGACGCTGGAGTACGAGCGCGCACATGCCGAGGTCGCCGGTGCCAGTCTGGCCAAGGCCGGTCTCATCGACCGCGTCGACATCCGGGTCGGGGCCGCCCTGGACCTGCTGGACTCGGTCACCGGCCCGTTCGACCTGGTCTTCATCGACGCCGACAAGGCCAACAACCCGAACTACCTGACGCAGGCGCTGCGGCTCACCGGGCCGGGGGCCGTCATCGTCGTCGACAACGTGGTGCGCCGGATCGACGAGGACGGACCGGATGCCGACGGGACGCGGCGGGCGCTGGAGATGCTCGGCTCCGATCCGCGGTTGGATGCGACGGCGCTGCAGACCGTCGGGGTCAAGGGTTGGGACGGATTCGCGGTGGCGGTCGTCAAATGAGCGCCGGGCACACGGTCGTGATCGATCTGCCGACCGGCACGGCCGAAGCCTTCCTCGCCGGTGCCGGCCCCGGGGTGCTGCTCTACATGGATGCCATCGGGCTGCGGCCCCAGATCGAGGCGATGGCACAGCGCATCGCCTCCTGGGGATACACCGTCCTCGCGCCGAACGTGTTCTGGCGCGACGGGACCGCGGCCGAGCTGGCCCCGAAGACGGATCTGCGGATCCCCGGCAACCGCGAGGCCTTCTTCGCCTCGGGGGTGATGGACCGGGTCGCGGCCCTCACGCCGACCGTTGTCCGCGACGACGCGCGCGTCTGGCTGGACACGCTGGCCGAGCACGCCTCCGCCGGACCGGTCGCGGCCGTCGGCTACTGTTTCGGCGGCCGGCTGGCATTGCGGACCGCCGCCGACTTCCCCGACCGGGTCGCCGCGGTCGGCCTCTTCCACAGCGGCGGCCTCGTCGTCGACGGCCCGGACAGCCCGCATCTGCTCCTGCCGCGGGTGGGCGCCCGGGTGCTGGCCGGGCACGCCGACCACGATCGATCCAACTCGCCCGAGCAGATCGCCGCCTTCGACGAGGCACTGACCTCGGCCGGGATCGAGCACGCCACGGCGGTCTACCCCGACGCGCCGCACGGCTACACGATGGCGGACACCCCGATGTATCAGGAGACGGGCGCACAGCGGCACTACGACGAGCTGCGCGAACTCCTCGCCCAGGCGTTGGTGCCTTAGGACGCTGGCGCGACGAGGCGACGGGCGGCTTGCGCGATCTGCTCGTCGGAGGCGGTCAGCGCGATGCGGACGTGCGTGGCGCCGGCCGGGCCGTAGAAATCTCCCGGAGCGGCGAGGATGCCGCGCTGCGCGAGCCAGTGATGGGTGACGCGGGCATCCTCGTCGCGGGTGGCCCACAGGTAGAGCCCCGCCTCGGAATGGTCGACGCGCAGCCCGGCCTCGACCACGGCGGGCAGCAGCACGTCGCGCCGCGCCCGGTAACGGGCGGCCTGCTCGTCGACGTGGCGGTCGTCGGTCAGCGCCGCGGTCATGGCCGCCTGGATCGGGAAGGGCACCATCAGCCCCGCGTGCTTGCGCACGGCGAGCAATTCCCCGACGAGATCGGCGTCCCCGGCGAAGAAACCGGCCCGGTACGAGGCCAGGTTGGAGATCTTCGAGAGCGAATGCACCGCGATCAGGCCGCTGACGTCACCGTCGCAGACGCGCGGGTCGAGCACCGAGACCGGTTCGGCCTCCCACGCCAGGCCCAGGTAGCACTCGTCGGAGACCACCACCGCGCCGCGTTCGCGCGCCCAACCCACGGCGGCACGCATCTGCTCGACGCCCATGACGGCGCCGGTCGGGTTCGACGGGGAGTTGAGGAACACCAGCGCCGGGTCGGCGCCCTCGGCGATGCCGTCGGCATCCGCCCGCACCGCCGTCGCACCCGCGAGCAGGGCGCTCACCTCGTAGGTGGGGTAGGCGACCTGCGGGATGACGACGGTGTCGCCGGCCCCCACCCCGAGCAGCCCGCAGATCGAGGCGATGGCCTCCTTGGTGCCGATGACCGGCAGGATCTGGTTCTGCGCCAACTCGACCGAGCCGTAGCGCCGGGTCAGCGCGGCGGTCGCGGCCTCGCGCAACTCGCGCGTGCCCACCGTCGTCGGATACCCGGGGAACTCCGACGCGGCCGTCAGCGCGTCGCGGATGAGGGGGTCGACCGGGTCGACCGGGGTGCCGACGGACAGGTCGACGATGCCGCCGGGATGGGCCGCGGCGGTCGCCCGTGCACCGGCGATGGTGTCCCACGGGAAGTCGGGCAGCGCTGCGCTCACCCGGCGGCGCTCACGCCCGACCGCTGCCATCGGCCTTAGTCCTCCTCGCCCATCGGCGGGAGGTTCTTGACGAACGGCGGGTCGTAGTCGACCTTGCCGACCTTGCTGGCACCGCCGGGTGAGCCGAGGTCGTCGAAGAAGTCGACGTTGGCCGCCGTGTAGGGCTCCCACTCGTCGGGCACGTCGTCCTCGTAGAAGATGGCCTCGACCGGGCAGACCGGCTCACACGCACCGCAGTCGACGCATTCGTCGGGCTGGATGTAGAGGCTGCGGCCGCCCTCATAGATGCAGTCCACCGGACACTCTTCGACACAAGCCTTGTCCATGACGTCCACACAGGGCTCGGCGATGATGTAGGTCACCACAGTCTCCTTAACGATGCCGGCGCGCGACGCCGGGAAACGATTCTCGGCCGCGCGGCAATGGGCTGGGCCGCGACGCGCCGATTAACTGAAGCCTTCAGACACTGATTATCAATCATGGGCGCTGGCCAGCGAAATCGAGGCTGGTCCGAACATGGCCCGGATCACCCCGACCGCCGTCGACGCGCCCGTATTCGGTGGTCCGCTGCCGGGCCGGGCGGCCGATTCCGTCGGCGATCGCGTGGAGTTCGGCGACCGTCTTCTCCGAGCCGTGCTCGGAGCCCGCCATCCGCGAGATCGTCTCCTCCATCAGCGTGCCGCCCAGGTCGTTGGCGCCGCCGCGCAGCATGGCGCGGGTGCCGTCGACGCCGAGTTTGACCCAGCTGGTCTGGATGTTGTCGATCCGGCCGTGCAGCATGATCCGCGCCAGCGCGTGGACCGCCCGGTTGTCCCGCCGCGTCGGACCGGGGCGCGCGGCACCCGCCAGGTACAGCGGCGAACTCTGGTGGACGAAGGGCAGCGGGACGAATTCGGTGAACCCGCCGGTCTCGTCCTGGATGCCGCGCAGGGTGTTGAGATGCCCCACCCAGTGCCGCGGCGCGTCGACGTGGCCGTACATCATCGTCGAACTCGACCGCAGGCCCACGCGGTGCGCGGTCGTGATGACCTCGATCCAGGTCGCGGTGGGCAGCTTGCCCTTCGTCAGCACCCAGCGCACCTCGTCGTCGAGGATTTCCGCCGCGGTGCCCGGGATGGTGTCGAGTCCGGCCTCGCGCAGGGCGACGAGCCAGTCGTGCACCGTCTGCCCGCCGCGCGACGCCCCGTTGACCACCTCCATCGGGCTGAACGCGTGGACGTGCATCGACGGGACGCGCGCCTTGACCGCGCGGACCAGATCGGCGTAGCCGGTGACCGGCAGCTCCGGGTCGATCCCGCCCTGCATGCAGACCTCGGTGGCCCCGGCTACGTGGGCCTCCCAGGCGCGGTCGGCCACCTCCTGTGCGGAGAGCGTGAACGCATCCGCGTCACCCTTGCGCTGCGCGAACGCACAGAACCGGCAACCGGTGTAACAGATGTTGGTGAAGTTGATGTTGCGGTTGACGACGTAGGTGACGTCGGGTCCGACGACGTCGGCGCGGATCGAATCCGCCAGGGCGACCATCGCTTCGAGGTCGTCGCCGTCGGCGGTGGCCAGCGCGAGGTAGTCGTCGTCGCTGCAGCCGGCCGGATCATTCTCCGCGTGGCGCAGCGCGGCGGCCACCTCCGAGGAGAGGCGGCTCGGCGCACCCGACTCCGCGTCGGCGAGGGCCCGCACCTGTTCGCGGACCGTCTCCCAGTCGCCGAATGCCGAACCGAGGTCGCTGCGGGTCTCGGTGCGCCTGCCCTCGTCGTCGATCTCGGTGTTCAAGTCCACGCGCCCCGAGGAATCCCACTCCTCGTCGGGCTCCTGCCAGGCCATCCCCGCCGGCATCGCCTCCGCGGCGGCCAATCCGGTGGCCGGATCGGCCAGCGCCCGCACGTGGCCGACCACGCGCGGATCGATCCACGGCGATCCGGCGAGCACATAGGGCGGCTGCGCGGTGAGCCGCTCGGTCAGGATGAACCCCGCGGCGGCGGTGATGTCGGCCAACGCGTCCAGATTGGGCCACGGGCGTTCCGGGTTGACGTGATCCGGCGTCAGCGGCGACACCCCGCCCCAGTCGTCGATACCGGCCGCGATCAGCGCGGCGCACTCGTCGGCGTCGACGAGGTTCGGCGGCGCCTGCACCCGCATCGCCGGCCCCATCAGCAACCGGGTGACCGCGATCGCCGCCCGGTACTGCGCCAGATCGGCATCGGGCACCGCGCGCATCGCGGTATCGGGCTTGGCGCGGAAGTTCTGGACGATCACTTCCTGGATGTGCCCGAAGGCCTTGTGGCTGGCTCGGATCGCCATGATCGACTCGGCGCGCTCGGCGCGGGTCTCGCCGATGCCGACGAGGATCCCCGTCGTGAACGGCACCGACAACCGGCCCGCATCGGTGAGGACCTGCAGCCGTACCTTCGGATCCTTGTCCGGGCTGCCGTAGTGGGC
This sequence comes from Gordonia sp. X0973, assembly GCF_013348785.1. NCBI lineage: Bacteria > Bacillati > Actinomycetota > Actinomycetes > Mycobacteriales > Gordoniaceae > Gordonia > Gordonia sp. X0973. The sequence goes on from NZ_CP054691.1 coordinate 2,497,180, forward strand.
CTGCCCCTTCTCGGTGAACAGCCTGCTCGAGGTCGTCTCCAGCATCATCCCCATCGACGGCGCGACGGGCTTGAGGCGGGAGATCTCCTCCCACGACATCACGCCGGGGTTCAGGTGCGGCAGCAGGCCGGTCTCCTCGAGGACGCGGATCGCCGCGGCCCGCACGTACTGCAACGTCGAGTCGTAACCGCGCGCGTCGAGCCACTCGGCCGCCTGCGGCCAGCGCTCCTCGGGACGGTCGCCGAGCGTGAACAGGGCTTCCTTGCAGCCGAGCGCGGCACCGGCCCGCGCGATCTCCAGCACCTCGTCGATCTCCAGGTACATCCCCTTGCCCTGCGCCGCGAGCTTGCCGGGCACGGTGACGAAGGTGCAGTAGTGGCACCGGTCGCGGCACAGGTGGGTCAGCGGGATGAAGACCTTGCGCGAATAGGTGACCTGCCCGTCGCGCCCGGCGTCGGCCAGACCCGCGTCGCGGACACGGGCGGCGCTGGTACACAGGTCGTCGAGGTCGGGGCCCGTGGCGGCCAACAGCACCGCCGCCTCGTCGACGTTGAGCGTCGCACCGTCACGGGCGCGTCGCAGGGCTCGTCGCATCGCCGCGTCGGAAGGGCGTTCCTCGGTCACCTTGCCGATAGTAGACGCGGCTCCTAGTCGGGGTCGCGCGGCGCCTGGCGCTGCGCGACGACGATGCGCTCCCGCTGCGCCGAGAGACCGCGCACGACGGCCGGCCCGATCAGCCCGGCGACGAACAGCAGCGGGGTGCGCCAGTCGTTGGGGAGGACCACGTTGCCGCCCGGCCCGCCGAAGAGGGCGACGAGCACGACCAGCCCCCAGCCGATGACC